>JAEWZY010000008.1 GCA_023394955.1 Bacillota bacterium
AAAACCCCGGATACCGTTCCCGGTTCCAATCCTTTCTTACGGAGGGAACGGATTAATTCCCTCAAGGCAGTTTTAGTTGGCGCGGTAGGATGTAACAGAATGATCCCGCCGGGCTCGATTTTGGATAAAACTCTATTCAATAGTATTTCCGGAGCCGGGTTCTTCCAGTCTACCGAATCAACGGACCACATAATCGTTTGATATCCTAATTCTCCGGCGGCGCTTACCACTAAAGGGCTGATTTCGCCGTAGGGCGGAGCGAACAAATTAACTGGTCTTTTTCCGGTAACCGACTGAATAAGTCGCTCGTTTTCGAAGATTAACCGTTTCAGCTCATCCCGTTTCATCTGTAAAGGATGGCCGTGGTATAAACCGTGGTTTCCAAGTTCATGGCCATTACGAAACAATTCTTGGGTTAGGTCCGGGAAGGCCTTGACCCATGAGCCCACTAAAAAGAAGGTCGCTTTAACCTTCTCTTCAGCTAATATTTTCAACATTTCCGAAAGGTATTCTTCACCCCAGGCCACGTTTATCGCCAAAGCCACCCGGGACGAGTCGGGTTTTCCATGGTACAACGGTTTAAAATATTCTTCAGTGATCTTAGGTTGCAATTCCATAACTAGCAATTTAAGATCGGAGCCGGGCGGGGCTAAACATACTTGGTTTACAGTCTCGGCCACCTTGACACTTTTCCCGGGTTGCGCGGGGATAATTTCCCCGGTCTCCGGAAAATAGGAAGCATTAACTGGTTCCCGGTTAATTTTTAAGGCCCATTGCCTGACTAATTCCGTTAATTCCCGGGGGAGCATTCCCTGAACTAAACGGCCTTCCAGGAGAACCCCGGGTTTAACACCGTAAATATTCCTGGAAATCGGTTCCCGGTTAATAAAAGTTCCAACGATTACGATTAACGAGATAAATGCTATTAAAACCAACTTGAGTTGTTTTTGATTGAAAAAGATGATCTTCATTCCGTCACCCCCGACTATATAGGATGAATTAAATTCATATTCATTTCATCATGCCCGGCTTTAGGGACAGGATGTATTATCGAAATTTAATCCAACGTAGATGATAAACTTTTATTCAAGAGTCGGGTATGATAGAACAACCTAAAAGGGCAATCTATTTGGCGATCTCATTTAAGATTAATCCGGCGGCCCGCTCCATCACTCCCGGAGGTCCGATTAACTCCCGGACTTTTTTCAGTTCGGCCTTCATTTGTTGGTTATATTGCGTATCATTCAATATCTTCCGCAGATAACCGGCAATATTTTCACTGGTGAGGTTTTCTTGTAATAATTCCGGATATACTTTGCGGCCTAAAATCAAATTAGGCGAAGCCACCATCATTTCCTTTTTGAACTGAGGCGCGGCCAATTTACGATAAATAAAGAATGAAATTTTAGAAACTTGATAAATAACTACCGACGGCGTATTCAGGAGCGCCGCTTCCAGGGTGGCGGTCCCGGACGCGATGACTGCCCCATCGGCGGCAGCTAATAGATTATAAACATCCCCGTCTTTAATCTCTAAATCCACTGAATATGAATTAGCAATCGCCTTCAAGCTTTCCCTGTCGATAGAATCAGCTTTAGGTATAACCCATTTGACCCGCTGTTCTTTGTCGATCATCGTCGCCGCCGCTAGCATTGGTCCTAGTAATTTTAATATTTCCTGCCGTCTGCTTCCTGGCAATAACGCTACTAACTTTTGGCCCTGAGCCACTCCCAAACGGCTGCGGTATTCTTCGGGTTCCATATCGTTCTTGACTCGATCGATTAAAGGATAACCGACCGAAGCTACCTTAATCCCAAATTGGCGGTAAAAATCCGCTTCAAAAGGAAAGACCGCCAATAACATACTAACCCGTTCCGCCATCTTAACGGCCCGCCCCCGGCCATAAGCCCAGGCGGAAGGGGAGAACATACACACTACCGGTATTCCCATTTTTTTAGCTTCCTTGGCCAACAGGATATTAAATCCCCAGGAATCAAGCCAGATAACAATATCGGGCCGCCTTTTTTCCCATTCGGCCACTGCAGCCTTGATTACTTTCTTCAATTTCCCGATATTTTTCAAAGCTTCTATGAAACCAAGGGTACTTTGTCGGGTCGGATCGAATAACAGCTCCATACCGGCGTCTGCCATCCGGGCGCCGCCAATGCCATAAAAAAAAGCAGCAGGAGCTTTCTTCTTAAGCTCGCGAATTAAGACCTCGCCATGCATATCTCCGGAGAATTCACAGGTCGAAACGAAGATAACCGGCTTGCTCATTAGTATTCACCCTCCAGTCAGGTATCCAAAATGCAATAACATTGCAGATAACACTCCATTTTCAATTCGAGATCGACCGGCGCTTACCTGCTTCAGGTTTCGAATTCTTCCATGGCAACCTTTATTTCCTGAGCTTCCAGTTTAAAAGCGCTCACTTTTAACGGCCATTCTTCCATAATCCTGAACTCCAAAGGCACCTGTTCGCTGACGATCCGTAACAAAGAACCGGATACGTTACTGTTGGCTATCAAGAGCCGGGTTGGATAAAAACGCAATCTCTTCCCGGAAATGGCTCTAAGGTCCCCTTCAAGCTCAACTGGGATAATCCGGTCTAAAATTTGCGCCGAACCTGAAAGAATTAATCCTCCCGGTTTGATCTTAACACTGCTTTTGTATTCCGGGTAACGCAGCCCCAAATATTCATTTAAGGCTGCTTCTTTGATAATTCCGTTGATTCGGGTTTTTTTCATTTCCATAATCTTTAACTCTTTTCTCTTTAACAATACCGCCAAATCAAACCGGAACCCTTGGCTGTCAATGAGCAATTGCGAGTAACGTAAATCACTAAGCACACAATCTTTGGCGTTTACAGTAACCCGGTTTACCTTTCCCGCCAAAATATCCTTTAATCCTAACCAACTTATCTTCGAAGTAATTTCAGTACTTTCACTCCTATCTGTTGCCAGACTCCGGTGTAATCCGGAACGAATCCAAAAATTCAAACCCCATTCAATCATCAATAGAAGCGTTATTAATCCGACGGATATTATGATAAGACGTCGGGAGGCTTTGGTTTTTAATATTCTTTTGTAAAGTTCCGGGAACCGTCTCAAAACTTGACCCCCTGATCCGTTCGATATTACTTATAATAGATTTTCCTGATTACGTTTTCTTTATTGGACAAGTTAAATATAGTTTTATCAGTTATTAAAGAAGCGGCTGATTTTTTCCTTTGAAATAGAAAACTGCTAAGTATATTTGACAAGGGTACACACGATAAAATCCGAAACGGACTACCAACCTAACAAGCTGCGCTCCCCACTGGACAAGGAGCGGCGTTGTTGTTAGTAGGCCTTTTCTTCGGGTCAACCCGACCCGAAGTGCAGGGTTTGGGGAAGGCACTCCCAACAAGCAGAAACAAGCAGATTTTGGCATTTTCGCCGGAGGCAAAATGTCAAAAATACGCAACTGTGGCCACGGTTGCCTGCTTGCGTTTAGCGGCAAGCCCGTAAAGCCGTTGACAGTACGCACAGAAAATGATAATATATCTATATGACTAACAATAATATTTTAGTCATATAGATAGGAGACTTACCCATGCCACGTTTCAGCGAACAAGAAAAGAAAATCATCAAAAACAAGCTGTTAAAAGAAGGTGAGCGGCTATTCACCGCTTATGGCATCAAAAAGGTTTCTATTGATGAGCTGGTGCAAGCTACCGGCATAGCCAAAGGTTCTTTCTACTCTTTCTATCCGAGCAAAGAACACCTTTTCATGGAAATCGTGATTGCCATGCAGAACAGAATGTGGATGGAAATGGATTGCTTTTTGCAGGCCCATTCTGATTTGCCGCCGCGTGAACTCATGAAGCAAACCTTTATTTGGATGATTGAACAGTTTGAGCGTTACCCGCTCATGCGGACGGTAGATAATGAAACGACCAATTATCTTTTTCGCAAACTCCCCAAAGAAGTAGTAGAAGCGCATACCCGCGATGATGGCGACGAATTGTTGAAGCTACAAAAACATGGCGTTCATTTCACCTGTGACATTCCGACAGCCGCAAAAATTATACAAATCGTGGCGTTAGGCTTTTTCAATTTGACGCATGAAGATGAAATTACCCGAACAACAGTAATGAATACAATCCTTGACGGTGTATTAAAAGAGATTGTGAGTGATGAAAAATGATAGCTGTAAAAGACGTTTTTCTCAAATATCACAAAGTCCCAAACGACACGATACAGGGAATTAGCTTTGAAGTGAAGCCGGGGGAAATATTCGGCTTTCTCGGCCCATCCGGCGCGGGAAAAAGCACAATGCAAAAAATCTTAACGGGCGTCCTTCGCGATTATCGGGGAAGTGTCCGCGTTTTTGATATGGAAATGAAAAATCGGGCAAACACCTACTACGAAAAGATTGGGGTTGACTTTGAGTTTCCAAACTTCTATAACAAGTTCACCGCCGTGGAGAACCTAAACTACTTCGCCGCCCTGTATTCTGCGAAGCCTACTAATCCTATGCAACTATTGGAAAAGGTCGGGCTTGAAAATGATGCCGAAAAAAAGGTTGGCAGTTTTTCTAAAGGAATGAAAATGCGGCTCGGCTTTGTGCGCGCCCTTATCCATAACCCGCAGTTGCTTTTTCTGGACGAACCGACCAGCGGCCTTGACCCCACCAATGCGAAGATTTTGAAAAATATGGTACTTGAAGAAAAGCGCATGGGCAAGACCGTAATCCTGACGACCCACAATATGCACGATGCTGAGGAACTTTGTGACCGTGTCGCCTTTATTGTTGACGGAAAAATCAAGGCGCTTGACGCCCCCTACGCCTTGCGCGAACAAGGCGCAAATACACAAGTTGGCTATCGGTATCTTTCTGATGGAAAAGAGATAAGTAGTTCCTGTGCGCTTGCCGAACTTGGCGCGTCGCCGGACTTTCAGACCGCATTGCGATTGGGAACACTAAAGAGCATACATTCAAAAGAACGGACGCTGGAAGATGTGTTTATAGAATTGACGGGCAGGTGCTTACAATGAGGTGTTTAACCGCACTTATGGGCGATATACGGTATCAGATGAAATATGGTTTCTATTTTCTTTATGCCTTTATCAGCGCAATATATGTGGTGGTTTTATTCTTATGTCCTTTTGAATATCGACGAATAGTTGCGTCCGTTATCATTCTGACAGACCCTGCCATGCTCGGCGCGTTCTTTATTGGGGGGATATGGCTTTTGGAAAAAGGCGAGGGTCTGCACAGCTTTTGGGGGATTTCGCCGCTCAAGCCGATAGAATATGTCTTGTCAAAGGCTGTTTCACTTGCGATCATTTCAACACTGGCCGCTAATGTCATTGCGTTTGCCGGCTTGAAAGAAAATACAAACTATCTATTACTGTCATTCGGTACATTGTTTGGCGCGATGCTCTTTACGCTTATAGGGCTTTTGATTGCGTCCTATGCCCGCAGCGTCAATCACTATATGCTGATCGCCTCCTTGCCGTTGATCGTCTTGATAACGCCGCCTGTTGTAGCAGCCTTCGGCCTATCCACGCCGATACTGGACATAACGCCCGGCATGGCCCTTTGGCGTGTGATTGCCCTTTCGTTAGGACTGTCTGATGGGGCCTATGGCTGGCTGCTTATCACAATGCTTGTGTGGTTCGTTATCGTTACGATACTCGCCACAAAACGTATTCCCATCGCCATGCAGATGGAGGGAGGCGAAAAGGCATGAGGCAAACTATAAAACTGTTCCAAATCGGCCTGCGGCAAATTACACGGGATGGAATGTTATTTGCCCTTGTCCCGGTCCCCGCGATTATCGGGTTATTGTTCAAGCTGGCAATTCCCTTTGCAAACAGGATAGTGGAGGAGCGCCTATCATTCACATTAACGTCGTGGTATGGCCTTGTGGACGGGGCTTTAATCTGCTTAACGCCAATGCTTACGGCGATGATAACAGCATTTCTGTTGCTGGAAGAACGGGACGAAGGGATAAGCGCATTTTATCAGGTTACGCCAACCGCAGGGTATTCATACATGATTGCGCGTATAGGTTTTCCTATGGTATGGACTGTCTGCTTAACAATCATTATCACACTTATTTGCGGACTTTCCGGGCTATCCCTAATGGCTACGCTGTGCTCTTCGTTTATCAGCGCTTTAATGGGAATAGCACTTGCGATGATGGTGGTGACAATGGCGGCAAACCGTGTGGAGGGACTTGCCCTTTCAAAATTGATGGGGATAAGCCTGTTGGGGCTTGTCGCTGTTTGGGTTATCCCTGCCCCCTATGATTATTTTCTTGCCTTTCTACCCTCTTTCTGGATTGGCAAAATCATCACGGAGGGTTTGGGGCCGTTCTCATTGACAATGGCATTGCCACTATGCGCTATTTGGATCTTCGTTTTTGCAAGGAGGTTCCAGACCCGCTTAGCATAAAAAAGAGGGCGTTCGGGAAAGCGCGGCGGTTCCTCCCACCTTCAAAACAGGCTCGGGTCAACTTGACCCGAAGAATAACAGGCCAAAGGCCAGCGCGTTTGTGCGCCGGCCTTTGCTGTTTCCCCACGGACTACGGGAAGCGCGATCGCTGGCCCATGTATGAGGGAGGTTTGAACAGATGCAGTCACCCAACCCCACCTGCCACAAGTAAACCAAAGTCGTGTCCTTTTTTTTGAAAAGGATCTGGTTGATTTGATTTAACTACTTCATTTTGGCGATAATCGCATCCGCCATTTGACTGGTCCCAACCGCGGTCGGATCATTCCGGTCCGGTTTCATATCATAAGTAACGGCTTTGTTTTCCGCTATCACCGCCGCCACAGCCCGTTCCAGACCATCGGCCGCCTCAGTCTCGCCGATATGCCTCAACATTAGCATCCCGGATAGAATCAACGCCGTCGGATTGACCTTGTTCTGCCCTTTATATTTGGGGGCCGAACCATGGGTCGGTTCAAACAGGGCTACGCCATCCCCAATATTGGCTCCCGGCGCGACTCCCAAACCGCCAACTAATCCGGCGCAAAGATCGGAAAGAATATCCCCATACAGGTTCGGCATTACCAATACATCAAAAGCTTCCGGACGCTGCACCAGCTGCATACACATGGCATCAACCAAAACTTCTTCGTAAGCGATCTGCCCCTCATATTCCTTGGCCACTTCCCGGGCAACCCGGTAAAAGAGTCCGTCGGTAAATTTCATGATATTCGCCTTAGCGACGGCGGTCACTTTTTCCCTGCCGTTTTGGATCGCATAATCAAAAGCATATTTGACAATCCTCCGGCAGCCGGTAGTCGATAAAGGCTTGAGCGAGATCGCCGAGTCCTCCCGAATTTTACCTTTGGACATGGCGATGATTTGTTTAGCCTCCGGAGAACCCAGGTCAAATTCTACACCGGCGTATAGGTCTTCAGTATTTTCCCGAATCATGACCACATCAATATTCTGATATCGGGAACGGACTCCCGTGTAGGATTTGCAAGGACGAACACAAGCGTACAGATTTAAGGCGTGCCGCAGGGCAACGTTAACACTGCGGAATCCGGTCCCGATCGGAGTGGTAATCGGTCCTTTCAAAGCCACCTTATTGCGGCGGATTGATTCCAAAACAACCTCCGGTAGCGGCGTGCCGAATTTATCCATCACGTCCACACCGGCATCATGGACTTCCCAATCGATTTTAACTCCGGTGGCCTCAATCACCCGGCGGGTTGCCTCGGTCAACTCCGGTCCGGTCCCATCCCCCGGAATCAAGGTAATCTTATGAACCAAAATGATTCGCTCCTTCCAAAATAGTTGTTATTTAAACAAAACACAAGTTCGACAAATAATGTTCTATATTCCTGCCGTTTCCGTTATGAATACAAAATACCCGGGAAGCAATAGGCTGAAAGAATCCTGCTCTCTCCAATTAATATCCGTTCGCTTCCTTCAAATTGATATTCTCTTCCCATACCCAATCCGCCACCAGGTATTCGGCATACTTACCCGGTTCATCCCGGACGATCACTTTTTCAATACCGGCATTAATAATCATCCTGGTGCACATCCGACAAGGTCTGGTTTTAGGGGTGAACTCGCCGGTATTAGCGTCCAAGCAAGCTAAATAAAGGGTCGCGCCTAACATGCTGATCCGATCGGCGTGGATTATGGCATTGGCTTCGGCATGCACTGAACGGCAGAGCTCATAACGTTCTCCCGGAGGTATGTGCGCCGCTTCTCTGGGACATTGGCCCAAATCGCAACAATTAACAGTGCCCCGTGGCGCTCCGACATAACCGGTGCTGATGATTTGCCCGTTTTGAACTATAACCGCCCCGAACTTCCGGCGCAAACAGGTTCCTCGTTCCGCAACCTGCGTCGCGATGTTTAAATAATACTCTTCCCAGGATGGCCTCGTCATTATCATACCCCCAAAGCTTTTGGAAACACATTCATTTCTTTCGTCGTAGAACTTCATTAAATAATTGGAGATATTCCTCGGCAATCCGTGGGTGGGAATATCTTTCCGCTGTGAGGAGCGCTTCGCGCTTAAAAGCAGCCAGCCGTTCCGGATTAAAAGCTAGATCCAAAACCGCTCCCGAAATAGCTTCCGTATTTTCAGCCACTAATAACCCGTTTTGCTCATTGGTAATCGTATCATTGGCCCCCGCGGCCGATACGGCGACTATTGGCACTCCGGCAGCTAAAGCCTCCAATTGGGCCAATGGTTTAACCTCCGATTTGGATGTCATTACGAACAAGTCTGCCGTCGCCAAATAATTAGGAACCAATGCCGGATCGACCATGCCTGTGAAAATGACTTTCTCCTCAATTCCCATTTCGGAGGCTAGTTGTTTCAGACCTTTCAAAGCCGGGCCGTCGCCTACGATCATTAATTTAACCGGTTCGGGGGCTTTGGTTAGAATGATCCGGAACGATTGTAAAAGAAGGCCTAAATTTTTCTCCGGCGCCACCCGGCCGATATTGATTAAGATTTTTTCCTTTGAAAGCCGATATTTCTTCTTTACCAAGTCGCTATTGGCCGTTTGAAATCTGGTCAGGTCCGTCGGGTTGGGAATAACTTGAATATCATTGGTAACCCCGTATCTTAAAAGAATTTGCCTGGCTGTATCCGCCGGAGTAGTTATTTGGTCAACTGACTGAGCAAAACTCCGGACTTGATTTTTAGAAAACCACCTTACCAAAGAGGAAGGCAAAGGCACATAATGGGTGTATTGATCGTATTGAGTATGAAAAGTATAAACGATCGGCGTTTTCCTGCTTCGCGCCAGTTTAAGAGCTAACGGGCCTAACACGAAAGGATGATGGCTGTGAATTATATCATAATCCAATCCCTTTAATGCTTTTGAAATTTTAGGCGAATAAGGAATGGCAACCGGATATTTCACTTTCCGGGTGAGATCGACGGCCGGATACCGGTAGATTCCGGGTTCTACATCAACATAATCATCGAATTTCGGCGTAAAGATATCAACTTCATGTCCCAGTTCTATAAAACCTTTACGCAGCAAACTTACAGCTCCGACCACTCCGTTAACTAATGGTTGGTAGCAATTGGTAAATACAGCGATCCGCAATAGTCATGCCTCCATATAATTGTACTAGATATGTCGCGATAAATTTTTTGACCGCCTGAATTATTGCGACATATTTTCCCTGATTATAAATTGAAATAAATACTATAATTTGCTCGTTTCCATCCATGATTTAAGGATGGAAAGGCATCATCAAAATTCATTTCAATCTATATCTCTTTAACTCTAAAAAATTAATATTCGGCATCCATCCAATTATCCCTTCAGATTACGGATGACAATCGACAAGCATTGGATTAGAATATGAATTACTTTGCGCAAGGGGCTGGTAATCTCGATTGGAAATTACCAGTCCCAAAACTCAAGCACGCCAATTGCCTCCGGAATACAATAAAGCCCCGAGTGGAGCGCAGCGTCGGCCTTCCCACTAAGGGCGGTTCTCAAGATTCATTGCAAGTCATTCCGATAGATCATACCGCTATTAAAAGATTTTTCCCTCAGTATCTTTAGTTTAGATCTTTACTTTTACCGCCGGCATGCCACCACCAAAAACGTTCAAACAACTCTTCCCTGATTAAGGATAGGTTTTGGAATAGCCTGATGCTAAAAGCCACTACCGCTCCGATATAAATATCAACTCCCCAAATATCACCCATATAGGCTAATAGGGAAGCCAAGGCCGTATTCGTAAAAAAGCTGCTGATAAATTTGAAAAAGACAAACTTCTGTTCCAATTGGGCCCTAATACCGCCAAAAATAGCGTCTAGAGCGGCTAAAATAGCGATAGCCGTATATTTCACTAAACTGACGGGAATATCGAAGGGCATCAGAATACCGATAAGAATCCCGATGATCGCTCCCAGAATAGTTAACAAATTATATTTCCTCCTTAGCCGGTTGGGCATGTTCAAAGGTAAGGCTTCCTTTATAGGCCGGAATAAGCAGGCGATCAGCCTTTTCCACTACAAATTTAAGGTTAAAAGATAATATTTGTTGTTCTACGAATCCCCCCGGCATCATTAAAGCGTTTTTTAAGTTGTCCGGATCGCCGATTGCCTCAATCACATAAGGTGGCGCCAGCCTTTTAGTATCAATTAAAATAGTAGTGCCCGCGCAGCTAAATCCGGAGGAATGGGCAATCCGGTTGCCGTTGACTGAGATCGCCTCTGCTCCCGCCGCTCTTAATTCATTGACTAATAATTCTAATTGATCATAATGGACTACATAAAACATGGGATCTTCATATTCTTTTAATTCCCGTTCCGAATCGCTCAAGGTAATCTTTAACCCTTTTCCGGCAAGAGGTATCAAACCGGCAACCATCTTCAACCTGATGACTTCCCGATCCCGGTCATATTCTTTTAACTGTTGGCGAAGGTAGGCGTTTTCCTGTTCTAACCTATTAATTGACATCTTCTGGCTGTTAAACATTTTAACCAGCTCCGGGATCTGCCTGGTCGGTAAATTGGCGCGCATTTTTAGACCGGTCTTAAGTTGCATCACTAATAACATACTTAAAACCATCGCGACAATTCCCACTCCCAATTGCCAACTTCTGTATTTAAACAAATAAAACGCTCCTTAATTAAACCGATTTAATCTTAATTTATTCACCATAATCCTAAAAAATCCTTTTAATTAATCGACTGGAGGACAAAGGCTTTCTGCCCCCCAGTAACCTTTGAGCATACTAAAAATGCCGGATAAAATTTCCGGCGGTTTAGCATCTTCATCGCGCTTGATACTGGACATACTACATCAGTGACGCTTTTATTATAATTATCAATCGTCGACTATCAATCCCTCAAGTGGCCCGCTTGGCTGCTACCAAAACCTTTGATAATAAGTTAATATGTTCCAAGGTCTTCCCGGTCCCCATCGCCACACTGGATAAAGGGTCATCGGCTACTTTAACCAACATTCCCAATTCCTTGCTGAGTAATTTATCCAAGCCTTTCAATAAGGCCCCGCCTCCAGTAAGGGTAATCTCCTTGAACATAATGTCCGCCACTAGTTCCGGAGGGGTCCTTTCAATAGTCAACCGCGCCGCGCCGATAATGGCGTTAAGGGGTTCCCGGAGGGATTCGCGGATCTCCTCCGAAGTAATTTGAATTACTTTTGGAAGCCCGGTGACGTGGTCCCTTCCCCGAACATCATATTTAATTTCCGATTCCAAAGGGTGAGCGGAGCCCATGTAAACCTTGATATCTTCCGCGGTTCTTTCGCCGATCATCAAGTTATAATTGCGCCGGATATATTTAGCGATCGCTTCGTCCATGCTGCTTCCCCCTACCCGGACCGATTGGCCGGTGACGATTCCGCCTAATGAAATCACCGCTACATCAGTAGTGCCGCCGCCAACATCGATCACCATGTTTCCAGTAGCCTCATGGACCGGTAAACCGGCTCCGATAGCGGCCGCCACTGGCTCTTCAATCAAATATACTTCCCGGGCTCCGGCATTAACGGTAGCCTCAATGACAGCCCGCCGTTCAACATCGGTAGTGCCGGAAGGAACGCTCACCACCACCCGGGGTTTTATAAAAACACTTCCCCGGCAGGCTTTACGGATAAAATGCTTGATCATTTCCCGGGTAATTTCAAAATCAGCGATTACCCCTTCCCTTAGGGGACGGATTGCCAAAATATCCCCCGGAGTTCTGCCAATCATTTGGCGGGCCTCGACGCCGATGGACAATACCTCTTTGGTTTTTTTGTTGATCGCTACTACCGATGGCTCACGCAAAAGAATACCTTTCTTGCCCTCGTAAACCAGGCAATTAGCTGTTCCCAAATCAATCCCCAGATCCTTCATGAAATGTCGGGTAATAAACCTGACCGGCATTTTATCTCCAACTTTCTTTATAAAAATTATTTAAAGGATATTGCTTTATCCTTAATCCTGGTCCAAAATTTCATCGCGATATTCTTCATTAACTCTAAAGAGAAGTCTTTCCACTTCCCCATTGGATAGAAAAAGCTCATCAGGCTCTAGGATTTTTATCTTACGGAACTCTTCCCTCAAAGTAAACTGCATCAAATCTTCGATCGAATCGGCGTCAACCGTCAATTCCAGCGGAGCGTAGGCAACTTCCCCATGGTTTACTATATCCGGTATTGAATAGACTTCCCCGTCCTCGTTTAGTTCTTCAACGTTCAGCCCTTGAAAAGGTAAATTACGTAACAGCGATACCTGTCTGGAACGTAAGATTTTGGCAGCCTCTTGCAAATTACGGCGTTTCCAAAAAAACTTTCTTCCCCCGTCCTCGGCTTTGAAATCAAGTCGAATCTTGGCCTTAACCGACATCTAAAGACTTCAACTCCTTATTTTTCGGTTCGGTTTCTCAATTACTTCCTTTAGCTTCAATAATTCCTCAAGTTCAAATTCGGTCGGGCGGCGGTAAGCCCCCGGTTTCAATGTCCCCAAAGTTAAAGGACCCATCGCCTCCCGATGCAGCGTCAGGACTGGGTGGCCGATCGCCCGCATCATCCTTTTAACTTGACGTTTTCTTCCTTCCCTCAGGGTAATTACGATGATAGCATTCCCATTTTCGACTTTATCTAATGCAATTTTTGCCGGAACAGTCGGGCCGTCCTCCAACAAAATTCCCCGTGCTAGCCTTTGCAAGTCCGAAGGCGCGGGCGTTCCGGAAACTTTGACCCGGTATACTTTTTCTACCAGATGGCGGGGATGAGTCAAGGCTAAGGCAAGATCCCCATCGTTAGTGAAAAATAATAGCCCGGAGGTATCAAGGTCCAATCTTCCGACCGGATACAACCGGGTTTTTGTTTTCGGCAATAAATCAATTACGGTAGGACGTTGAAATGGATCCCGCACTGTACTCAAGTAACCCGGCGGTTTATGCAGAACCAAATATTCATACTCACCCAGTCCTTTGATGGATTTACCATCAACCTCCACTTGATCGTCTTGGGGATTGATCCGAATCCCCATTTCACTAACAACAACTCCATTGACTTTGACTTTTCCCGCCCGGATTAATAAATCGGCCTGACGACGAGAGGCGACTCCGGCCTGGGCTAAATATTTATTCAGTCTTTCCATCCAAGTTCTCCTTCACCGGCGCAACGTCCGGTATGGTCACCTTGAACTCGCTCCCCTTGCCAAATTCGCTTTGGACGGCGACTTTTCCCCCATGCCGTTCAACGATATGTTTGACAATGGATAATCCAAGGCCTGTCCCGCCCATCTCCCGGGACCTTCCTTTATCAACCCGGTAAAAGCGTTCAAAGATCCGGGAGAGATTCTCGGTGGGGATTCCGTACCCGGTGTCTCTCACATAGATTATTGTTTCCCCTTTTTCTTTCAATGTCCCCACCGATATTTTACCACCGGGAGGGGTATATTTAACCGAATTATCAATTAAATTAATGAACAGCTCTTTTATTAGACCCTCATCACCCCAAAGGACTTTAGCCTGAATATCCTTGTCCAATTTTAGTTTCTTCTCATTAATCCGGTTGGAAATCGACAAAATAACACTATCAACCAACGGCTCAAGTTCTACCTGTTTCTTCCGCAATTCAGTTTGGCCGGATTCCAGTTTCGACATATCCAATAGATCGTGGATTAAATTGTTCAAGCGTTCCGCTTCTTGAAAAATAATGGTCATAAACTTACGGGTAGTATCTTTATCTTCCAGGTCACCATCGAGTAAGGTCTCGACAAAACCTTTGATTGAGGTTAACGGGGTCTTTAATTCATGAGATACATTAGCGACAAAGTCTTTACGCATCGTTTCCAAACGGCGTAATTTAGTTACATCGCCGATAACCGCGACTACTCCTCGGATCTCTTCCACTTCATCGCGGATTGGCGCTAAGCGCAAGTTCAAAACCCGTTCCGGAGTGGACCATTTAATCTCCTTTTCAACTGGAAATCCTTTTACGTAAACTTGATGAAAGACATCACCCAGCTCGGAATCGGGAAAAACTTTATACGGAAACTCTCCTACTCCCTCGCCGTGGGTCAAATTAAATAACTCCGCGGCCATAGGGTTTATCAAACTGATTCTCCCGGTAATATCGGTGGCCACAACCCCTTCCGACATACTGGAAAGAATCGCTTGGATCTCCTCCATCCTCCCGTGTAAAGTACTAAGATGGCTGGTATGGGACCGCTCCAATTTTTCCAAACCCTTGGCTAAACGTCCATACAAGTCATCCCGCCGCGTTACCCGGTTTTTAAAAGGAGCGCCCAACCGTAAATTATCCATAAACTCCAGTATTTCTTCTAAAGGCGCCCGCAACCAACGTGACATCAGCCAGCCAATGCCGAAAAACCAAATGAATGCGAAGAAACCGAACCGTGAATTTTCCCAGAGCTGTCCCGCTAACAAAAATGGCAAAAAAAGAAGGAGGAGAAATCCTCCTAGCTGCCAATAAATTGTTTTCATACTATTCACCTCGAAAACGATAGCCTACTCCGCGAACCGTCTCCAAATACTCGGGGTTTGCCGGATCCTCTTCAATCTTTTGGCGCAAACGCCGCACATGAACATCTACTGTCCTTGTATCACCAAAATATTCGTAACCCCAAAGATGTTCCAAGAGAAATTCCCTGGTAAAAGCTCGTCCGGGGTTTAGAAGTAATAATTTTAAAAAGTCAAATTCCTTGGGAGTTAATTCAACCTCCACACCCCTCACCTTTACCAGATGCTGCCGGAGATCGATTCGGATCACGCCGCTCTCGATCACCTCCGGTTCCTCCTCATCCACGGAACCGCTACGGCGTAAAACAGCCCGGACTCTGGCTACGAGTTCGCGAGGGGAAAAGGGTTTGGTCACATAATCGTCGGCGCCCATTTCCAAACCTAATACCCGATCGGCTTCTTCACTTTTCGCCGTTAAGATGATAATCGGGATTGACTTGGTTTGACTGTCGGACCGAAGTTGTTTACAAACCGATAGACCGTCCAATTCAGGGAGCATCAGATCCAAAATCACCAAATCAGGCAATTCTTGTTTGACTAACTCCAATCCTTTACGACCGTTATTGGCGGAAATGGTCCTGTATCCTTCCCGGTCTAGGTTATACTTTATTAATTCGACTATGTTGGCTTCATCTTCAACAATTGCGATTGTTCCAGGCATCAGTTCTTCCTCCTGAAATAATTTTAATTTATTATATCAAAAATTTAGGTCCATGCACAGATATATAAAAAAGGGAGTAATACTCCCTTAATCGACATTTATCCCAAAATAATTTACGGCATTATTGTAGGAAATATCCTGCACCATCTTTCCAAGCCACTTAGTGTCATTCGGCAGTTCGCCGTTTTCAACGTCGGTTCCGATGATATTGCATAAGATCCGCCGGAAATATTCATGCCTCGGGTAAGAGAGAAAACTCCGGGAATCGGTAAGCATCCCGATGAAACGGCTGAGCAATCCCAATTGGGACAAAGCCTCCATCTGGCGGATCATTCCGTCCTTTTGATCATTAAACCACCAACCACTGCCGAATTGAATCTTTCCGGGCGCCGAACCATCCTGAAAGCAACCCATCACCGTGGCGATCACTTCATTGTCCTTGGGATTCAATGTATAAATAATAGTTTTCGGTAATTGATTCTTCTGATCGAGGCGGTCGAGGAACTTGGCCAATGGGTTCGCCATTTCATAATCGCCGACTGCGTCGAAACCGGTATCCGGGCCCAATGCTTTCATCAACCGGCTGTTCAGATTGCGGATCGAGTTACAATGCAGCTGCATTACCCATTTTTTCTCGGCGTTCATCACAGCAAATTCGTACATCATCATTGACTTAAACTTCAAGACTTCTTCCCGGTTAACGATCTTTCCTTGCCGGACCTTGGTAAAGATCCCTTCGATCTCAGCCATAGTATAATCTTCAGCATAAGGAAGCTCCAAGGCATGATCCGAGAGTCTGCTCCCCATCTGGTGAAAATACTCATGGCGTTTCCGGAGGGCCTCTACCATCCCTTGAGCGCTTTCAATTTGCATCCCGGCGGCTTTCGCCAATTTATCAACATAAGCGTTGAAATTTTCCGGGGACTCGACTGCCATCGCCTTATCCGGACGGAATGCCGGTAAAACTTTGATCTTAAAGGTTGAATCTTGCCGGATCAATTTATGGTCCGCCAAATCGTCAATCGGATCGTCGGTGGTGCAAACTAATTTGACGTTCATCTGTTCCATGATCCCCCGGGCGCGAAACTTTTCGGTTGTCAACAATTCATTACAACGGTTATATATCTCTTTGGCCGTTTCCGGATTTAGTACCTTCCCGCCAATTCCGAAAGGCCTTTTTAATTCCAAATGGGTCCAATGATAAAGGGGGTTGCGGGCAGTATAGGGTACGGTCCCGGCCCAAGCCATAAATTTCTCCTCATCACTGGCATTCCCGGTGATTAAGCGTTCGTCAACGCCGTTGGTCCGCATTGCCCGCCATTTATAATGATCGCCGCCCAGCCAGATTTGGGTCAGATTCTCAAACTGCCGGTTATTAGCTACGTCTTGAGGCGGTAAATGGCAATGATAATCAAAGATCGGCATCTCTTTAGCATAATCATGGTAAAGAATTCCAGCGGTTTCGTTTTGAAGCATAAAATCCTCGTTTAGAAACTCTTTAGGCAAAATCCTTCTCCTCCTTAAGGCCGCATATTCGTCTTACCTATATTTCTTGCCGAAAAACATTTTTCCTCTTTAAAAAATAAAAAAAGATTTCAGATTTAACTATATCTCTTTATTTCATCAATTACCATAATGATTCAAAAAATGACACTTGTTAATTTTCATGACCGTTATCTGTATTATTTTTTATTATGCGCCAGTTCCATTAAACCCTCGATCAGACTCATATTCCGGAGCGACTCATCAAGACCCAGCAATGGCGCTCTTTCCTCCAACACCGCAGCGGCAAAATCCGCCACTTCCAAACCATAACGGTCGGACTCGGCCACCGGCGCTTGGCGGGTCCCTTCGGCGGTAATCACATTAATGTAACCCGCATCTCCCATAAAAGTATCGGGGATCTCCAATCTTCCCTTAGTCCCGATCACCTCGGAACGCATTTCCCCAAAAGCGTTGAAACCGCTGTTAATGGTGGCGATGGCCCCGTCGGAATAGCGAAGGACTGCGGAGAAGATTACGTCCACCCCGTTTTCCAAGATACATTCCACTGAATAAGATTCAGGAAGTCTTCCGGTGACCATTCCCACAAAGTTCACAGGATAGCAGCCGACGTCATAGAGGGAACCGCCGCCCAATTCCGGCTTGTTCCTTATGTTGTTAGCCCGGTCCAAGAAGAAACGGAAGGTAGAATTGATATACTTAATTGCGCCGATCTCGCCGCTAGCCAAGATTTGCCGTACTTTTGCGCTCCGGTCGGTATACCGGTACATAAAGGCCTCCATCAAAAGCACCCGGTTTTTAGCAGCCACCGCTATCATCGCTTCACATTCGGCCGCCGTTAAAGCCAGCGGTTTTTCGCATAAAACATGTTTTCCCTTGTTCATTGCCTTGATAGCCCATTCCTTATGGAGGGAATTGGGCAATGAAATATACACTGCCTGAACTTGGGGATCGTCCAGTAACCCCTCATAACTATCATACAGTTTCGAACAGTTAAATTGGGAGCGGCATTCTTCCAGTTTTGTTTGGTCGCTGGAGGCCAATGCATAAAACTCCGAGTTATCGGTACGATTTATCGCCGGAATAACATTGTTCTTAGCGATCCGGGCATAACCCAGCACACCCCATTTGACTTTGGGACTCATTGAAATACCTCCGATCTCGATAAAAATTATTAACCGCTAATACACGCAAATGAACACTAATATATCAAACTACTTGAAATTTATTCGAGTTTTTAGCGTCAATTGGGTGGTTTCCGTTAAATATTATATTTCCCTCCAAATGCAATTAAAACAAATAATATGAGATTACCCGGAAACTCCTTCCCGGACAGCTTGGATAAAGTTTCGAATATCTTCTTCGTTAGTGTCGAAGGTTGTCATCAATCTTACTATCGAAGCTTTTTCATCCCAAACATAGAAATAATATTTTGCTTGGACCCGGGGAATGATTTGGCGCGGGAAAGCGGCAAAGACCCCGTTGGACTGGACTTTTTGGGTGATGGTAATCCCCGGAACCTTAACCAGCTCAGCCGCGAGCAATCGGGCCATCTGGTTGGCGTTGGCGGCATTCCTGAGCCATAAATCATCCGTTAACAACCGTTCGAACTGGGCGCTGATGAAACGCATCTTCGAAGCGAGCTGCATCCCTTGTTTACGAAGGTATTTAAATTCCCGCGTCAGATCGGGCTTGAAAACAATTACCGCCTCTCCGAGCAACAAACCGTTTTTGGCACCGCCGAAGGAGAGGAGATCGACGCCGGCATCGCCGCTAATCTCGCTCAATTTACATCCCAAGCCGGCGGCGGCATTGGCCAACCTGGTACCGTCCATATGTAAAAACATATTATGTTCGTGAACAAAATCAGCAATAGATCTAATCTCAGCAGCCGTATAGACTGTGCCCAATTCGGTGGATTGGGTGATCGAAACCGCCTTCGGCTGGCTATGATGTTGGTTGCCGACCGCTTCCAAGAAAGGCTCGATCATTTCCACCGCCAGTTTACCGTCTTTGGTGGGGACCGTCAGCAGTTTGCACCCGGTAAATCTCTCCGGCGCGCCGCCTTCGTCACAATTGACATGGGCCGTCTCCGGAGTGATTACGGCGCCTGCCGATCCGGTTAATGCCTGTAGTCCCAATACATTAGCGCCGGTCCCATTAAAGACGAGAAAAACTTCAACCTCCGGCCCAAAATGTTCTCGAAATCTAGCTACCGCCCGTTGAGTGTAAGGATCGTCCCCGTAAGCCGGAACATAGTCATGATTCGCCTCGGTGATCGCTTTTAGAATCTCGGGATGAATCCCGGCATTATTGTCGCTGGCAAAGTTTTTCGTCATTTTAAATTTAACTTTCCCTCTCTTATTTCGGATAAAATTAAAGTTTAACTGCCTTGTAAAGATTTTATAATATTAGCGCCATGCGCAATGATTTTTATCGTTTATTTCTACAGTAGAATAACAATCCCTTTTTTATCCTATCATGCCTGTACACCTCTCTTCCCTGAGGTGTCGATCAAGAAGCTATTTCAAAGGGAAGAGCAACTCTAGCTATTGAGCTCCAAAAGCATTATTGGGTTTTTTTAACTTTTAATTTCTTTTTTTGTCTTTTCTTTTGGTCCACTGTTCCGGCGTAGTTCCTATCCGTGACACGAGTTCCGATTTCATAACCAAAATTATTGGTAGGCCAAAACATCTACTCCCAAAACCGAAAAAGGGTCTTCACCGACAGCCAAAACAAATCATGGCCTTATTTAAGGCGGCCAACGGCTACGTTCCCCTCCTCGACAAAGCCTACAACGCCGTCACCGCCCATCCGGAGATCTTGCCCGCTGTTTTTGATCGGGAGGAGTTCATCAGGGATTATCAATTATCAAAAAACTTAATCCCCATCGATAACGAAATCAACGAACTTAACGAGAGTGTTAGCGAAACCCTAATGGCCATCAACAGCGACACCCTAAATGGAACTTTGGATATTTACGCGGCGGTCAAGCAAAATAAGGATAAAGTCCCGGGATTGAACGTAGTTGCCGCGGAGATGGCCGAATTCTTCAAAAAGTCGGGCAAAAAAGCGCGCCGCCCCAGGAAGAAATAGCCGCTGCCAAGTTAACTTAATACCGGGTGAATTATGGAGTGTGAGGAATTACCGTCACTTCTAACTCCCGTCTCCTACCGCTTGAAAGTATCTCCGGGATACTCATTTTTGCATGGTTATAACCCCCCGGCCGCCACAACCTCCGGAAATCTCTGATAGCTGCCAAACCCCAAAAACCTGTGCGACTCACTCGCATAACGCGTGACCCGGAACGAACTCTACAACCTTATGTATTTAGCCAGCGGCAGATCTAATTCTTTGATTCCCCGGACGATTAATTCGGCAATCTCCGCAGCGCCCCGCTCCGAAAAATGAGTATCGTCTTGGACCCCCTCCGGATAATTAACGCTCGCTCCCGGTTCCAACCAAAGAAAAAGTTCTTTGGTCTTTTCCTCCCCGAGTTCCTCGAATAACACCCGGCTTCGTTCGGTTAAATCGATTAACGGCAGATTCGCCGCTTTAGCCAAAGCGATCACCGCCTCCGGATAAGGGCCATGAGTCGAAACCAACCGGCCCTTCTCAAAACTTCTCCGGTGCACCGGCGTGATCAAGACTGGACTGGCGCCCGCCTGCCGCGCCCCATTCACATATTGAGAGAGATAAGTTCGATAGGTATCGGGAGCCGAATAACGGGTCGGATCTTCTTTTTTGGCGTCATTATGGCCGAATTGGATTAACAGGTAATCGCCGCTTTTAATTTCGGCTAAAATCTTAGCCAATGCGCCTTCGTTGATAAAGCTCATCGAACTCCGGCCGGAGATGGCCCGGTTATCGATGGCGACATGGTCCTGATCAAAGAACCGGCCGATCATCTGTCCCCATCCGGCCTGGGGCGCCCGGGACTGTCCATAATCACAGGCAGTAGAATCCCCGGCGATGAACACTGTAATCTTTGCTCCTATTGATTGTTCATCCGTCATCTGAAAATTGTCCCTCCAATAGACTACAATTTAACATCCTTCTTTCCAGGTTTTCGCGCCTTTCGTTAAGTATTCCTGCCGGTTTTTCCAATTCTATTTCCACGGCCTTTCTCCCAAGGAAGATCTTTTAAGCTCCAGATCGGTAAAACCGAATTTATCCATCAAAGTCCGGGTAAGCTTATAAAACCAATCCTGGGAATCGGGAAACAGATAGACCGAGTCAAGCAGAACGTTTAAGTCCACTTCGACATTGATCCCTTTTTGAGCTTCATCCGAGTAATCCTGTTTTAAGAGGGTCCTTAATTCATTTTCATGTTGAAAACCCCACCGTTTCCAAAAAAACGGTTCGACGGGAAATAAGGCTTCCCGCTCCGTAGGGGTTGGCGGTGGAGCCCAATGGTTATAGTCTATATATTCCACTTTACCGAGGTAAATCTCTTCCGGCCCCTTTTGAAGGACTCGTTTTAACTTTCCAAGCGTCGATTTGACGGCTACTCCTTCGGACTTATGCCCATAAAGCCGCCACATGGCGTCCGATTCAAACTCACTGATATACCAGGAGTTAATAAAGTGAGATGGGATTACTTTTTCAATCAACATTCTTTTCAAGCTGGAGGTCTCTTCATGAAAAGAGGCGCCGTCATCCAGATTTCCGGCCCACCAATCCAACATTCCTTCGGGATAAACCCCTTCCCATTGATCGTGAAGTTGGTCCAAGCGGCAAAAGAAAAGCGAACCTTCGGCCAACATCGCCAGGAACTCGGTAAAGGTATTATAACGCCAGATAATTGTATCGTCGGGGGGAAGCATAAGTTTCGGATGTTCGCGGAACAAGTGTATCAAACCTTTGCGGTTTATGTCTTTCTAAAAATAAACGTCACGTTAATTTCCTAGATCATTCAGGAGATGATCATAACCATGGTGAACTGGCGAAACTCGATCCGGGTTATAGTCAACCTTCTGAAGATCAAGAGTGATTAAAAAAACTACCGTTAAGATGATCCCGATCAAAATAAGATGAATAATGACTTTACGATCAATCTTGATAGACATGGTTTTCTCCATATCAAGTATTTTTAAGACGAATCTATTTTAAATTTATCATAATAATCATTATATCTTCGTCTAAAATCCATTTATCTTTTATACCTAGTTTGAATTTAATACAGCTTATAAATTTTAGTTCCACGATTGAGGCTGGGCGAGTGGGCTTACTACCCGAGATAACTTTAAACTTTATCTAACAGCTTTTATCTAATAGCCCTTATTGGGCAGGAAGATAATAGTCGTTTTATATAACGTATTCCAAGCTAGAAAGTTCCTTAAACAAAATTCCAGTTTTTTTACAGCCTTTTCCCCACTTTGGGATATAAATAGTCTAGCCTCACCCAACAAAGAATTACAGCGGCAAGATCTTTTTTAAAAACTGTTTATCTTGGATAAGCTAATTTAAAATTTCGGAGCTTTGGGATTCTGATTTTTGGGCTTTAAAACCAACAGCTAACGGCCAATAGCCACATATATTGCATCCCAATCATTAATATGGAGGATTTAGTTTGGACAAGAAACTGAATATTACCATCATCATCCTTTGCTTGGTCCCTTTCATCATGGTCTTGGGGAACTCAATGTTAATTCCGGTGTTACCGAGTATTCAGAAAGAACTCCATGTGGATGTGGTTAAAGTCGGTTTGATGATCACCGTTTTTTCAATCCCTGCGGGACTTGTAATTCCCTTCGCCGGAATGCTCTCCGACCGGGTGGGGCGGAAAAAGATCATGTTCCCGGCGCTCCTTATTTATGGGGCCGGAGGGTTGCTGGCGGGTTTTTTCGCCGTCGCTTTTAAGGAAAATGCTTTCCCTTGGATTATCGGGGCCAGGGTAATCCAAGGAATAGGGGCTGGAGGGACCTACCAATTAAGTATGGCTTTGGCCGGGGACCTAATTCAATCGAGCGAACGTTCAAAAATATTAGGTTACCTGGAGGCCTCCAATGGTATTGGAAAAGTAATCAGCCCCTTGGCCGGCGCCGCCTTGGCTTTGATCTCTTGGTATACTCCATTTTTCGTCTATGGGATATTGGCGATTCCGATCGCCTTTTTAATCCTATTTTTAGTGAAGGAAGATGTCCAAAAGCTCCAACAAAATGTCCAACCCATCCCCCAATACCTGACCAACTTGAAGAAAATCTTCAAGGAAAAGTGGCTCCCTTTGGTAATCGCCTTTTCTAGTGGTCTGTTAGTATTATTCTCATTGTTCGGCATGTTGAGCTTTTACTCGGACATTCTGGAAAAACAATTTAAAATTAATGTTTTTACCCGCGGTTTGATCTTGGCGGTACCGGTTTTGGTGATGGCGATTACCGCATTTGTTTTAGGAACGATTATGCAAAAAATGATGACCAAAATCCTGAAATGGGGCGCAGTTATCGGATTATTTCTGGTGGCTGCCGGTTTAATTATTTTTTGTCCCTGCCACAATGTTTTGTGGTTTACAATATCGGCATCTATTTTAGGGCTAGGGACCGGAGCGGTATTGCCATCGCTAAATACCCTGATTACTTCTTCCGCCCCTAAAACGGAACGGGGCATCATCACCTGTCTCTATGGGACGGTGCGCTTCTTTGGGGTTGCCATTGGACCGCCTTTATTCGGGTTTGCCGAAAAATTGACCAAGCCTCCCATATTTTTCAGTACGGCGGGAGTTACAATTTTACTAGGACTTTTATTCTTATTCTTTGTTAAACCTAGTGAAGTAATCCCTGAAGAGATCCAGGGGGGATAAATAGAAAATCACTCGACACGCTTTATTTGCCGACAAAATATTCACTCCTTTTTACTCGCGGCTGAGGGACTATCCAGTCTAAAGTCCCATGTATAATGTGGTTTTTTAAAGTGGATAGGTAAGTCCAAAAGGTAAAAAAAGACCACCTGCGTTAAAGTGGTGTCGAAATCGCAATCAACGTATCAATAAGGAGCCCCCTTCCGGTTACCTAAAGGTTCTTCAATTAATAACGGTGTTAATTCCCCGGTATAGTAAATGATAAGCTTATGTAGAGGCCGGGTCATGATCACATAAAGCAGTTTGGTATCTAGTTCATTCTCCTGGTAGTTGCGGCTGGCGGCATTGGCGATGATGACCACGTCAAATTCCAAGCCCTTAGCCAAGTATGACGGGAGCATCACCAGCCCGCTCCGGTACTCGGTCTCTTTTCCGGTCATAATCACCGGAGGGTCCATGGCCTTAAAATATTGGGCAAAGCTTTCACATTCCGCAATTGTCTTACAGATAACAGCGATTGATTGATACCCCGCGTTTCTTGCTGCGGTGATTTCCCGCTCGATCCCTTTGACAATTTGCTGAATACTATCTTTCTTAATGACTCGGACCTGCTCCCCATGGCGGACCACTGGTTTGGCCAATACTAATTGGCCCTCGTTAATCCGGTTGATGACCCCGTTAGCGGCCTCCATAATCTCCACGGTAGTCCGGTAACTTTGTTCCAGGGTCAGAAATCCGCCGGCTTCATCTGCAAAAACCTCCCGGCGCAATAATTGCCAATCGGTTAAGCCCCGGTAGGAATGAATTCCTTGGCTTAGATCGCCGAAGATCGTGAAAGAGCTGTCTTTGATGATTCTCTTGACGGCATAGAGTTGGAAGACACTGAAATCCTGGGCTTCGTCGATGACAATATGTTTGACCGGGATCCGTTCCGCTAACCCATAAAAACAAAATTTGAGATAGACCAAGGGCGCTAGGTCCTCCGGCTCGATTTGGCCCGAGTTCAAGTTGGCCAGGGTCTCCCGGCGGAGGAGTTCTAAGAGCCCCGGTTCAGCCCGATCTTTGGCAAGTTCAGTCAAGAGCGCCGGGTCGGTAAGTAAATCCCGGTAGTATTTCGCCGGGCTTAACCCGGTTATCTTTTTAAAATACTCTTTAGCGCCTACTTTAATAAACCGCTCTACTTCTTTAATCCGTTCATTCTTACTATCAATCGCCTCAATAATCAATTTTTGTCTTTTCTCCGAATCAGGCATGGTTAATTTCAAACGTTCGATCTGTAAATTGCATTTTGTTTGCAATTTATGGAGATAACCATCTTTCCGGTCTTTCAGCCTTTTATTAAAATGCTTCTTCAACTCCTGGAAACGTTTTAATACCGGCCAGGATCTATAATCCCTGAAAAACATATCCAATATTTCCTGATGAGTATAGAGCACCCAATTTCCAATCCGAAAATCCCCCTCCGGAATTAAGGTCCCTTCGATCCTAATCATATACTCATCAAGAATCTCTTTAAATTCCATTGAAGACTTAAAAGCGATCATTCGCTTTTCTTGTTCCATTTCAACCTGTTCCCCGGGAGTATTACCCCGATTTAGAAAATCCGTTAGCCGGTAGTTGGGGTCCCGGACCTTGATTTTCTCGCCGATTAGTTCCAAAGCGAACTCCTCAAACGTTGTCTGCCTGACCCGCTCTACACCCAACTCCGGCAAGACTTCGGAAATATAGTTGAGAAAAAAACGGTTGGGAGCGATGATCATAAAGTTCTCCGGTTTGAATGAACCTTCATAATTATAAATCAGATAAGCGATCCGATGGAGCGCAATGGTGGTCTTCCCGCTCCCGGCCACTCCTTGAATGATTAAGGGGGTTTTAAGGTCCGCCCGGATAATCCGGTTTTGCTCCGCCTGGATTGTGGCTACAATCTCCTTAAGCCGGTTATCGGCGCTGGCCCCTAAATGGACTTGGAGAAATTGGTCGTTGGTAGTAATATCGATATCGAAGATCTCCTTGAGAACCCCCGCTTCAATAGTAAATTGGCGTTTTAAAGACAATTCCCCATCGATCTCTCCCTCGGGGCAGAAATATTTGGCTGGCCCCAATCTTTCCTCATAATATAAATCGGCTACAGGCGCCCGCCAATCGACGATGATCAACTCTTGGTCTTCCTCCCGCGCCAGGCACATTTTACCGATATACAGCTTCTCAAGGGCCGGTTTGCCAGTTTCCCAAAAGTCAATTCTAGCAAAGTACGGTTTATCCTGGGCTTCCTCCAGGTTCCTTAACTTCAGCTCTAAGCTGCTTTGAAGGGCGGCATTAACCATCAGATCGATGAATTCCTGGCTGCCTTCGGAATTGACAATTCTCCGAAACCGGTTAACTTCCTTGTCCACGTGACTTTTTTTACCGGTCGAACTTTCCAGGATTTTCTCGACATAATCGAGGGTATACTTCAAGTGGTTCTTTTCTCCGTAATAAGCTTTATGATCTTCCGCCGGCATAATGCGCCTCCTTCATTCTTTATTATTTTAGGTGGAACTCTATTTTAATCGAAAGCGATGAAAAAACAAAGCTTAATTTGGGCCTAAATATATATATTTAAGAAATTTAAGAACCTCTCAGCGGATGAAAGTCGAGAGGTTCTTTCTTTTTATATCATATTATTTGTTGAATAATCTTAGCTGCTGCTCTTCCTGGTTGTCGCCAAACTTAACAACCCGCTTCCCACCATTAATATACTTGTCATCGCAAATGTAAAGACCACCCCGAAACCATCGCTGATAATTCCGGAAACTGTCGGCCCCAAAAACATTCCCAACGCATAAACGGCCTGAAAAACCCCCATCGCAGTTGTTTTCATGGAGTCATCGACACCTTTTTGGCACATCCCCATTAAAGCCGGGAGCACAATTCCTCTTCCCAGTCCGCCACAGGCGGTCAGTAAGGATAAAACCCAAAAGTTTTTAGTAACGGGCAAAAACAAGAGACCAACGGCTACGCATAGAAAACCAAATAAGAGCAGATAATCCCGTTTGATTAATTGGAGTAATTTACCCAGTAAAAAGGAGCCGAAGATCGTCGGAACCATCCCGAAGAGAGAAAGAATTCCCAAGTCCCCTTTACTCGCCCCCAAAGCTACCGCAAAAACCGGGCTGAAACTGATTAATGCCCAAGAACCATACTGCAATAAAATCCCTAATGCGGAAGCCAAGGCTACCCAAGGATGGAGACTGATGGCTATTAAATTATGCCAATTGAATCTTCGGGGAGGAGCCTTGGTTTCATTTCCCATTAACATCAAAGCAAACAATCCTAAGAACCCCGTAATCAAAGCAGCTGCAAAAGGCGCGTTCCACCCCCATAGCTCCGCTAAGAATGCTCCCGATAAGGATGCGATTAACTGTCCTACATTGGAAACGGCAAATAATAGGCCCATAGTTGGAGTGACTTTATCTTGAGGAAAATAAGTGGCGATTAAGACAGTCAAAGCGACCCAGGTGGCTGCGGAAACCCCGGCCAAGGCGCGGGCCCAAAATAGAGCTATAGGTGAACCGGCCCAAATGAAAAGCAGATTTGAAATGATCCCGGCTAAAACACCTAAAACCACAAACGGTTTCTTACGGCCGAAACTATCGGCTAGAACTCCGGTGGGAATCCTAAAGAGGGCTTGGGTCAATCCATAAGCTCCGCTGACCAAGCCGATCATTGACATGGATCCGCCAAGATGTTTGACATAGGCCGGGAGAACTTGTGCGTAAAAGTAGGTGGGCATCCAAAAGGTGAGAGTGACGATCGAGAAGACCAGCCGTTGATATCGTAAGTTCATATTATTTCACCTGTGTATCATGTTCGTATGTAATAATTATAACATATACAGGGAAAAAGAAAAGTAAAGCGAAGAACAAAGACCACTGTAAAAGTGGCCTTTGTCGTCAACCAATCAGCGCATAAACGTGATATTCATCTTAGTTCCAGGTACCCCAAATCAACGGCCTTTACCCAATCCCCTTTATCAGCGGCATCTGCGTTATCTGTGGTATCTGTGTTCATCAGGTCCCCATGTCGTAACTGGCCAAGTACTTTACTTGTTCCGGAGTTAATTTCTCTAGTTTCACATTCATACTGGTCAATTTCATCCGGGCAATATCTTGATCGATTGCTTCCGGGACCGGGTACACTTTCTTTTCTAATTTTTTAGCATTCTTATACATATATTCCGCAGCTAACGCCTGATTAGCAAAGCTCATATCCATTACTACCGCCGGATGCCCCTCGGCCGAGGCCAAATTGACCAAGCGGCCCTCGGCTAATAATCTAATCCGGCGACCGTCGTTTAAAATGAATTCTTCCACATTCTCCCGGGCTTGATGCTTTTCTTTGGAAAGTTTCTCTAAGACCGGTATATTGATCTCCACGTCAAAGTGGCCGGAATTACAAACTATGGCCCCATCCTTCATCGCTTTAAAATGCCGTTCGTCAATGACATTGATATTACCGGTAACGGTTACAAAAATATCGCCGATCCGGGCTGCTTCATCCATATCCATCACCCGGAACCCGTCCATCACCGCTTCCAATCCTTTTAAAGGATCAATCTCAGTTACCACCACATTGGCCCCAGCGCCTCTCGCCCTCATGGCTAGCCCTCTGCCGCACCAACCGTACCCAGCGACCACAAAGGCGGCCCCGGCGATCAGAAAATTAGTAGCCCGCAAGATACCGTCAATGGTTGATTGGCCGGTGCCGTAACGGTTGTCAAACATATGCTTGGTTAAAGCGTCATTAACAGCGATGATCGGATACTTTAATATCCCTTGCTTTTCCATGGCCTTTAACCGGATTACTCCGGTAGTGGTTTCCTCGGTCCCTCCGATCACATCAGGAATTAATTCAGGCCGTTTAGTGTGGAGGGTATTAACGAGATCCGCACCATCATCCATAGTAATCTGAGGTTTAATATCAAGCGCCTGATTAATATGGCGATAGTATATTTCTTCGTCCTCACCCCGGATAGCATAGGTTGAAATACCGTAGTCCAAGTTCAAAGCGGCGGCAACCGGGTCTTGGGTCGATAACGGATTGGAAGCGCAAAGCGCTACCTCCGCTCCACCCGCTTTTAAAGCCCGCATCAAGTTAGCGGTTTCGGTAGTAACATGTAAACAAGCTCCGATCTTTAATCCTTTAAGAGGTTTCTCTTTTTCCCATATATTCCGAATCGAGGCTAATACCGGCATACTAGCGTCAGCCCATTCGATCCGGCGCTTTCCTTCCTGAGCTAAAGCAGCGTCTTTATAGTCGCCCGGCAAGATCATCACTCCCAATATGTCAGAATAATAAACAAATTAATTATATCATAATATTCGGCTAACGTAAGTCGTTTTGATATGTTTTAGAGTAAAAAGGCCCTGAAATACCGATTTATAATAGGCCTAAATTCTTGAGCGCTTCCCGTATGACCTCGGTCTCTCTTTCGGACGCTTCCACTAACGGAAGGCGTAGGCCGCCAACCTTTAGCCCCACCAGATTACAGGCGGTTTTAACCATAATCGGATTAGTATTGATAAACAAAGCCCTAAAAAGCGGCCCCAAACTAGCGTTAATTTCCGCTGCTTTACTAACTCCGCCCTGTTCATAAGCGGTTACCATCTCGTTGATCTTACGTCCGGCAATATGTCCGGCCACACTAATAATACCCACCCCGCCCACACTCAATATAGGCAGGGTAAAAGCATCGTCTCCGCTATAAATCAAAAAATCAGAAGGCGTCTTTTCAAAAATTTCGCTTACTTGGGCCAGGTTTCCGGAAGATTCCTTAACTCCGGCCACGTTTTCAATCTCCGATAACCTTACCATGGTATCGACATTAATATTGACTCCGGTCCGGCCGGGAATATTATAAACAATCGCCGGCAAGGAAGTGGACCCGGCAATCTCTTTGAAGTGCCGGTACAATCCTTCTTGAGAAGGTTTATTGTAGTAAGGCGCCACTAATAAAAGCCCGTCAACTCCGGTTTTTTCAGCCTCCTTGGTTAACTCAACGCTTTCGGCTGTATTATAGGAACCGGTCCCTGCGATTACCGTCCCCTTACCCCCGATCGCTTCAACCACCGCCCGGAAAAGATTTAACTTTTCCTGCTTAGACAAAGTCGGTGATTCACCGGTTGTACCGCAAACAACCACCCCGTCAGAACCTGATTCAATTAACCGGACTACCAGCTCTTGGGTTTTTTGATAATCAACTTCCAAGTTTCCATTAAAAGGTGTTACCATTGCCGTCAATACTTTACCGAATTTCACCACCACAATCCTCCCCTTTCTATGCCAACTCAAATTCATCGTGCAAAGCTTGTAAAGCATTGCACATTTCTTCCCGTTTCACCAGGCAAGCGATATTAGTATGAGAATCGGTAGAATGATAGATGGAGATCCCCGCCCGTTGTAAACCTTTAACCATTCGGGCCATTACTCCGGGGACTCCCCGCATACCTGAACCAACAATTGCTACTTTGGCAAAACCTTTTTCAGCTGATATCCGGAGACTTTGACCGGCTAAAACCTCGCTGGCCCGGTCCGAATAATCTTCTTTGAGGATAAAGCCGATTTGGTTAGGAGACACCTGAATCATATCCACACTAATGCCGACTTTAGCCATTAGTTGAAAGACTTCCAACACTTGCCCGTTTTTATTCATATCTTCATTCGATTGTATTTTGACCAGAGCCATCTCCGAGATATGGGCCAATCCGGTAACAACCTTATCACTGCGAATCTCCACCTGAGCGATGTTATTTCCGTCACTGATTAGTGTACCCAAGTTATCGGAGAAAGTGGATCTGATTCGCAGTGACACCCGGCCTTCCATTGCGATCTCAACAGCTCTCGGGTGCACTACCTTCGCTCCCAAATGAGCCATTTCACAGACTTCATTATAAGTCATCTCCGTCAACGGCTTGGCTTGAGGGACGAGGCGGGGATCGGCAGTCATTACTCCGTCGACGTCGGTATAGATTTCTACCACATCGGCTTTTAGAGCCACTCCTAAAGCAGCCCCCGTAGTATCACTGCCTCCTCGCCCTAATGTAGTCATTTCCCCATCGGATGTTATCCCCTGAAACCCGGCGACCACCGCGACTTTCCCTTCTCCAAGGCAACGGATGAGGTTATCGGGTTTAATCTCAATAATTCTGGCATTATTGAAGTTGTGGTCGGTAATGATTCCGGCCTGCCCCCCGGTAAAAGCTTGGGCCTCAATCCCATGGACCTTTAGGGTTTGTACCATAACAACTGTAGAAATATTCTCGCCGCAAGACATCAGTAAATCCAATTCTCTAGGCTTAACATACTTCTGGACGCCTCGGGCCAGCCCGATTAAAGTATCGGTGGCATATGGATCTCCGGCCCGGCCCATTGCCGAAACCACTACTACCACTCTATTGCCCTGGTCAATGGCTTCCCGGACTTTTTTAACTACCTGTTCCCTGCCTTCCGGTTTTGCAACTGATGTTCCTCCGAATTTTTGAACGATGATATGCATGGTTAGACCCCCAATTATCCGAGTATCGAGTTGTCCAATAACTTTATTTAAAGTATTACATAAACTCAGGCGATTGGTTTTGGCTATTGGCGTTAGTTATTGCTTTTAAAGCCAGTAGCCAAATCCCAAAAACCGGAAGCAAATTAATTTATTCACTTCAGACCTGGTAAAACTAAACTGAAAAACCCCCGCCTTCAGTTATAAGTGATCAATAACGGTTGAATTTGACGGTTTTGAAGCGCTTCCAAAATGGTCTCCGGCAACAGACTCATCTTGGCGATCAAGGAAGCTTCTTTAGTTTCCGGCGCATCTTGGCCAAAGGGCACAAAAAAGACATTTTTCCGGTTAAGCAGCGTCCCTAAATTCTTGGCGTTAGCGCTTAGCCCATCATTAGTAGAGATCGCGATTACTACCGGGCGATTATTGCGCAGTTCAGCTTTGCAAGCCAATAAAACACTGCTGTCGGTTACCCCCGAGGCCAATTTAGCCAAGGTATTGCCGGTACATGGCGCTACCACAACAAGGTCAAACATTTTTTTAGGCCCGATTGGTTCAACATCTACCAGCGTCAATAATGGTTTTTCCCCGGTAATAGCGTCGATTTTTCCCAGTAGTTCTTCAACCGTTCCGTACCGTGTATCATTAGTAACAACCGCTTGAGATAAAATGGGTATCACCCGGGCTCCTTCGTCCTTCAGAAGCCGCATCATCGGTAATGCTTCGGCGATTGTACAATGAGAACCGGTGACAGCAAAACCAATCTTAAGATCTTTAAACCTCATTTCGAACCACCCCCATTCATAAAATTCGCAATTAATTTGGGGATGGCCGATGCCAGTATTTTGCCTGCTGTCTTAGGAGCAACTTTACCGGGTAAGCCGGGAGCTAAAATTGCTTTCAGATTTAGTCTTTTGGCTTCTTCAAAATCGGTCCCACCCGGCGGCGAAGCCAAATCAATGATTAATGCCTCCGGTCGGACCCCGGCTAATTCCTCTCCACCTAACACCCGGGCGGGAACAGTATTGATAATGATATCAGCCGAAGGTAAAACCGTTACTAAATCCCGCTGTAAAACCGGATCTAAACTTAACTCTATCCCCCGGGCTATCAAAGCCTCCCGTCTAGCGGAAACTATTACCCGGGCGCCCAAAGATTTGAAGACTCTGGCGGTGGTCATTCCTACCCTGCCGAAACCGATTACTACTACCGTACTGCCATGAATCGTGATTGGCAGTTCCTCCATGGCAAGTTGCGCCGCTCCTTCAGCGGTGGGAATTGAGTTCAAAATAGCTATTTCATCATCATCTGCGTACCGCAGGACATCGATTCGCATTTCAGCGGCAATTTGCCGCCATTTCGAAGGTAACTGGCCGGTAACGAGCAACGCTTTTTCGGTCAAAGCCTGAAAGCAACTTCCAAAGTCGATGAATTCATCGGCTTGATAACTCCGGACCAATCCGTGATCGTCCATGCCGCTAATTGGGAGGATGGTTATTTTAGAATCCGTTAACGCTCGCGGCAGATCAGGTACTAAATCCACCGAATCCGGCAGGTTTAGAGGCGGATGGCCAAAGATACCGACCTTTTTATAGAGAGCGCTCAGCGCACGGGCAACCTCAATCTGGCGGGCATCTCCTCCAACTACCGTAACCTGGTAAGGGTAAGCTCGCTCCAATATGATTCTCCTCCTTCCATGCTAAAAGCATAGGATAATGTAGTATATTCCGGGTTGGAATCGGAGGTGAAGCATATATCTGAATGACCAACGTTTAGCCCTTAAGCCCGTGAATGAAAAAACGCAAATAGCTTGAAAATGTTTACCTTAATTCTTCCGTCTAATGCATAATTCCTTTAATCAATCCTCAAATAGAAAATGATCTAAACCGTAAGTCAAGCCCGGTCTTTCGATCACCTTTTTAATGCCCAAGATCACGCCGGGCATAAATGACTCCCGGCTCAAAGAATCATGCCGGATGGTCAAAGTCTGTCCTTCGCCGCCAAAAATTACCTCTTGGTGGGCAATTAATCCCGGCAGCCTAATACTATGAACTCTAATGCCGCCCATTTCGCCGCCACGGACACCTTTGATTTTTTCTTCCCCAATATCGGGATGTCCTGCATTGATCCGGCTTTCCATTATCATTTCCGCGGTCTTGATTGATGTGCCGGAGGGCGCGTCCAATTTCCGGTCATGATGTAATTCGATAATCTCTACTTCTGAAAAATACTTGGCCGAAATAGCAGCGCAACGCATCATTAACAATGCTCCAATAGCAAAGTTTGGGGCTACCAAAGCATTAACCTTATAATCACTGCAAAGAATTTTAATTTCTTGAAGGTCCTCCGTTGAAAATCCGGTAGTTCCTACTACCACATGGACTCCGGCTTTCAGTCCAGTCCTGATGTTCTCCATCACCATCGTCGGTGTTGTAAAATCCACCATCACTTCCGGCTTATTCTCGTTAATCGCTTGGGCTAATTCGCTCTTAACGCTGATCCCGGATCTTTCTAAACCGGCGATTTCCCCAATATCCCTGCCAATATTCACTTTATCTACAGCGGCAACAAGCTTTAGCCCATTATCTTGTGATACCGCTCTAACAACTTCACTCCCCATCCTACCACAAGCCCCTGAAACTAGAACCTCGATTTGACCCAACTAAACCACTCCTGTTCTCATCAGCGCGCGTTAAACATTAGACTGAAAAAATGTTATTATTGAAGAATATATACTGGCATTGTAAATCTTTCCGCTAACCCAACTCCAAACGTATAAAATAACGTTTCTGGCCTTCAGAACCGCTTGACCTAAGATCATCGCATAACGCGGGACATTTAACCCGCAACCTATTTAAATAATAACAAAAAAAGGTTGGCTCCAACCAACCTGAATCCTGTCCAGACTCAATACGTCGGTGGTAAGCTAGCTCTTCACCCGGTGGGTGACAGTACTAAGACTATTAATCTCAGTACCAGCCGAAAGTTGGCCTGCTCCGACTTCGGCGAATCATCCTTTCATTCCGTCTCATTAGCCTGGCCGGCCTCTACGGAGTTACTATTATGATCCGCGCCTCTACTCTACCCCAAAATGTATGAAGTATTAATATTGACCAAATATAAAAAAAGTGAAGTTTATATCGGCGTTTTTATAATCGCGCTTAACTTCCATATCATTTTCCTATAAATCCATTGTTCTGTCAAGGATTAATTTTGGCCTGTTAACCGCCGAATATATCCCCAGTCACCGTTGGTCTTCGAAGATGACCAGATCATTGCTAATCTTGCGGATTTGCCGCCAGGGAACAGTGCGCGATTCTTTTTCTCTCCCGCCCCATCCGTGTTTTATAAAGATCAATGCCTCAACCATTCCGGTATCCGTATTTAACAATAGCTCGCTCTTTTGAATCACGCCCAAACGTTCTCCGGTATTGATTTCGATTACTTCCTTCCCATCAAACTCGCTGGCGCGCATTCTGATCCCTCCGTCTTCGTGGACTCCTGGTAGATGATATGTGGCGGCAGGACCCTTTAGAGCTTCGGATCGAAAAAATTACTTAACTAAACAATTCGTTGGTTAAGACGACCTCCGCATAGTGCTCGGCTGGGAAAGAACGGTCATATTCCAGATCATCAAAGAAAATTCCCAGTTGCTCACGGAACTTTAGTAACAAAGGAATCGTGATTTGCTTCATTTGCGGATGGGACGCAGCCGCAGCCCGCAGCCGAAAAAAATGCCGCCATTCCCGGAAATTATAAGTGACCACCACTTCTGTTTTTAAAGAATTAGGCAGAACTGCTCGGGCTTCCTGGGCAGTGCAACTACTGTCAATTAACTTCAAGTAGCTTTGTTCTGCATTTCGGCAAGCAGTTTCCCATGTTTGATAAACCCCTTTTCCAATAAAAAAGAAGGGCTCGATCACGGTGATTTCGGAACCGTATTTCCCCTTACTATAATTACAATACCTGGTGGATTCCTGACTATAACTACCAACCCGGTGCCGGACTAATTCATGCGAGACACCCCGGTCGGTGATAAACAGTACCGTAATTTTTTCATGTTCAATCACTGATTCATGGCCTCTATTAATCAAGTTCTTTAAAAAATTTGGGTCGCTAAACGCTCCTGCGCTATCTTCCGACTTATAACAGACTCTGGCGTAACGTTCTAATTTTGTAATAACCGCTTTATCCAGTTGTTGCTCCGGGATTAATACTTTTGGCCTTATTATTTGCATTTTTGGTTGTTCCCCTTTTTCATGTTATCGCCGCAAAATTTATCTATTGAATTCTTTTTCTTTCTCAACTTTCCTTCATTTATATAGAAAATACCAACCTGCCTCTGGCTAGTGACAAAACTATCAAAACCGTAATAAACTAAAGAAAAATGGTGTAATTGGTCTGCCGGGGGTGGTTCGAGTGAAAAGAGCATTGGTCTTAGCGGGTGGTGGCTCCAAGGGGGCTTTCCAAGTCGGAGCGGTTGATTTTTTAGTTGGTGAGCCCGGACTCGATTTCGATATATACCTAGGAACTAGCGTTGGCGCCTTAAACGCCGGCATTCTTGCTCAATCCCGAAATTACCGCGAGCTCCGCGAACAAACGGAACTTCTTAAAAAACTTTGGACTGGGATCAAGGGATCACACTCAATTTATCGTAAAAAATTATTCGGGTTGTTCGGTCTGCTTTTTAAAGACTCCCTTTTTAATCCGACTGGTCTAAACGCAATGATCCGGAAGTGGGTTGATCCGGAACGCCTCTTTACTAATGCCGCCAGACTCTTAAAAATCGCCACCGTCGCTGAGGAAACCGGAGAGCTTCTTTACGTAGACAATCGTTCGCCCCAATACAAACAAGATTTCTTATCTTATATTATGGCCAGCGCCAGCATTCCCCTGTTCTTTCCAGCGGTGAAAATCAACGATAAACACTGGTACGACGGTGGTTTGAGGGATGTTACCCCTTTAGGGGCGGTATTCCGGGAGCGGCCCGATGAAATTGTAGTCATCCTTACCTTTCCAATTAATGAAAACCTGAATCCGATTTTAGCCGCCACCAAGCATCGAGGGGCATTACGAACCATCTTGCGCGCTTTGGATATAATGTCCAATGAAATCAGCGCCAATGATTTACAGCTTGCCAATGCCATCAATCAAAGCTACCATTGTCGACCCGGACAGAGGCGAGTCCCGATTCGAATCATCGCGCCCGAAGCGCCGCTGAGCGGAAGTAATATGCTGGAGTTCAGGCCGGATTGCATCCGCGAAAACTTAAAACGAGGTTTTCAAGCCGCTCAAAGGCCAATTACTCTCTATGAAAAACCGTTTATCAAAGCCTATAATCGATAATAAACCCCTATGCTAATCACCAGTGCTCTCTAGGCAGTTCTACTATGAACTTTGATCCTTTTCCAACCTCACTTAGAATTCTAATTTTTCCAGCATGACGATCCGCAATTTTTTTGCAGATTGCCAGTCCGATTCCGGAACCTTCGTAATCATTACGCCCGTGTAACCTTTCAAAAACACCGAAGATCCGTTCTTGATACTCTTCACCAATACCGATGCCGTTATCCTCGAAAACAATCTCCACCGACTTACCCTTAAGGACTGCATACACCCTAACAATCGGAGTAGTATCCTGGCGGTGAAATTTCAAGGCATTAACCAACAAGTTTTGAAATAACTGCCGCATTTGTATCGGATCCGCGTCAATCACCGGTAAATCACCAATTTCAACCCGGGCATTATTCTGCAGAATTCGGGGTTCCAAATCCGACAACACTTCGCGGCCAATCTCAGTCAGTTGGACCTTTTCAAAGGTTCGGGCTTTAGTAGTAATCCTAGAATATGAAAGTAAGTCGTTAATCAACCCTTGCATCCTACTAGCAGCGCTTTGCATCCGCCCTAAATAATCCAATACTTGCTCATCAAGGTTTACCGGGCACACTTTTTTAAAGCGATCACCAAAGGCCAGAATTTTTCGGAGTGGTTCCTGAAGGTCATGGGAGACAATATAAGCGAATTGCTCCAATTCAGCGTTGGAGCGGGCCAGTTCATCGGCTTTCCTCTTCAAATCCTCCTCGATTTGTTTTTGCTTTTGGAGGATATTAGCGCCCCGGATGGCGTTGCTGAGCATCGTTTTTAATACGGTATAAGTTGCGCCGTCATCCGGGCCACATTCGAAAATCACGAAGCCGATTTGTTCTTCTTCAAAATAAAGCGGTTCAACTACTATCGAATAACGTTTTTCCTCCGGCAGAATGCCTTCCGGCAAGAGCGAGCTTGAGGGGAATCTAATGCCATCCTCAGGGATATCAATTAGACCATCTTGGTTAAAAGCCCAAATTAATCGAGACCATCCGATAGGTTCTTCGGGTTTTTCATATAACGAGAGATAACAAGCAGGAATACCCAGGCGAGGTAGGCCTCTAAACATTACATTTTTAATCTCATCCAGGTTAAAGGTAGTGATTAGTGAGGCCCCAATCTCTTGTAATATGTCAAATTTAAATTTAGTTTGAAATCCTTTTTCTACCAGTTTTTGCTGGCTTATTTCATTGATAATTATTCGGGATTGGTGTAAAACCCTATTTACCCTACTGATGATATGGTAATTACCGGAATCAACAGTGATGCTGTTCTGCATTTCTGTGAGGATATTCTGCCAATGGATATAATGCTCTTCACCGAAAATAATATCGATTTGTCCCATCAATTGACTTATAGTTTTAATAAACCTCCCGCCACCGCCATTATTTTCGAGTTCAAAACTAAATCCTTTCACCAGTTCTTCCGCCCACTTAACCGCTTTTTGGGACTCTACTCCGGACTTAATCAGTTCCCCGATGATAGTATCCTTTAATGCTTTTTGTTTTGAAAAAGATTGTCGATCCGTATCCGGACTTTCTATTAGGTTTTGTTCCAACGCTTGCGAGTAACAGCCGCATGATTGACGGACAATTAACTTCGCCGGTATCAGAGTTTCCTCGGGAACGGGATTGCCGTTTAACATATCTACTACAATCTCAACCGTTCTCCTGCCTAGCTCCTGAAAATTGCAACAAGCTACGGTAAGCGGGGGAGTAATTATTCTGGACTCATCCGAGTCATCAAATCCGGCAACCGCAAGGTCCTCCGGAACCTTGCTTCCCCTTTCTTCCAGAAGTTCAATCGCCTTAAGCATCATCGTAGAATTGGCGGCAATAATAGCCTTAAAATCAATCCCCGGTTTTAATTTTCTATTATCAAGTAACTCTTTAATAGCCTTAGTTCCTTCCGACCAGTTAACTGGGGTGCTCACCAACATTAAGTCCAGTGGTAAACCTAGTTCGGACGAGACCTCTTGATAGGCTTGATATCTTTTTTCAGCAGCCGTATTATTTTCGGGCCCTCTAAGAAATGCTATTCGCCTGATATTATGTATTTGCGTTAAGTGAATAATAAGATCGCGGATCCCTTGATAATCGAATTGTTTAACCGTTGGAATGCCACTATATCCTCCCTCCCCGAAAACGATGGGAATTGGCCGATATTGCTTTATAAAAGCTTCTATTTCTTCTTGATAGGCATACATCCCAAGGGTTAAAGGCCAGATAATTAAGGCGTCGATTTTATCCCGATCCACCATTTTATATAAAACATTACCCTGACTTTCGTAACCGTTGGAACAATTAAGCATTCCGCCAATATAGGTAATGAGATTGACATCTAAATCTTGGGCCGCTTTGAGAGAGCCATCCCAGCGGTTTATATTGGTCCGCCAAAAAGAACGGAAAAACAAGCCGATTGTAGGACGCTTTTTGGATAAAACCATATTTTCCATTTAACGGTCACCTGATTCTATCTTTAATTATGAGTCATCTATGGGGAAGCTCGACAATTTCAAACCAATACTTGGTTAATGTTTGGATTACTTCAGTGAAGGCTTGAAAACTAACGGGTTTACTGATAAAGGAGTTGACTCCGAGACTATAGGTGCGGATGATATCCTCCTCAGCTTTGGAAGTTGTAAAGATTACTACCGGGATTTGGCGCAATTCTTGATCGGCTTTAATTTCTTGCAAAGCTTCAATCCCACTTTTTCGGGGCATATTTAAATCTAATAAAATCAAACCCGGCAATGGTTCTCCCTTCAAGTCCACATATTGGCTCTTTCGTTGGAGATAATCGATGAGCTCCACGCCGTCTTCTACAAAATGAAGGGGGTTGCCCAACCTTGCTTCTTCCAGGGATTCCTTAATCAATAACCGATCATCCGGATCATCATCAGCGATTAAAATAGTAATAGTTTTCGTATTCCTGCCCATAAATTATGTCCCCTTTAATCTTAGGTTATCTTAACATCCTTTTAGAACTAGCAAACCTGATATCGATATCGGTAAATATTAGACCGGGCTTTACTTTCAAGATGCGCTAATCATGTTGACGCTTCATAAAAATGAGGGACTAGCATGTTGTAGCTAACGTTTCCAAAAACTCCGCGAAAACATGACCAGAATAGTAAAAATCTCCAACCTCCCCGCTAGCATTAAGAAACTCATGGTCCATTTAGCCACCGGGTTCAAAAAACTGTAATTACTTAACGGCCCAACTCTGGCAAGGCCGGGACCAATATTGCTTAATGCAGCCACGGAAGCACTGAATGCGGAGACCAAATCCAAACCGGTTGCAGCAAGCACCATTCCTCCCAAAACAAATAATAAAATATAGATAAAAAAGAAAGCCAATATTTCATGAACAACCG
>JAEWZY010000044.1 GCA_023394955.1 Bacillota bacterium
AACCAATCAAAAAAACCTGGGATTTAATTGGAAACCGGATTTATCATATTCACGTTAAAGATGTGACTGCCACAGTAGCGGAGGGGCGGGTGTATAGCCGCATCGGGGAAGGGATTATTCCGGTAAGGCGGATTGTGAGGCGCCTCCTTAGTCAAGGATACGACGGGTTTTTCAGTTTGGAATGGGAGAAAAGCGCGGCAGGATATAATGGGGTCTCTTTCGAAGATCAAATGGAGAGTTTCGTAGAATTTATGCGTGGGATGGAGGATGAAAAATGATGCGATTACAATTTGAAGAAGTTAAAAATACAATGGAGCGGGTTTTGCTGACCCGTAAGTGCCTTCCGGAGCATGCGGATAAGGTTTCTTACGAAATGGCGCGTAATTCGTTGGAAGGAACTTACACCCACGGTATCAACCGGTTTCCCCGCTTGATTCGCAACATCGATGAAGGGATTGTCCGGGTGGATGTAAAGCCGGCGCCGGTTAACGGATTTGGCGCTTTGGAAAACTACGACGGCCAATTGGGCTTGGGCATTATCAATGCCTGGTTCTGCATGGACCGGGCCATTGCTTTGGCGGAAAGACACGGCATCGCCTTGGTTGCCTTGGGAAACACCAATCATTGGATGCGGGCGGCTACTTACGGTTATCAAGCCTGCGCCCGGGGGATGGCCGGGATCTGTTTCACTAATACGATCCCGAATATGCCTACCTGGGGAGCGGTAGATTCCCGGATTGGCAATAATCCATTGGTAATGGCCTTTCCCCGGGATGAGGGAGATGTCATCGTTGATATGGCTATGTCCCAGTTCTCCTATGGCGCTTTAGAACTGGCGCAGTTAGAGGGGGGACAAATGCCGATTGACGCCGGTTTTGATGATGAGGGCAATTTGACCCGGGATCCGGCGGCGGTCTTGCGGTCGAGTCGGATCTTGCCTACCGGTTACTGGAAAGGAGCGGCCCTTTCCTTTGTGATGGATCTTTTCGCCGGATGTATGTCACTGGGTAATACTACCGCGGCTATCGGCAGGTTGAAAGGGGACGAGCATGGCGTCTCTCAGGTGTTTATAGCGATTAATTTTCATAAAATTGCCCCTAAAGAAGTTGTCGACGGCCTTGTCGAGGACGCAATCGCGGACTTGCTCTCCTCCAAGCCGGATTCAAAAACCGAGCGTATTATTTATGCCGGCCAACTCGCTAACGAAATCAGGGCCCGGAATCTCGCCCAAGGCATTCCGGTCAATGAAAAGGTCTGGGCGAAGATTACCGCATTCTTGTGAGGAAAGAAGATTAAGCGTTATTGGAGACCGTCTGTTGTTGGCGGAGATCATAAATCTCGGCGATTGGGATGAGTAGCGTTACGGTAAATCCGTTATTAGGGACACTTTCCAGTTGAATCCGGCATTTCATTTTAGATCGTAATTGGAGACGGCGGAAGATGTTTTGTAATCCAATATGTTTTTGATTAAACCCCTCGAAATGAGAGAGGGAGTACCGGATTTCCTGGAGGCGTTCCGGAGAAACACCGGGTCCGTTGTCGCTTAGTGAGATGAACAGTGTGCCGCCTTCCTGATAAATGCGAATTTGCAACAGGCCCGGTCTTTACGAGATCCGCATGCAATGCTGAATGCTGTTTTCGATCATCGGTTGTAGGATCAGTTTGGGAATCGGCAAGGAAAGTATGGTGTTGTCAATTTCCCATTTTACTTCAAACCGGTTGGGGTAGCGTTCTTGCATCAGGTTGATATAGATTTTGGTGGCTTCGATTTCTTCGGTGATGGAGACTTCCTGTTTAGGGGAGCGCAACGAGTATTGTAGAAATTCGGAGAGTTGTTCAATCATTTGATTGACTTTGCTAGGCCCGTTGGTGAGGCGCATAATTTCAAAGTCGATAGTTTGTAACGTATTGGAGAGAAAGTGCGGGTTAATCTGGTATTGCAACGCGGAAAGTTCCAGCGAAATAGCGTGGAACTTTCTAGTTTCGATTAGGCGCGGTTTTAATAATCTGTTCTAGTTGTTCTTTTCCATCCGCCGATTCGCCGCTGGGTAGTAGAAGTTCGTTCTCTTGATTGGTAATTAAAATTGTTTGGGCCGTCGCTAAATTTAAATTGCCCAATACCTTTTTAAAATGAGACACTTTGATGTTAATCGCGACTAGAATCCGATCACCCGACTTTTCGATTACGGTTAAATAATCGGTGGAATCCGGCAGCGTGGCGTATAAATGCGCATTTCGGCGAATAAAACGGGATGAAGCGGCCTCGCAAATAGGCAACCAGTTTTGATCGGGTGTTTTGAAATAAGAATAAATATTGGCATTGCTGGTCAGGTATAATCCTTGAGCGTTAGGGAGGTAGACATAGAGGAATCAATATAATCCGCGCTTTTGACAAAAGCCTGGAGATGTTGTGCCACGTGCTTATAAGTAAGGTATTCGTCATAATTCATTTTAGATTTTTGAAAAGTTTTTTTAATGGAATTAACAAGAGATGGGTTCTCCAGGAACTTCAATACCTTATATCCCAATGAGTTCCAGGGGAATAAATCAACCGGGCCGGAGCGGATGGAAGGTTCGTCATCTACAATAACTAAACGAAGTTTTTTGGCATACGGTTCGGTATTGTTAAGCCTAACCATTGGTCCCGATACTCCCTTCGTAACTTAAAAGTCGAAGAATGAAATTATTAAACCCAGTAAAAATTTTTTTTATATCAAGTATACTATAGTAGTCCGAATAAGGTCAAACCGGGTAAAATAACCATTTCCTATTTTTATATTGCACTAATCCGAGTGGTCAAAAAACTTAGTGCAACATATGCAACGCAACATATATAGTAACCGAGTTGGCAGGAGATTCCTAGCGAGTGAGGAAAAACTATGAGATAATAAAAAAGCCGTTAAATAATTTAATTAGCGAAGTTTTTGATTCGCAAGGACAATAGTTTAGGAGTGGTTTATTTGACTTGGGTAGCTGATTTCCATATTCATTCCCATTTTTCAATGGCGACCAGCAAGGAATCAAACCCTCATAGCTTGGGCCGCTGGGCCGGGCTGAAAGGAATTTCCCTGTTAGGGACGGGTGACTTTACCCATCCCGGCTGGCGTCAGGAGTTGAGTGAAGCCCTAATCCCTGCGGAACCGGGTTTTTATAAGTTAAAAGAAGCTCCGGCGCCGGAGCTTCCGGACCAACCGGAGGCCAAGTTCGTGGTCAGCGGTGAGTTGAGCACCATTTACAAGAAGAACGGACGGGTCCGTAAGGTCCACCATCTAATCATCCTGCCTTCCCTGGAAGTTGCCGGACGAATCAGTGATCGGCTGGCGGATTTGGGGATGAATATCCGCTCCGACGGCCGGCCAATCTTGGGTATGGACAGCCATGATCTTTTTAGTCTGATCTTAGAAGAATGCCCGGAAGTTATCTTTATACCGGCCCATATCTGGACGCCGCATTTTTCAGTCTTTGGGTCGAACTCCGGCTTTGATGATATTCGAGAATGTTACGAAGATCTGACCCAATATATTCATGTTCTGGAGACCGGACTCTCCTCGGATCCGGCTATGAACTGGCGTTGGTCCGCCCTAGATCGTTTTACCCTCGTCTCCAACTCGGATGCGCATAATCCTCAAAACCTGGCCAGAGAGGCAAATCTTTTCAAGGGGGAGTTTTCCTACAATGGAGTCAAAAGAGCATTGGAAAATAAGACCGATGGATTTAGAGGCACCATTGAGTTTTTTCCCGAAGAAGGAAAGTATCACTATGACGGGCACCGTAATTGTGAAGTCGCCTGGAAACCGGAGGAAACCATCGCCAAAGAAGGGGTTTGCCCAGTATGCGGCCGTAAAGTCACTGTCGGAGTTTTACATAGGGTGGCCGCCTTGGCTGACCGGCCTGAAGATTACCGACCGGAAGGGGCTAAACCTTACCAAAGCCTGGTCCCGCTGGCTGAAGTAATCGGCTCCGCTTTTCAGATGGGGAAGAGTTCGCGTAAAGTGACTCAAGCATATCATGAGTTGCTACATAAATTCGGGCCTGAGCTAACCGTCTTAAGAGAGACCGAGATTGACTCCATAATGAGGGAGGCAGGGCCTCTAGTGGCTGAGGCTATCCGGCGGCTCCGTTTGGGGGAAGTCGAGGTCAAGCCGGGATATGACGGCGCTTATGGGGTAGTATCCCTGCTGCGGGAAGATGACCGTCAAGCTCTCTTAGGACAGGCCGTTCTGTTTGAAGAAACGAGGGAGCCAACCGCCCAACGAAGGACTGCATTAAAACAGGCCGCCGCGGAAGTGGTCAGCGAGGCCAAAAGCCTTCTCAAAGTTTCCCCCAGTGACTCATTTCATTCCGGTTTAACTGAGGAACAGGCCGAAATCGTAAAATCCAGCCAACGAATAATCTCAGTCAGCGCCGGCCCGGGAACTGGTAAAACCAAAACACTGGCGGAACGGATCATTCACCTGATACGGGAAGAAGGGGTGGATCCGACGGAGATCACTGCTGTGACCTTTACCAACCGGGCGGCCAATGAGATCAAATCCCGGCTAGCCAAATTAATGGCTGGGGATCGCAGGTTGAACCGGCTTAATTTGGGGACTTTTCACAGTTTGGGATGGAAGCTTTTGCAACGCGATCCGGAATCTAGAGACATGAAACTCTTGGATGACATTGGCGCCAAGTCTTTGATTGAGGAGACCCTAAGAGAACAGCGGATTCCGCTCCGGACCCGTGAGGCTTCGCTGGCGCTAACTCTTTTAAAGAATAAATATTTATGGGAGGAGGACCCGAACATTCCTCCGGGGGCGGTTGAGTTATACCAAGCCTATCAAGAAAAACTCCGTCACTATCGGAGATGGGACTTTGACGATCTCATCCCTAAAATGGTCGAGCTATGGGAGGAAGACCCGGATTGGCTCAAGCCGTTGAAACGACAATTTCGCCATCTATTGGTTGATGAATTTCAGGATTTAAATCTCATCCAATACCGGTTGGTTAAATTATGGGCCCGGGATTGCCGGAGTTTAATGATAATTGGCGATCCGAACCAGTCGATCTATGGTTTCCGTGGTTCTAATAGTTATTTTTTCAACCTACTAAAGCAGGATTTTTCCGAGACTGTTTCTTATAGATTGACGCATAACTTCCGTTCATCAGCCACGGTGATTAAAGCGGCCAATACGTTAATCCCAAAAGAGGACCGGCAGATCGATCAAAAGAAAACCAATGGACAAAGCGAACCCAAAATCATCTGGTATGAGACCCCTAGTGAAAAGGGGACCGCTCAGGCAGTGGCGGATCAGATTATTCAGTTATTGGGCGGTTCGACCATGATTTCAGCCCACGGGCCAAAAAGGAAAAAGGGGCCGGTGTTGGAAGAGGCGTTTTCCTTAAGTGAGATCGCGATTCTTTACCGTACCGGACGGCAGGCGGAGAGTTTGGAAACGGCTTTGACCGCAGCCGGACTTCCCTACCGGGTAAGCGGTTCCAATTTAACCTTGGAAGCCTCGCCGGTAAAGGAGTTTTTAACCTTCTTCCGCTATCTGTGTGATCCGGCGGACCTTTTTTGGCTCCGGTCGGCTTTGCGTTATCCCCGCTGGAATTTGAGGGGCGAGGAAGTAACAGAGATCATACGCCGGTTGGAGGAGTCCCAAAACAAAGAAACTGGTTCCCGGCCGGGACTGTCTCTCGCCGGAGAACTCCCGCCGGAGTTTGCTATAAAACTGGAGCAATTTTTGGGAGTGGCCGGATACTACCGTGAGCAATTAGGAAGAAAAAGCGTTGAGGTTATTGAGGACTGGATGATACGGATGGATGCCGGTCTTGAACTTGAGTTGGAGCAGTTGAAGAGGTTAAGCGAAAATTACGGAAAGATCGAAGAAATGTTACGCTTCTTACCCTTGGCCCAGGAGGCGGACTTGACCCGGCGCGGTAATAAATCTACCGGTACGGAGATGATCACCTTATCGACTTTGCATGCGGCTAAAGGTTTGGAGTTTCCGGCAGTATTCATCGTCGGGGTCGAGGAAGGGCTAACCCCTTATGGCGCCGAGGATGACCCGGAGACAATCGCCGAGGAGCAACGCCTTTTTTATGTGGGAATGACCAGGGCGGAGCGCCTGTTATATCTGGTCAATTCTCAATTCAGGTTTAAATCGGGAGAGATGACCCGGGTGGAAGTCTCCCGGTTCTTAAAGATGCTGCCGCCGGAAGTTTTGGAGAAGATCGAATGGACCAAGCAGACTAAGGGGAAGCAGTTGGAGCTGTTTTAAAAATTAACAGGAGTGGTAATAATGGTGGCAAAAATAATCGATGGCAAAGCAGTGGCGGCGAGAATTTGTGAGGAATTAAAAGTAAAGGTGGACAGTTTGAGCGCTGCCGGGAAACAGCCGGGGTTAGCTGTAATAATTGTCGGGGACAATCCAGCTTCCAGGGTTTACGTAAATAGTAAAAAGAAAAAATGCGCCGAACTTGGTATTTATTCAGAGGAATACGCTTTGGCGGAGTCCGCCGCTGAGACGGAATTATTGGGTCTGGTGGACCGTTTAAATTACGACCCGAAGATCCATGGAATCTTGGTGCAACTGCCCTTGCCGGGGCATTTGAACGAACAATTGATCTTGGATCGGATCTCTCCCGCCAAGGATGTGGATGGGTTCCATCCGATGAGTGTGGGACGAATGCTGATTGGGCTGCCCGGTTTCCTTTCTTGTACACCGGCTGGAGTGATGGAATTGATCAAGGAGACCGGAATTAACCCAGCCGGTAAGGAATGTGTAGTGGTCGGCAGAAGTAATATAGTAGGAAAGCCCCAGGCGATTCTGTTACTCAGAGAACATGGAACGGTGACGGTTTGCCATTCTCGCACTAAGGATTTGGGAGAAGTCTGCCGGAGGGCCGATATTTTGGTGGTGGCGGTAGGAAAAGCGGAACTGATTACCGGGGAGATGGTGAAGCCGGGGTCGGTAGTGATCGATGTCGGAATGAACCGGAATACGGCCGGTAAGTTGGTCGGGGACGTTCAGTTTGATTCGGTAGCGCAGGTGGCGGGGTGGATTACCCCGGTGCCGGGTGGAGTCGGCCCGATGACCATCGCGATGTTGATGAAGAATACGGTGGAATCTGCAAATAGGTGAATTAATTTGAATAACACCGGAGTGATCTTAACCTTTAAATTTAGCTATCTCTTGTTATCCTTGGGTTTGTTGGGGGTTATGGTTTGGTTGGCCCCTAAACCCCGGGTAGCTATGTTTCAGGAAAAACGATTCCGGATGATGATGGTCTTCCGGACGGTTAATGTTATACTGATAACCGGTTTTATTTTTTTTGAGCTAAGATGGCCCCTTTGGTTAGGATTAGCTCAAATGCGGAAGTTGTTTTTTGCATATCTACTGGGGGATCTGATCAATTTCGCCTTTCTAGTCTCGTATCTTGTCGGGGTGCTCTTTTTAAACTACTTGATGGACCGGAAAACTAAAGGGATTAGTCCCGGATTCGGTTCTTATTTGATGCAATACGGGTATTTTTGGTTATTCATCATTAATATCTTGATAGTCGCCAGACTTGATTATTATTATCTACCATTGATACCTGAAAACTGGCTTTCAAGATATCCTTGGTTTTTGGAATTCGGTTTGCTAGCCCTGTTGGTCGGATTGCAACTATTGGCGTTATTGGCGAGAAGTTTGAAGATGGTCCCGGCCGGACCGGAAGTGGAACGGTTAGTCAGGGCGGTGGCCGGCGAGTTTAAAGTCAAAGTAAAAAAGGTTCGTATCTGGCAATTGGAAAGGGTTGTCAATGCTTTTGCCACCGGGATTTTTAGGAAAAATATTTATCTAACCGAAACTTTGGTTAATTCCTTAAACCCCGCTGACCTAAGGATGATTGTCGGACACGAATGCGCTCATTTTAAAAAGCATCACTTGGAGCTGAGGGCCATTATGATCCTGGGACTCATTTTTTTAGGCTCCTCTTTGATGGAAAAGTTTCCGGATCTGCCGTTGCTGATTCATGGTTTATACTGGGTTGTGGCTGTACTCGTATATAATCTATTCGCCCGGTTTCAGGAGTTTGAAGCGGACCGGTTGGCCGCTCTTAGGCTTGGAGGCGGTGAAAGGATGGCCCAAGCCCTAACGGGAATAGCGGCCCCGGTAAGTTTCGGCCGGGTCTTCAAGTGGTTGGTGGGCCATCCGGATTTGGAAGCCCGGATAAAAAGATTGGGTTAGGCGGAAGACTTACTTGAACAATATAAAACCTGCTGTTAAAGGAGTTTATTAAGAAACTAGCGAATAATCAATTTGCATTATAAATCTTCGATTATCTTTGCAATGGATGGCGCCGGTAAAATATTATTCAGCCCGGAGGTTATTAAATGAAGCGTTTTTTAACGACTTTATTCATGTTGGTTTTGGCTTTTTCATCATTTCGTGTCCCGGTAGCCAAAGCTGAACCGGCTCCCATCGACCCTGAAGCGGTCAAGGCCGAGCTTGACGCCATGATAATATCTTTGCAAGAAAAAGTAGAATATTCAATTCTTAAAATATGCGGACCAAACCATAATGTTTGCGCTGTAGCCATTGATCCTCCCTACCGTGAGTTTCCCAATGTGTTGCTCTTCAACTTCAATGCTAAGAGCGGAAAATATGTCCGAGTCTTTGAGGGATTATGTTTTGGAATTCAGGATGGGCCTTCGGGTAAACTTGACTTACATACCATCGGTATGGGGATCGACGCTACAATATCTGAAGCTCGAAATCAGTTTGATGACGTCGGCCTCCAAAGGATGATTGAATTATCTCACGAAACCGGAATGGTCGTTATTCCCTATCAAGATTGTATCCATCTCCAAGGGCCTAATTCCAATACTGCCGGAAGGCTTTACACTATCGATAAAACTAAATTTCGCGATTTGGCTGTAAAATTAATCGGTCCGGTTTACCAAAAGTACCAACCTCAAGAATGTACTATGTATGATCTGCCCAATTTGAACGAACTTGAATTGGCATATCGTGATGGGACCTATATTATAACCGGGGTCACTGATAATCGGCAGCAATGGCAAGTTACGTTTACCGGAATCGATTCGGAGGACCGGTTTTTGCTCAATAAAAAAGTTGAAGCGGAGCGGATTGCGGAACAATCCGGCAATGAATACGATGCTTTGCTTCAAAATGCCCAGTTAGAACTGGAGCAAAATCCGCAAAAGGCTTTGGAAATATTAGACCAGGCAAAGCAAGTTGACTTACAAGCCCCTGAAGCGTATCTTTACAGTGGGTTGATTTATTACCGGATAGGGGAGTCCGGTCAAGCGGGGATCGAATTCCAATCCGCTCTCGAATTCTCTTCCGCAGACGAAAAGATCAAACAGATAAATATTATTGATACTACCACTACTGTTTTCAAATTTGAAAAAGAAAAGCAACTGTTTAAAGAGGCTTATGACGCCATTGAAACGGGTAAATCAAAAAAAGCCATTCAACTCCTGGGTAAAGCTATAAAAATGAATCCCCAAAATGTCCGGTTGTATTATGAAATCGGTTATGCTTATATTGAGGGGAATGACTTTATAAATGCCATTGCCTATTTGGAGAAAGGAAGGGGAATTAATCCGGCTTATCGATTCATTTTAAATGAATTAAAATATGCTTATGCGGAAACGGGAGACATCCAAAGGTTAAAAGAAGTGATCAACGATATTTCACAGTATTATGGAGAAGATCCCCTTCTTTATCAGGAGTTAAGCTTCGCCTATTATCAAAACCAATTGGTTGAATTGGCGATCGAGACCTTGGAAACGAATCTGATCAAATTTCCCCAGTATTATATCTCTTACTATTCGCTGGGTCAGATTCATTTTTTAAATAAGAATTACTCTGAGGCCAAAGAGTTGTTAATTATTTTTTTAAAAAACATTTCCGAGGATGATTTCAAGGGATATAGCGGTTCCTTGGAGGATTATAAACAAAAGGCCCAAGCTATGATTGATCAATGCAGTGAGGAAGAGAATAAAGGTAAATAATAGACTGAGATTATAATTAATTAATTTTATTAACAAATATGATCTTTTATAACACCTTATAATGGGTGTAACATGAAAGCCGTTATAATCTACCTTAAATATCGAGTAGATTTATATTGAAAAAACTTAAAAACCTTAATTAACAGTATAAAGTTTAATTACCAAACTTCCGAATATAAATTTGTCGGTGATCTATAATTTTTCAAAGGTAATTATTAAAAAATACCGACAAAATTTAAGGAGGCGATATTTTTGACGAAGACTGAACTTATCGACAAAGTTGCCGCAAAAACCAAGTTAACCAAGAAAGATTCCGGAAAAGCAGTTGATGCAGTTGTAGCAGCGATCAGCGGCGCATTAGCCAAAGGAGACAAAGTTACTTTAGTTGGTTTTGGTAGTTTTGAAGTTAGAAAAAGAGAAGCACGTAAAGGCCGTAACCCTCAAAACGGTAAACCAATCAACATCCCGGCCCGCAAGGTTCCGGTATTCCGAGCCGGTAAAGCTTTAAAAGAAGCAGTGAAAAAATAAAATGGCCTAAAGCGAAACCCGCTTGAGTAATCAAGCGGGTTAATTATAATTGGAATTAGCCGATTACACAGATTCTAAAATTTCCAGGAATTCAAAGATGACTTGAACGGTTCCGGCAAGTTAATCCTCTTTAAGCGCGGTAATCCTAATCACTACGGTTCGATTGCGTAATTGGTTGCCAAGGGTATCGTTGGGGTAAAGAGAATATAATTCTCCTACGCTGCTGGCTTTAAACATTTTTGCCGGTAATTGCCCTTTTAATCTTAAATAGTCGATGACCGTTACTGCCCGTTGTAATCCTAATGAAACATTATCCCGGTAAATCCAGCCGTTTGAGATCGGAAGATCGTCGGTGTGACCCTCGATATTCGCCTGAATTTTGCCGATATATGGTTGTAATTGGTTCGCTAATAAATCTAATGTGGCTTTGATTTCCGGCCGCAGTTCGGCTTGGTGTAAAAACAGGCCGGTTTCAAAGATGAGGATAACTTGATCATCTTTGGTGTTAATCCGTACTCCTGGAATACGGATGTCCACTTGAGGAGGACTTTTAGCAGGGGAGATCAAAGTTGTAGTAGACGCGTTACGACTAACAATAGTACTGGCCGACGCTTTAAGCTTCCCGAAAAAGGGAAGAATTACTGCGATGATCAAACTGAAACTGATTAACAGTCCCAATCCGATAGATAACGGCCTAATTCGACCCAGCCAAGGCGGTCCGGTTTGTAACCGCTCAATGCGTTTTAAAGCGGTCCGATAAAATTCCTTAGCGGAACTGAGCCGGATGGCGTCGGCCCAATATGATTGCGCTTCCAGTAATCGTCCTTGTTGGGCTCTGATTCGTGCCAGTAGATCAAAGACTGACGGTAGCTCACTTCCCTCCTGAATCAAGTGCTGTAATAAACACTCCGCCTCCAAGTACTTTCCGGAGCGGGCCAATTCCGCCGCTTTGGGTAAAAGGGACCTACCGAGCAAACTAATGGCTGAGTCGGCCTCGACTAGAGATTCGATTGTTTCATTATAAATAGGGTTTGATTGGTATTTTCGATTCATCTCATTCATCCTTGAGTTGGGGAAGCCCCACAATCACTTCACCGTATTGGATGGGGTTTCCGTGTAGATAAACAGTTGGCTTAATCGTTTGAATAATTTTCGGTTCCGATACCCCTAAAATTTCTTGATATCCAAGAACAACTAAAGGTAACTCGGATTCATATAATAAACCGGTATGTTCCCTAACTGTTACCCCGGCTTGAATCAATATATTCCAGATGGAAGTAAGAGAAGAGTATGCGTGGAACATCTCATCCAAAGGTTGATCGGCGCCGGGTTTGATCATCCTTTTTTCCAAGCGCCAGAGGCTGAGACTTAGGTCGCTTAAAAAACGAATTGACTCTTGACTGAAGGTTGCGGATATTCCCTTGTCCGGTAAGTTGGCGACCACTTTCAAGATGGTGTTTACATCATATGGCTTCATTGGGCTAATCCGAAATTCGGGCGGATACATAAATTGACGGAGGTATGCCAAAACGCTCATTAATAAGTAATCTCCCACCAAAAATTATATAAACCAGATAAATCCAATTGTTATATTAGCCACCCAAACAGGAACTCCTCTATTGGATTTAATTAACTATATAAATTGAAATAAATTTTGTTACTGCTTCCCCATCCTTAAACCATGGATGGAAAAGGGCAAAGTATCGTATTTATTTCAATTTATGAATCAAGGAAAATATGTTGCAATCATCTGAGTGGTTAAAAAACTTATTGCAACATATATAGTAGTTATTTTGGAGAATTTTTTGTCAGTCTTTCATCTTTATTGACATGGACTGCAGTGTTTCTTTTAAACCGATTATTCGACCAATACTTTAGCTAATATTGCACTTAATTCATCAAACTTATAAGGTTTAATAACTACACCGGCAAAGCCATATTTCTGATAATCGGCGATGATCGGGTCATTGGCGTAACCACTTGAAACAATGGCTTTTATTTTCGAGTTGATAGTCAAAAGGCACGCTAAGGCCTCTTGGCCTCCCATCCCGCCGGGGATTGTCAGGTCAATGATTACAACATCGAAGGGTTGACCGTTTTCAAAGGCTGATTTATAAATATCAACAGCCTCGCTGCCGTCTCTAGCTGATACCACTTGATATCCGGAATAGGTTAACATTTCCCCAACCACTCTGCGGATTGTTTCTTCATCATCCATCAGCAGGACTTTGCCATGGCCGGTTTGAGATAATTTTGTTTTAGGGTCGTTGTTAACCGGTTGATTATCACTGACCGGCAAATAAATAAAAAAGATAGCTCCGGCTCCTTCAGTTGATTCCACCTCAATATAACCATCATGTTTTTTAATGATTGAATAAGATGTTGCTAAGCCCAAACCGGAACCGTTAGGTTTGGTGGTGAAAAAAGGGTCGAAAATTTTGGAGAGATGTTCCTTGGAGATTCCGGTCCCATGGTCTTTAATGACTAGCTTTACATATTGGCCGGGTTTGTAACGGATATCGTTTTCAATCACGACGTTATTGGCGTAGACGTCAATTACCCCACCCTTAGGCATTGCTTGTTTAGCGTTGATAATAATATTATTAAGCACTTGGCTGATTTGGCCGGCGTCAATTTCAACTGTTTTAAGATCCTCATCGATTTGAAAGATGCTTTTAAGATTGGAACCGGTCAAACAGAAATTAACCGTATCTTTGATTAGATCCGCGATTGAGGCTGGTTGCTTAACAAGCGCGCCACCTTTGGAGAAGGTGAGTAATTGCTTGGTAAGTTCACTGGCCTTTCGAGTGGTATCAATGGTTTCCTTCAAGTATCTTTTGATATCATTACCATGTTCCATTTTGATCTGGGCGAGTTGAAGATTGGCTAAAATTCCGGCTAAGAGATTATTAAAGTCATGGGCGATGCCCCCGGCTAATATCCCTAAGGACTCCATTTTTTCGGATTTGATCAGTTCGGAATCTGTTCTAAGTTTGGCGGTGATATCTTGAAATACCATAACCACTCCGATATTTTCGCCGGATAATGTTTTGATTGGAGCGCAATTACTATTAATATTTATCTCTTTCAAGTCCTTGGAGATTAACACTGCGGCGTCTAGACGAATGATTTCATTATGAACGATTGTTTTGGCGACTAAGTCTTCATAAGGCTGACTGGTAGCATCATTAATCACATAAAAAATCTTATTCAACGGTTTTCCAAAAGCTTCTTTCTGAGTCCAACCTGATAATCTTTCGGCGGTTTTGTTGATTAAAATAACTTTTCCGTTTTTATCGGTAGCAATTACACCGTCGCCGATGGACCTTAAGGTGACCAATAATAATTCGCGTTCCGCGGTTAGGGAAGTTTCCATTAGTTTTCGTTCGGAGATATCCCGGAGATATACCGACAATCCTTCCGGGGAGGGATAGGCGTGAACTTCGATCCAACGATTAACGGTTGGCCAGAAAGCTTCAAAATGAACCGCGTTAAATTTATCACGCGCTTGTTGAAATTGCTGATAATAGTCGGAATTAAGGGTATGAGGAAAAGCTTCCCAGATAACTTTGGCGAGCAATTCATTCTTGTTTTGTTTCCAGAAGCGTTCAGCTTTATGATTAATGTATGTAAATCGCCATTGATCGTCTAATATGAAAAAAGTATCCGTAATATTTTCCAAAATAGTGGAAAGTTGTTGTTTTGAGCGGGCTAAATTTTCTAAAAAACATCTTTGGTTTACTGAATCGGAAAGACAACTAAAATTCCCACAAGAATTTCTAATTGGGCTGATTCTTTTGGAAACCGACAATTTATATTTTTTCATCTTGATTTACCTGGGAATCCAGGAATCACCCCCGATTTTTTATTTACATGTAAAGTTCTTCAAATTCAGGGAAATTCCTATTAAAAACTCAAAAGAACATTAAAATTTTTATCCGAGGCAACGTATGATTGAATTAAGTATTTATCAGAAATCTAAAAACCCGTTTTTTTCTTGCAGTTTCGGGATCCTTGTGGTAAAATCAAAGGTAGAATGTGGTAAGTCGCTGTAAAGCTAAGGAATTAAAGACTTAAATCAAAGGAGCACCTGAAAATTGCCTGTTACGGAAGGCATATTTAACAAGATTATAGTACAGTTTATTAAGATTTTAGTAATTTTTTTATTTCTCGCAGCATTCAATTCTTTTCTGCAGGTATTTGTGATCTTTAAAAGTCAAGAAATTATAAAATACCAATCTCAAATCCAAATATTAGAAAAAGAAATTAGCCGGACCAAGGTGGAAATAGCTTCTTTGGAATCCTTTGATCGGATTCAAACTATTGCTTTAAATGAATTAGGGATGAGGGCTGCCAATGCTAATGATTATCGCTGGGTTGAAGCCATGCCGGTGGTTAAGGGCGGCGTTCCTGCGCACGAACAGGTTGCGTTGGAAATTGCTGAGGATGATCTTTGGGAACATTTCTCTCGCTGGATCGGCAATATCGGAAAAACAATGGCTCAGTCGTTTTAGGTTCTTCGATAGTTAAAACGTCATTTATTTAAGAAACTTATTGCCGCTTAGATAGCTAATTTAAACCGGGCGTTGACGATCACCTCCGCTTATATTATAATAAATCTAACTTTATCTTCCGAATGACTGAGAAGGGGAAGAGTACCATTGACGACAGGCGGTAGCGAGCCGGGAGGGGTGGGAGCCGGCGCTGAGGCGGAATGGGAAGATCACCCCGGAGTCGCGTTTCGAACCTTAATGATAAGAAGTAGAAAATGCCGGTCTTCACCGTTACTGAAGCGAGAGTGAAAAGCAAGTTTTGCTTTTAAACCGGGTGGTACCGCGGGTGTAAGATCCGTCCCTTTTGAAGGGACGGGTTTTTTGTTTGTTTAATATTTGAAAGGAGCATTTGTGATGGGTAATTTTTGGGAAGTTGACACGAAAACCCCCGTCAATGCCAGGGAAGAAGCTACTTTAAAGCATTGGCAGATTGAAAAAATTCCGGAGCGGAGCATTGCTGATCGTGAAGGAGCGCCGCAGTTCGTCTTTTATGAAGGACCGCCAACTGCCAACGGCAAACCCGGGATCCATCACGTATTGGCCCGTACTTTAAAGGATACCGTCTGCCGTTATCATACCATGCTCGGGTTTCAGGTTAATCGAAAAGCCGGTTGGGATACTCACGGGCTGCCGGTGGAGATTGAGGTCGAAAAACAGTTGGGGCTTTCCTCCAAGCAAGGGATTGAAGCCTATGGGATCGAGCCCTTTAATCAAAAGTGCCGGGAGTCCGTATTTACCTATGAGAAAGAATGGCGGCGGATGACGGAACGGATCGGTTATTGGCTGGATATGGACCATCCATATATTACTCTGGACAATAACTATATTGAGTCGGTCTGGTGGATTTTAAAGCGATACTTTGAAGAAGGTTTGATCTATGAAGGCCATAAGATCATGCCTTATTGTTCCCGGTGCGGGACCCCCCTGGCCTCCCACGAAGTTTCACTGGGCTATAAGGATGAAACCATCGATTCGGTTTATCTCCGGATGAAGGTTAAAGGTAAGGATAGCGAGTATTTCCTCGTCTGGACCACCACCCCCTGGACCCTCCCTTCTAATGTAGCCTTGGCCGTCAATCCAGCCTGCGCTTATGTCCGGGCCCGGCGGCCGGATGATCCGGCGGTCTATCTTTTGGTACGGGATCGGGTCGAGACCGTGCTGGGCAAAGAAGCCAGTATCATTGAGGAAATTAAGGGTGAGGCTCTGGTTGATATAGAATATGAGCAACTTTTGCCTTTCGTCAAAGTGGAAAACAAAAACGCCTTTAAAGTTTATGGGGCTGACTTTGTTTCCACTGAGGACGGCACCGGAATCGTTCATATCGCGCCGGCCTTCGGCGAGGACGACTACCAATTGGGCAGGAAATATGAACTTCCAGTGGTCCAGCCGGTTGACAAAGAAGGCAAGTTCATGCCGGAAGTGACTCCCTGGGCAGGCAGGTTTGTTAGGGAGGCCGATCTCGATATCACCCGTTATTTGAAAGCGGAAGGCAAACTATTTAGCAAGGAACGGTTGACCCATTCCTATCCATATTGTTGGCGTTGTGATACGCCTTTGCTATACTACGCCCGCAAGTCATGGTATATTGCGACAACTAAATATAAAGACCGCTTAATCGCCAACAACAAGAAGATTAACTGGTTCCCCGAACATGTGGGCAAAGGCCGTTTCGGCAATTGGTTGGAGAACCTGATCGACTGGTCTCTCTCCCGGGATCGTTACTGGGGGACTCCTTTAAATATCTGGCGTTGTGAATCATGTGGCAAATTGACTTCGATCGGTTCCAGAGGAGAGTTGGCCGAACGGGCGATTGAAAAGATTGATCCGGCCAGCATTGAACTGCACCGGCCTTATATCGATGAGGTCCACCTTACCTGCGAATGCGGTGGGAGAATGTCCCGGACTTCGGAAGTCATCGATTGTTGGTTTGATTCCGGTTCAATGCCTTATGCCCAATGGCATTATCCTTTTGAACACAAAGATGATTTTCACCGGCTCTTTCCGGCCGATTTCATTTGTGAGGGCATTGATCAGACCCGGGGTTGGTTCTATTCGTTGCTTGCCATCGGGACTTTCCTGTTCGATCAACCTACCTTTAAGAATGTGTTGGTCAATGATTTGCTCCTCGATAAAAATGGGCAGAAGATGTCCAAATCCCGCGGCAATGCGGTCGATCCCTGGAAACTGATTGAGAAATACGGCGCCGACGCCACTCGTTGGTATTTGATGGCTGTCTCGCCGCCCTGGACACCGACGCGTTTCGATGAAGACGGTTTGAAAGAAGTATCCGCCAAATTTTTCGGAACCTTACAAAACGTCTATTCCTTCTTTACCCTTTACGCCAATATCGACCACGCCGAACCGGCCGTTTATGAAGTGCCGGTCCCGGGGCGGGAGGAGATTGACCGCTGGGTCCTCTCACGTTTGAATACGGTTATCGCCCAGGTCCGTGAGGATATGAAGGTTTACGATTTGACCAGGGTGGTCAGGACGATTCAGGCTTTTGTAATTGATGATCTTTCCAATTGGTATGTGCGCCGCTCCCGGGACCGTTTTTGGGCGTCGGAGATGGATACCAGTAAAAAGGCGGTTTACCGGACTCTCTGGGAGGTCTTAGTCACCATTGTCAAACTGATCGCGCCCTTTGCGCCTTTCCTGGCGGATGAGATTTACCGGAACTTGATTCAGGGCCTTGAGAATGGCAAGGCCTCAGTCCATTTGGAACTCTATCCCGAGGCTGACCAAAACCTGATCGATACCGATCTCGAAACGCACATGGGACTAGTAATCGACCTGGTATCCTTGGGCCGGGCGGCCCGAAATAAGGTGCAGATTAAGGTGAGACAACCGTTGGCAGCGATCAAAGTGGCCCGGAGTTGCCAACCGGTATTGGATCCCATGATCGAACTGGTAAAAGAGGAGCTAAACATCAAGGAATTAGAATACATCGATAATCCGGATGATTACGTTTCTTACACAGTGAAACCAAACTTTTCGGTGCTCGGCCCTAAATACGGTAAGCTATTACAAGGGATAGGCGCTGCTTTAGCTCAAGGTGACGCTGCTTCATTAGTGAAGACTTTACGGGAAAAAGGGTTTATCACATTGGAGATAAACGGCGCTTCAGTGACGTTAACCCAGGACGACCTTGAGATACGGGTGGAAGATAAACAAGGGTTTGCAGTGGAAATGGATCGCGGCCGTTATGTGATTTTGGATATTCGTTTGACAAAAGATTTGATTGAGGAAGGTTTGGCCCGGGAGATCGTCTCCAAGGTCCAGAACATGAGGAAAGGCGCCGGGTTTGAATTGACCGACCGGATCCGCCTGGAGTATCGGGCCGACGATGAAGTGGCCGCCGCTATCGAAGCTTTCCGGGATTATATTCAATCCGAAATTTTGGCAGTGGCCATCGAGCGGAAACAGGAGCAGGAGGCTTCCTTTGAGAAGTGGGACATCAATGGTCACCCGGCTGAGTTGAAGGTTATCAAGGAAAAGTGAATCTGTTAATCGAGTAACCGAATTAAGGCGATCATCGCCGGATGGTAATGATCGACGAGATAGTGGATAGAAACACGGCGCGCAAGGCTAGTATGGCATCGGCGCCGTGTTTTTAAATTGCACTTTCTCGCCTTTTTCATCCTCTCGCTTTTACCCGGCAAAGCCGGACGTTTTACATTATTCCTTAAGTTCCACAGGAGTCAATACGCTGAGACAATAGTTTTTAAAGTACTGACTCGCCACCCGCTGCAGATCGGCAGGTGTCACTTCTTCGACTAATTGTGGATAAATGTCGTCATAACTGTATCCAAAACCTAAAAATTCGTGCCGGGCTAAGAAAGAACCTTGAGCGGCGTTGGTCTCGTGACTCATTAGGTATTGGCCTTTAACAGAGCGTTTGGCTGTTTCTAATTCGGAGATTGGGACCGGCTCCTTGATTAACTTGTCGAACTCAGCGATGATGCCATCCTTGGCGGCGCGGTAATTTTCAGGGGCGGTAGCCATAAAGACGTAAATTGAAGAACCAACTTCCGTTTTCCAGTAACCGGAGTTAACACTATAGGCCAATCCTCGTTTGTTCCGGAGTTCGTTGAAGAGCCGGGAACCCATCCCGCCCCCCAATATTTCCGTCAATACATCCATAACCGGCGCGTCTTTACTTCGATAATCGGGGGCAGGATAGCCCAGCGCCATGAAAAGGCCTTCAGTATTTTTTTCTTTTATAGAAAGTAGGTTGCGATCCTTAGCCGGAATTCGGCTCCAGAGTTGGAGCGGTTCGGATCCTTTGGGAAGTTTACCCAAGGTTTGAGCGAAGGAAGCGATGACCGTTTCCGGTTCAACCTTTCCGACCACACTAACGATCATGTTTTCCGGAACATAGGTTCTGCGATGCCAGGATATTAAGTCTTCTCGGGTTAACCTAGCGGTAGTTTCGGCAACCTCCTCCGGCAGGGCTCCGTTAGGATGGCTGCCGTAAAGAAGCTTGAAATAATTATTAAAGACAATGTTGGTAGGTTGGTCATCTGCCCCAGCCAATTGTTGCAGACGGATTGCTTTCTCCTTCGTAACTTCTTCCACAGGAAAGGATGGATTTTGGATCAGATCTAAAAAAATAGGGAGGCTACTCTCTAAACCGGATACGGTGGTCCGGAGGGTTACGTTACCTGAGCCGGCGCCGATTCCAGCCCCAATAAACGAGCCGGTGGCCTCGGTTTTTTCAGCAATTTTAGTGGCGTTCATGGTAGTTGTCCCTTTAGTTAGGACCCGTTGAGTCAGGGAAGAAACGCCTAATTTATCAAGAGGTTCGTAATTTAATCCCATTTTAAGTATTAAATTGACTGCCACTACCTCGTTGGCAGGATTGGGTTTGATCAATAACGTCAGGCCATTAGCGAAGACTTTTTTAATCACTGAAGCGCTATAGTTTCCGGGCGCCGACCGGTCTGAACCGGCCAAGGCCGATTTTTCATTAAAACCGGTTGTCAACACCGCTAATGTCAAGAGCAGGATTAAAAATAATTTTAGTCCGAAGGACCTATGGATTTTATTTAGTTTGGTTAACATTATTCTTTAACCTCCTCGGGTTGGACTGAAGCAAACACATAGGCTTTTAAATCAAGATATTTCCGGGCGACATTACGGATATCTTCAACGGTAGTCTTGGAGATGGCGTCTAGTTCTTGAAGGACATCGTCCAGGTCGCCGTAGAGTTCGTTTACTCCTAAAAAGGAGGCGATATTGGCGTTACTCTCCATCCCATAGGCGAGCTCACTTTCGAGGATGGCTTTAGCCCGGTCCAATTCCCCGTTACTGATCCCTGTTTTAAGCAAACGTCCGATAACGGATTTAATCTCCTTTTCTACCAAAGACATTGGCTGATCTTTGGTTTGGGCCGATATCACAAACATCCCGATCTCATTATAAGTGCTGAACCAGGTCCCAATTGAACTTACTAGTTTTTTAGTTTCGCGTAATTCCTGATAGAACCTGGAACTACGGCCGTTTCCTAAAATTATATCTAACAGCGTGAAGGCGGCGCTTTCCTCAACAGTCAATTTAGGAAGGGGAAATCCGACCAAAATATATTGTTGGTCAACTGGTTTTTTAAGGGTAATTCGTTTGGCCCGTTTTAATTGGGGTGGGGTGACTAAAGTCTGAGACGGGAGTGGTTTTTGACTTTTAAAATCTCCCAAAAGCTCCTTGACTCGGTTGATGACTGCAACGGAGTCAACATCACCGGTAACGGTTAGGACTATGTTTTCAGGCTGATAATAGGTGTGGAAATAATCCAAGAGATGGTCCCGGTTGATCCGGTTGAGGGTCTCGGCAGTGCCTAAAATGTCATTGGCGTAAGGAGTTCCGGCAAACACAGCGGGGTAAAAATTCCAATAAAGGATGCCTTGGGGTTGATCTTGTTTCAGACGCCATTCCTCCAGAATCACCTTCCGCTCCTTATCGATTTCAACCGGGTCGATGCTGGAGTTTTTCAAGACATCCGCTTCTACCTCTAAAGCCAGATCGGTATATTCGCTGGGTACAACTATATAATAATGGGTCTTGTCAAGCGTGGTCGACCCCCCTAAATATCCGCCGACTCCTTCGATTTGCTTGGCGATCTGACCAACCGGACGGCTTGGGGTGCCTTTAAAAAGCATATGTTCCAGAAAATGAGAGATCCCGGCAAGTTCCGGAGGTTCATTTTTGGAACCGGCGCCCACCCAAACGTCAATGGCGGTAATCGGCGCAGCATGAGACTCTTTGACGATCAAGGTTAACCCGTTCTTTAAAACGGTTTTGGTATAAGGGTATAATGTTTGTTTGAAATTGTTAATCTCGGCGGCGCTACTAAACGTAGGAAAAACAATTGAGAGAAGGATGATTGTTAATAAAAGGAATCGAAGTTTTTTTTTATATTTCATAAGCGTCCCTCCAAAAAAACGGTGATAATATTAATAACTAAAAAAATCCAAATTGGTTTCTTAAATCTCATATTTTTTAGGTATTTCCTCTAAGTGCTTAACCTTCCTGCCACTAGCGATTAGTAAAAAAATCTATTTGTTATTATCTCAACTTTCGCAGAGCGAAAGTTGAGTAAAATCAATAACAGACTGTAACTAAACCACGAATTAAATAGTATTTGACAAAAGGCAAAAAATCATATAAAAACACCCCTTCATTTGGTATAGTGGATT
>JAEWZY010000031.1 GCA_023394955.1 Bacillota bacterium
ACCAAAAGTTAAAGGTGTTCGGGTTGATATTTTTTTCTTTACACCAAGCCGCTTGAGTTTTTCCGCTGGCTTGAAATTCTTCAAACTTTTTTTCCCAGACCGGACGGCCTTCCGGTTGTTTTGTTTTACGCAAGATAATTTCCCCTTTGTTCTTTTTTGGAGAATATTATCTCATGAGAAATGTCTAATTTCTATGTGTGGAAGATTTGACGCTTACGTAATACCGTTGCTTTATTATCATCCATGGCGAATCACTCCCGGAATTGATTTGAATCTATTTTATCATATTTTTTAACATCTAACAAAAATGATTTGAGATCTTGTAAAGCGTTGCAGATACAAATGGGGCAACGAAGGCCATCGAGTCCCGAGCTAGATCCACGAGGCCTTAAGGTTTCTTTAGCAAATTTACCGGAATTTTGCAGGAAAAAATCGGATCGGGATGGAATTAAAGATAATCATTGTACAATATGTCAAAAAGAGGTGCGGTGTATGAAAAAGTACTTTATTATTTTATTAATCGTGATTTTAATGCTCTCCATCCTTAATGTTCAAGCTGAAACCTTAACCGAACAACCACTGTTTTTGCTTGGACAAAATGAAATAGCGGAGGCAATAATCTCCGGGAAGGCCACTTCTTTGGAAATCGGTAAAAACCCGATTCAGCTTATTACCGCTAGTATGGGGCGAAAGATGATACTATGCGCCGGAGAAACCAAAAAATCCGGCGAGATTATTCAGGGCGCTTCATTACGGCTCTTGGCTTCGGATCTCCAAAAATATGAAAAGGCATTTCAATGCGATTCCGCCTTGACAGCCTATACGCTTAATAATGACCTAACAACTATCTGGCTCGCCACTAAGGGAGGCGCCATTGATAAGGCGATTGTAAAACCCAAAGTATATCGGGTGAGTTTAGGAACGTTTGATATGACCGAGGTTGCTTTGGATTCCATTCCCTGTGAGGTTGTGATTTCCGGAGACGGGAAATGGCTGGCAGTAGCGGAACCGGGCGGCGTTGAAACGCCGCATTCAACTTTAACGCTTTATGATGCCAATTCAATGGCTCCGGCCGGGCGTTTTGAGATTTCTAAAAATCCGGGAGCGATGTTTTTTAGTAATGACAATCATACCATAGTGGTCGCCGGATATGGATATAAGTACCAAGAAGGCTTCACTATTCCGACTGTGTATTCGGTAAAACTCGAACAGCCGGTCTCCGCTGGAGTTGACATTATTGATTTAATATCATTAAAAAGCAAAAAAATCGAATTGGGATTTATAAACAACGAATTTGTCATTGGTGATAACGGGACGGTTTATGCGATTACCAGTGAAGAAGCCATTGAAGAAACCGATGTAGAAACCAGTCAGGAAGCCAAGGGTAATGTTAAAGCTATTGGATTTCAAGGATTAATATGGGAGCAGGAATGCGATTTTGCTCCAAAGTTTGTTCAAGAAAGACCGACAACGGAACAAGTATGGATCGGCGGTGGGAAAAAAGTAAGCGTCATTGACAAACCAACCGGTAAGATACTCAAAGAAATTACCGGCCCAAACGAGATCAAACCATTTCTTTTTTTGGAGAACCATGCATATGCCTATGCTTATAACATGAATAAGCGTAAATTAAACATCCTGCACCTGAATAACCTTTTAATCGAGGATACCTTAGGAGTGGGTAGTACCGGATTGGCCGTAATGAAAGTAATGGCCGTAGCAGCCTCGGTCGTAAATTATTACAATAGTTTACAGCCCCAGTATGTCAACGGAGTTCGGATGCCCACAAATGTGCAGCCGATTTATTGGGTCCATTCGCCCAAAGGGAATGTAGTGGCATGCCCGGAAAAGAATAAGATCTATATGCTCAATTCTTTTCTAGCCCAAATCCATACTTATGATATGCTAACGGGTAAAGTTGCTAAGAAGCTCGGCAATTTTGGCCAAAATAGTATGTACTTGCAAATGGCACCGAATCAGAAATACGTAATATTAATTTCGGGTGATGGTTGGAAATTGATTAGTGTCGAGACCGATAAATCCGTACTTAGCTTTAACCCTTCGGGAGCTTCGGTATTTAGGGCTACAGAAGCTCCGATTCCTTATTTTAGCCCCGACGGAAAACGGATGTATATCACGGATAAATCTAAAATCATGGTGATCGATCTTGAAAATGCCAAGAAACTAACTAGCCTTAAGAGCGAAACCAAAGATGCCATGATTTGTTGGTAGATTCAGTATATAAACAAAGTAAAGCCCTGATCCTTCGATTCAGGGTTTTTTATTCAGTTTTAAACAGCATAATTTTAAAATAGGATTTCTGCGTTTATAATGTCAATATTTCACTCAAAAACATGAAACACATGAACCATTAACCTGACGCCAAATAATTGTTAATCTTGTTTATGAAAATACCGATAATCAAAATAGCATTTATGCTTAATAAAGTTTACGGGGGCGTTATTATGAGGAATTTACTAGTTTTATTCTTGGCAATTTGTCTTTTGTTTTCAATATCTACCATCGCGTCAGCCGATATATTCCGGCTCACACCTGAAATATCTAAGTCCACCTTAGATGCGGAGGGCGATGATCTCGAAGGGAACATTTATTACTTGAGCGGTGATTTGAATTTCGTTTTACTCAGGTTAGGAGCGGACTTGGGCGCCGGGGAATTGGAGGATACCGAGTTTACAATGGCCGGTGTTCGAATTGGGACTGAACTACCATTGCATTTTTTCAAATTAATCGCTTTTGCCGGATATCAAACTTATGAATTTGATACAAAAGGAGTTTCGGATATTGAAGTTAAAGGGTCAGTCCTCGGCGTCGGCTTGGAAAAAGAGCTGAATAATTTTTTCTCCATACGTGTTCTTACCCTCATTCCGGTGGACCTGAAAAGTGATGATCTTTACGGAGAGATTGATTTCACAAGCGCTAAGGTTGATTTTATCTTTACCACCCTTCCATTGATTGACTTTTTTGCCGGCTACCGGACTTTAAAGTTTGAAGATAATAATAAGGAGATAGATCTTTCCGGATATCACATCGGAGTACGGATCGGTATCTAATCGGATCTGAGGTGATTGCTTGACCAGTCAAATGGGGGAGTTGACCCAGGCCCAACAAGAACAAATCGTCCAATGGAAAGATATTATCAATACATACGAGGCTAAAGGCGGAGAACCTTTTTCAGCCGCCGTCATCCAAGAATTATTAAATGAGATCCAGGATTTTATCGGGTTTGGTCTGCCGGATCATCTTTATGCCGGCCTTAAAAAGGTTACCGACGCCATATTTGAAGCGTCCTTAGTTCTGGCTGAACCCGAAAAAGGCGACACTCATCGCCAAAAAGCCAGCCATCTATTATATCTGGCAATCAAAGAGCTTTGTAGCTAGCCTGCCCAAATAATTGGCGATGCTATCAATGGATAATATTAACAGATGGAATTGCTCAAAAAATGTCCAAGCTATTGACGATGGTTCTTCTCAAAACGATAGAGAATAGTTTCCGGCGAAGTTAACGAATGGTTGCAAAAAGACTCCGCGGATTGTTATTTTTAAAAACCTATGATAAAATCGAACCGATAGAATCTGGAAAAGGGGATCAAGATGAAAGAAAAAGTTATCGAAGCTTTAGACAAAGTTAGGCCCTCATTACAAGCGGACGGCGGGGATGTTGAACTGATTAACGTGACCGATGATGGGGTGGTTCAAGTCCGTTTACAAGGAGCTTGTGCCGGTTGCCCGATGTCCCAGATGACCTTGAAAAACGGTATTGAACGGTATTTAAAACAAACCATCCCGGAAGTTAAAAGCGTCGAAAACGTATAACTAAAATTACGCGGATTTATCAGTAAATACCCTTGGAAACAAGGGTGTTTTTATACCTAAAAAATGTGAAATTGTACGTAAATTTCAAACATTTATCAAAAGGAATACTGACTGTCATCAGTCATCTGCGTCAGCAGTGTAATCAGTGTCATCTGCGATCATATCTGTGATCATGTTAAACCCGGAAAGTTTTGCTGGCGTAAAGTTTCATAGAGAATAATCCCTACCGAATTAGACAGGTTTAATGACCTGGCTTCATTGAACATCGGAATTTTAATATTCCGCTCCGGGTCGAGGCTGAGGATTTCCGGCGGCAGACCCCTGGTTTCCGGGCCGAATACCAAGGAATCATCAGGCTGGTATGATAGATCCGAATAGAAACGCCGCCCCTTGGTGGTGGCGTAAAAAAAGCGCTGTTCCGGGTAGAGCGAACGGTAGGTTTCGAAATTTAAATGGCGTTTGATATTTACCAATTCCCAGTAATCAAGACCGGCCCGTTTCAAACGCTGATCATCCCAGAAAAAGCCCAAGGGCTCGATCAAATGTAGTTCAACCCGGGTTGCGGCGCAAAGTCGGGCGATGTTTCCCGTATTTTGGGGTATTTCCGGTTGATAGAGAACGATATGCATATAGACCTCCGTAAATTCAGTAATCGGAAGACAGGAGTCAGAAGCCAGTAGTTGCGGGCATTTTCGCCGGACTCAGTATATTTCTGGGCTTAAATACCTAATCTTCGAGTTCTTCGTGCCCTTCGTGGTGGACATGGTCTTTGTCAATAAATTTACCCTAAAGGGAAAATCGCTTGTTTGCATTTTATTTTGTGATACAATATTGGTATTATTATAGCACTGAAAATATTTGGGGGAAAGCGGATTGAAACCGTTTTTCCTCTTTTTTGGAGAGTGAAATGCATTATCAAGCTGCGGTGCAATATATTCATGATTGCTCCAAGTTCGGTATAAAACTCGGACTGGAACGGATTGAAGAGATTTTAAAACGGATCGGGAATCCTCAGGAACTGTATAGGATTGTACATATCGCTGGGACTAACGGCAAGGGTTCGACGGCGGCCTTTTACGATTTTACGCTTCGGGAAGCAGGGTTGAAAGTGGGGCGGTTTACCTCTCCTCATCTGAGTTGTTACCGGGAGCGAATTACGGTTAACGGGGACCCGATTCCCGAGGCTGATTTGGCAGCCCTTATAACTGAGTTAAAACCGGTAGTTGAGGCGGTAGCCGCGGACGGTTTCGGTCCTCCTACTGAATTCGAGTTGGGAACAGCCGCCGGGCTTTTATATTTCGCCCGTCGGGAAGTGGATCTGGCCGTAGTCGAAGTGGGAATAGGCGGGAGGTTTGACGCCACTAACGTTGTAACCCCTATGCTTTCAGTGATTACTCATATCGCCTTGGACCATCGGGAATACCTGGGTGATACTTTGGAAAAGATCGCTTTCGAGAAAGCGGGAATCATTAAACCGGGGGCGCCGGTGGTCATCGGAGTACAGGAGCCGGAGATCGAAAAGTATTTGACGGAGATCGCCGCCGACAGAAAGGCCCCTTATTCTTTGGCGGGTAGTCTTAAAGTAGAGCAAGCTACCGTTAATGAAGGGGGAAATAGTTTTCGTCTCAATCATCCGTTATTCGGCTCTTTAAACGTTCGAACCGGACTAATCGGGAAGCATCAAATCTTCAATTGTCTCAATTTCTTAGCCGGACTGGAGTTTCTATTCAAATCAGTCCCAAAGCTTACTCAAGGAAGTATCGTCTCTGGTCTGGCCAAAGCTTATTGGCCGGGTCGTTTTGAACGGGTACCTGGATTTGAAAGTTTAAAACTATATCTGGACGGGGCCCATAACCCCGACGGGATGCGGGCCTTGGTCGGGAACTTGACTTCAATTTATCCCGGCCAAAAAGCGGATTTGTTGGTCGGTATTTTAAATAACCGTCCTTTACCTGAGATGGCGGCTATTTTGGCGCCGGTAGCCCGAAGAGTAATCCTAACCCAAGTCCCTGATCCTAAAAGCGCCACCACGGAAGACCTAACTAAAGTTTTTACCGAATTAGGAGTTAAAATTGTAGCGGAACCAATTCCGGAAAAAGCTTTGGAGTTATTATTAGCGACCGATAAGGAACTGGCATTGGTCTGCGGCTCTCTTTACCTGATCGGTTATTTAAGGGAGCGGTTAGTTGATAGTTAATGAAGTATACGATACCATCCTCTTTGAGGGTGGTTTTTTTAATAATAGTAATTGAAACAGGAGAGAATAGGGAATAAAGTAGTCAATTATTGTTAATACAAGGAGACAAAGATGTTTTGCAATCATTGTGAACAGACAGCTAAAGGCGTAGCTTGCACCGTAAAGGGAGTATGTGGTAAAACAGCCGACCTCGCCGACTTGCAGGATTTATTAATGCATGGGGTGAGGGGAGTTGCTCATTTTGCCAATGAAGGCCGGAAGGTGGGCGTAATCGACCATAAGGTAGACCGGTTTGTCCTGAAAGCGATCTTCGCCACTTTGACCAATGTCAACTTTGATGAAGCCCGTTTTCAGGCGTTAATCAATGAATGTGTCCGGCGGCGCGACCAATTGGAAGCAAAGGTTGAAAAGGCCGGCGGTAAAGTAGCCTTCGACGATCCGGCCACTACCTTCAAACCGGCGGAGTCCATTCCGGAACTGATTAAACAAGGTCAACAAGTAGGGCAGGTTTGGAATTCAAAACTGGACGAGGATCGCCAATCCGTACAACAAATCCTAGTTTTCGGCCTCCGGGGCATGGCCGCTTATGCGGATCATGCGGCTATTTTGGGGCAAGAGGATGAACGGATTTACGCCTTCATTTACATAGCTTTGACTACTTTACTCAAGACCGACCTTTCACTGGCTGATTGGGTAGCTATGGCCTTAAAGTGCGGGGAAATGAATTTTCTCGCCTTGGAGCTTCTAGATCGGGCCAATACCGGCGCTTATGGACATCCGGTCCCAACCAAGGTCCCGCTGGGGCATAAAAAAGGAAAGTGCATCCTGATTTCCGGCCACGATCTGCAAGATATGGCTAATCTGCTGGACCAAATCGAAGGTAAAGCTGTTTATCTTTATACCCACGGCGAGATGCTGCCGGCCCATGGCTATCCGGAGTTGAAAAAAAGCGGGCGGCTCTATGGGCATTTCGGTACCGCTTGGCAGAACCAACGCCGGGAGTTTCAAGAGTTTCCCGGAGCGATTTTAATGACCACCAACTGTATTCAAGAACCGGTGGAGTCCTATAAAGAGAATATCTTTACCACCGGTCTGGTCGGCTGGCCGGGAGTCCGTCATGTTAAAAACGGAGAATTTGGCTCTGTGATTGAAAAGGCTTTAACCATGCCCGGATTCGAGACTGACCGGGACCGGGGCGAAGTAATGGTCGGTTTCGGACATAATACTGTTTTAGGAATCGCCCCCAAAGTAATCGAAGGCGTGAAGACAGGCGCGATTAAGCATTTTCTATTGGTGGCCGGCTGTGACGGAACTAAACCGGGCCGGAACTATTACACCGAACTGGTGGAGAAATTGCCCCAAGATACGGTGGTTTTGACTTTGGCCTGCGGTAAATTCCGCTTTTTTGATAAAAAATTGGGGACTATCGGAGAAATTCCACGGCTGTTGGATATCGGCCAGTGTAATGATGCTTATTCAGCTGTAAAGATCGCCTTAGCTTTAGCTGATGCTTTTGATTGTGAAGTGAACGATCTACCGCTATCCTTGGTGCTTTCCTGGTATGAACAGAAGGCGGTGGCGATACTCTTGACCTTACTCCACCTGGGCATCAAAGATATCCGTCTCGGTCCGAGCCTGCCCGCTTTTATCTCTGAGAATGTGTTGGATGTTTTGGTTCAAAACTTCGGGATTAAACCGGTTACCACTCCGGATGAGGATATTGAGGCGATTTTGGGGAAAAAGGTGGCGGCTAGATAACACAGATAACCACAGAAAAACAAAGTGAACCAAAGAGCCACGGATAACATAGAGAAACAGGGGGACACGGAAAAAGCAGAGGATTTTTAATAATCAGAAAGTTCTCTGAGATCTCTGTGTCCTCTATGGTTAACTGGTTTAATTATCCCAAATCCGGTATTTGATCATCTTCCATTATTGTTATAAAATACTTGAAAGAGTTTGAACTTTTGGCATTTGACTTTCGACTATTTAAGGAGGTTGCAACGATGATCAAAAATATTGCCTTTATCGGATTGGGAAATATGGGTTTTCCCATGGCGAAACGGTTATGTAACGCCGGTTTTTTAGTGACGACAGCAGTCCATCATAATGCGGAAAAAGGGCGACAGTTGGCGGTGGAGAATGCGATAGTAGCCGATACAATCGCCGATGCGGTCCGGGGAGCCGATTTGGTAATCACTATCTTGCCCCAGGACGAACAGGTCAGAGAAGCGCTGCTGGCTCCGGAGGTCTATCAAGTAATAGTCGAGCAGCCGTTGACGATAATCATGGAAATGACTTCGTGTTCTCCCCAAACGGTCCAGCTGGTGGGTACGGAATACTCTGAAAAAGGAATCAGAGTATTCGACGCGCCGGTCAGCGGCGGGACCGCCGGGGCAGCTAACGGGAGTTTGACCATTTTCGGTTCGGGTGATCGGGAGTTGCTGAACGAGTTGAAACCGGTGTTGGATGTATTGGCAACTAAAGTGTATCATGTGGGAGAATTGGGCGCCGGCAAGGCGCTAAAGGCTATTAATCAAATGATGGCCGCGGTAAATATGGTAGCGGTTGCCGAAGCTTTGGCTGTGGCCGAAAAAGAGGGGATTAACCCGGATGTGATGTATGATGTGATCAAGGAGAGCTCCGGGAATTCCTATGTTTTCGATAAGAAATTCAAGAATACCGCCTCCGGTAATTTCGCGACCGGGTTTAGAACTGCTCTGATGCGGAAAGATCTAGGAATCGCCCTTGGTTTGGGAGAAGGGCTGGAATTGCCTCTGGCCAAGTTGGCTTATGAGTATTATTTAAAGGCCGGGGCTTACGATCAACTTGATTATTCGGCGGTGGCCAAGTTATTCGTAGAGAAACCAAACAAAAAACTTGACACACCCAAATAGTTTCAGATTGTTAGGCTTTGATAAATACTCCGAAGTATTGAAATTATACTATGGAGTGTTTTGGTTATACTCAACTCCGCAGTATTGGAATTACAATCCGTAGTATTTATATTAAATTACAAAGAGCTCGGTTAAATTCCGGAGAGGGGTACCTAAAACTCAATTTAATGACTCCGGGGAAGAACCCAATCATTTTACCGTCTGTGTTATGAAAGGAATAATCGAATGAAACTTGGAATGCCGACGCTTATCGAATTACCCGATATAGATAAAACGGTTGACTTATGTAAGGAACTGGGGCTTTCATTCATTGAATTGAATATGAATATGCCTGAGTTTTGTCCGGAGATTTTATCCCCCGATTTGATAAGAAAAGTATCCGAAGCTAAAAACATTGAGTTTACTTTGCATTTACCGGAAGAAATTGATTTGGCGTCGTTTCATCCATCGATTCTGCAAGGCCATTTGGAACGATGTTGCGAAGCAATTACTTGGGCGTCTCAAGCGGGAATCGATTTGATAAACCTTCATATCAATTCGGGAATCTATTTTACCTTGCCCGATCAAAAGGTATGGATTTATGAGAAATATCAGCAACAGTTTTTAACCAATTTGGAAATTGCTTTTAATAAGTTATTGAAAGTAGCTGCAAAATCGAAGTTCAAGATATGTATCGAGAATAGCGGTAACTTCCAATATTCATTTATTAAGGAAGCCGTTGCTAAGCTAACCCGGATGGTTGGCATCTATTTCACTTGGGATACGGGGCATGATGCAAAAACAGGTTATCAAGAAAAAGAAATTATCCTGAAACATGAAAATAAAATTGGCCATATGCATTTGCATGATTATAACGGTGAAAGCGATCACCAAATGTTATTTAGTGGCGAAATAAATATTGAGGAAATGCTTTCATTTGCTAATAGTCGTGATATGAAAGTTGTAATAGAAGTAAAAACCGTAGATTCGCTTAGGAAGTCTATTGAACTGTTGGATAATCGCTGGAATTGGCTGTGTAGAAAAATGTGAGCTGATATACAAGTGGCTATGCTAAGTTTTTTGGAGGACTAATGAAAAAATTGATTATCATCAACGGCGCTATGGGAGTGGGGAAGACCACTATCTGTAAGGAATTGCATCAAAAACTCGAAAAAGTGGTTTGGCTCGACGGCGATTGGTGCTGGATGATGAACCCATGGACAGTTACTGAAGAAAATAAGAGAATGGTTGAAGATAATATCATGCATCTATTACGGAATTTTTTAAAGAACTCAACCTTTGATTATATAATTTTCAGTTGGGTCATTCATCAAGAATCAATATTTAATATGATTTTAGATAAACTTAAAGGTTTGGAATTTAAACTTCATAAAATTACGATTACCTGTTCCGAAGAGGCCTTAAAAGCAAGAATGCTGAAAGATGGCCGGAATGCTCAAACCGTTGAGGAGAGTATCCGGCGCCTTAAGTCGTATCAATCAATGAACACAATCAAAGTCGATACAACAGCGATGACGGTTTCAGAAGTTGTTAAAAAGATACGAGAAATCATCATTTAAATAGCGCTAGACTTCGAAGAGGGTACAAATTAAGAGGGAGGGTTATGAATGGAAAAGACGATTTCGTTGGATGGAATAAAAATGCATGTAATTTCAACAGCCGAAGGCGGTGAGGTTAATACCAAGACATTATTCGATTTTACTCAAGACGGTTCGGTTGTCGCGGCGCGGTATGGCGGCGGTAAAATAAGGCTCGGCTATTTGGTGGGGATGATGAATCCTGCCGGGAGTCTGGAATTTCGGTATACTCAGGTAGATAACGACGGCCGGCTTGACGGAGGATATTCCAGTTGCGAAATCAGCATGATGGCTGATGGCAGAATACGGTTATTCAAACATTTTAAGTGGGAATCGCGTGAGGGAACCGGAACCAATGTGTTTGAAGAGATCGAAATAAAGCAATGAAAGATAACAGGCGAGTAGAAGATTCTTGCAAAGTCAATCATGGCGTAAATGGAGTTTGTATGAGTTCTATAGGCACAGATTATCCGAAAAACCATGGCATTTCATCAAAATCGATTCTGGAATTTTTAGACCGAATTGAAACACAAAACTTAGAGGTCATCAGTTTTATTTTATTAAGAAATGGAAAAAACATCGCTGAATTCTGGCGTAAGCCGTATCGGAAAGAATGTCGGCAGGTATTGTTTTCGCTCACTAAAAGCTTCACCTCAATAGCTGTAGGAATAGCTTGGGATAATGGATACTTAGATTTAAACGACCGAGTAATATCTTTTTTTCCTGATAAAATACCGGATACGATAACTCCTAATTTGGAAAAAATGACGGTCCATCACTTGATTTCGATGAATACCGGACATTTAGAACATAATTATTTTAAGATTTATCCCCAGAAAGATTGGATAAAGGCCTTTTTAGCCATACCACCTGAATGTGAGCCGGGGACCCATTATTGTTACAGTACCCATGCATCTCATATATTAGCGGCTATTGTTGAAAAAACAACCGGTCGGAATTTAGTTGATTTTTTAATATCCCGGTTGTTTGGACCGTTAGGAATCGCAAGTCCCTCATGGGAAACCGGGCCTGATGAAATTACCGCCGGTGGTATGGGTTTAAGTATC
>JAEWZY010000006.1 GCA_023394955.1 Bacillota bacterium
CTTAGAGTAAAATTATCGTAGGCAAAAAAATATGGGAAAACCTCAAAAAAGGTCTTCCCATAATCACGATTTTCCTGTAGTTTAAAGGTTGCTAAAGCCAAAAACAACAGGAGACGTGACATGAATAGTTTAACTGCTGAAGCTGTAACATTCAAGAGAATTGAGAGAAAATTTTTTGAAATTGGGTGTGAAGTAGCAAAAGATCTGATGCGGCAATTTTTAGAAGATACCGACAAGGAATTGGAAGATAGTAGAAACAAAGCGACATTGAGGCATAAAGGGAGTCGGACTACGACAATCAAGACCTTAATGGGAGAAATAGCGATGAAACGGACCTTGTATAGGCGGATAAACGAATCCGGGGCCGTGGAACACGTATTTCTTCTAGATGAAGCACTGGACTTGGAAACGATCGGGGTCATTTCACCGAATCTTGCGGAGAAAATTCTTGAGTACGCATGTGAAATGTCGTACCGCGAAGTGTCAAAAGCGATTTCGGAACTGACAAACCAGCGGATAAGCCATCAAGGGGTATGGGAAGTAGTCCAGGCCGCTGGAAAACGGCAGACGGAGGCGGAGAAGAATCTGGTGAAAGCATTCGCCAATAATCAGTTGGCGGGAGAGCGGGAAGTCCCCGTACTGTTTGAGGAGGCAGACGGCCTTTGGCTGTCCATCCAGAGGAAAAACCGGGAAGGTTCCTCCCAAGGCAAAAAAGAACTGAAGATCGGCGTTATCTATGAAGGCTGGACACAACGATATAGTTCATCAAAAGAGTATCAGACTGTTGGGAAAACAGCATTTGCGGGATACCTTAAAGCCGAAGAATTCAAAGTTTTGCGAGAAGCAAAGGTAGCCGAGAAATACAACACCGACGAAATTCAGTACCGGGTGCTTAACGGAGACGGGGCCGCCTGGATTAGAACGGGACATGATGCCGAAGGGGACCTGTTTCAGCTTGACCCTTATCATCTGGCCAAAAGTGTGGTCAGGAATGTCTACGACAAATCCAGCCGTAGGCATATTATGAAGTGGCTCAAAACAGGACAATTCGAGAAAGTTTTCGGTAAGCTGGAGGAATTAAAGTACCAATGTGGGGGCCTGGAAAGTGAAGTAAAAAAGCTGTCGGTATTGGAAGGGTACATAAAAAGCAATATAGACGGCATAGTCAGCTATAAAAAACGTGCAGGGATAGAAATGCCATCCCCGCCCGCGGGAGTCGAATATCGTAATCTAGGTACCATGGAGCGGAACGTTAATATTTTCGCCAAGCGGATGAAGGGCGGGAAGAGCTGGAGCCAACAAGGAGCCTCCAATATGTCAAAGATTATCGCCCTGAAAGTCGGGGGGGATTTTAATGACAAGATAGCGGCTTTGGTCTCCGGCAGACTCTCAGAAAGGCTGACAGAGCGTTTTGAAGAAACCATAAGACCCACAAAGGGTTTAGTTAAGAAAGCAAGAAAATCCATATACCCAGTACATCAAGGAAAGATAGCATTTATTGGCCTCAAGCAAACAAACGGAAGAGAAGCAATACGGAGCATATTTGATTTGAGACCGTTCAGCGAGATGGTGTACAGGTGAAGATTCAGACTGACAGCGCCACAAGGTCGGAGTAATTTAATATACAGGAAAATGAAAATCTTGCCTACATTTACTTGACTCAAACTCTATCGCGCATAGCGGAGTGAAGCGAAATAAATTTGTGATATGATTATCGGTTAGGATAAGAATACAATATTTTAGTAAGGATATAATTTTGTTAAATTTACCTTACGTTGAACTAATCTATTGCGCCTAGGAAACAGTTGCGATAAAATAATTTAAAAAGAGACGGACCGGAGGATTTTATACGATGGAAACAGGAACAGTCAAAGTCAAACGGGGACTCGCCGAGATGCTTAAAGGCGGAGTTATTATGGATGTCACCACTCCCGAGCAGGCTAAAATCGCCGAAGAGGCTGGCGCAGTCGCGGTAATGGCTTTGGAAAGGGTCCCGGCGGATATTCGGGCTGAGGGTGGGGTAGCGCGGATGTCAGATCCGGAGATTATCATCAAGATCATGGAGGCGGTAACCGTTCCGGTAATGGCCAAGGCCAGAATCGGGCATTTTGTAGAGGCTCAAATCTTAGAAGCCTTAGAAATAGACTATATCGATGAAAGCGAAGTTTTGACCCCTGCCGATGAGGCTTATCATATCAATAAGCATCTTTTTAAAGTTCCTTTTGTATGCGGCGCCCGCAACTTAGGGGAGGCTTTGCGCCGTATCGGTGAAGGAGCGGCCATGATCCGGACCAAAGGGGAAGCCGGGACCGGTGATGTAGTGGAAGCAGTCCGGCATATCAGAGCGGTCAGTGAAGATATCCGGAGGGTCGTTAATGCCTCGGATGAAGAACTGATGACCATCGCCAAAGAAATGGGGGCCCCTTATGAATTAGTGCTTGAGGTTAGGGGATTAGGCAGGTTGCCGGTGGTCAACTTTGCCGCCGGAGGTATCGCCACCCCGGCTGATGCTTCGCTAATGATGCAATTGGGCTGCGACGGTATTTTTGTTGGTTCTGGCATTTTCAAGTCGGATAATCCGGCAAAAAGGGCCAAGGCAATCGTCGAAGCGGCTGCCCATTATCGGGACGCCAAATTATTGGCCGAAGTTTCAAAGGGCATCGGAACCGCCATGCGCGGCGTCAGTGTCGGAGGTATGAAACCGGAGGAGAAGATCGCCGGACGAGGATGGTAAGCAGGGGGAATCACATTCGCCCGTTGGAAGGTGCATCGGATGAAAATCGGAGTTTTGGCTCTACAGGGGGCTGTTCGGGAACATTGTAATTCCTTGAAAGGTTGCGGTGTTGAACCGGTTGAGATCAAGAATAAGGAAGAATTAAGTGAGATTAAAGGATTAATAATTCCCGGCGGGGAGAGTACCACCGTCGGGAAGTTGTTGGTCAGGCATGAAATGCTAGGTTTGTTGAAGGAAATGGGACGACAAGGCTTTCCAATCTTCGGCACTTGCACCGGTTTGATTCTGTTAGCGAAAGAAATTAACGGTAGCGATCAATCCCGTTTAGGGTTGATGGACATTACGGTCGAGCGGAATGCTTTCGGTAGGCAGATCGCCAGTTTCGAAGCTGATTTAGACATTGACGAACTGGGGCCGGAGAAGTTTCATGCCGTTTTCATTCGCGCCCCTTATATTACGAAAGTTGGAAAGAACGTTAAAGTTTTAGCCCAAATTGACGGAAAGATTCTCCTGGCTCAAGAAGGCTCTTTATTAGCTGCTGCCTTTCATCCGGAACTCACAGCCGACCTCCGAATTCATCAACATTTTCTCGGTCTTTGCCAAAAAAACTTAGCTATGTTCTTGAAAAAGGTTGATTAAAATGTCTTTTTCCGTGTCTCGGCTCCTCTGTGGCAGAAAGAGCATGTAGTCTATTCAATGGAGTATGTGGCTCAACCATTATTGATAACAAAGCGAAACTTTAATTTTGTTGTCAACTATAGACGGTATTTTCCGAAGTTGTTTTCAATGTGAACTTAATATTTTATTAACAACATTTGATTATATGTAAATATTTTTTTGATATACTTAAAAATATTACTTGACGGCTTTCAAAAAAAGGGATAAAATTTAAATAGATAATTTCATAATGAAAATAACTTTGGAGTATCAATTGATGCGAGGACGTAAACGAGTACTGAGCAGTACCCACTTAATCAGATCATTTAATGCAATTTCAGTGTTACAAACGTTGTATCAAAAAGGGAGCGCATCCCGGACCCGTTTGGCCGAGGTAACTAAGATGAGTCCGGCGACGATTACCCGGATTATAGCGGAATTATTAGAGCAAGGATTGATCGTTGAGGAAAGAGTGGGGGAATCTAACGGTGGGCGTAGGCCGGTTATTTTCAAATTAAATTACGACAAACTATTTGTGGCTGGTGTTCAAGTATTGCGGGACAGGGTGGCCGTTGCTTTATCGGATATCAAAGGAGTATTAATCGTTAAGAAAGTTTTTCGACAATATTCTTTAGAACCAGATTCCTTGGTCGAGGAGATCGCCACTGAGTTTCAGCTATTGCTGGAAACCGGTAAAATCAATAGGGAACATATTTTAGGCGTTGGATTAGCCATCTCCGGCATCATCGGAGAAAAAGGCGTTTTGCTACGTTCGGTGAATCTCGGCTGGCGCGATGTTAAAGTGGGGGAGCTTTTAGAACAGGCGCTGGGGATTCAGGTTTTCGTGGAGAACGACGCCAACGCCGCCGCTCTAGCCGAGATTTGGTTTGGCGGGGCGAAAGACGTAAGTAGTATAATGTACATCAAAACAGCAACCGGCGTTGGAGCAGGAATTATTTATAACCGAACACTTTTGACCGGAACAAAAGGAATGGCTGGAGAAATTGGGCATATCCCATTGATGGAGGGTGGCCGCCAGTGCCGCTGCGGCCAAAGCGGCTGCTTGGAAACTTATTTATATTTACCCGATGTCTTAAAACGGTTTGAACAAGAAACCGGAGAAAAAATTGAAAATGAGGACCTTTTTTTTGAAAAGGCATCTTCAGGCCATCCGGCCGCTTTGCGTCTGGTGAGTGAAGCCGCGGAAACGTTGGCAATTACGATATCCTTCGCTGAAGTATTGTTGGATATGGAGATGGTTGTTATCGGAGGGGTTTGGGGCGCCTTGAAGGGGAATTTTTGGGATAAGATTGAACAAAAGCTTCAAGAAGTCATGGAACGGGGCGGCTTGAATAAAAAAGTTCTGCTAAGAGGATCAACGCTGGGAGAGGATTCGGATTTATTGGGAGCGGTCGGCCTTGTCATCAATGAATGGTTTACCCCTCCCATTTAAGAGACAATTTATTGGCGAAACTTTTTTTCAATATGAAATAATCTTTTGTGAGTTGATAAGGGAGGTGATTTTAAAAACCGATAAGATAACTGCAATAGGAAAAAAGTATTAAAGGAGGAAGGTTTATGAAGAAAAGGGCTTATTTATTGCTGGTTCTGGTTTTGGCGATAGTTGCATCTTTAGGCGCTGTTTACGCTGCTCCGAAGACCCAAGTGAAAGTATTAAATTGGTGGTTGTCCGCTTTTCAACCTTACTTTGACGACATGGAGAAAGAGTTCGAGGCGAGGAACCCGAACATCGATATCGTATGGGACAATGTTGACGGCGATATCACCCAGACATTGCCGACCCTGATCGCATCCGGGAAAGTCCCCGACTTGGTCAACTTGAACAATGAGACCGCCTTTACCTACTATCAAAGAGGCGCTCTGGAGCCCCTCGATCTTTACTTAAGCAAACAAGATATCGACGTGTATGTTGATTCTCTATGGAACAAGACCAAGTTTGACGGCAAATTTGGTTACACTTTCCCCTGGTATGCTTCGCCCCAAGTTTTGTTCATAAATGACAGCGTGTTCGCCAAAGCCGGTCTTGACCCGGTGAAAGACGCCCCGAAAACCTGGGAAGACATGGAGAAGATCTCCAAAATTATCGTAGAGAAAACCAAACTGCCAGCTTACGCCATTGAGTTCGCCAACCTCGGTTGGGAAGAGACCCTGCGCGTTGGCGTCGACATGTTCAGCAAAGACTTGAAAAAGGCGGCTTTCAATACCCAAAAAGTCGCCGACCGTTTGGAATATCTGCGCCGGGCTTACGCCGCCGGTTATCTGCCGAAAGAACTCCCAGATTATCAGGCTGTCCAGGCCATGTTTGCCCAGAGCCAAATCGCCATGTTCCCCCTGGGCCTGTCCATGTACCGCTGGATCAAAGCCGATAATCCAAACTTGAAATTCACCGTCGCGCCGTACCCGATCTCCCCGAAAGGCGCTAACAAATTGCACGTTTCCATGATGAACTATGTGGTCATGAAAGCTTCTAAAGTGAAGAAAGAAGCAGTTGAAGTCGGTAAGTTCCTGACCGGTTCCTACGCCCAGATCCAGTTCGCGGTAGGTCCCGCTTCGATCATTCCGTCCACCAAAATCAGTGTGGACAGTGAGCCGAACTTCCTGAAGGGCGAAGACAAAGGTAAGATCGAGGCCCAGAGATTGGCCGCCGCCACCATGAAGAATGCTGATAACCTCATCGTGATCAATGTTCCGAAAGGCGTAGATTTCGCCCAACTCTCCACCACCGTCCGGGATGAATTCTTAAAGGCGATTCGGGGCGAAAAGACCGTAAAAGATGCTCTGAAAGTCGCCGAGAACCAAGCCAATCAACTGATTAAGGCTGCGGGCAACTAAGGGATTGTTAGGGGAGGCAAGCTCCGGCTTGCTCCCCTTTTCCCTTCAGTTGTTTAAGAAAGGAGATTCACCATGAATAAAGCGATCGCCAAATTAGAGGAAGATTTATATCGTGAATCGGACTTGTTCCGCAAAGTCAGGATCAGACAGAACTTTATCGCTTATGGATTTTTAACGTTGCCGTTATTGCTGTTGGCTGTTTTTACCTTTTTTCCGCTATTTCATGGAATTTATATATCGTTCTTGGACTATAACATTGTGAATATGCCGATGATTGGCGGTCCGGTTGCCTTCATCCAAGCCCTGGCCGGTAATCTGGGGCCGTCGCAAAAACTGTTGGCCTTGGGTTGGTTTATCGCTTCGATAGCGTTAGTAGCGTTTATAATCAAAAAGAAAGCAGCGCCAAAGATAATTTGGCTGTCCATAGCCGGGTTGATCATCTTGAATCTAGTTGTGCTGGGGAGCGCATTACCGCCAACGTTGCGGGAGATTAACTACACCATTGAGGAAGACCGGACCCTCACTAATGACCTGGTTCCCCGTTACCTGGAGATGCTAAGAGAGCAATACGGGACCGATGTCCCCGTCGTCCAGGAGAAAGAGAATGATGAGGAGACTAGGGTCTATATTAAACAAACGGCTTGGGTTGGCGTCAAGCACTATCGTTCCATCCTCACCAATCATGAATATGTGGAGTTCCTCAAGGAAAACTCCTGGTATATTTATTTAGCAATCTTTATAATAGTGGGTTTTGTTGCTTTAAGTTTTTTAAAGAAACAAAAAGACGAAAGAGACGGTCTTTATTTGACCATTAGGATCATAGTCAGCGCGGGTTTGGCGGTCTTTGCAGTCGTTTCGTGGAACCAGATCTTTCATCCCCAGTCCTGGTCCTTTTACCAAGCGTTAAAAAATTCCATAAAGTATGTTCTGGTAGTGCCGCCGATCCAAATCGCCTCGATTTTGCTAGCGATTTTGATCAACCAAAAGATTAAAGGGATCACCTTCTTTCGGACCATCTATTATGTACCGGTCATCACCGGTGTGGTGATTATCGGTTATTGTTGGAAATTTGTTTTTCAAATCAACGGGTTGGTGGACTCTATCGTCAGGATGCTAGGGATGGAACCTCTCTCTTGGCTGGGAGACCCCAGAATCGCCCTGTACACCTTGATGTTTGTCACTTTCTGGCGGGGGCTGGGTTACTATATGGTGCTGTACCTGGCCGGGATTCAGGACATCTCCCACGAACTATTGGAAGCGGCTAAGATCGACGGGGCTTCGGTATTTCAGTTAGTGACACGGATCTATATCCCTCTTCTCCGACGGACGATCTTGGTCTGCTCCGTGCTCTCGATGATTGCGGCGCTCCGGGTCTTTGAAGAAATTTACGTCATGTCCGGCGGTTCCGCGGGTTCGAAACCCATGAATGGGACGGTCACGATGGTCTATGAAATCTTTGACCGGGCCTTTGGTCAATTTGGACTACAATTCAGCTACTCAGCGGCATTAGCCGTAATGCTGTCAGCCATTATCGCCGCGATGACCATATTTAATTTCAAGTTGGAGAGGAGTTCCGACGACTAATGAACGCGATCAAAAAAATAATTATCTATCTGTTGTTAATCGCCATTGCGCTCTTTATGACTTTCCCATTCTTTTGGTTGGCGTCGACCTCTCTGAAAGGTCAGACAGAGACGATCTTTCCCAGTCCGCCCCGATGGATCCCGGAGGCGCCGACTCTGGAGAACTATAAAATCGTTCTTGAGCATGTTGACATGGCAAGAAGCACCTTAAATACAGCCATCATCACTATCATGGGGGTCTTCCTAAACGTCTTGTTAGCGGCGATGGCGGCCTACCCCCTAGCCCGGATCAACTTTATCGGCAAAAAGATGATCTTCGCGCTGCTCATGGGGACGCTGATGATCCCAATGCAAGGGACGATGATCATCAACTATGTCACCTTGAAAGCTCTAGGTCTGCTGGACACCTTTTTAGGTTTGGTCCTTCCGACGGCGGTCAATGTCATCGCCATTGTGATCCTCAAGACCTCTTATGAGGCGGTGCCGGACGAGATTGAAGAAGCGGCGCGGGTGGATGGTTGCGGTGAGTTCCGTCTCTGGCTCCAGGTGATGGTGCCGATCATCAAACCAACCCTGGCAGCAGTCTGTATCCTGGGTTTTGTCTATTATTGGAATGACTTTATGTGGCCTTTGATCGTCATTAGTAGTAGTGAGAAATGGCCGTTGCAAATGGCTCTGTCGAAACTGTCGTCGGCTGTCCAGACCAATTATCGCTATATAACGGCGGGGGCGGTCATGTCAATGCTCCCAATCCTGTTGTTTTTCGCCTTCACTCAAAGGTACTTCATTGAAGGCACCAAGGGAGCGGTCAAGGGCTGATTTGTTAACCAACAACGGAGTTTTACTTAAATGATGAAGGAGTATTTTAATGATTCATGATGAGTTGGACCGGCTAATAGGACAATTATTTATCTTCGGGTTTCACGGATTGGAAGTTGATGAAACCATCAGTGAATTCTACAATAGATATCCGGTTGGCGGAATGATTTTATTTGGCAGAAACCTAAAGAACCGCGATCAGGTTAAGCGACTGACGAAAGGGTTGCAAGACTTGGCGGGACCGTCCTCTAAAAACGGCCAATTGCTGATTGCGGTAGATCAAGAGGGAGGGAGCCTTTCGCCTTTACGGGGTTTGGTTACATCTTTACCGGGTAATATGGGACTGGCGGCTACCGGTGACCCAAGCGCCGCTTACTATGCCGGAATGACCACCGGTAAAGAACTGGCTGAATTGGGGTTTAATCTTAATTTTGCTCCGGTATTGGATTTGGCTTTGGAGCAAAATCCGGTGGTCGGGACCAGATCATTCAGCGACTGCGTTGAGACTGTAACCACTTTTAGCAGGGAATATGCTTCGGGATTAATCGCGGGAGGGGTGTTATTTACGGCGAAACATTTTCCCGGACATGGCAGCTGCACGGAAGACTCCCATGTAACGCTCCCGAGTTGCCGGGAGCCGGTAGTGTCTTTAGAAACCAGGGACATGATACCTTTTAAATCGATTATCGAATTATCCGGAGCTTCGGTAATGATGGCCCACGTCAAATATGAACATTTGGACCCGTCTCATCCGGCTTCGCTATCGCCTGTAGTCGTTGAATGTTTACGAAAAAGGCTTGGGTTTGAAGGCGTAATAATCACTGATTGTCTCGAAATGAAAGCCATTCAAAAGTTTATCCCTTATCCCGGCGACGCTGTAAAAGCGATCGAAGCCGGTGTTGATCTGGTTTTAATAAGCCATACTCCGGAACATCAAGCCGCCAGTTTTAAAGCGGTAAAGGAAGCGGTTTTAAACGGAAAGATTAGTATAAAGCGAATTGAGGACTCGGTTGCCAGGATCGACCGGTGGAAAAAGCTTATTGCAAAAAAGACCCTTCCAAATGGGCCGAAGACTGATTGGACCCCGGAAAGGTTAGCGGAAAAGGCGATTACTTTGGTTGATCCCGATCAAAGCTGGGGATTTAATAATGAACCGTTGACTTTAATAACGCCGGAATTATCTCAAGTAACCCAAGCCGAAAATTTTGGCGAAATTAACGTTTTAGCGGAAGCCCTGATTCGTTCGGGAGTTCCCTGTCAACAGCTCAATTGCGGCAGCAATCCGGGCGAAGCAGAGATCTCAAGGATCATCGCCACTCAAAACAGGAGTAACAATCGAAAAGTCGTTTTTCTGTTAAGTAATCCGGAATCCTCATCCGGTCAAGTCCGGTTAATCAATTTTCTGACGGAAACGAACAGGTTGATTTTAGTTTGTACCCGTAATCCGAAGGAAGTATTAAAAGTAGGGGCCGATCTTCCGGTAGTATTCACCTACAGCACCGAGGCTTCCGTTTTGGCAGCCTTGGCTAGGGTACTGGCGGGCAAGGCCGCGCCGGGCGGAAAACTTCCGATTTCATGGTCGCGGTATGCGGGAAAGGAGGGGCAATTTTCATGGAAAGCCTAATGTTAAAAGAAATTATGGTCCAGCCGGAAGCAGTCCGGAAAACGTTGGACGGAAACCGGGAAACCTTTGCTAAAATAACGTCTTTATTAAAAACGGATCCGGTGAAATCAGTTTTTTTGGCAGCTCGCGGCACATCTAATCATGTCGGCATTTATGCCAAGTATTTAGCGGAATATATGTTGGAAATCCCGGTTTGTATGGCCGCTTCTTCCATAATTAATCTCTATCACAGTCAATTAAAGCTCAAATCGGCTTTAACGATAGCGATCTCACAATCCGGAGAGGGGCCGGATGTAATTGGGGTAGTTAGGGAGGCCGGGCGTCAACAAGGATTATCCTTGGCAATAACCAACAACGAAGCTTCCACCTTATCACGGGAAGCCGGTTATTCCCTGTTTTGTTTTGCCGGAGAAGAAAAAAGCGTAGCCGCCACTAAAACTTGCACCACGTCAATGATGGCGATAGCAGCTTTGTTGCAGGAATGGTCGGGTAAGAACGGCTATCTGGAGCAAATACCGGCAGTAATAGCGAAAATTATCACTTATTTCGAAACAATTAAAGGAAAGGTCCAACCTTTCATCGGTTCGGATAATTGCATAGTTTTGGCCAGGGGTTTTAATTATTGTTCGGCCTTGGAAACTGCGCTAAAAATTCAAGAAACCTGCTATATCAATGCCAGAGGTTTTTCCACCGCCGACTTTCTTCACGGGCCAGTCGCAATGTTGCAGCAGGGTTTCCCGGTTATAGTTTACGCTTTTCAAGGACCGTCGCTGGCGGGAATAGCAGATTTATTGACTCATCTAAAAAATATCGAAACCCATACATTACTGGTGACCAATGACCGGAGTTTATTGGATAAGTGCAGCGACTATCTGTTGATTCAAGAGGAATTTCCCGAAGTGATTACGCCTTATATTTCCGTGGTTTTCGGACAGATCTTCGCTTATCATCTGGCTTTGGCAAAGGGGAATAATCCAGATTCACCGAGAGGTTTGAGAAAAGTTACCCAGACATTATAATCAAAAACAGGAGGAAAGTCGATGAGTATCGCCATTAAACCGATCCCTCTTAAAAAAAATGCCGTATTGGATCCGGATTTTCGCCCGGCTATCTATGAAAATGAAGCTTTTTTAAAAGCGGTAGACGATTCCGGACAGTACGCGCCAGTATGGTTTGCAGTCGAGCGGGAAGGCGGTCAAATAGCTGTTTACCATACTAAAGTGTTTTCCGAAGGCCTGGGAATGGATGAAGCCAATTTCAAATACATTGAGCGTTTTATCAAGACGGTTCTGTGGATTAAAGGCGGTTGGAAGATTACTTTCTCCGGCCCGAAATCGGCCTTTAATTATCTGCAAAAAGCATATTCCCCCGATGGACTGCGGGCCTTTGACGCTGCTTTCATGGGTAGGATATACGAGAAACCGTTCACTGTGGAGTCGGACGAAGGGTTAACCGCCCCCGAAACCATTGAAAAGGCTGATCGGGCCGGGGTTAATCTCAGTGGCTGCCGAATCGGTTTTGACGCCGGAGGCAGCGACCGCAAGGTGGCCGCCGTCCAAGACGGAAAAGTCGTTTTCAGCGAAGAAGTGGTTTGGCATCCCAAAATCCAGAACGATCCCGATTATCATTACCAAGAAATCCGATCGGCCATCCGGAAGGCGGCCGGATATTTGCCGCGGGTGGACGGGATCGGCGTTAGTTCGGCCGGTATATTCGTCAATAACCGGGTAATGGTGGCTTCGTTATTCCTTAAAGTACCTTTGGAATTGTTCGATGTCAAAGTGAAAGATATTTATTTGCGAATCGGTAAAGAAATTGGAGATATCCCGGTGGAAGTCCGAAACGACGGCGATGTTACCGCATTAGCCGGGGCGATGAGTTTGAAGGATACCGGAATATTGGGGATTGCCATGGGCACCAGCGAAGCCGCAGGATATCTGGACGGCAACGGTTGCATCACCGGATGCCTTAACGAACTAGCCTTCGTTCCGGTGGACTTTAATCCCCGGGCGATGGTTGATGAGTGGTCCGGAGATTATGGCTGCGGCGTCAAGTACTTCTCTCAGGACGGCGTGATTAAGCTCGCTCCGGTAGCCGGAATCAAACTCGATGAAAGCCTAAGTCCCGCTGAAAAACTCAAGGTAGTCCAGGAATTGATGGCTGCCGGCGATGACCGGGCCCGTGCCATCTATGAGACAATCGGCGTTTATTTGGGCTATTCCATACCTTATTATGCCCAATTTTACGATATCAAGCACTTGTTGATTCTGGGCCGGGTCACTTCCGGCCAAGGCGGCAACATCATTTTGGAAACCGCGTCCGATGTTTTAGAACTAGAATTCCCGGAATTAGCCGGAAAGATTAAGCTGCATTTGCCGGACGAAAGCGACCGGAGAGTTGGTCAGGCAATTGCCGCGGCTAGTCTACCAGTGTTGAAAGATTAGGATACATAAATGAGGTGGAACTATGAAGCTAACTAAAATGGGCGCTGAGATATATATTCCCGATGGGAAGGATTTGCCTGAAGCATTAACGCGGACAACAATGTTAGCTATTGCCGCCCACCAAGACGATATTGAACTTATGGCTCACGACGGCATTCTTAAATGTTTCGGCAAAAAAGACGCTTGGTTTAGCGCCGTAGTGGTCACCGATGGTAAGGGAAGCCCCAGGGATGACCTGTATGCCGAGTATACCGATGACCAAATGAGGCAAGTAAGGAAGTTAGAACAGAAAAAAGCGGCTTTAATCGGCGAATATGCCGCTCAATTTTTGTTGGATTTCGGAAGTTCCGAAGTGAAAGATCCCAACAATGTCGAAGTGGTTTCGGAGTTAAAGGAAATATTGCTAAACACTAGGCCGGAAGTTGTCTATACCCACAACCTCGCCGATAAACATGATACTCATGTAGCCACGGCGCTTAAAACCATCCGGGCCATCCGGGAACTGCCGGTCCAAGACCGGCCGGAACGGCTTTACGGTTGCGAAGTCTGGCGGAATTTGGATTGGGTGAACGATGACGAAAAGGTGGTCTTTGACTTGAGCGCCCATGAGAATTTGGCCGCCGCATTGCTGGGGGTCTTCGACTCGCAAATCTGCGGGGGTAAGCGCTATGACTTGGCGATAATGGGCCGCCGTCGGGCTAACGCCACTTTTTACGCATCCCATGGAACAGACCAGGCGACTTCATTGAGTTATGCGATGGACCTGTCTCCTTTAATCAAGGAGGAAATGGATGTAGCGGAACTCGTCAATAAGTATATTCAAAATTTCGCCAAGGATGTGGCGGAACGGCTCCGGCGCTTTACATGAATCGGCAGCGAACAACCTTTGCTAATCGAGGTAAACTCTAAGACCAAATATAGCCAGTCTTAGAGCGCCAATATACGCCTAAGGTAGAAGGGAGGGGTATCGGCCGTGATGCAATGGCATGCGGCGCTCAAAATGATTGACCCAACCTGACGGCTTGACCGCGGGTCAGGCTGGGAGCACCCGGACAGAAAAGAAATTCTGTCTAAAGTACATGACTCAATTTTAAATCAAGGGAGGATAGTATTCAATGAAAAAGTTATCGATTTTATTAGTATTGGCTTTGTT
>JAEWZY010000015.1 GCA_023394955.1 Bacillota bacterium
CCGGTAGGCCCGGTTACCAGGATAATTCCGTGAGGTTGTTTATAAACGGAACGAAACCGCTCCAGCGTATCCGGTAGAAAGCCTAAGCTTTCCATTTTGGCGAGGACATTGCTTTTAAACAAGATCCGCATCACAACTTTTTCCCCAAAAACAATTGGAATGCAAGAAACCCGTAAATCAATTGGGATTCCATCGACCCGCATCTGAATCCGGCCGTCTTGGGGAAGTCTTTTTTCAGCGATGTTCATCCCGGAGATAATCTTGATCCGGGAGATGATCGCTGCTTGAGTATTTTTAGGCGAGGTCATGATCTTTTTCAATCTGCCGTCAACCCGGTAACGAATCACCAATTCCCGTTCGGTAGGTTCCAAGTGGATATCGCTGGCCCGTTCCTTAACCGCTTGAGTGATGAGTAAATTTACCAAGCGGACGATGGGAGCGTCTTCAACCATGGCCTCCAATTCAGCCGAACCCTGCTCCTCAACGGTTTCTTCTTCGATCTGAACGTCCAGGTCTTTGAAAACTTCTTTCACCGAACCCGAGATTCCAAAATACCTGCTGAAAGCCTCATTCATATCCTCTTCGCTAACAATCACCGGTTGAATCTCATAATTAAGAGTTAAGCGAAGCTCATCAAGAGAGTAAACATCGGTAGGATCCAACATCGCTAATACCAATCGCTTTCCCTGTTTTTCAACGGGAAAAACATGATATTTTTTAGCGACATGCTCTGGGACCATGCCCACAATATCAGGATCAATTTTCCGTTTAGAAAGAATCACATGGGGGATGCCCAATTGAAATTCAAGGGTTTCAATCAAGCGCTGTTCATTGATGTACCCTTTCCTTACCAATATAGTCCCTAAGCGTTCTTTAGTCTTGCGTTGTTCTACAAGGGCTTCCTCTAGTTGTTCAGTAGTTATTTGCCCGGTCTGCACTAGAAGGTCGCCAATTTTTTGTTTGAATACGGTTGCCAAATAAAAAGCCTCCGGTTATATCTAAATCGCTATTCTTTATGTCTTCGCGTCTCTATGGCAAACTATAAAAATTTATCTCTTTCAAGTCCAATCCGACATAAAAACCGACGAAACGTCAATCCGCCGGTTTCACTACTTACTCCATTGGACTCAAGTGACCAGGTGCAAATCCAACTTCATCGCTTCTACATTTTATTACATTTATGCACTTAACTAGATTATAACTTACAGGTAACTTTATGTCAATATTTGCATATAATATTAAGTTAACCCAGTATTTATTTGCCATTTGATTATTGTATAGTTTTCAGTTTTAATCAGATTACCGCCGGGATTTCGTCACAATTATAGTGACACATTCGTTTACCCCAACTGTTTCCGAAAGCCCCTTACCGAATAACTTAAAATTACAAACCCGGAAAAGGCCAACGCCAATATTTGTGGAAACAGAAAAGTGAACCCAATCCCTTTTAAATAGACACCCCTGACAATCTCCAGGTAATACCGGGTCGGGATGAGATAAGTCAGCGCTTGTAATATTTTAGGCATATTAACGATGGGAAAGATAAAACCGGATAAGAGAATATTGGGAATTAAAAAGAATAATGCCGTAAGCATCGCCTGTTGTTGGGTTTGGGAAATAACCGAAATTAAAAGCCCGATCCCGAGCGAAGTTAAGATAAACAATAGCGAGCTTCCCATCAATAAAAAGACATTGCCTCTGAGCGGGACCCCAAACCAAAGGCCGCCTATGAGCATCATCAACAACAAGTCGAATAATCCAATCACCGGAAACGGTATTAGTTTTCCAATAATTAGCTCCCACGGTTTAACCGGGGTCACCATTAATTGTTCGTTTGTGCCCGATTCTTTCTCTTTAACCACGGATAACGCCGTCAATAAAGTGGTAATAATCAGTAACACTAGGGCGATGATTCCCGGGACCATATAATTGATAGAACGTAATTCGGGATTATAATAGACCCGGTGTTTCAAATTTAACGGCGTTTTGGCTAAACTTAGTCGGCCAATTTTCAAAAGGCGTTCGTCGCGAATTTGTTGCGCGTAATGATTGATAATACTGATAAAATAGTTCCGGGCGATCGAAGCGGTATTTGAGTCGGTACCATCGATTATAACTTGCATACTTGGCTGTTTTCCCGCTAAAAGATCCCGGCTAAACCCTCCGGGGAAGACCAGACCGATTTTAACCACGCCGCTGTTTAGTTTTTCCTCCAAAATGCGATAATTATCAACCCGTCCTTGATTGACAAAAAAACCGGATTTTTCAATCTTCGTCACCAACTGCCTGCTTAGGCCCGACCGATCCTGGTCGAATACGGCGAATTTGATGTTTTTAACATCATTGGCGACTACATAACCGAAAAGAAACAGTTGAATGACTGGTAACACAAAAATCAGCGCCAGGGATTTATGATCCCTCAATAATTGTAACACTTCTTTTTTGGCGATTACCATAACTCTTGAGTTCATTTTTAATCCAACCTCTTCTTAAACCTGAATGCCGTGACTGTTGCGAAAAATCCGGTAAAAAGGACTAATGAAAGTAATTGCGGCCATAATATTTGAAGCCCGACGCCTTTCAGGAAAATTCCCCGTAAAGCGACGAGAAAATATTTTGCCGGTATCAGATTGCTGAGTAGTTGAAGCAACGAAGGCATTGTTTCGATGGGAAATACGAATCCCGACAGCAATATCGCAGGCAACAGCGTAGCGGTCATTGTCATTAACATGGCTTGTTGTTGAGTTTTAGCGATGGTCGAGAAGGTCAGGCCCATTGCCAGGGCGGCATTTAGAAAAAGAATTATGAATAAAAACAAGACCCCCAAACTGCCTTTTAACGGCACCCCAAACCCATAAATTCCGGCGGGAATGATCAATAGAACTCCCCCAAAGGAAGCGACCGCATAGGGTATGATTTTCCCCAGGATTAAGGTTAACGGTTTAATCGGGCTAGCCGCCAGCTGTTCGAAGGTATTCCGTTCCTTCTCGCCGGTAATCGCCATCCCGGTCAAGAGGGAGACCATCATCATCAACAAGACGGAGATTAGACCGGGCACAATGAAATGAGCGCTGACCAATTCCGGATTGTACAAAACCCGTTCCCGGACTGTAAAAGGGACCATCCTTTCGGCCGGGCCGGCCTGACCCTTTCCCTTGAACCGTTCCAGTATTATCTTTGAGGAATATGTTCGAACGAATCCTGTGAAATAACTCAGGGCAATGGTTGCGGTATTGGAATCCGCGCCATCGATCCCTAAAAAGATCTCACTGCTCTCCCCGGCTGTCAATTTTCGGCTGAAACCCGACGGTATCCAGACAAATGCCAGGACTCTACCGGAATCCAACAATTTAATTAAATCAGCCTCGTTGCTGCAATACCCTAATAAGTCGAAGTACTCCGAAGAGCTGAAACTTTTGACAAACTCCCGGCTCTGCCTGGATGAGTCCTGATCGTAAACGACCACACCGATATGGCGGATATCAAAATTTACGGCATACCCATAAAGAATTAACATGAGCACCGGGGCGAACAGGATTATTCCCAAAGTCCGCGGGTCACGCCGGATTTGCAAAAATTCCTTTTTAATTAAAGCCCATAATTGCCGCATAATCTCATCCCGCCACCTTTTGGGCGTAATAAACAAAAGCCGCTTCCAATGAATTGGTCCCGGAGTCCCTTTTTAAGTCAGTCGGGGTCCCCAACCTGACCAGCCGGCCTCCGGCGATAAATGCGATCCGGTTGCAGTATTCCGCTTCATCCATAAAATGTGTAGTGACAAAGATAGTAATCCCTTGGCTGGAAAGGGACCGAATCAGTTCCCAAAACCGGCGGCGGGAGATGGGATCCACTCCGGAAGTGGGCTCATCCAAAAAGAGAATCGGTGGTTGATGAACAATCGCGCAACCAAGGGCCAAACGTTGCTTCCACCCCAGAGAGAGCGCGGCGGTGGAGGTGTGTTCCTTGCCTTGGAGATTAATTAGGGCTAAAACCCGCTCCTTCGCATCCTTTACTTCCTGTTTTTTCAATCCGTAAATTCCGGCGTAAAACCGGATGTTTTCCAAAACAGTCAAATCCCTATAGAGGGAGAACTTTTGGGACATGTAACCGATGTTTTGCTTAACCTGATCCGGCTTCTCAGCGACATCAAACCCGGCCACCAGGGCCCGTCCCGCAGTCGGCGCCAGAATACCGCATAACATCCTGATGGTTGTGGATTTTCCGGCGCCGTTGGGCCCTAAAAAACCAAAAATTTCCCCCGGGGCGACTTCAAAGGAGATTCGGTCAACCGCGATAAATTTACCAAATTCTTTGGTGAGCTGTTCCACTTGGACTGCGGTCATGATTTAACCTCGGTCAATAATTGAATAAACACATCACTCAAAGTGGGTTCAATAATCTTGACCCCGACAGTGAATCCGTTTTCCCCCAGAACCGTCTCCAACCAGTTGCGGCCCCGCTCGGAATCGGAGGCCATTCCCGGTTTGAGTTGAATGTGCAAACAGTCGCCATAAAGCTGGATGTCTTTAACGCTATTTAGTAGTAAATCATGGATTTCAATCAACCGGTCTCCGGCGACTTCGTAGATTTTACCTTCCAAAGCTTTCTTTAGTTGCGCCGGAGTATCGCTTTGCAATATTTTCCCCCGGTTCATCATGGTCACCCGGTCGCATTTGGCCGCTTCATCCATATAGGCCGTGCTGACAATGATGGTTGTGCCTTGTTCCGGTAATGGCGTCAACATTTCCCAGAACTCTTGACGGGAGACCGGATCAACTCCGGTAGTCGGTTCGTCAAGGATTAAGATCCGGGGTGTATGGATGAGAGTACAGCAGAGGGCTAGTTTCTGTTTCATTCCTCCGGATAGGTTTCCCGCCAGGCGGTCTTGAAACCGGGCTAAACCGGCGAAACGGAGCAATTCTTGTTTGCGTTGGGCCAATCCCCGTAAAGGGGTGTTAAAAAGATCCGCAAAAAAATCTAGATTTTCTTTGACGGTCAAGTCGGTATAAAGCGCAAACTTTTGGGCCATATAACCCAGTTTTTGTTTGAGTTTCTCGGGATGCTTAATGACATCAATGCCTAAAACGGATACTTTTCCGGAAGTAGCTGTCAAGATTCCGCATAAGATCTGAAATAAGCTGGTCTTCCCGGCGCCGTCCGGCCCTAAAAATCCAAAAATCTGATCGCTGGCAACCGAGATTGAAATACCGTCAATCGCCGTTACCTGCTGATATTTTTTGACCAAATTTTGCAATACTACCGCTTCCATGGAAACATCCTTTATGATTGCCGGGAGTCAAAGTCGAATGCCAAAAGAAGTACCCGGCATCAATTGAAATCGTTTCAATCAACTTTTTAGACTTTAGACTCGGAACTTTTGACCGGCTTAATCCTAACCTCAGCCGGAATCCCCGCTTTTAGCTTTCCGGAGCTGTTATCCACTTCCACTTTTACTTCATAGACCTGTTTAACCCGTTCCTCTTTACTTAAATAGTCTTTCGGAGTAAACTCCGCTGTTTGGGAAATATACGCAATCCGGCCTTTAAAATCCAAATCGGGAAAGGCGTCCAATTTAATGATGGTTGGTTGGTTAAGGCTAACCTTTTCCACCTCGATTAAGGGAAGGTAAACCTTGACCCAGGGTTTGGTCGGATCCAGAATGGTACAAAGCGCAGCGCCGGGGATTACCACCTCTCCCGGTTCTATCAATTTGGCGGAGATTATTCCGTTTGCCGGAGCTTCAATCAATGTATCCGTCAATTCCGTTTCAAGCAGGTTTACATTGGCCTCAGCTTGTTTCACCTGTGCGTCAAAGACTTCCCAACCGGTAACTGCCCGGTCATACTCGGCCTGGGAGATAAGTTCGTCCCGGCGTAGCTTTCGTAACCGGTCCAAATCCCTCCGGGCGGCGTTAAGGTTAGCCTGAGAGGCTGTTAGTCCGGACTTGGCCGCCCGAATTCTGGCGTCTAATTGGTCGTGTTCAAGTTCGGCCAATCGATCCCCTAATTTAACCGTTTGCCCTTCCTTAAAGAATATTCCGGTTACCCGGCCGCCAAGTTTACTACTGACGATAGTCTCCGTCATTTCAACGGTCCCGGTGGCCCATATTTCATCCTGTATTTCCGGCGCGCATCCGGAAATTAGAAACGCAAAAAATATTAACCCTAAAAACCTCCAGACTAACTCCTGCCTTCGCTTCACCCTTACCACCCCTACCGCTTAATTGCCGTTAAAATGAATTCCATTAGCTCATTTTTGACCCGTTCCAAGTCTTCATTTTTCTTCAAGATTATTTTATTTATCAAATTAACTTGCATACTGCCGATGATCGCCAGCGCCGTCACTTCGGGATCGAATGGCTTAAACTCACCGCTATTGATCCCTTCTTCTAGAATCTTAATTACTAACTTGACATAAGGATGGACCCCGTGTTGGAGGACTGATTCGATGTCTACCATGCTTTTCCGGTCGGAATGGCCGAATACCAATTGAACGATATTCCGGTCGATGGTAAAGAAGCTAAAATGAAAATTAATCAACGCAACAAGTTTAGCGGTGGAATTTAAGCCCCGGTTGTTGATAATCTCTTCAATCCCGCTTTTAAGGCGTTGGATATTATCATTGATGATCATCGTGAACAACTGGTTTTTGGTGGGAAAATACTTAAAAATCAACCCTTCGGAAACCCCGGCCTCTCTGGCGATCTCCGCCGTCCGGGTGTTGGCGAAACCTTTAGCCATCGCTAACCTGACAGTCGCCTCAATGATTTTTTCCTTAGCCGCTTCGGCTTTGTTCATTTTATCACCTAAATTGTTTTGGTGAGTGAATGCTCACTTATGATAAGTTTAAAGCTATATAGTAAATTTTACAAGGTTTTGGTAAGATTTTTAACCGGAAGTTTACGATTGAGAAATAGTGAGGTTCGGAAGGAAACGAGCAAATTTGAGTTTCAAATCAGGCTTCAGTTAATTCCCCCGGAGAGGCCATAGCAACCCAGTCCAACCGCTAAAAAACTGGCGTTTTAACCGCATCGTATTTGAGAGGTGAAAATCTTGCTTCCAATGCCGCTGTCGAAGAATCGGACCATCCAATCAAACCGTCTGTTATCAAACAGTTCCCAAGCCCGCCGCAATACTAAGGAGTTTTCATGGTTTTGCCGAAGTGGTAGGGATTGCTTTTAGACCTAAAAGTCCCCCCGTAAAACCAAAAGACCGGAATCCCCCGTTTACGGAATGGCTTCCGAATCCTTTGGCTTAACGTGAAAAATACAGTTTAAAATCCCAATAGTCTTGGAATAAATGTCGTAACAGCCGGTATATAGGTGATGATCGCCAGGGCGACAAATTCGATCAGCGCAAAAGGTATAATTACTTGATACATCCTGGCCAGAGGAATTTTAGCCACATTCGAAGTTACAAAGAGCGTCATTCCGACCGGCGGTGTAATCAATCCGACACAGAGATTCACCACAAACATCACTCCGAAATGGATCGGGTCGATGCCAAGCTGCATGGCGGTGGGAGTAAGGATCGGGACCATTATTAGAAGCGCCGGGGCCAAATCCATTATCAACCCGATCAATAATAACAAAATGTTGGCTAAAAGCAGGAAGGCAAATTTACTATTAGCATAGACCATGAAAAATTCGGAGACATTTTGAGGTATTCGCAGTACCGTCACCGCCCATCCCATTGAAGCAGCGATGGCAATAATGAACATTACCGCAGCGGTCATTTTGGCAGCCCTTAAAAAGGGAAGATATAAATCCTTAAATCTAATGGTTTTGAGAATAAAGACACCTACCACAATCGAATATAATACCGCTGCCGCCGCCGATTCGGTGGCTGTAAAAATCCCGCCTAGAACTCCGCCCATGATGATCAGCGGCATCAGTAAAGCAGGCATTGTTTCGATGAAACTGGTAAAGATCTCTTTTAAAGTCGCTCGTCTGTTAGTTTTAGGATAATTTCTTTTTAAGGACATAAAGTAACATAAACCCATGAGACATAAACCGATTACGATTCCCGGCCCAATCCCGCCGAGAAACAACGCTACTACCGATACGTTACCGGCTGCGACCGCATAGAGCACCATATTCATGCTGGGCGGGATAATCGGACCTAAAATAGCCGATGAAGCCGTAACCGCAGCCGAAAAATCCCGAGGGTAACCGGACCGTTCCATCATTTCGATTTCGATCGGACCAAGTCCGGCGGCGTCCGCCGTGGCGGAACCGGTCAAGCCGGCGAAGAGCATACTCCCGAGAACATTGACATGGGCAAGACCGCCCCGAATATGCCCCACCAGATTGGTACAAAAGGCTACAATCCGGTTGGTAATCCCGGTAACATTCATGATCTCACTGGCCAAAATGAACAAAGGAATGCATAAAAAAGTAAAGTTGTCCATTCCGATAACCAGTTTGGTCGGGATGATTTCCATGGCGCCGCCCAAGGAAAAGAAAGCGCAGATCGTAACCAGCCCCATGGCGAACCCGATGGGAAGCCCGATCATGATCAGCACAATGAAGATGGCCAGAAATAGCAGTCCCATATCAAGCGCCTCCCTCAATTTTTATAGCGAAAGGATCTTCGTTATTGAAGACTAATCCCATAAATTCTACAATAATCTGAAACAGCATTAGCGCCATTCCAACCACCGGAGCCAGATAAATAAAAGCCATCGGAATTTGCAAGGTCGGAGTTTTAAAAATAAAAGAATTAAAAGCGAGGTTCGCTCCGTTATAGATCACAAAAAAGATGAAAAAGAGCATCAAGATTCTTAAGACAAAATAAAGAATATACTTTTTTAAACCGGTAAACCGGTCTGCCAGAATATTAACTGATGAATGCATCCCTTCTTTAAGACAAACACCCATTGCCAGATAGGTACCCCAAACCATCGAATAAATGGCTATTTCTTCGGTGAAAGGGAAAGAAAACGCGACGAATTTGACAATCACAAAACGGTATAATACTTGGAATGTAATAGTGGCCACCAATAGCACTAACAAACCAACAATCAAATGCTCGATAACTTTATCCATTCGATCTCTGATCTTTTTAAGCCGGTTATAAACTTTTAACCCTAACGTACCGTTCATAGGAAACCTCCTTTTTAAAAAACTTTGAGCGAAGTCCTGTTTCAGGGCTCCGCTCAAAACGCAGAACCTAAAATAATATGACGTTTTATTGCTCGTTACGGTATTTCTTAATCGCGTTCAACAAATCGTCAACCACTTTATTACCTAATTGTTTTCTTACGTATTTTTGAGTGGGCTTCCCCACAACCTCGTGCCACCGTTGCAGTTCTTGTTTGGTCGGAATATAAACCTGCATGCCCTTGGATTTCAAAAACTCAATTCCTTCTATCTCTTGACGGTCGATAACTTTCTTACCTTCGGCCCAGCCTTTTTGGACGCCGGTGTCAATTACTTTTTGTAAATTCTGCGGCATGCCGTCGTAAAGTTTCTTATTCATTAACAGCATCATCGATGATGCGAAATGGCCGTCGAGGACGATGTTATTTTGAACTTCGTAAGTTAAATCCTGAATAATGGAGGAAATCGGGTTTTCCTGTCCGTCAACCACATGATTCTGCATGGCGATATACATTTCGGAGGAAGCAATCGGTACCGCTTTAGCGCCCAAAGCCTCTACCATCTTAATCGATACCGGGCTCTCCATAACCCTGATGGTTAACCCTTTGGCATCCTCGGGAACCCTTAGCATTTTTTTACTATTGGTGAAATGCCTCATTCCCGAAGAATAGTGGAACAACACTTTAACGCCTAATTTTTCTTCGATTCCCTTGTTAAATTTCTGGCCCCACGGACCTTGCAAAACCGCCGAACATTCGTCTTTGTCAACGAAGACCCCCGGAAGCCCGAAGATCATGCTCTGCGGATAGAAATTATTCAGCGGAATTGCGTTGACCAAAGCGATATCGACCGAACCTCTCATGGCGCCTTGAATCATTTCCGGAAATTTCCCGAGCTGCCCGCCGGGATAAAGATGTACTTTGATTTGACCATTAGAATTCTTCTCGACATACTCTTTAAAAGCATAAGCGAAAGCGGTCTCATTGTTGTCCTTGGGGGTTAATTCGGGGGTGATATAACCGTATTTCAAGGTATAAACCTTGGGACCGGCGAAACAGTTGGTCACCCCGATCGCGATTACTACACATAAAACCAACACTAAACCAATCGTTACTTTAGATCTCATCAATTACCCTCCTTTTAAATTGTTGTAATTAAATTACAGTCAGTTGTCTATTACGGTAAATTCAGTAAATTGTTTTAAAAATCATCGCGAATGGTTTAAATGCGCCATTTTAAAAAGTTAGTTTGAATTTACCGGAATAGAATCATATTCAACTGTAATTATTACCTGGTTAGATTTTACATTAAAAGCCCATTGGCATATATTTGTAGCATTTCACTGTATTCATTCCGGCCTTCAGTGTAGGTTTCCTTACCGGAGGCGACATCGATCAGAAAATTGAACAAACGGCCGCCTACGTCATTGATAGACTCATTTCCCTTAAGAATCTCCCCGGCGTAAATATCGAAATAGTCTTTTTCGTCTTCATCGTCGCTACTACCGAGCACCTTGACCACGGGCAAAATTTTGATTCCGGGCGGGTAGGACGGCAGGCCTCTAAACCTGGCAGGTAAGCCTCCCCCAAATGTAAACATGTGAATCTGCGCCCCTGCCGCTACCATCCCTAACATCAGCTGGGAAGCCTGGGTTGTTCCATCCATAAAATACAATCCAGGGGCCTCCGGTTTTTCGGCATACCCAATGACTCCCGTTAACGGACTTGTCCCACTTTTAATTATGGCCCCGAGCGACTTTTCTTCGATAGTCGTCAGCCCGCTCTTGATATTCCCCTGAGTGGGTTCGGAACCTAAAATATCGACGCCGTAATATTTAATCTCATCTTTCATGTCCTGTACCACAGCGAGCAGTTCGTTTTTAACTTTCTCGTTACAAGCCCTTTTGGCGAGTATATGATCGGCGCCAATTAATTCAGCTGTTTCAGTGAATATCACTTTCCCGCCGTTTTTAACAATCAGATCCGCCGCATACCCCACCGAAGGGTTGCTGGCAATGGCGGAAACAGTCCCGGAGCCGCCGCATTTGATCCCCAGAGTAAGATTGAATAGATCGCAGGCGACTCTTTGCTCTTTAGCCGCTTCGGAAATCAAGCTTTTTAAATCGGCTACCCCTTTTTCCACCAATTTCTCGTATTTGCCGCACTCATCCAATGACACGTATTTTACAGGTTTTTTTGATTCTAAAATTAAACCGGCAAGCTCAGCGGCTTTGATCGGCTCACATCCCAAACCGACTACTAAAACCGAATGAACATTGGGATTACACCCCATGCCGACCAGCGTTCTCCTGGCCCGTTCGGAATCCTCGCCCAACCTGATGCAAGCATGGTTATGTAACATTGGAATCGAACCGGGGGCGGATTTCGCGATTTGATATGCAACCTCATTTGCGCAGCCAATCGTGGGTAGAACAATAACGTTATTTCGTACTCCCACCGAACCGTCTTTTCTTTTATATCCCATAAATTCCATTACCAGTCCCCCGCTATCAATTTTATCGTTTAACTTTCTTAGAGCCTTCGATACTGATCACATTATGAATATGAACATAATCTCCGGCCTCAATCTTATTAGTAGCTTTTCCTATTACTTCGCCGTATTTAATAATATCGCCGTCAGTTCCGATATTTCGGAGACTGATTTTATGTCCGAAGGGAATTTCGGCTACGGATCTAACGGAACCGATCCGTTCCATGCCCGAATCAAGGACTACCAATTCAAGACCTGGTAAAACCTTATCCAATACGGTCGCTACATTATCTTCAGAGCTCATTACAATACAGTTCACCATTTTTCCACCTCCTCCACAGAGGATAAGTATAGATTTTAAAAATACCTTTTCCGCTCAATTCGTTCATAAGTGTATACAATAATTTTATGTTATTGAATACAATTTGGAGGTAATTCCAATATATCACATGCTAAATCAGAAATCAACCGTATTTTTCAAAAGCTTTCTGCCTTCATCTTGTCGATGGTCATTAATACAAATACCTGTTAAATCTTATTTTATATTGTATTTTTTAAAAAACTTATATATAATGACAGATGAATTAATGTATTCATTAATTGTACTTTAATGTATACGTTGGTCTAATATCTTAACGGAGGACTTGAATATGGGTTCTGTAAATGATATGCTGAGAGAAATACCAATTCCCAAGCTTGTCAAGGTTAGGCAAACGTTTGATAAAGCATGCTTGTCTGATGTAGCGTCAACGGTTCAAAATGAATTGCGCCGCGACGCTATCTCTCGGTTAGTAAAACCCGGGATGTCGATTGCAATTACCGCCGGAAGCAGGGGCGTAAATAATATTGATGTTATCATTAGAGAAATCGCCTCGTTTCTAAAAGAAAAAGGAGCATATCCTTTTATAATACCCGCAATGGGCAGTCACGGCGGGTCGACCGCCCAAGGACAAACAGCTATTTTGAGAGAATACCATATCACCGGAGAATCAATGGGATGCCCGGTTCGCGCTACAATGGAAACCGTCAAGATCGGCGAAATGGACGATAGCGGGGAGCCGATTCTAATTGACCGGTATGCGGCGGAAGCCGATGGAATCGTGGTAGTCAACCGAATTAAAGCCCATACCGCCTTCCGTAGCACTTATGAAAGCGGGTTGATGAAAATGATGACTATCGGCCTTGGTAAACAAGCCGGAGCCGAAGTATGCCATCGCGCCGGCATCATGGATCTGGGAAAAAACGTGGAACGGTTTGCCTTTGGAATCCTGAAAAACGCCAGGATTCTTTTTGGAATGGGAAGCGTGGAGAATGCGTTTGATAAAACCGCAATCGTAAAAGCATTAACCAAGGAAGAAATCCCGATCGAAGAACCAAATTTACTGGCTCAAGCCAAATCAATGATGAGCCGTATCAAGTTTGACAAAGTCGACGTCTTGGTAGTCGATGAAATCGGCAAAAACATCAGCGGCGAGGGAATGGATCCAAATATTGCGGGGAGATGGATTGTTCCGAATATTAAGGGCGGAATCGAGACTAAGATGGTTGCGGTCTTGGATCTTACCGATGAAACGTTGGGCAATAGCGTAGGACTCGGCATGGCTGATGTTTGTTCTAAACGCGCCATGCGGAAAGTAGATACCGATAATACATATCCTAATTCGCTAACAAGCACGGTATCTTCTCTCTGTAAGATACCGATGTATTTTGACAATCATTCCTATACAATCAAAGCAGCCGTTAAAATGGTATGGGGTACCCCTCCCCCGGCGGTTACAATGATTAGAATCAAGAATACTCTCGAACTCGAGTATATTTATATATCGGATAATTTAGTGGAATTAGCCAGGCAAGATCCGACTTTAGAAATTGTTTCCGAACCTCAAGAACTTGTATTTAACGAAAATGGCGATTTATTCTGAGATACTCTTCTCGTAATCATAAGGCTTACCTAGATGAATTACAGAATATAATCCTGCTATTCCATCCTTAACCGCGGATAGAATAGCAAACCTTGGAATTAATCGAGATTTATTATGATTATGGTCGGCTGGATTTAGTAAACTGGATGAGGAGTTGGTCTCGACTTGGCTAGAAAAAAGACCCCTGCGGTAGATGACGCCTATAATTTGATTTTAAACAAAATATTATCTTTTGAACTTTTACCGGGTGAAATTGTCTCCGACTTTCAGTTGTCGCAACAATTGAATATGAGCCGTACTCCCATCCGCGAAGCGATAATGCGCTTAACAATGATGGGACTGATTGAACAAGGAGAATCCAGGATGCTGGTAAGCCGGATTACCCCCAAAGACATCAAAGAAATATGCGAAGTCCGGGAAGCAATTGAAACCAAGGCTGTTATTCTGATCCTAAAAAACGGCGGCCTCACCCCAACCCAGTTGACTAATTTATATTCACTAAACCGGGAAATGCAAGAATATGTATCGCTAAATAACTATCCTTCCAATTTCGATTGCGACCATAGATTGCATAACAATCTGGTTACTTATTCCGGTAATTCCAGGTTGGTTGAGTTTTCCGATCGAATGTGGTTGCAATTCAAACGGGTGCGTTGGCTTACTATTTTAAGGCCAAGGTATAATTATTCCATAGCCGAACACCAGGAGCTAATCGATGCAATCTCGGAACGTAATCTCTCTCGGGCTATCAACGCGGTTACCGAGCACCTTGTCAACGCCGCGGATAATTTTGAGGCGGTATTGAACGATCAAACATTGGGCATATTGGCGAAACGGATTGCCGACGCTACTTCATCCTTAACAACTCATGCCCACTCTTCCAAGATTCCTTAAAGCGCCTGCGAAAGTATTTTTGGGGGGATACCAATCTTCTTTTATACATCCGCCAATATTATAAGCTCTATCAGGGTCCTATTCCGGTGATTGGCGCAACCGAAAAATAAACCGTGGGATTAGTTCAACAAACCCGTTAACCCTTCAGTACCGTTCGGGTTATTTTCCGTTCCAAATCCAAAGGCCCTTCTCCGACCATTCTCGACTCAAATGGAATCTTATTTTCGAACCTTGCAATCAACCGCGCCGGTTTCTCCGATAAAACCAAGATCTGATCTCCCAACCAGACCGCTTCTTTGATATCATGAGTTACCATCACCACCGTATTGGGACGGTGACGCCATAACGCCAAAAAATCGGCGATCAGTTGATATCTGGTTTTCAAGTCCAATGATTTGAAAGGTTCATCCATCAGCAATAAATCCGCGGGATAAGAAAGCGCCCGGGCCATCGCCGCCCGCTGTCTCATGCCGCCGCTCAATTGGCCCGGATAAAACCGATGATATTCCGCTAAGCCCACCGCTTCCAGATAATATTCGATATGAGTATCGACGGTCCCCGCAGGTAGTTTGTCCTCCAAAACCAGCGCCAGGTTTTGGCGAATGTTTAGCCAAGGTAAGAGCCGCGGCTCCTGAAAGATAAAACTAAGCTTCTCGGTGGACTCCACTGCGCCCCGGCCCGGTTTGATCAGTCCGGCCAGGATTTTTAAGAGCGTAGTTTTACCGCAGCCGGACGGCCCCAAGATGGCGGTAATCTTGCCGGTGGGAAATTCCAGCGAGAAATCCTGAAAGACTTGTAATTCGCCGAAATTCTTAGTAATCTCCTCCACTTTAAACATGCTCTGTTCCTTTCCAGGCTACAAAAGGCCTCCGGAACAGATAGTCCGTTAAATAATCGAAGAGTAGCCCGATGCCGATCACCGCCACCGTCCAGGCAAATACCATTTCCGTCTGCAAATAAACCCGGGCGGTATCCATTTGGGTCCCGATTCCCCAAGCGGGGTAGGCCAACACTTCGGCGGCGATGGAAACCTTCCAGGTCAAGCCTAGGCCGCTTTGGACTCCGGCCGCCAAAAAAGGCACAATCGACGGCAGGTATAACTTCAAAAGCAGCCGGCTTTTTTTAACCCGGTAAAGCGCCCCCATTTCAAGAAGTTCCGTATCAATACTACGGATGCCCTCAATTATATTTTGGATTAACAGCGGTAAAACCACCAAAGTAATCACGAACAACGATACATTAGACCCCCGAAACCAAAGCAACGCCAATAAAATGAACGACATCGACGGCGTACTGCGCAAACAGACCATCACCGGGCGTAACAGCGCTTCTACCGCCTGAAGTTTTCCGGCTACGATCCCCAAGACTATTGCAATCCCGAATGATAAGCCGAAGGCAAATAGGCCCCGGCTGAAGGTTGCCGCCACATGCCGCCAAAAATCCCCGGTACCGATTAATCGGAACAAATTGATCAAAGCAACTTGAGGGGATGGTAAAATAAGCGGCTTAGCAATGGACCGGGCGGCGGCATACCAAATAAGCAATAAGCCAACTATTGCCGTTACGCTTAATATTTTACGGTTGGTAATAAATTTTTTCATCCGGCAGTTTGCCTCCGATAGCGTCAGGCGCCAACTCCGATAATCTTAATAAAAACCGGTCGATCTCCGGGCGGGCTTTAAGGGCGTTAATAAAATGCAGATTGCAGCGGGCCAATCCTTTCCGGACCGCATTGGCCGAGATTTGGACGTGTTTTTCCGCCAAAACCCCGGCCGGTTCCGGGTTTTGGTTTAGCCATTCCATTGCGCCTTCCAATTCCTTCAGGTATAAACGGACGAACTCCCGGTTGGCAGCGGCGAACTTCCGGTTGACCACGATACAGGTTTGGGGATAGGTTTGGCCTTGCTTCTCAATCCGTTGCCATTCTTGTTGGAAATCGAGCAACACTTGGACCTTTGGGTTCCTCTCGATAACCTGGGTGACCCAAGGTTCGGGAAGGACTGCCAAGGGCGCCGTTCCCCCAGCGGTTAACTGGGCCAATTCAACCGGGCTTCCTACATACTGAATCGTTAAATCCTCTTCGGGGTTAAGGCTGTTTTTAACTAACATATAGCGAAACAGCAGATCCGGGACCGCCCCTTTGGCCGGGGCTAGCACTGTTTGACCTTTTAAATCGGGCCAATCCTTTACTTTAGCGTCACCAATCAAATACATTACGCCCCAGCCGATAACGGAGGCGATTTGTACCGGCACTCCCTTATTATAAAGGATCGCTGCGGTATTAATGGGCAATGCGGCGATGTCCACCTCTCCGGTAATGATCTTGCCCATTAGCAAGTCCGGGCTTTTGAAGATCGAGTGAGTGATCGGCCGTCCGCCGAGGCCCGGTTCATCGATGAGCTTCACCATAGCCAAACCGGAGACTCCCGACAATCCGGCTACCCTAACCGGCGGCGCCTCCTTACCCCTTCCTGGCCTGGCCGAAACCGTCGTCAGTAAAATAATTCCAACCACAAACCATATAAGCGTAAGTATTTTATTATGTTTCATTTCTACCACACCCTTTCTAATTGTTTCTTTAGTTGAAACTTATATATAAAATCGCGCACACCAATGTGAAACGCTTGGTTATTCCCAATAATCTATTTATATATTCGACTGTTTGTATCCATTCCCTTTTGAAGGCCGTGCCAAATATAATTTCCCACCGGCGAAGAAGATGTAACAGCCTTGTAAAAACAAACCCCTCTTATTACAATTCGCAAGACAAAAGCAAATGATTAAACAAGCTATCTTATGTAGTTTTTAAAAAATACATGTCCGAAAATGGCGGGTATTCCATGGTGAATATGATATAATGAAGTCAAGCCAGAACAAGGAGGCGAGGAGGATTGAACATGTATTACTCTACAACTTATCCGTCACCCGCGGGCTTGCTTACGCTGGCCTGTGACGGTGACAATCTCGTTGGCTTGTGGATCGAGGGACAGAAGTATCACGGCAATACCATTCCCGACGCAACGGCGGAAAAAGACGACATGCCGGTTTTCGGCACAGTAAAAAAATGGCTGGACAACTATTTTGCCGGTAAAAAGCCTGATCTTTCCGAATTGCCTTTAGCCCCTCCCGGCAGTGAGTTTCGGCAAGGTGTATGGAGTATCTTATGTGAAATTCCATACGGCGAGGTAATCACCTACGGCGATATTGCAAAGAAAATGGCTGTTGCCATGGGCAAAGAAAGCATGTCCAGTCAAGCGGTAGGCGGGGCCGTCGGGCACAACCCCATTGCTATCATCATCCCCTGCCACCGGGTTGTCGGTTCAAATGGTAGTTTGACGGGCTATGCTGGCGGCTTTGCTACAAAGATAAAGCTGCTTGAATTAGAGGGCGTTGACATGTCGGGTCTGTTCACGCCTCCTAATGCGGCCGCGCTTTAAGGAAACCGCAAACTTAGGGGAACACCTAAAGTAAAGAGTGTTCCCTTTTTTCAAAGGCAAGGTGATATACATGATAATTAGCGCAAGCCGGAGGACAGATATACCGGCGTTTTATTCCGAATGGTTTTTAGGCCGTTTACAAGAGGGCTACGCCCTTATTCCGAACCCGCGCAACCCGGACCGTTTAGGCCGGGTGGAGCTTTCGCCTGAAAATGTGGATTGTATTGTGTTTTGGACAAAGAACCCTATACCCATGTTAGATAAACTTGAACCCCTTGAAAAGATGGGCTATCCCTACTACCTTCAATTTACATTAACACCCTACGACAAAAGCGTTGAACGCAACTTGCCGCCAAAATCAAGACTGATACAAGCGTTTATCGAACTGTCTAAAAAAACCAACGCCGGGCGTGTGCTATGGCGGTACGACCCTATTTTTATTGATGAAAAACATTCCGTGGCGTGGCATATTGAGCAGTTTTCCAAAATGGGAGAAAAACTAAAGTCCTATACGGAGCGGTGCATTATTAGCTTTGTAGACCCGTATAAAAGCATTGGCGATACTTTTAGAGCCATGACAAACGGTGAAATGGCCGCGATTGCGTCCGGGTTTTCAGAGGCCGCCCGAAAATACGGAATTACGCTTTTTACATGCGCGGAGGTAACCGACCTTTCACAATATGACATTGCACACGCTTCCTGTATTGATAAAAACCTGATAGAGCAGATTATTGGAAGCTCAATAAAGGCGAAGAGTGACGCAAGTCAACGGGGGGCATGTGGCTGTATCGAAAGCGTTGACATTGGCGCTTATGATACTTGCCCAAATGGTTGTGCCTATTGCTACGCCACTTCCAGCCAAAAAGCGGTATTGCGGCGCGTTGGCGCCCATGACCCAAAAGCCCCAATGCTAACGGGTTATCCAACAGGAAACGAAATCGTGACCGACCGCACCACTCCCTCACAAAAGATAAATCAAATCAGCTTGTTTTAGGAAAATTGTTTATGTTCAAGTGCGAAAGAGTTTGTATCGGGAGATCTGACGATGAAAAAGATACCACCCATTGAAAAAGTAACGGAGGGATTTTTTAATATAAACCGGAATATCTCTAACTCCTACCAGTATAATTTCCAATCCTTCATCACCCGAACTAAAGCCTCGCAATAAAAATAATCTCCCCAGATACAACATTCATCAATGCCCTCACCTTTCGGTTTATTGTAAACCGAATGAAGCAGCAAACCGTTGGAATGGTCGGAATCCTTGACACTATATTGTTTCACTAACGATATTAACATTTTTAAAGCCGCATTCCGGTAAAGCATCCGGCTTTGATCGCCGGCAGCCAAATGCTTCGCCAGTTCCAACAGACCGCATACGGTGATGGCTGCCGCGGAACTATCCCGTTCTTCCGGGCCGTCGCTAAAGACCAAATCCCAATAGGCCACATAATCCTGGGGCAAACGGTTTAAAAAGTAGTTGGCCAGTTTCTGGGCAAGTTCGATCAAAGCCCCATCCTTAGTATGGAGGTAACTGAGGGTGAACCCATAAATCGCCCAGGCCTGCCCCCTGGCCCAACAGGAGTTATCGGAATAGCCTTGTTGGGTTTTACCTCGCAAAGGCGCGCCGCTGACCGGATCCATATAGTAAGTATGGTAGGTGGAGGCATCCTCCCGCACCAAGTAACTGGCGGACTGCCGGGCATGGCTATAGGCATACTTGGCGTATTTGGGGTCGCCGCTGACCGCGCTGGCCCAGTACAGCAAAGGGAGATTCATTAAGCAGTCAATGATCATCCTGCCCCTCTGCCCCGGATCGTTCAAATCGCCCCAGGCCTGAATGATGCCGGGTTTTTCGAAATAGCGGGTGATTAATAAGTCCGCCGCAGCCAAGGCCGTCTGCTTTGCCCCTTCATCACCGGTCAGCTTATAAGCGGCGACACAAGACAGGCTATATAAAAAGCCTAAATCATGGGTATCAGTGGCAATTCGCTCTTCGATGCGCTTCCGGTAATCCGCTAATTGCTTCGCCGCGGTTTCACGATAGCGCTCATTACCGCTTATTTCATAAGCCAACCAAAGCATTCCCGTCCAGAAGGATGAAGTCCATTCCAGATTGTCAATTGCGGGGTAGATATTCTTCTGACTGCAGGGGGCCGGATATTTAGCGGTGAAGGCCGGCAGATTGGCATCAATCATCTTCAAGCTTTTCCGGAAGGCGTCCTCCCAGAAATCTTCCGTAAGATCATTCGGGTTAGCCCTGAATTTTTCCGGCGTTTTGATTCCTTCATCATTCACCAACACGGCAGACGCTCCTCCCGTTTCCACATGAATCCGGGTTTATCCCTGATATTCCCCGGCCTTTTCCGCGTAAAACTTTTGCAGCACATAAAATGCCAGCTTCCGGGTTTTTTTATCCGCCGCGATTAAGCCTTTACGGTTGTAGCCCTTTTGAAACCGGTTATACCGCCGTTCCGCCCGGAAATCATATAGGATCCAGGGCGTGATCCCCTTGACATACTCCAATTTGCCGAGGATGGCTACTTGTTGGCGGTAGACTTCCTCCATATACTCTTCGGAGAAAAGCTCCGATTTGCTATTATGATATCCCGCCAGGGCATCCGCGCCAGTTTCCGTAATGATCACCGGCTTGGCGGGACTCGAATTCTTCCCCAGGAGCACCAGTTCCTCAAAGTCCGGGTTATACCATCCGTAATATTCGTTAATGCCGATGACGTCCAAGTACTCGGCCAACCGGTCTTCGATCTTGTGCCGCACATGGTTGACCAGACAAGCGGCGGATACCAGCCGGCTTGGGTCTTGACCCTTAGCGGTCCGCGCCAGTCGGCTCATGAATGATAACCGCTCGTCACTATCGGCATTCTCATTTCCCACCGACCAGATGATCACGCTGGCCCGGTTTTGGTCGCGGTTGATCAGCTCCAGCAACTGGTTCTCGGCATCCCGGTAGGTAGCCGGATTGTTAAAATCAATCGCCCAGTAAACCGGGATCTCTTCCCAGAGCAGCATCCCGACTTCGTCGGCGATTTTGGCGGCCAACTCAGTATGGGGATAATGAGCCAATCTCATAAAGTTACAGCCCAATTCCTTCGCATCGGCAAAACGTCGCCGGATATCGGTTTCGTTGGAACACTTGCCTAACTCGGCGTCATCTTCATGGGCGCAGATGCCCCGCAAGAAGATTGCTTTACCATTTAACAGAAGATTGGTGCCTTCGGCCTTAATCTGGCGAAATCCCACCCGGTCGCCGATCCGGTCATTTCTATAACTGACTTGAACCTCATACAAACGGGGATTGTCAGGTGTCCACAACTCCGGTTGGGCTTCAAGCGTAAATGAACACTCGCCCTGTTCCAACTGTCCCGCTTTTTTGATTTTTAGTTCGGGTATTTCCACTAAGATTTCACCCGCGGCTTCGGCTTTATCAACCCTGACTCTAAACTGAATCCGGTGATACTGATCATCCGGGACCAAATGGATGGAGAAATCTTTGATAAAGTCAGCCGGTAGCCGGTACAATTCCACGTCGCGGTAAATGCCGCCATAGTTGAACCAGTCGGTATTACGCATCGGCACCCGGTCCAGGGTCCGGGTATTATTGACACAAAACTGAAGCACATTCCGGTTCTTTAATTCTCCGGTGAGCTCCACGTAAAACGGGGTCGAACCGCCGTAATGGTTGCCTAAATACTCTTCATTGAGAAAAACCTTGGTATCATAGTTGGCCGCTCCTACTCTCAGGAAAACCCTTTCATCCGGAGTTTCCGGACAATAAGAGAACTCCCGGGCATACCAGGCGCTGCCTTCGTAATAGTAATATTCCGGTTTGAATAAGTTCCAGCAAGCGGGGAGCTGAATCTCATCCCCGCCGTTATAATCATAATCCCAGGGCAGCCTTTTCCCGGAAGCATCTTTGGGTTCAAGAATATTCCAATTGCTGCGCGCGCCGGTATCATAAGGGTCGATGGTGAAGCGCCAAGGTCCATTCATGCTTTCCTTGACCCGGTTCTCCGTAAAGATCATGGTCTGGTGGTTTAAATTCTGAAAGTTATAGCGCTGTTCATAGTCTTCCCGGTGAATATGATCGATCTGGTTCTCTACCTTGGCCGTGTTTTTCATTTTTTGCGAATACCCCTTTGTCTTTATAATTATCGTTATCTATGTTCCAAAGCATGATCAACCGGCATATTCTCTCCCGACCATATCTTACAGGCCGTCCAAGGCTGAGGTCCTCCCGTCCAAAACTCATCCTCCGGCGAAAGTCCCAGCGGGAGAAAGACTGCTGCGCACAAATACAGACTACCGGTTGAAATGTACCTCTCTCCAATATCCGGCTGGCTTCCGCAAAAACCCACCTTTAACCAGCCATTAGCATCGAAAGTGCCCGGCATTTTCATCATTCGACTCATGACTGCCGTCAAGGCTGATCGGATTTGAGCGGGCGCGACTGTTTCCGGCAAATTCTTTTCCAGCGCCATTTGGGCTAGATGTTGAAATGCGCCGCAGCGATATGCCAGTGAGCGCCCAATGGGCGGGAAAGTCCCTTCCGGAGAGATCAACCGTTCCTGAATTGCTCCATAACGTCTCGCCCTCTCCAAGATAGGCGCCTTTAAATTCGCCCATTCCCGATCTTGAGCTCCGATAGTTAAGATTAGGTCCACCAACATCGGTTGAATGACAAAACTGTTGTAGTAGTCCCAATGAAACTCCGGACCATCGCCATAGATACCGTCGCCAACGTACCACTGCTCATGCTGGCGGATGGCATAATCAATCCTCATCCGGTCCCAGTCTTCGCCCATTTTGAATAGGGCGGCTTCGGTCATGGCGCCAAACAGTAACCAATTGCTAAAATGCGGTTTGCGCGTTCTGTTTAATTTCAGGGCTGCGGCTAAGTTTCGTCTAACTCTTTCATCTAATTTCTCCCACAATTCCGAAGGCGCCCGTAAAACTGCATGAGAAAGAAACGCCGCGTCAACAATGGGTTGATCGCCGGCGCTGAAATTCATCAAATCCGGCGATTCAGGATCAGTCGCCGCGTCAATACTGGCCCGCGATAAGGCCGCGAATTTTTGCCGCAGCGTCTCCTCGGGTCCGGTGAGATTCCGGCATTCCAACCACGGAGCAATGCCTGTCAAAGTCCTGCCTAGGGCTTCAAGATAGGTGAAATTGGCTCGATCGTAACGTTCAGCCCCAACGCCTTCCACCGGCATAGTGGCCTTTAATTCTTTACCTGCCAGAGCTGTCAAAACCGGCCCGGTTATTTGGACAAGTGTTTCAACCCAATATTGACGATCTTCAAGTCCGCTTCCCATCATGACGCCTCCGTCAAGTAATATCATCAATCAAGTCCATCATAGCTATGGCGTTAGTCTTTTAAATGCAGTCATCCTTTAACCCCGCCGCTAATAGCGATTCCCTCGACAAAATATTTCTGGGCAATGACGAAGATTATTAACACCGGCACAACTGATAGAACGCAGGCCGCCATTTGGGCCCCGTGATAAACGAAGGATTCCGTTACAAAATCAGTCATCCCAACCGGAATCGTCTTTAAATTAGAGTCAGTCAGATAAATCATCGGGACAAAAAAATCATTCCAGAAATAGCGGAAGGAAAAGATGATTTGCGCGGCGAGCACCGGTTTAGCGAGGGGCAACATGATCCGGGAATAAATATAAAACTCGTTGGCCCCGTCAATCCGGGCCGCTTCAAGATAAGAATCGGGAATCGTCATAAAATATTGCTTGATTAAAAAGGTTCCGAACGCCGTAAAGGAACCCAATAAAATAATGGCGAGATGAGTATTGTATAACCCAAGATTACGCACTACGATAAACTGCGGAATAATAACACATTGCGCTGGGATCATAATCGAAGCGACATAAATTAAAAACAAAAACTCCCGCCCTCTCCATTTAAGTTTGGCAAATGCGTAGGCAGCCGTAGTTGAAGATATAATTTGAACGAACATAATGATAAAGGTCAATTTTAATGAGTTAAGGGTATAAATTGGAAATGACTCAAAATTGAATTTTCCCGATGTGTCAAAAAATAAACGCTGAAAGTTTTCCAGGGTAACCGGTTTAGGTATCAGACGTACCGGAAATTCAAAAATGTCCATCTCAGCTTTGAATGCCGTCGCGATCATGTAGAATAACGGCAACAAAATACATAAAGACGCAACGGAACAAAGGGTGAAACTGATTGTTTTTCCGAATATTTCAGTCCAATTGGTCCACCGTGTATTCAATGATAAATCTTTTACAACAAGCGTTTCCGCGTGTTTCATATTAGTTCCTCCGCCTTGTTATTCATAGGTCACCCACTTGTTCTGACCGCGGTATTGGATAATTGTAATGATTAAAACAATCACGAACAGTATCAAGGCTTCCGCCGACGCATATCCCATTTCCAGGTGGGTAAAGGCTGTTTGGTAAATATCAAAAACTAATACTGTCGTTGAGCTGGCTGGTCCTCCCCCAAGTTGGCCTCCGGTCATCGCAAAGATCTGGTCGAATACTTTGAACGAGTTTATGATAGCCATAATGACGCAAAAAAAGGTGGTTGGGCTAAGTAACGGCACCGTGATCAGCCATAATCTCTGCCACGGACTGGCGCCGTCGATTTCACTGGCTTCATATACTTCGGGACTAATTGTCTGGAGTCCGCTCAAAAATAAAACCATATAATAACCAAAAGATTGCCAAACCGCAACTAGGGCGATTGTCAACAAAGCGGTTTTAGGACTGGTTAACCAAGGAAGCCCGGGCAGTCCGATTGAGCTAAGAAAACCGTTGACCGGACCGCTACTAGCGTTAAAGATGAGTGTAAATACTAAAGCTATTGCTATGTTGGACAAAATATTCGGCATGAATAAGACCGAACGGAAAAAAGTCCGACCAATCATTTTCTTATTAAGCAATATCGCAAAAACAAACCCTAAAAAAAGCTCCGCCACCACTGTAATCAGAGTGAAAAAACCCGTATTGATCATGGCTTTTCGAAAAATACTGTTTTCAAAGATTCGAAAAAAATTATCCAGACCAATGAAACTAAAATTCGTTCCGCCGGAGTAATTGGTAAATGCCAGGCAAATCATTGAAATAATTGGGATCAAAAGAAACATCACAAACCCCAATAAACTGGGTAATAAAAATAACGAAACCGTAATCAAATTATCTGATGAATTATAGCGTTTCATTGTCCATACTCCTTATCAAAACGAGCCTAATGTTTGTTTTAAAATAGCGGTGTGATCTCATGGGAACATGAGAGTTTTATCACACCGCTATTTAAAATAATATAGGAAGATCAATTTACAAAAGTAGACTTATTTTTATTTAGTCGATTTTATCAGTTCTTTACAGCCCTTCTCCAACTCGGCGATAAAATCGCCATCGTTTTGTTCCGAGGAAAGATATCCGCTGAGTAAAGGATTAAGGACTTGGGTTTCCAATTTAGATCCCCATTTATGAAACCATTGGGCTTTCACCGGGACGCTTTCCGTAAGATATCTCAAAGATTCTTTATCCGGAACGCTCTCGGCCAGGACCGCCATGACTTTGTCATCAATAACGGACGGCAATAATCCGGCTTTGGCGGCAACTTGCCCGCCTTCGGCGCTACCCATCCAAGCAATGAATTTAAAGGCGGCGTCTTTCTTTTTAGAACGGGCGGCAACGTGATTGAAGGTGCATTGACCCATGGTAATGTAATTCGGAGTATTACAAGGCAGACGGGTAATTCCATAGTCATTCCAGGTAAAACCTTTAAGGAGCTTGTTGTTCCTTCCGCTAATCATGAAACCGGGGAACCATTCACCCATCGGCATCATGGCTACATTGCCGTTATAGAATGCGGTAGAGTAATGCAGCCGGCTGGCGTTGATCTCCGCTAACGGAATAATCACTTTTTCTTTCTCAAAACTTTTGCGCATTCGCAAACTATATAGTAAAGATTTGGCGTTTAAGTCTACTCCCCCGTCGGTAGTGATAAAGTCTACTCCTTCTTGAATTGCCGGCAAGAAGGTAAGTTGCGGCCAGCTATGGAGAAAAGCGCCATATTGTTTGCCGTCGCCCGATGACATTTTGCGGGCGACTTCTGCAAACTTATCCCAAGTCCACTGACCTTTGGCTACATATTCGGCTGGTGTCGGCTGACCGGCGGCGGCAAACAATTTTTTGTTATAGTATGTATAGTACCCGGCGCCCCGGAAAGGGATCGCGGCAACTTTTCCGTTTACTGCAACTTGACTCAGATAAGGTTTAATTGTTTCTAAATCATACTTATATTTAGTGATATACTTATCAAGGGGTTCAATCGTGCCGTTAGCCACTTCCTGAAAAATATTCGGCTGCCGTTTTTGCATATAACAATCAACTGTAGCGCCTCCGGCCAATAAGGTCACCATTTTGGTTTCAAATTCCGCCGAAGGTAAATAGGTCGCTTTAACAAAGATCTCCTTTTGACTCGCGTTAAAAGCGTCAACAATCGGCTTGTTGGCCGGGTCGTCCCAACTATAATAAATAATCTCAATTGGCCCTTTTGCTGCCTGTACTCCTGGTATCGCGCCTAGCAACAATCCGATTAGACATCCTAATAACAATAAAACAACCAACCTTTTCAATTTTTCTACTCCTCCTTTTAATATGGATACTGGAATCGTTTAAAATTTCAATTCCGTTAATAAAATATTAACATACTTTGTTTGATAACCCTTGATACAAAAGTACTGTTTTAAAATATCATTTTCAGCGGTACTATAGTACTATCCATGTTGCAATAAATTTTTTGACCGCTTATATACCTTAAGTCAAAGATTATAATGAAATAAAAAAACTCCGTGAAAGTACACGGAGCTAATTTGAAGTATTTAGTTGATTCCGATTTCATCCGCTTTGCGTAAGGCCTGCACCCGGTCGTGAACTCCAAGCTTTGAGTAGATAACGCTGACATGGTTTTTTACTGTTTGTTCCGCGATAAACAACCGGGCCGCAATTTCTCTATTGTCAAATCCCTGCGCCAGCAAACGCAATACTTCTTTTTCGCGGTTACTAAGCTCATCGACTAGCGAATTCGATTCCGGATCCTGGTTACGGACTTTCCCGGTCGGGATTATTAATCGATCGACAACTTTGGCGGCGACCTTGGGAGAGATCAAGACTCCGCCTTCATGAAGGGTCCTGATGGCCTTGATCAATTCGGCCGGAGGCATATCCTTCAGTAAATATCCGACCGCTCCTAATTTTAAGGCCTCGACTACATAATCATCATCATCAAAAGTGGTCAACATCAATACTTTAATCAAGGGATATTTCTCTTTTATTTGCCTGGTGGTCTCAACCCCGTTCATTCCGGGCATCCGGACATCCATTAAAATAATATCCGGCTGCTCCAGAGCAACCATCGCCACTGCGGTCGGGCCATCATTGGCGACTCCGATCACCGCCATATCCTTGGCTCTGGTCTTGAGGACCGTCTTTAGGCTTTCCACAAATAAAGTCTGATCGTCAACCAAAAGCAATTTAATCTTTTCCATTGCCCCTCCTCAGGTATCAAGCGGGAACCACGCATCTAACTTGAACCCCTCGCCGAGTTTGCTGGCTGCGGTTAGCCTTCCTCCCAAACGTTCAATCCGTTCTCTCATGCCAATTAGGCCGTATCCTTCTTCAATACAGGATGTTCCCGAACCATTATCCCTAATTTGAATGGCGATCCCTTCGTCTTTCCTGAAGAATGAAATATAAATTTGAGTTGCCTTCCCATGGCGAATCGCGTTGGTGATTCCTTCTTGAACCAGCCGGTAAGCGGCCCAATCAACTTCCTCCCCGAAGTGTAGCGGGGCGTCGCCTAAATTGAGGTCTACTTCCAAATGGGTCGCTTTGGTAAACGTATTCACCAAATTTTTAATAGCCGCCAGACCTTTGGTTCTATTTTCTTCAGTACGCAAGATATGTAATGTCCGGCGAATCTCTAACAAACCTTCTTTAGCCTGATCACGCGTTCTTTCCAAATGATCCGTCAGTTCCTCCGGGTTTTCTTGATATAAATCCTGCGCTGCTTCCAGCATCATCACCAAATTGGTCAACGTATAACCAATCGTATCATGAAACTCCCGGCTGATCCTTTTCCTTTCTTGGGTTACAGATTGTTCTTCGGCTAAGGCGGCGTATTCCTGTAACTGAATATTTGTCTCCGCCAAGCTGAAGGTGGCCTCGTTAAGCCGCCGATTTAATTCTTTAAAAGGAAGCTGGTTTTGGGATTGAAGTTTTACAGTTAAAATAATAATGAATACCGCATAAGTTATTATGGATAATAGATCATGGGACGAAGCGCCCAGAATCATGACCCCCCATACTCTCAAAGGGTGTTGCGTCAATACTGTCAAAATTATTACAATTGTTGAAAATATCAACCCCTCACATAACTTAGTATAACTGATAATCTCGATCAATAAAATTGTTAACAAGGTTAATTCGATCCCTATGTAACTTCCCATCGGTATCCCAACCAACAAAAGAATGGCGCTTTTCAAACATAAAACAATCCATCGGACAACAACTTTCCGCATAAAAACGGGTACAAAGGAAAGAGCGAAAGATATCAGCAATAAGGTATTAAACTGCAATTCCCAATGAGGGGGAAATAACGCTGTCCCTTTTTGCAATTGAAATTGGAGGTAGGAAATTACATGGGCTAAAATCGAAAGTAGAGGGACCAATGTTTTAAATTGTCGCTCCGCGATTGGGAACCACCCCCTTTTGTTAAAAGAACTTCGCGGCTGATTAAATATTCCCTCCCAACCGCAGAGCGTTTGTTTTGATAAAATCATTTATCATTTACAGCATATAGTCATAAATCAATCAGTGACCAAATACTTTTAAATTCACACTCTTAACCTTTTACCCCCAAATTAAGATTTATACGTTCTCTCTTAATAAAAAAAGCCTGCTTTTAGCAGACTTTTAATAGGACCATCCGCAAATCTTGTAATTCAAATTCACGTCATCCCCGCCCTAGACAAAATCCCGATCTCTTCTTCCGTCAACTCCCGGTATGCGCCGTTATCCAAATTAGGGTCCAGCGTTAATTCGCCCATGGCTAGCCTTTTCAGATATACAACCCGTTTGCCCAAAGCTTGAAACATCCTTTTGATCTGATGATATTTTCCTTCTTGAATGACGACTAACACTTCATTAGGGTCTCCTGTCCGCAATAATTCAAGCTTAGCCGGCATAGTTCGATATCCATCATCCAAGAGGATACCAATCTGAAAAGATTCAAAATCTTCCGGACCAATTGTTCCGGATACTCTGGCATAATAACGCTTGGGAACCTTCTTTTTAGGCGAAAGGAGTTTATGTCCCAATTCGCCGTTATTCGTCAAAACCAGCAAGCCTTCCGTATCCTTGTCCAAACGTCCCACCGGGAAGATCCCTTTATTATGATACTTAGGGTCGATCAAATCTAAAACCGTCTTCTCTTTCAGGTCCTCAGTAGCGGAAATCACTCCCGCCGGTTTATTGAGCATCAGGTAGATATGTTTCCTGTAAAAGACTTCCCTGCCCCAACAAACAACAAAATCGACTCCGGGATTAATTTGAAACGATTCATCCTTAACAGATTGATCGTTAACTGTCACATTTCCGGACCGGACCATCCGTTTAACTTCAGTCCGGCTACCACAACCCATATTTGCCAAATACCGATCTAACCGCATTTTCATCTCTTCTTTATTGTAATTATTAAATTCTCGTGCAAAAGGTTCCAAGTTCCGCGTTGACCACCAAGTCGGAATGTCAATAACCGTTGCCCATGGTTTTTTCGCGGACACTGAACGCGAAGCTCGGAACGGGTCTAAAACTGTTCCCATTCATCGCCGCCAGTTTGAGGCTGAGTACTTTCTGTTTCCTGATTCTCCCGGATTTCTTCAGTATCTTGATACCCTTCAGCGGGAACGTTAGCCCTTTTTTTACCCGGGAAAAACCACCGCCAAATCCGGTACATCGGGCTTTTGGGGACGTTCTTCTCGTTAAAAACTTCCTGATAAGTCTCACGGCCGGACCAATCCGGCACCGCCTCGCCGGTAGCCGGGTCGACGCTGGCCCATACGATTCCCGGAGGTTCGGGGAAATCAACTACAGGAAGACCCTGAGTGACGCCCTTCATATAAGCGCCCCATACTTGGGCAGTTGTAGAGCTGCCAATATTCATACCCTTATAAATCATGGGCTGGTCTTGACGATCATTCCCCATCCAAACTACGGTCAACATTTCCGGGGTATATCCCACAAACCAGGCATTGGTATAATCGCTAGTCGTTCCGGTTTTACCCGCTGCGGGCCGATTCGGCAGTCTGGCCCGGATTCCGGTTCCGCGATCAACGACATCCTTCAAAAGCATTGTAATGATATAAGCGGTTTGGGGCGAGAGCGCCGGTCTGAGCTCCGGTTTAAACTCTTTTAATAAATTACCGTGTCGGTCGGCGATTTTTACCACTGGAAAAGGTTTAGCATAATTTCCTTCGTTGGCGAAAGGCGCATATGCCATAGCCAATTCCAATGGGGTAACGCCCTTAGTCAAACCTCCCAACGAAAGGGGGGCTAAATTTAGGTCATGGGCTCTCCCCTGTTTTACCAAGCTAGTAATGCCCATTAGCTCCATCTGATTGGCGACATCTTGGATTCCAACCTCTTGCAATAATTGAATCGCCACCGAATTTACCGAATCACGCAGCGCTTCCCGTAAGGTCATCTTGCCACGATATTCACGGTCATAATTCTCCGGCTTCCACTCGGTCCCATCAGTTAAGGGTATGGCCAACGGTTTGTCCTCAAAAATAGTAGCCGCGGTATAACCTTGCTCTAAAGCGGTGGCATAGACAAAGGGTTTAATCGCGGAACCGGGTTGGCGATAAGAACGGACCACCCGGTTATATTGGCTGCTCCCATAACTACGCCCGCCCACCATTGCTAAAATCGCTCCGGTTTTCGGATCAATAGTTACCAACGCCCCTTGGGGTTGTGTCTCAGAGGGCGTCTGCGGCAAAGCCGCCATCACCTTTTCCGCTTCTTTTTGACATGATATATCCAGGGTGGTATAGATCTTATAACCGCCGAACCTTAACTGTTCTTCGCTGAAGCCTTCCTTTTTTATCAAGTATTCTTTAATATAATCGAGAAAATAAGCGCCGGTCGAAGCAGTGGTCGGACGCTTCACGATTTTGACCGAGCTAGCGACTGCCGCGTTATATTGGGTTTTAGTTATATATTTTTGTTCCAACATCTTTTGAAGGACCAGATCACGACGGTTCTTAGCTTTTTTCAAGTTTTTAACCGGCGAATAGTTCTCCGGGCTCTGGATCAAACCGGCTAACAACGCCGATTCAGCCAAATTTAGTTGACCGGCTGATTTATTAAAATAATACCGGGCCGCCGCTTCAATCCCCACATTACCGTGGGCCAGATAGATGCTGTTCAAATATAACTCTAAGATCTCGTCTTTGGTATAAACTTTCTCAATTTGAAGCGCGTAGTTGATATCCTGGACTTTCCGGGTCACTGTTCTTTCCGAAGTTAATAAAGAAATTTTGGCCAATTGTTGAGTGATGGTGCTGCCGCCCTGCATTGCGCCGCCGGGAATGATATTATAGAAAAAGGCCCGGGCCATCCCCTTGAGATCAACTCCGTTATGCTGATAAAAACGGGAGTCCTCAATGGCCACCACCGCATCTTTGACATGCTTGGGAATACGTTCAAATGAAATCCACATCCGGTTATAGAAATACAGGTTTCCCACCAACCGTCCCTCCCGGTCGTAGACAGACGATGCCATCCGGATATTCTCCAGCTTTTGACGCATGTCCCGGCTGAGGTCCGCGGCAAAAACTAAAATGCCGCAGACCAGAAAGATGATTACTCCGATCATTGTTTTACGTTTCATATTTAGCATCAATTCATCCCCTAAAATTACGTAGATCCAACCTAAAAAATAGCATATCTCTTACTAAATTAATAGTGTTGCATACTAACAATTGATACAAACATTGGCATTTCGTTATATATCATTTTAGCCATTCCAGACTTCCTTTATCCATCATCTTTAACGAGATATCATTCAAAAAGTTACCCTGCTTCAAGTTTATTTTTTACCGATCATCTTTCGTTATTTCCAGCGAACTACTTTGCGTTCCAAAACACTGACCGCGTAGTAAAGTATCACCGCTACCGCACAGAGGATCAGTACGCTAGTCATAACCAAACTCATATTAAAGACTTGGCCTCCGTATACGATAAGGTAACCTAAACCTTCCTTGGAAACCAAGAATTCCCCAACAATGGTCCCCACTAACGACAACCCCAAGTTGACTTTTAAAGCGGCAATAATCGTCGGCACCGAAGCAGGTAAGGTTACCTTAGTCATCACTTGGATCCTGGTTGCGCCGAAGCTTTTGAGCAATTTGATTTTATCCGGGTCGACCTCATTAAAACCGTTAAATACCATCATTACCGTGACAATGATGGAAATCGCCAAGGCCATTGCGATAATTGCCGGGGCACCGCTTCCTAACCAGACGATAAAGACCGGGCCCAAAGCGACTTTGGGAATACTATTTAACACTACAATATATGGTTCCAGGATGCGGGCGACTTTCGGTGACCACCAAAGTAGTATCGCAATCAATGTCCCGCCTAAGGTACCCACAACAAAGCCAAAGGTGGTTTCTCCAACCGTCGTGGCGATATGAATCCATAATTTCCCGGATTGATACAACCCGACTATTGTTTCAACGACTTTACCGGGACGGCTCATGATAAAGGGATCAATCCACTGCTTGCTGGCGCCGACTTCCCAGAAAACGATCAACGCAACCACAATTAAAACTTGATAAAGGCGGACCAAGAAATCTTGGATTCTGGCCTGCTCCAGATAGCAGCCGTGGATTTCCGAAACCGCTCCCCGCCGGAGCCAAAGCCGGAGCCGGGAACTTGTCGTATCACAACGCAGTTTCATTTTTTACCTCCAAGTCACTCCAGATTGCTTTGAAATATTGACGAAACTCCGGAGCTTGCCGGGCCGCAAAAGGCGAACTGTTTTTTCCGCTTAATTCGATTTTATATTCCGCCTTAATCCTACCCGGACGGGGCGATACTACCAAAATCCGGTCCGACATGGCGATGGCCTCGGCAATATCATGAGTGACCAGAATCACCGTTTTCTTCGCTTCCTTCAAAATTTGGGCCACTTCTTCCTCTAAATTAAGCCGGGATTGATAATCCAACGCTGAAAAAGGTTCATCCAAAAGCAGCAGCTGAGGTTGGAAGGCCAGCGTCCTCACTAGGGCGGCCCTCTGCCTCATTCCTCCCGATAATTCCGAAGGATAACGGTTTAAAAAATCTCCTAGCCCGTACCGGACTAAAAGTTCCACCGCTTCCTTTTTATGCTCCGAATCGGCCAGGCCCCGGACCTCCAATCCCAACCAAGCGTTGGATTTGATGCTCCGCCATTCCATCAGATGATCATGTTGAAGCATATACCCTACTTTAGCCGAAGTGCCGGTCACTTCCTCCCCTTCAATCCAAACCTGGCCGCTGGTGGGGAAGAGCATACCGGCGATCAACGATAAGATGGTACTTTTCCCACAACCGCTGGGGCCCAATATGGAGACGAACTCTTCAGCTTCCACCCGAAAATTGACTCCCGCCAGGGCCATCGTCTCTCCAAGCCGGTTGACATACTTCATTCCCAGATCGACAAGTTCAACCATAAACCTTAACCTCCCGGCTATTCTTGGATTTTTTCAACAGCCTCCATAGCAAATTTAGTAGTGACCATTTTTTCATACGGCACTTTCTTTTTAAGTTCACCCGCTTCGTAAATAATATCTTGGAGCCGGTTAAAGGCGGCTTTCGTCAGGATTGGGTTTTGGGCCCAGGTATCCTGCGCTTGATATCTTCGAACCGCCCTGGTCAATAAATCTTTATCGGTATCCGGGAAGAAATTGGCGATCGTATCAACAATCTGTGCTACAGAATGATTTTGGACCCAGATCTGCCCCCGGTAAATCCCATTGGTAAAACGCTGTACCGTCCCTGGTTTTTTCTTTAAATAATCTCGCCGGGCATGGTAGACCGTATAAGGGAGCACTCCGCCATCGGTCCGAAATGAGGCGACCACATAACCGATTCCTTCCCTTTCTAAAACCGAGACCGTGGGTTCGAACAATTGGAGAAAATCGCCGACCCCACTCTTAAATGCCCCGGCGGTAGCGGTAAATTGAATGTTTTGGAGAATCGTCACATCCTTTTGTGGTGTAATACCATTGGCTCGTAAAACGTGTTCCATTAACATTTGAGGCACACCACCCGGCCGGCCGCCGATGATTGTTTTACCGATCACATCTTTCCATTGAAAATCGGGCATCATTTTCCGCGCTAAAAAGAAGGACCCGTCTCCCTTGGTTAACTGCGCGAACGCCACCAAATAGTTACTGGCGCCTTGATTGTAAACATAGACTGCCGCTTCCGGCCCGAAAAACCCAATATCCACACTCCCGGACACCAATGCCGCCGCGCCTTTGTCAGCTCCCCATGCGGTTGAGAGCTGAATTTCGAGACCCTCATCCTTAAAAAAACCTTTGTTAATAGCCACATACTGAGGAGCGTAAAAAACCGAACGCACCACTTCCGATAAGCGGACTTTCTCGGATTTCGGAACCGCATCTCCCGAACATCCCATCAAAATAAGACTGATCAATAAAAAAGCCAAAAACCTTTTCAACAAGACCCCTCCTTTTACCCACTGCCCGGAGTTAAATTTATGAGTGTGATATTTTATGCTTAAGGCATCAGGAGAGTGCCTTAATTAAACAGTAACGCCGACGTAACGGTTTTTTAACCACAATCAGGCCTAAATATGTTATATTAATTTCAACCCTTTCATTTTTCCCTTCTTTTTAGAAATAGCACAGAGATATCTGTGCTATTTCCTTTTATTTGAATGTTTTACAATCTCTTTACAGATTGTTCATACGCCTTAAATAACTTTCTGTTATTATCTGATCAAACACTACCTCCTTTCCTTTTTTTAAAGCCCGGCTAAGTCCGGGCTTCCTGTTTTTTACCATTAACCATTATAAGATAAGTGGCAATAACTTAATTGTTTAATTTATTCCAATTTACTTATCTTGTTTAATCCTTGACATATTCGGCCTCTTTCCACCATAAAAATCCTATGATGGGGGGAAGAATTTGAAGAAACGTCCCAATCTGATCAATTTCTTTTATTTAGTAGGCTCCGGTTTGATTATTCAATTATCCGGTTCAATCTACCGTATTTGGTTGGCGCGTAAGATAGGGCCGGAAAGTTTAGGAATCATGCAAATGGTTTACCCGGTTTACCGTTTACTTAGCGGCATGGCCACCCTTGGCCTGCCCATGGCTTTAACCAAGTGGGTCTCGGAATATCTCGGGTCCAAAGAGTATCCCGAAATTATCTCTCTCCGTGAATGGGCGGCAAGGATAGTTTTAATCGGCGCTGTCATTGCCGGAATTTTTTTGATAATCTTTACTCCTTTCCTAAGCCAATTCATCTTTACCGACCCTAGGGTCAGGGAAGCTTTATTAGTCATCGCTCTGGCGATACCTTTCTCATCATTATCAGCGATTTATCGCGGCTACTTTCAAGGATTTTCCAATACTGCCCCGACTGCTGTTTCCGAAATTACCGAACAATTCTCCGAAGTTGGAGTTACTTGTCTATTAGTATCTGTTGTTGCTCCCTTTCTCTCTTTTTCTACTTACACCTATCCCTTGGTTGGTTTAACCTTTGGTGAAATCGTCTGTTTGATCACATTATTTTTCTTTTTAAAACGGCAAAACATCATCAAGTCCGGCAATAGCGCCGCTATCCCCAAACCGGAAATCTTTGGCTATTCCTGGCCCCTCTTGTTTAACCAAATAGTAACCGCAGCCAGTCTAGCCAGCGAAGGAGTGATCATCCCGCTCATGTTGATCCGGGCCGGATACTCAACCCAGATAAGTACCGGCCTCTTTGGACAGTTAACGGGTATGGCCGAACCGGTGGCCTATTTCCCTTTAATCTTAATGTCCCCTTTAGCGAGTGTTCTTTCGCCCCAAATTAGCGCCACCTTTAAATCAGGCTCGCTTTACAAAATCAGACGCAAAATTTCCCGGTTTTATCTGATTAGCGCCGTTATCTGCCTGGTTGGATACTTGGCTATTCTTTTATCAGCCGCTCCCCTGGCCAGGTTTCTCTATGGCGAATCGGTAGCCGTCCCGATTCGTCTCATCAAGATTTTAGTAGTGGGTTTACCTTTTACCGGCATTTCCATTCTTAACATTACCATGCTGGCTGCCGTAGGAGCTACCGATAAAATACTTTATCTTAGTCTTTGGGTGGCGGGATTAAAAGCCTTTTTGATTTATAGCTTAACGCCAATCTTTGGAATTTACGGCTCAGCTTGGGCCATTAATATCATCCAGATCTTTATCGGTATGGCCAGTCTAAAGGAACTATGGCCGTTTCTGCCGAAATCCGGCGGAGTATTCCTCCCCAAATGGCTGCCGCCGTTCCGCTACCGAGCGGAACACCGTTGACCAATAACGGTTGATCGGAGCGATCATTGCCAATCCAAACGCCGGTCAAATAATCGGGAGTATAACCGATGAACCACCCGTTGGTATTGCGGTTAGTAGTTCCTGTTTTTCCGGCGGCCTTAATCCCAATATTGGCCCGGGTTCCAGTCCCCCGCGTAATGACCCCTTCCATCATCGAGGTTAAATCTAAAGCTGTTTCCGGATTAATCACCGTCTCTTGAATCATTCGATCCTGATAAATCAATTTACCGGAGCTGTCATAAACCCGAAAAATTCCATAAGGCCGCGAACGTATTCCTTGATTGGCCAGAGAGGAATAAGCCCCGGTTAATTCGAGTAAGGTAACTCCCTTAGTCAATCCTCCTAGGGCTAAAGGCGCCGGGCCAAGATCGTTTCTTTCCCCTTCGGCCACTAAACTTGCTAGACCCATCCGTTGGGTTAGGGTATATACATTACCCGGGCCTAGCCTTTCAACCAACTGGACGGCAATGGTATTGACCGATTCTTCCAGAGCGGTCCGGAGAGTAATCTCGCCCCGGTATTTGTTATCATAATTTTGGGGCCGCCACGGTTGTCCGTTAACAATCACTTCAATCGGTTGATCGACCATTACAGTTTCCGGTCGATACCCTGCCTCCAAGGCTGTGGCAAATAAAAAGGGTTTAATGGCCGAACCCGGTTGCCGGTAAATTTCAAAAGCCCGATTCACTTGAGCGGAATTATACCGCCGCCCTCCAACCAAAGCCAAAATCTCGCCGGTAGTTGGTTTTATTACTACTGCCGCCCCCTGCGGCTGGACGACTCCCCATTTATCAGGGTCGGAGGTTGGTAAGCTTACTAAGCTATCTTCCGCGGCTGCTTGAACCCGCCGGTCCATGGTTGTATAAATACTCAAACCGGCGCTGCGTAAATAGCTTTCGCTATATTTTGTTTTCTCTTTTAATACCGCTAATATATAGTCGGTAAAATAAGCTCCCACATAGGTCGATCCCGGCCGTTCCAAACTGTTAACCGGCTCCCGGCTTAATCTTTCAACTTCGGCTCGGTCTAAATACTCATGCTTTAGCATTAAATTGAGAATTAGGTTGCGTCGCTTCAAGGCAGCCTCGGGATTGCGGAAGGGTGAATAATATTCCGGACTCTTTGCTAAAGCGGCAATCATAGCGGATTCCGCGGTATTGAGTTCCCGGACCGGCTTGCCGAAATAGACTTCGGCGGCGCCTTGCGCCCCCCAAGTCCCATGCCCGAAATAGATGCTGTTTAAGTAGAACTCCAAGATCTGCTCTTTACTATACTGTTGTTCAATCCGGATCGCATATGCCATTTCAAAAATTTTACGAAAGAACAGCTTTTCCTGGGTGAAGAATAAATTTTTAACCAACTGTTGGGTAATGGTGCTCCCGCCTTGAACCTTCTTACCGGCTTTAATGTCTTGGTAGACAGCCCGTAAAACACCGCGAAAATCGATCCCTTTATGTTGATAAAATCGATAATCCTCGGTAGCGATTAACGCATTTTGCAGATCTTTAGGAATCTGCTTCAGCGGGGCCCATAAACGGGTTTTCGCATAGAGGGTGGCAATGGGTTCTCCGTCCCGGTCATACACAGTAGTCGCGATTTTACTTTTTTCTAATTCGGAACGTAAATCCAACCTCCAAACCAATGGGTTAAAAAAAACCAGCACGATTATACCGAAACCGGCTAACAATGCCAACCCGATTACGAACCGGAGAAAAGCCCGTCCCCTTTTTTTTCTCGCATAGATATTCCTTTTAGATTTGGCCATTATTTGCTCACCCATTTTAGGTTGAGCCTTGTCGTGCTAATCAATACTATCTGGTTGACATTAGAAAAATTTTACGGCACAATAAATAAAATACCATTATTGAGGGAAAAGAATGAGAAAAGCCTTGTTTATTTACAATTCCAAGTCCGGCAAAAATCAACTTCAAGGGCCGGTCGGGATTATGAACTATCTTAGAGCAAAGGGTATTGAGACTAATGCCTTTTACCTATCGGGGAAGGATGATGAAGAACGTCTGAGCGATACTCTAAACCGGGAACATTTTGATCTAACGGTGACTTCCGGCGGTGACGGGACAATCAACTTTGCGATCAACGTTTTAGTTAAACACGATCATAAAATACCGATAGGTATTATTCCCGCCGGGACCTGCAACGATTTAGCCCGCAACTTAAAAATTCCGCTTAATCAAAAAAAAGCCGTTGATCTGATAGCAGCAGGCGAAACCACTACCATCGATATCGGCCTGGTTAACGAGGGGATCTGTTTTATGAGTAGTTGCAGCGGAGGACTTTTTTCGGATATTTCCTATAAGACTGAAGGCGCCCTAAAGAAACACTTTGGCCCTTTAGCCTATTATTTTAGGGGAGTCGAGGAGTTATCCCGGATTACTCCCTTTACCTTGTCTGTAAAAACCCAATCTACTGCCTTCAAGGATGATCTTTTACTTTTTTTCATTTTAAACGGCCCCAATGTGGCCGGTTTGTCGAATCTGGTCAAAGAGGCGGACCCAGCCGACGGCCTGCTTCATTTGGTCTTGATTAAAAAGTGTTCCATGGTTGACCTGGCCGGTTTGTTCGTTAAAATTCTCAAAGATCTTTCCTTACGTGATAGCGATAAGGTTAGGATCATCTCCGCTGCTGAATTCCAATTAGAAAGTGAACTGGAGATCCCGTTAAGCGTTGATGGGGAAAAGAGTGGAACTCTTCCGGCAAATCTAGCTGTAGTCCCCAAAAAATTAACTGTCTTTTCCACAATGGGATAATTCCCTAGACAATACTTAAGTGGCGGACGACTACTCCGTAGCCGTCTCCGGTTTCGAAAAATCCCATTCAAGCGAGCGTTCCAAAAACAATGCCGGATCAACCGACACTTCATCTATTTTAAAAGTCAGATGTAAATGCGGCCCCGTTGACAAGCCGGTCGAACCAACCTTACCCAAGACCGAACCTTTCTCAATCAACTCCCCTTGCTTAACCGCGATCGCCGAAAGATGACAATAGCTGGTAAAAAGGTTTAAGCCATGGTGAAGCATGACTGTAAGGCCGGTCACATGCAAATTGCCGGCGTAAACCACCCTCCCCCGGTTGACTGCCAGAACCGGGGTCCCCGATGGACTAACGATATCCAATCCCGAATGGCGGCCATTGTCAATATCATTCACATAGCGGATCCGTCCAAAGCCCGTCGAAATCCGCCCTTTTACCGGCCAGATAAAAGGCCCTTCCCATAGAGGGAGCGTTCCGGTTTGGATCGCTTCCAACCGGCTTTGGGTAGTTATTTTAGCATCGGATTGGGTGTTAGCATTGCTAAGTATTTCTTTTCTGGTCGTTTCCGAAACATAGACCCTACTTTCGGGAAATTTTCGTTCGATAATTTTAATTGGAAAAGACTTCGTCCAACTAAAAGCGGTTGCTTTAGCCAAGACTGAAACTTGATCTTCACCGGGAGTATTATAGTAGGATACCGGTAAAAAACCGATGAATTCATCATTTTCATTTTTCCATAGTTCTCTAGCGCTTTCTCTGAAATATACCCGCACCAATGCGGCGCCGGGAGCTTTAACTTTTATTTGGATGAAATCCCCCGGTCTCAGTTTCTCCGAACTGAACCGAACTTCCGGTTCCTTCGGATCGGCCATTACCAAAGAGGATGACACTAATAGCATCAGGACCAACAACGCCTTGCAAAACATCCGCATCTGAACTACCATCCATTCCGTTAAAATTTAAAGCTCCTACCTGATAAATACTCCGCCGATTAAGTATTTAACCGCTAATACACGGGAATTAACCCTAATTAATCTCTGCTATCCGAAGATTTTATTCGCGTTTATCAGTGTTCATTAGCGGTTCCGGTGATTTCAAAATTTTTATCCTTATTCTATCTTCTATTCTGTCTTTTAATTATAAGATTCGAACACCCATACTCCGAAATCTTTTTTTCCAGCAATTATAAACTATTACATATTTTATGGTCGGGCTATAATTAAACATAACCGCTTAATCTCAGATTTTATCAACTAATTAGGTAATCGGAGAACGGGGGAACCATCTTTAGGGGTGAATCACAATTTATAACGGTCTGTATTGTCCTATTCTCCAAATTGAAATATTTGTTAAGTTTTGAAACTATCGGGTAATACCTTCGTTATAGTGAAGGGTTACTCTTTGATCCTAACCCGTCAGCTAATCCCGGCAGCGTCTAAGAAAGGAGGTAATGACTTAAATTCATTCTTGACCATGGATTCGGCCATGGTTATTCTCATATGATTTTAGACTAATTTACTTAAAAAACTGCAACGGAGGAACAAAATGGAGAAATTAATTGCCTTAGCGGCAATCGCTCTTTTTTTCTTAGTTACCCCGACCCCGGAAATTACATCATATACTCCGGTCCAAGGTTTGAACAATGAAGTTATTAATATGACCATTGACGGCGGGAAGTTCGACCAGTCGGCGGTGGTCCAATTGTCCCGCCCCGGCGAGCCTGACATTTACGCCTCTGAAGTTAAGATTGAGTCCGAGAAGAAGATCACCTGTAAATTTGATTTGAAAGGCAAAACCAGCGGCAAATGGGATCTGATTGTCACCAATACCGATCGTCTGACTAAACGGGGAAAAAAGGATTCAATCTCCCAAGGTTTCAACATTGAATACCCGGCGCCGGCGGTTAAAAGTATCAATCCGGGGCAGGGAATGAATTCCGGCATCATCAAAATTAACGATCTTTCCGGAGCCAACTTCCGGGCCGGGGCTTCGGTTATGTTAAGCAATGATCAGATGGAAATCGGCGCTTCACAGGTTGAGTTGATATCCAATAATAAATTGAAATGCCAATTCAACCTCTCCAATGCCGAAATCGGAACCTACAATGTCAAAGTTGTCAATGACGATGGTAAGGCCGGTGTTCTGCCTAACGCGTTTGTAGTCCAAGGCCCTCCGCCTCCAAAAGTGGTCCGGCCGGAAATCACCGCAATTACTCCAGACCGTGGTTTTAATAATGGTTATGTCCTGACCACTATCACCGGGGCCAATTTCGAATCGAAAGCCGCCGTCAAATTGGTCGGCCCCGGCCCGGTGGAGCTTCCGGGACTCAATGTCAAACTGGAGTCCTCCTCGCAAATCGTCTGTTTCTTTGATATCAAGGACCAACCGGTTGGGAAGTATCACGTGGAAGTTACCAATCCCAGCGGACAAAAAGCGATCTTGGCCAATGCTTTTACTGTTGAGCTCATGGATGTCTCGGCCATTAAGTTAAATAGTTCGCTTAAGCCAATTTTCTTTGATTTAGACAAAGATACCCTCAAATCCGGGGATACCGACCGGTTGGACTCCAACTTGAAAACCCTAAGCGCCAACCCGAAGTTATTCATTTTATTGGGAGGACACGCTGATGAACGGGGCAGCATCAAGTATAATTTGGACCTATCCGCCCGGCGGGCTGAAAACATCAAAAAATATTTGGTCGGTAAAGGAATCGACCCCGGCCGGATTACCATTTATGCCTATGGCAAAGGCCATCCCGCGAAGCAGGGCCATGATGAATCAGCCTGGCGCTATAACCGCAGAGTGGATGTGATGGTCTGGGAAGAACCTCCCACCCGGGACCTGGGGTTAAAGGGAATTAAGATGGAATGAGCAGTAACTGTTAGGCTGATGATTTGCCGACCTAAAAACCGCCTCGCCCCTCTCCGCGAACGGAACCGACTTTGAATGTTTGGAGAGGGGCGGCTTGTTCTATTTGTGGTTCTAGTTACTTATATATGTTGGTATTTTCTTCCCAAAGAACACGGACTGCCTTTTTAGGCAGTCCGTGTCCAATCCGTCTTACTGCTTATCCTTGATCCCAAATTCTTTCCAGGATTCTTTCTCCATTTCCAGCTTGACCGCTTTTTTAGCTTCCCGGTACAAAACTTCCCGCTCTTTCATCTTCTCATCCAGGGACGGATTTAAGGATTCCAGCGGTGAAAAAAACCGGGTCATCCTGGTAATCGGCGTAACCGCAAAATCAACGATCCCGATTCAGGATGTCCCCCATATTGACCTCGGGGTGATGATATCTTTTCCGCGTCGCCGTTTTCTTCCCGTATTGAATAGCCTTTTCCGGACACCACTGCAGACACGCCAGGCACTGTTCGCAATTACCCCTCCAAACAGGAGTCCCATTATTCAGCTCGATATTGGAGACGGGGCAAATCTTTTGGCAGATGCCGCATTGATTGCATTTTTCATCAGCCCGGAAATCTCGGTCCATTTCCGGAATATGCTTAGCTGATAAATTATAAATAATACTTGAAAATATTAAATTTATAAATGGGTTGCTGTTCTCTTTTCTCCCCCGTTGGTCGCTGTTGATATAATCAGCTATGATTTTCGCCTTCCGACCCCAATCGGCAAACATCTTCCGTTGCTTCTCTTCCGCTATCGCCCCGTACATGGGCGTGTAATTGCCGGGCATCCTCACGGCAAACCCCGCCGCCAACTTCCCCCCATGTTTTTCCAATATTTTCGCGAAGATGTTGACGGCCGCCCCCGGCATGCCGCCGTAGGTTACAATGGTATAAATCGATATATCCTTAAGATTTTTAATACTTTTAATAAACCGCTCAATGATCAGCGGTATGCCCCACATATAAACCGGAAAAACGACCACCGCTACTTTAGCGCCAATTTCAATCGCGTCTTTAGTTAAAGCCTCCGGGATGGAAATAAGTTCACCCCCTGTTTCTCTTGCGATATCTCTTGCCGCCGCTAATGAATTCCCCGTACCCGTAAAGTAATATACCTCTGTTTTTATTCCGATCCCCCCTGAAGAATCGATTTTAACTGCTTAACTCTTACCTCATTCCATAATCGATAAACTGCCTGAATTTATATGTGATTTTCGCCAACATATTCCAAATTCCTTGTTTCCCACAGCAGCGACAAAAATTTTTTCCGCGCCGGATTTCCAATCGAAGATACTACTTGAAATAAGTCTATAAGGTATACAAACCGGATGATTGAGAGGATAATGTGGAGTAGCTAAAATCAGTAGCTTTAATCATTAAAATGGTTGCCAGGCGACGCTAGAGGCACCGTAAAACTGAATACCGACCCTTGATTCAACGCGCTCTCCACCTGGACCTTGCCTCCATGCCCTTCCACAATATGTTTGACTATGGAAAGCCCCAGCCCGGTCCCTCCTTTTTCCCGGGACCGGGCTTTATCCACCCGGTAAAACCGCTCGAAGATCCGGCCCAACTCTTCCGGGGGAATCCCGATCCCCGTATCCGCTACCGCCACTTTGACCCAATCCCTTTCCCTCCGGGCCGACAGCTTGACCTGCCCATCAGAGGGGGTATACTTAAAAGCGTTATCCAACAGATTAATCACTACTTGTTTGATCTGGCCCCGGTTTGCCAAAACCTTAGGCAAGTTCAGGGCGGGAAGGTCCAGAGTCAGATTGGGAATAAGATTAGCATTGATTAAAAAACCTTCGCGGACCTCTGTTAAAAGTTCAACAATATCAAATGCTTCCCGGCTTATTTCGGGTTTAGCGTCCAGTTTGGCCAAGGCCAAAAGGTCATTGATCAAATTGCTCAACCGGTCGCACTCCTGGTTAATCCCGGCCAGATACCGGATCAAGGTCGCTGCGTCATCTTTAGCCCCCGCCAGCAAGGTTTCAGCCATTGCTTTCATAGAGGTAACCGGAGTCCGTAGTTCATGGGAGACATTACCGACGAAATCCTGGCGGACCCTTTCCAAATGGCGGAGTTGGGAGATATCATGGAGCGCCGCCACTGAACCGGCCAACATCCCGGTTTCATCCTTTAATGGGGCTAGAAATACCTGTAACTTCCGGTTTTGTTGGTAATAAAGGTTTAGTTCGCCTTCCAAAGTTTGGTTGGTTGAATTAACTTTCTGAATTAAATCCAGTAGATGATGGTTGAAGACTACTTCCATAACCGGACGTCCCTGAACGTTCCTAGAACTCAAACCCAAGATGGCGGCGGCGGCCTCATTGATCATCATTATCTTCATTTCCCGGTCAACCACTAAAATACCATCACTTAAAGTTTCCAGTATAACTTCCAACTTACGTTTCTCTACCCCGAGCATTGCGAAGGATTCCGCTAAACGCCGGGCCATATCGTTGAAGGCCATGCCCAGATCGGCCAATTCATCCCGGCCGAAATAACGGATCCGTTCTCCGAAGTCGCCTTGGGCGAAACGCAGCGCCACTCTTTGCAATTCAATAATCGGTTCGATAAACCGGCGGATGAGCATCTTACCGAAAAACAAAGCGAACAGGGCTGCCATTAAAACGCTTAAAATAATAATGGCCCGCATCCGGAATAAAAACCGGTTCAACTCTTGTTGGTCCTTGGCTAATCTGACCACGCCGCTAATTTGGCCGTCAATTTTGATTGGGTAGGCGATATAAATCAAATCCCGCCCCAAAGTTTCGCTGCGGCGTCTAGCTGTTCCAGTCCCGCCGGAAAGGGCTTTCTCTATTTCCAGCCGGTCCCGGTGGTTTTCCATCCCAGCCGGATCCTCGGCGGAATCCCCCCACACTTTCCCGGCGCGATCGATCACCGTAACCCTAGCCCCTATCTCCCGGGCCGATTCCGCTACGGTCGCTTTTAACAGCCGGTTGTTCTCAATTCCTTCCCCGGCGACTTTAGCCGCTATTAATTTAGCCTGGATTAACAGATTAACTTCGGTGGTGGCCCGTACTCTATTTTCCTCAAAATTGATGAAATACGCAGCCAACACTACCGTCATCAGGCCGACACCAATAATATAATAAAGAAAGAGGCGGGTTCTGAATCTCATCTTGTCCCTCTTTTCGGCTATTTCTTAAATTTGTACCCTGCGCCGCGGACCGTCAAGATATACTCCGGATTACCCGGGTCGGCCTCGATTTTTTCCCTTAACCATCGGACATGGACATCCACAGTCCGGCTGTCCCCGTAAAAATCATTCCCCCATACCAGATCCAACAACTGCTCCCTGGATAATACCTGTCCGGGATGGGATGCTAAAATTCTTAACAGTTCGAATTCCTTACTCGACAGATTAACCGCTTGCCCATTTACCGAAACCTCATGCCCTAATAGATCGATCTCCAACTGGCCGCTAATTATCAATTGCCCTTGACTGCTCGTTTCAGGACCGATTACACTCCGTTTGAGGACCCGCTTCACCCGGGCCACCAACTCCCGCATACTGAACGGTTTGGTCACATAATCATCAGCGCCTAGTTCCAGGCCGAGGACCCGGTCAATCTCTCCTTCCTTGGCGGTCAGCATGATAATCGGGACCTCGGATGTTTTCCGAATGATCCGGCAGATCTCCATCCCATTCATCCCCGGCAGCATTAGATCCAAAATAATCAGATCAAAATCTCCGGTCTCCGCCAGCTTCAGCCCTTCTTCACCATCAACTGCCGCCGCCACTTCAAACCCTTCCTGCTTTAAATTATAACTGACCGATTCCACGATCATCGGTTCGTCGTCAATTACTAAAATCTTCTTGGGCATCCTCCCACCCCGTTATCAATACTTTTCCTTCTTCCCGGTAACCAGGTAAATCGTTCTCTCGCCGATATTAGTGGCGTGATCGCCGACTCTTTCTAAGAAACGGGCGGCGAATAGCAAGTTCAACGCCTGGACCACCTTGCGGGAATCGCCTCCGTCGGTTATAAAACCGGTGAGTTCGACAAAAAGGTCCTCATATACTTTATCAATCTCGTCATCTTTTAAACAGGTCCGCTTAGCTAACTCCACATCCCGGTCGACAAAAGCCTTCAAACTGTCCCGGACCATGCTTTCAACCATTCCCGCCATTTTAGGAATGTCGATTAAAGGTTTGATCAAAGAATCGGTCCCGATTCTTTGAGCGATCTCCGCGATATTGGTAGCATGATCGGCGATTCGTTCCAGATCGGTGACGGTTTTCAAAACTGTCGTTATTACCCGCAGATCCCGGGCCAACGGTTGCTGCAAAGCGATTAACCGGATACAATCGTCCTCAATCCGATTGGAAAGAGCGTCAATCAAGTCATCGCCCTCAATTATTCTTTCCGCTAATTTCAAGTCTTGTCTGGCTAAGGCCTGCACCGCAAGGTGGATGGCTTCCTCAACCATGCTGCCCATCCGTAGCATTTCTTGTTGCAGCCCACTTAAGGATTTGTCAAAACCTTCTCGAGTCATCGGATTCACCTCTGTCTTCTGTCTAAAAGTATACATAAAAACCACTATCAATACTAGTTATACTCGAAAATTATACTGTATTCGGCTTTAGCCGAATCGTCCCGTTAAATAATCCTCAGTCTCCTTCTGTTCCGGATTGGTCATCACCTTTTCGGTAAGGCCGTATTCCACCAACCGTCCCAGGAGGAAAAATCCCAGATGATCTGAGATCCGGGCAGCCTGTTGCATATTATGAGTCACAATAATGATAGTATAATCCTTTTTCAGTTCCCCGATCAAATCTTCGATCTTTCCGGTGGAGATCGGATCCAGGGCTGAGGCCGGTTCATCCATTAACAGCACATCCGGTTCTACCGCCAGTAACCGAGCGATACACAACCGTTGTTGCTGGCCTCCCGAAAGCCGGAGCGCCGGCGATTGAAGCCGGTCTTTAACTTCCTCCCATAAGGCGGCTCCTAGCAGACTTTGCTCCACAATCTCGTTTAAGCGGGCTTTATCTTTCAAACCATGAATCCGCGGGCCATAGGCGATATTGTCGTAAATTGACATCGGAAAAGGGTTGGGTTTTTGAAAAACCATGCCTACCTTCTTCCGTAAAGTCACCACATCCGTTTTGGGGTCATAGATGTCAACCCCGTCAAGTTCAATCCGGCCCTCAATCCGCACCGTATCGATTAAATCGTTCATCCGGTTCAGCGAGCGGAGAAAGGTGGTCTTGCCGCAACCGGAGGGCCCAATCAGCGCTGTTACGGTTTTGGAGGCAATCTCCATATTAATTCCTGTGAGGGCCTGAAATTCTCCATAAAACAAATTAAATTCTTCCGAACTCACTTTTAGATCCATTATAATTTAAGCCTCCTGATTAAGACCTTAGCTTTAACGAAAAACGGCTCATTAAAAGGTTGGCTGCTGTATTGATGATCCAAATACAAATTATCAAAATGCTGGACGTAGCATAAGCCCGGGGCAATGACAGCCCTTCCGCGGCTAAAGTGTATAAATGCAAGGTCATTGGCCGGGCCGAATCCATAATTGAGATCGGCAACCTTAAAGCCCCGCCTACAGTCAACCACACCGCCGCTGTTTCACCGATTGAACGCCCGACCCCTAAAATTACTCCAGTGACAATCCCCGGTAAGGCCGCCGGGATCACTACCTGGGCGATGGTCACCCACTTGGTGGCGCCCAAGGCCAAACTCCCCTCCCGGTAAGAATCGGGCACCGCTTTAATCGCTTCTTCCGAAGTCCGGATAATAGTCGGCAGGAGCATCAACGCCAGAGTGATAGCGCCGGAAAGAATCGAAAACCCGAGATGCAGGAAGGTTACGAGAAAGGCGAAGCCAAACAGTCCAAAGATAATTGAAGGCACACCGGCCAGAGTTTCAGTGGCGAACCGAATTACCTTAGTTACTCCGCTTTCACGGGTATACTCGGCCAAAAAAACAGCGGTCCCGACTCCGATGGGGGTTGCGATTATTAACGATACTACAGTCAGATATAATGAAGCGATTATCGTTGGGAAAATTCCGCCTTCTCGCCCCATCCGTTTCGGATAAGTCGTTAAAAACTCCCAGTTAACAGAGGGAAGCCCTTCTTTTAAGATGAAAAAAATGATCAACACCAAACAGCCGATGGTGATCAAAGCCGTAGTCCAAAGCAATCCAAAAGCGATTATTTGAGTGAATTTTGTAGCGCGTCGCATCAAGTCCCAACCTTCTTTCCGGAGAAAAATAGCGCAAGGGAATTAATGAGTATAATTAAGCCGAACAAGACGATACCAACGGTGAATAAAGCTCCGGCATGCTCTCCCGAAGCATAAGCCCATTCTTGGCCGATAGTTCCGGTTAGGGTAGCGCCCGGTTCCAACATGGACTTGGGGACCAAGGGAGTATTCCCGGTAATCATGATCACCGCCATCGTTTCCCCGACCGCCCTTCCCATGCCCAAAACCACCGCCGCCATAATCCCGGAACGGGCCGCCGGAACCAATACCTTGTAAATAGTCTGCCACTGAGTGGCCCCCAATGCCAGGGAAGCTTCTTTGTAATCACGGGGCACCGCTCGAATCGAATCTTCCGCTACGCTGATGATCGTTGGCAGGATCATGATGCTTAAGATAATTCCGCCCGCCAGCAAACTAAAGCCAAACCCGCCCACAATGATCCGGAGGAACGGAACCAAAACCACCAAGCCAAAAAAACCGTAAACCACCGATGGGATCCCGGCCAACAAATTAATGGCGGGACCCACTATTTTACAGATTGTTTCCGAAGCGATCTCCGCCATAAAAACGGCGCAGCCCACTCCCAAGGGCACGCCGATTACTAGCGCCAATAATGTGACATACATTGAGCCAACTATTAACGGCAGCATCCCATAATTAGATGTCGCCGGCTGCCATTCTTCCCCGGTCAATAGAGCAACCGGACCATACTTCATCAGTACCGGCCAGCCTTCTTTGAAAACGAATACAATTATTAAAACCACTCCGGTTACCGCTATCGAGGCTATCCCCAAAAGCAAGCCGGCGATATTTCGTTCTTTACGATTGTTCCTTTCCTGGTTAGCCATTATGAAACCTCCGTTGCTCTATCTATATATGTTGCGCTAAATATTCCGAACGCTTCATCGAAGCAACATATTTTCCGAATTCAACAAATAAAGATTTAAATATTGAGATTACGGTTTGTAATTTCATTTAATAATAAGCTATCCGAGTTAAGCAATTTTAAAGTGGATATTAAGCCTTTATTAAGAAACTTTTTTCACTTCCTTCTCCAACTCCGGTTGTTTAGCGGTTTTAAATTTACCAATTGCTTGTTGGAGATTATCACCCCAATGGGCTAAAAGATGGCTGACGGCAACGATCTCTTGAGTGAAGCTGAAATGTTCAGCCGCAACCGATGTCGCCCGTTCAGTCCCTTCTTTGTGTTCCACAGCGATATTAGTAATCTGCTCAATTGCCCTTAACACTTCTCTCTGGTCTTCCATCAATTTTATCGTGTAATCGGTGACCCGGGACAATTCCAGATTGACTTGAGACGTAGTTTCATCAATGGACTTGAAAACGTCGCCCAACCCCGCAACTGCGTTTTCACCCTCTTTAATCGCTTGGTTCTCAGTTTGAATTATACCAAATAATTTTATATACATTTCCTGCACCCCGGAAACCAACTTTTTCACTTGGTTAGTGGCTTTAGAGGTTCGGTCCGAAAGTTCTCCGATAGCCTCTGCCACGATACTGAAACCGCGGCCGTGTTCCCCGGCCCGGGCCGCCTCAATACTGGCATTTAACGATAACAGGTTGGTTTGTTCGGCAATTTCCTTGACCGTGCCGACCATTCCATCGATTTCAGCGGATGCGACATTCAACTGCTTCATAATTTCATCGGATACATACATGAATTGTTGAATATTTCTCATTTTTTGAATGATATCGTTAACTACCAAATTGCCTTTTTCGGCGTTAGTGAGGGACTCTTCCGAAAGAAGCTGAATTTGATGGGTGAAATCATTGACCGCTTGTGAAAATTCCGTTACGGTCCGAATGATTTCATGAATCGAGGTAACCCGTTTTTGTTGGGTTTCAGCCCCTACGGTCACCTGAGATAATGTCGTTATTAATTGTTCGGTGGCCGAATTAGCCGTGTTGGTCCCGGAGAGTAATTTTATACTATTTTCATTCACCCGGTAAGCGGCGTCGCTAATTTCCATGATTAACAGATTCAATTCACGGACCATGGTATTAAAACAATAGATCACTTCCCCAAATTCATCCCGGCGATTTTCCGTAAGGTTCACTTCCAACTCGCCCGTAGCGATCTTGCGGGAAGCTTGCGCTAGGCGGTTTAATGGGGTAATAATAGTCCCGGCGGTTAAAAAACTGACTAGTAAAGCTAACAAAATTGTACCCGCTAGTAGAATCTTGGTCATCAATTTTTGCTGTTCATAAGTCTCAACCGCTTCCGTTTTTGAGATTACCGCTTGTTGACGGTAATAGGTCTCAACTAGCCGGTCGATTCCTCCGATTAAAAAATAACGTAAACTATTAAGCTGCTTTTTAAATTCAGGATCCTGGTAAAGACCAGGTGTTTCAAGCAACGACTCATATATCTTTGAGTATTCCCGCCAATGGGTCCTTAATTCTTGTAAAACTGAAGCGGTCTCTTCTGTCATGCGCCGATCCGAAGCAGTCATCTTCATGCTCCAATTGTCGTCCGATCGAACTCCGCTTTTTACTGCGTTCTCAATTAACTGCTCAAAGGAATATTCCACCGTCCGGTTGACTGTATCGGGCAAATAAAGCTGACGCAGGTAATTCAAGGCTGTTTGGTCATTTTGCAGCAGAGCGTCCCTGGAAAGGACCTCTAGCTCCCCAACGTAGGACCGAATGTCTTGCAAATAGACGAGCGGTTCTAACTGACCGTCGATCACCGTTTCAACCACGTGATTCATTTTATCAATATTTAATTGGCCGACTGCGGCGATTAAAAATACCGATGTAATAATCAAGCCAAAACCAATTATTAGCTTCCATAAAATTTTGATATTTAAATAGCCCTGCACGATCCTTTGTAACAATCGCCATGGCAATAACAAAAACCTTATCATGATCACCAGCGCCCCTTTGATAAATTGATCGCTTTTCTTAAAACTTCAAAACTTCAAAAAAAATCTCCCTGTGTTTATTTGCTGTTCAGAGAGAATTCGATATTTGAATTTTTTGGCCCCGGAGAGCGGGTTTCGTCACTCCGAAATAGTTCAGCGCCGCATTTTTTGCAATATTCTTCAAAACTCATTGCTTTAGTATTACAATCCGGACATTCCATGTTTTGAGCCTCCTTTTTTAAGATCCCTGTAGCCGCTTTGGATATGATGTCCTCCTAGCGCCTTATCATTAAATTAACACCACTAGTTTAAAGTAAAATTGCTCTCAGTTTAAATCAAAATCAAATCAATATTAAACTTTAACAGCAAGACCCCAAACTTAATCAGTCAATTTAAGGGATAGTTTGATACACTTCACGCCTATCTTGGATCTCTTTGGTCTCTAAAGCGCCCAAATTAATCTCTATTTAATTCAAGATTAATCAGGTATTGATACAGTAATAAACTATTTTCTTTAGTATTTAAATAACAAAGCACCTTGTTTTCAAGGAGGACTAAGATGAGCTATTTATTACAAGCCATTGACCGGTTTGATCGGAACCTCTTTTTATCCTTGAACCAATCGCAAAAGAAAAGAATCTGTCAGGTATTGACCTGGATTACATCCTTTGGAGGATTGCAGTTCCAAACGTTCTTAACGTTGAGCTTGCTTTTGTTCTCCGGAGCAAGCAAGCTCGGTTTAAAACTGGCGATCGTCCAATCGGTGGTAACTCTAGTCGTGCAAATTATCAAAGCCAAGGTGGCCCGAGTCCGCCCTTATGACGCCATCCAAGGCATTAAACCTGTCAAAACCGAACGGGACTTTTCCTTTCCATCGGGGCATACCGCGGCAGCCTTCGCCACTGCCTTGGTAATGACTAGCGCGATCCAAGGAATCGGTATTATTTGTCTGGCTTTAGCCGCCTTAGTCGGCTACTCCCGAGTATATCTCGGAGTCCATTACCCTTCGGATGTCTTGGCTGGGTTTATTCTTGGGTCAGGGTTTACAGTTGCGATATTGTCTGTATTGCCTTTTTAACTAAGAATCATCAAGCAATTTATAATTAGGAGCAGATAACCTTGAGTGAAACATTTCTCCAACCTAAACTTAATATTCTAACTGCGGCGCTGCAGAAATTGACATTTGGACAACGCGCCTTTTTAAAGTTTTTCCTTTTACTAACGGAACACTTGATTACCGTTGAAAATCAGGAAAACCTTCAGTCCGCTCCTGAGCCTCTGATCTTTGCCTTCAATCATAACAATTCTTTTGAAGCTTTACTGGTTCCGATCTATTTAATCTATTGCCGTCAAGGCCGGAAAATAAGTTTTGTAGTCGATTGGATGTTCGGCATGGTTCCGGTGCTAGGTTGGATTTTAAAACAATGCGATCCGGTTTATGTTTATCGCAAAAAATCAACTATCCCTTGGCTTAATCGCCTCCGGAACCAACCGGCCCAATCAGTTGAACGGCAATGTATTGAACGGTTGGCCAACCATTTGAGTATCGGGATCTTTCCCGAAGGCGTCCGCAACCAAAATCCCCACTATTTATTGAAAGGCCATAAAGGCATCGGCCATATCGCCCTGAAATCCCTGGTCCCAGTCTTACCGATTGGAATCGATTTCCCGCTCCGCCAAACCCGAGGACAAATCCCACCGCTAGGCCGGATCGTTCTGAGGATCGGTGAACCGCTCCAGTTTCAAACTGAAATAGAAGCCTACCAAAGAGCGGGCTCCAATCCTAATTTATCACCTGGCGAATGCCATAAACTAACTCGCGCCCTAGCCTCACTGGTCACTCATAGGGTAATGGTTGAACTGGCGAGATTATCCGGGAAAAAATATCCGTTTCCGCCGCCGCCTTTTACACAGCCAGCGGAGACTTTTAAATAGATCAGAATTTACTTATTGATAAGGAGGAAACAAAAATGGCTTTTTCCGAAATCGCCACCATGAAGGTGATCGACCCTGAGTCTAGGTCCTTAGCTCTCCAAGTGATTGAAGGAGTCTATCTAAAAGAAAAAAACTGGATTCGTGATCCGGAAAATGAAATCCCGCTAAATATTGCGGAGTCAACTAAATATTCTTGGTTTCTGGCCATGGTAAACCAAAAACCCGCCGGTGTGATTCGTTTGGCCTACGATCCTTCCCTCTACTTTCCACCGGAATTGGAGGTAACCCTTAATTCGGATATTGATTTGGGAAAAATGGCTTGTGAATGGAAGATGGTAGAAATTGGCCGATTTATGATTCTTCCCGAATACCGTAAAAACATCAGAGTGGTTTTAAAACTGATGCGGGCAGCCATCAAGGAGGTAGTAGAGAAGGGTTATACCCACTTTCTGACTGATGTCTTTGAAACCGATCCCAATTCCCCACTGCATTTTCATACTAAGATTCTTGGTTTTGAACGAATTGGCAGTCATTTGCATGGCGAGTTGAATTGTAGCAGCACCCGCATTATCTTGACTCTTGATATTTTGAAGGCTTATCGAAAATTAAGAGAGCGCCGGGACAAGATTTATATGGAGGTTACCGAGGGAATCCGGGATTTATTAGATGAACGGCTTATCAAATCCGGAATACCCCTTTCCTAGTAAAATGCAAACATTATCATTGCCCAATCTCTCTAAAACCAAATTTACTTGCGCGCCCCATTCGGAAAAGTTGGAGCATACTAAGGGAAATCATGATAAACCTAAACACGATAGATTCCAAACCCAAAATTTAAAATCACTTTAGATTGCATTTAATCCGGGAATAAAGAAATAATGATAAATTTATAACTAGCACTACATTAAAAAATGTAAAGGAGTGGAAACATGTTTCTAAATCAGTCATTTCAGAAAAAAGGATTATTTTTATTTGCGCTAGCCCTTTTATGCCTGGTAATGAATTTTGCCGTTATGGCCGCCCCCGTTCCCAAGTATATCTTCATGTTCATCGGGGACGGCATGGGATTGGCCCAACGCCAAGTAACCGAATTGATGCTCAATACTAGCGGCGTATATGGACCGGCTAAAGATCAAAAACATCGCCTGGTCATGAACTCTTTGGAAGTCAGCGGGATCAACACTACTTATGATTCTACCAGTGTGGTTCCGGATTCGGCTTCTACCGCTACTTCCCTTTCATCCGGATATAAGACGCTAAGCGGTGTAATCGGCATGAGAGAGGATAAAAAAACTGTAACTCCCTACATTACTGAAGCTTTAAAGAAAAAGGGCTATGCAATAGGTGTGATCTCAACCGTTAAGATCGTTCATGCTACACCGGCCGCATACTATGCTCATATAGACAGCCGTAATAAATATGATGAGATCGCCGATCAGATGATCAACAGCGGCTTTGATCTCTTTGTAGGCGGCGGCGGCAACAAACATTTCGACGGCTCAATCCGTGAGGATAAGCGGGATTTATACCAAGAAGCAGCAGCCAATAAAGGATTTACCGTTGTCAAAACCGGAAAAGACTTTTTAGCGACTAAACCCGGTCAGAAAGTACTTGCTAATCTCCCGGGCGACCTTTTCGATGAAGCCCTGCCTTATGCTATCGATCGCCAAGCTGACGATCTTTCCCTCACCCAAATAGTCGCTAAGTCCATCGAGATCCTTTCCAGTAACAAAAAAGGCTTTTTTATGGCGATTGAGGAAGGCAAAGTCGACTGGGCTTGCCATGCCAATGATACCGGCGCCGTTATCGGGAACATGCTTGACTTTGACAAGGCAATCGCGGTCGCCCTCGAGTTTAAAAAGAAGAACCCTAATACCTTAATCGTTGTCACCGGCGACCATGAATGTGGCGGCCTTGGTTTATCCATGGGCAACGATTACCGGGTCAATCCGGAACTTTTCTTCGACCAAAAAATATCTTTTGAAATCGCCGACGCTAAAGTAGCTGCGATCCTTAAGCTTAATGATTCCAGCGAGAAAATTTTCGGCGTCGCTGAGGAGTTTGGCCTTACCAACCTGACAAATACCGAGAAAGCCCAGATCCAAAAAGCGGTAGCCGACCAAAAAGCAAAACTGAGCAAAGGAGAGCTCAACCATTTATATGGCGGTTATCAGCCAATTACCATGACCTTCCGGAGACTCTTTAATATCAGGGCCAACCTTTTCTGGACATCATACGCCCATACCGGAATCCCGGTGATGACTACCGCTTCCGGCGCCGGCGCCGAAAAATTCGCCGGTTATATGGATAATACTGATGTCTGCAAAAGATTAAACGAGGTTGCTAAAGCAGGACTAAAATGGCAGTAAGTATTTAAAAGACTTAATTTAAATATGACTTTATCCCAATTGAACAGTCCGCAACCAATCTGTCGCAATCAGTTTCTTAAAGAAGTGAAGCTCATTGCGGCATTTTTCTTGATTAATAAAACAAAACGAAGACAAGCATAACATCCTTACTTTTATCGTTAATGGCTTCTGATGTTAAGAGATTAACAATAGTTTTGAAACCGGAGGCAATCAGATGAATAATAAGCCCCAAACCAAGTTCACGGAGGTTATCTTTGTAATCACCATCGCCGTTATTACCATCATATTATGCTTAGTGCCAACTGACCAAAGATATCAATCTGCCGGGTCCGGCAGCATTGAGGCCCGGTGCCGCGTATTGGAAACAGATAACTCCACGGTTTTTCAAAAAGGAATCTTTAAAATGGGAGAACAAACAGTAACGGTTCAAATCCTTGATGGTCCTGACCAAGGACGGGAGGTAACGGCCATGAATCTCCTCCAGGGAGCCTTGGAGTTAGAATGGTTTTTTCAGCCCGGAGACAAGGGGATTGTCGGATATGCTAAAGACAACGGTCAAATTATCGCTGCCAGAATGCTGGAACCCTTACGAGAAAATTCTATGCTAACCATCTTCTTAATCTTTTTCATCGCTTTACTGGGGTTGGCCGGTTGGGTCGGTGTAAAAGCCGTGGTGTCTTTCGCTTTTACTATTATTTTAATTTGGAAAGTATTAATACCTTACAGTATAGAGGGAAAATTCGATCCGATTTTATTAGCGATATTGATCGTGGCTACCCTTTGCTTTGTAGTCATTTTTCTGGTAGCCGGCTTTACCAAAAAAGGGTGGAGCGCTTTTTTAGGCGCCTTCGGCGGCGCCATCCTTACCTGGATCCTGCCGATGCTTTTTGGGGAATGGATGAAGGTAAACGGCTCTACTTCCGAGTATTCGACTGCATTGCGCTTTTCAGGTTATGAAAACTTAGATTTGATGAAGCTATTTTATGCGGCGATTATCCTTTCCGCTTCCGGAGCGATCATGGACATTGCCATGGATATCGCAGCCGCTATGGCGGAGATCAAAGAAAAGAAGCCGGAGATCGGCTGCCGGGAACTAATCCAGTCCGGCCTCAATATCGGCCGATTAATCATCGGAACCATGTCCAACACCTTATTAATGGCCTATTCCGGCGGAGCTTTGACCATGTTGATGTTCCTAATGGCCAAAGGAATCTCCGCCTGGCGGATCTTGAATATGAACTACTTGGCTTCGGAAACGCTGAAGACGATCTCCGGCTCCATCGGTCTAATCATGACCGTACCCCTGACTGCGATTATTTCCGGTATTATCCTAAACCGTCATCACCAAACAGATCATAAACTTCCTTTAATGAAACCTTAATCCTAATTCCCTTACTTTCTTAATATTGCTGGATTATTTTAGAATCAGAAGCTCTTCATTATCAAAGGAGGATTTAAAATGAAAAAAACTATTTTGGTTTTAGTTCTTTTAGTTTCAATGTTTGCCTCAATAACCCATGGGGCCGCCTTAAACGGATCGATTCAGATTGTCGGCTCCACATCAGTCCAGCCTGTGGCGGAAGAACTAGCCCAAGCCTTTATGGCTAAAAATCCGGGGGTTAAGATTTTCGTGCAAGGTGGGGGCTCCGGCGCAGGAATAACTGCTGCAATTAATGGTACTGCCGATATCGGCAATAGTTCCCGGGAACCAAAACCGGAAGAAGCCGCCGCCGGGATCCATGAAACGGTAATCGCCAAAGACGGTATTGCGATGATCGTTCATCCATCCAATCCTGTTCAGGACTTAACCGTTGAACAGCTTCAAAAGATTTATCTAGGGGAGATCTCCAACTGGAAAGAAGTAGGCGGACCCAATATGAAAATCGCTTTAGTTAATCGTGAAGCAGGCTCGGGAACTAGAGGCGCTTTTGAAGAATTAGTCATGGGTAAAACGGCCAATAAAATGAGTAGCAAGACCTTGGTTCAAGCCTCAACCGGCGCTGTCCAACAGACCGTAGCGGTTACCAAAGAAGCCATCGGTTACATCTCCCTCGGTTCATTGGATCCCAAGGCTGTCAAAGCCCTTTCGGTAAATGGTGTTACCGCTTCAGACAAGAATATCGCCAACAAAACTTATCAATTATGGCGCCCCTTCTTAATGCTGACTAAAGCAGCTCCCAACGGAGTAACCAAAGCTTTTCTCGACTGGATACTAAGTTCGGAAGGCCAAAAGATCGTTGCTCGTGATTTCATCCCTATGAAATGAAAACCATGCCTCTCAAATATTTGGGCTGTCTCATCAAAATCGAGACAGCCCTTTTACTTTCCAGTGACATGGAATATAGGCATCCATGTCAAACCTTAATTGAAACTTTACTGATTGCAATTGTTAACCGGATTCGGACAATTTGTATTACCTACTCCTTTGAAACAATCGCCCAATTGAGACTGTACTTGTTTGAGAATATCGTTGATATTCGGATTCAAGCACTGACCATTGCTACCGGCGTTACCGGTAGTCGGCGCTACCGGAAGGCAATTCTGGGGAAGAGACGGAACAGTCGGTTGGTTGTTGGTCGGCCCGCAAAGAGCGCTCCAATTCCAGGACTGGTTGCAGTCAGGTGTGGCCGCAACTGCCGGTAAGGCCATTACTACCATCATGGCGACAATGGTAATCAAACTAAGCCATACTTTTCGCATCGTTTTCCCTCCTTTCGTTCCAACTATGGTACAGGATATATTGTTATTAGACAACCAGTAAATCTTGGATAGAAAACCTAAACCCCCGGATTAAATTCTCGGGGGTTCATTTCTTTTTATTATCAAAATTGATATCAAAAACTTACTTTTCGGATTTCTTCTGCCAAGCATGTAAGGCCAGAGCTACCGCGATTACTCCATAGGCTAAGAATACCCTAAAGTACTCCCCCACTTGAGGTATGCCTACGATTTGCTGTCCGGCAAGGGGTGAAACCACGAATAAGGTATGGAAAAGCAACACCCCGACCAAGGCGTTCCAAATGGTCGCTTTACGGGTAGTAGCCCCGCCGACCAGTAAGGCGGCGATCGAAAACATACCAACCTGTTCATGGCTGTTATAAGTATTCATGGTGCCGATGTTTTGCAGAAAAATTATTTGGCCCCAGGCGGCCATTACTGTCGAAATTACAATGGCAGTCATCCGAATCCGATCAACCTTGATGCCGGAAACTTCCGCAATATTGATATCCTGGCCGACTGCGCGCATTTGTTGTCCCAGTCTGGTTCGGGCTAAAAAAGATACTAACCAACAAAGAATACCGGTCACCAGTAAGGTGAAAATAGGAATCCGCCAGGGCCCCACTGGAACCGACCCGATTTCACCCATGATCAATCCATTCCAAATCCAATCGAGGGCGCGATCCAGTGAATTGGCCACTCCGATTAAGTCTACGGTATTACGAACGCCGACCCCTGATGACAACACCAAAACCTCGTCTTTGATAGGGATTACCGTACCTACCAAAACCAAGAAGATCAACTGATAAAGCCCATTGGCAAAGAAACCCATAATCAAGCCGGTAACCATTTCCCTGCCTTTGGCTTTATTAAGCAGAATACCGGTTAACCAACCGAAAAACACTCCTAAGGGCAACGCGATTAAAGCAGCCAGCCCGAGACCGGATAAACCGGTTAGCCGATAATGGGTGGTAATAATTAGGCCAATCTGTCCGGCCATGGCTCCGATCACAATTCCGAAATTCAACCCCAGTCCCGCCATGATCGGAATCAACAACGAGAGCACCATGAAGGAATTTCTTCCCAGGCGACCGATGATCTCATTGATTAAAAAATTAATATCCAACTTGGCGGCGACGATCCCCGCCAGACATAATAACGAAAAGAACAGCGGCACCGAACTCTTTCTGATAAATTGAATAAAACCGGCTTTGGGGATCATTTTGTGCCGCTCGGTATTTATTTTCCTTTCCATATGGCGCCTCCTCCCACTCTTGTCAAAGCATAGAGAATCATACCGTTACTAATGATAATCCGGGCGATCTCACTGATGTCAGCGCCTTTGAGGGCAGTTTGGGTTACCGGTAACGCGATGGTTAAGATCGTTTGAAAGAGCACCGTTCCGATAATTACGTTTCCAATTGTAGCTTTCCGCAAAGTCGCTCCCCCGATTAAAATAGCGGCCATAGCCGGAAAAGCCGCAAAAAGAGGGGCTGTATAAAGTTGCAGAAAGCCATAGCTCTGCGAATAAACTAGAATCCCGATCGCTCCAAGAACTGTCGACAAAATAGTCCCCAAACTGCGCATTCGTGTGACGTTTATTCCGGAGGAAACCGCGTACAGAGGATTGGCGCCGGTGGCGATCACAGCCAGTCCGGCTTGGGAACGAAAAAATAAATAAATAAGAAAACAGAACAGTAAAAAACATAGTATCAGGCCGGTGGGAATAGTCACCCCAAAAACAGAAAACGCCAAAAACTTGTTAAGTATCTGACCGTAGCTGTCGTTAAGAGATAAAGTATAACGTAAACCCTTTCCTCCAATGGCGAAAATCAGCGCGGGGTTACGAAACGGCGCTACCAGCCAAAAGATGCACATCCCCGCCACTATCGAGAAGCCTACGTAGGTGCCGACCATCATTTCCTGACCTTGTACTTTCTCCAGAAGTTGAGCGTAGATGGCTCCGGCGATGACCGCCAAAACAGTACCCAACCCTATCGCAACCATTAAGCCGGTGAAACCGGTGTAATTTAAATTGAGGCTGATCACACCACCAACTAAACCGCAGACAATTCCCACCGGTAACCCGAAGTTCAATCCAGCGCCGCAAGCCAGGGAAGGCAGCATTGCCAATACTAAAATACCATTCATCCCGATTCGGACCAATGAATCCGAACAAAGCATCGCTAAATTCATTTTCATAACGAATGCTAATAAAAATAAACATAAAATAAAGCCGAAAATTATCAAACGGGGCAAACCTAATGATCGATAAACTTTCAATAGCCCCTTACCAAATCTTTCACTGGTTTCCTTTAGTTTCAAAATAACCGTCGTATTAAACACTTCAACCCGCCTCCTCTCTGAGCCGAGCTTTTCCGGCCATCATCAATCCAAACTCCAGGTCTGAGGCGTCAGGAGGCAGGATACCCTCAACCCGGCCCTCATAAACAATGGCGATCCGATCACAGATCTTACGCAACTCGCTTAATTCGCTGGAAGTGATTATAATAGTCATTCCATACTTGCGATTGAAATTGACCAATAAATCCAAGACCAACTGTTTAGCGCCGACATCAATTCCACGGGTTGGTTCCGAAACCCAAAGCACTTCAGGTTCAAGGGTAAACGCCCTTGCCAGACAGACCTTTTGTTGGTTCCCGCCCGATAGGAAACGGACCGGTTGGGTAGGATCAGCGCAACGGATATCCAGATCACCGATTAATTTCACGGCATGAGTACGAATTTTTTTCTGATCTTGTAAGCGGAAGGAAGGTATCAGTCCCGGCAACAAAAACCGATTCTGAACCTGTAAGCTAGTCAAAACGATATTCAGTTCAATCGACTCATCTAATAGCAGGCCCACCCCCCGGCGGTCTTCAGACACGAAGGCCATTCCTGAATTTAAGGAAGCACGGGAATTATTGAGTTCGATTGATTTGCCATCCTTATTGATGGTTCCGGCAGACGGATACAAGCCCATTACGCCATTGGCGACTCCTAATTTGCCATGGCCGGCCAGACCGCCGATTCCGATAATCTCACCTTTGCGAATCTCCAAGTTAAAACCCCGAACTTCTTCGCCGGGCATCTTCACTGTTAAGTTATTGATTTTAACGATTAGGTCATCCATCCTCGGCTCAACCGCACGGGGTGGAAGGACTGCCCGCTCCACTTTGCGTCCAACCATCAATTCGGCGATCTTTTCCAGCTTAGCTTCGTTTCTGCCCATCCGGGCGACTACTTCCCCATCCCGCAGAATTGATATGTTATGGCTTACCGTCAAGACCTCATCCAAACGGTGGGTAATGAACAAAATGGCAACCCCTTCCGCGGCCAACTTTTGCATGGCCGTCAAAAGGTATTCCGCTTCACTTTCGGTTAATACCGCACTAGGTTCATCGAATACCAGAACCCTTACATTCTTCTTATCGATTTCACGGGCGATTTCCACAAACTGTTTATAGCCTACCGGCAGTCCTGATACGGTTAATGTTTCATCTATGGTTAACCCCAGCTTTTCCAAGGCGCGCCGGGAATCTTCATGCATAGTCGGTTCGTCCAATGTTTCAAGTTGGCTGCCTAAAACGCGGCTGATTGCATTTTTCTTAGAAACTTCCCGATTGAGCTTAATGTTTTCAGTAACGGTAAAACCGGGGAGCAGCATAAACTCTTGATGAACCATTCCAATGCCTAATTCCATGGCCCGCCGCGGTGAATCCACATTAACCTTTTCACCGTCAAGGAAGAGCTCGCCTTCAAATCCTCCGGTTTCCCTGATCACGGGCATCCCGAACAAAATATTCATCAAGGTTGATTTGCCAGCCCCGTTTTCACCAACCAAAGCATGTATCTCACCACTTTTTACCGCTAAATCGATCCCTTTCAGTACGGCATTACCGGAATAATCCTTGGTTATTCCTTTTAACTCTAGTATATATGTATCGCCCATCGCTTAACTCCTCTCGTTGTTCCTTTTTTATATTCCTGAACCTTGGCGAATATAAGGAAACGAACGTAAAAAAGGGCCGGTTGAACCCGGCCCCAATCATCCGGACTATTTTACGGTCTTCCCAAAAACTATCGAGTCTGAGAGATACATATAGAATTGTCCTTTGTTACTCTCCCTACGGAACATCATTTTAGCCCCTGCGGATTCTTCTACGACTTTGGCTACAGCATCCATATCCTTTAGATTAATCTTCTTCTCAACTGCCAGCTTAGCCAGTTCTACACCGGCGGTGGAATGTAAATATCCGGTTGCTACCGGCCATGTTCCAAAACGACCGGCGCCTCCCCGTTTGATAATTTCATCATTGATTGCTTTAGAGATCGCTGTGAAGTTGCCTTTCATTTCATCGGTAATTTTCAAAGCCAACGCTCCCGGGTAACCATGAGTCGGGCTGGGGCAGCATTGTTCCGGGAAGATCGCTCCGGTTTTCAAAGCTGCTATAATTAACGGCTCCTGCATTGCGCAGTTTGTTGAAAAGACTGCGATATCCTTACCATATTTAGCGACTTGGCGGGGGATGTCCTCTAAAATGAACTGTTGGGAAGCGGGGACCCCGCCTTCACCCATCGGATCCGGAGCGGTGACGAAGATAAATTCCATACCGAGCTTTTCAGATTCCGCTTTCATAAGATCCCGACGTTCAGCTAATTGAACCATGGACATGTGGCGTGGAAATGAATAATGCAGAAATTTTTTGGCCCCGAGTTTCTTGGCCAATTGCGGTATGGACTTACCCCGGGAAGGGTTATCCGGAATCAATGACACATTGGCGTACCTTTCGACCATCGGCGGATCTTCATGGGGTTCTCCCACCACGAAAATTATATCCGGTCTAGTCTCTTTGACCTTACGAATCGCAGCGATGGTTCCCGGTACACCTTGATTGATTACAATCGCTTTGACATTCCGATCCGCAGCCAACCCAGTAATCTGGGCTATAAAAGTCTCCTGCTCCTGCATGAAGTTGTCCGGGTATGTAACATGCTTAATCAGGTCCGGATACTTTTTAATAATAGCTTCGGCTCCTCTATACTCATCTTCATTTTGGGATACTGTACTGGTAGCAATACCAATTTTATAACTTGGTTTTGATAAAGCAACGGTTGTTAAAGAAATAACCAATATTAATGTAAAAACCAGAAACACTGTTTTTCTTAACATAAAGTTAACCCTCCCTTAAAATATATGTAACGCTATTATTCTTTTTAATTTCACAATATCCTCTCTAAAAAAAATGCGAAGCGGAATAATTATTTAAATAAACAACTATTCGTTGACCAATCTAAAATTATGACCATCAAACAAACCCCGGTCCGAGATTTTCAGCTCCGGAATCACCAACAAAGTCATAAAAGACATGGTCATAAACGGATCTTTAAGGTCCGAACCCAGCTCCTTGGCTTTGGCGGCGATTCGCTGATAATCCTCCGCTACCTTATAACCATCCTCGACACTCATTAATCCGGCCACCGGAAGGGGCAGTATCTCTTCCCAACCGTCACCTACGGCCCCCAGGCCGCCTTTATGCATAATGATTAAATTAACCGCTCTGGCTAAGTCTTCATCGGAGACGCCTACCGCGACAATGTTATGGGAATCATGAGCTACTGAGGAAGCAAGGGCGCCTTGCTTTAATCCGAAATTTTTTATAAAAGCCACTACCGGGGACTCCTCCCGGTAACGATTGACTACTGTTATTTTTAAAAGGTCCCGTTCCGGATCGGATCTGAGAGCGCCATCTTCGACTTTTGGGGCGACTCTAAGCCGGTTAGTAATAAGCTCACCATCAATTACTTCAATTACATCAATCTCATTCGTTTCAGCTTTGATTGCAAAATCAAGCGGCTTCTTTGGTTTCGCCTTAAAGTTATTAATCACTTGGCTTCTAACCCTTGGAATTAGTGAGACGCCATCCCTAGCCGCTAACACGCCGTTGATATAAGTCTCTAGAATATTAAACTTCTCAAAACCATCAATCAGCGCCAAGTCGGCCGGATCGCCTTTTTGAAGAAGGCCGACCTCCAAACCGTAATGTTGCACCGGATTTACGGTGGCGCATTGCAAAACCTTCATTTTATCATAACCCTTCTCCAGAGCCATTTTAACCATCTCGTTAATATGCCCTTGGAGCAAATCGTTGGGATGTTTATCATCACAACAAAACATACATTGATGGGAATATCTGAGGATCAGTCCATGCAGCTCATGAAAATTCTTCGCGGCTGACCCTTCCCGGATTAATATCTTCATCCCCTTCCCAATCTTCTCTAAACCCTCTTCAAGTTGAAAGGCCTCGTGATCGGTGCTGATCCCGGCTTGAACGTATTTTTTAAGGTCTTCCCCTTTTAAACCGGGAGCGTGTCCATCGACAGGCTTATGGTATTTATGGGCTATTTCAATCTTGGCCATTACCTCCGAGGCATTATTAAGGACACCCGGATAGTTCATCATTTCACTTAAAAATTTTAATTTATCCTGTCGGAATAACTCTTCAATTTGAGCAGCGTTCAATTCCGCCCCGGCGGTTTCAAATCCGCTAGCCGGGACGGAAGAAGGCGCTCCAAAATAAAATTTGAAGGGAACTTTCTTACCGTTGTCAACCATATAGCGGACCCCATTAATCCCTAATACATTAGCTATTTCATGCGGGTCGGATACTACCGCCACTGTGCCATGGATCACTGCCAACCTGGCGAATTCCGCCGGTGTCAGCATCGAGCTTTCGATATGAATATGGGCGTCGACCAAACCGGGGATTAAGTAATTATCGTATTCATGATCTTCCTCGATAATATCAGCAATGATACCATTCCTAATCCTTAAAGTTCCCGGGTAAATCCGACCATTAATAAGGTCCACAATATTTCCGGAGATCTGCTTGATGTTTTTCATGATAATTACTCCTCGTAATAGCGCCCATGCCGTTTTTTCTAAACTCGCGCCGGGTTCATAGCTAAGCTATTTTCTGGATAGTCCCCTACCCTGACTAGCGGGAGCACATGAAAGGATGAAAACAGGCGACCGGGCGCTGCTTTCACACTAATCCCTTACGCCCCGCGACTATATTAAAACAGATAATTGTTACATTTACATACCGGTTGTAAAATTTACATTTCTATATTATTTCAACCATTTACCTTTTTCTCCTTTATTGCGTCATTTGTTCTCTATCGCCATTTACCCGGGTTTACATACATCCCTATGGAAAAACCTCTCCTCCAAAATCCCATTGACTTGAAAAAAAAGGCATGTTATATTCTTCGTATACAAATATTTTGTATACGAACAAAAAAAGAGGTGTTACTGATCGAGGTTTTAAACCCGCCATTATTTTGTCTGCTAATCAAAAATACCTGGCAAAAATTGAACCGCTATTACAATCAGCGTCTCTCAAAATGTGATTTGTCGGTCCCCAAAGCCCTCCTATTATTTGAAATTCTCCCTGATATCGGTCGAACCCCCGGTTTTCTGGCAAATCGTCTTGATCTGGAAAACTCCAGCATGACCGGGCTTTTGGATCGCCTGGAAAAGAAGGGGCTGATCGTCCGAAAACCAAATCCCAATGACCGGCGCGGAATCTTGATTTTCTTGACGCCGGAGGGTGTCAAGGCCCGGGATACCATCAAATCCTTAGTAGAAGAACTCGACTCGAAACTAAGAGCCGAATTGTCCCCCGAAGAGATTAAGGTCTTTCGGAAAGTTATTTCCATTATTAATAAACAAATTTAGCAAAGCAGGTGATCTAATGAATCGACGTGTTGTAATTACTGGAATCGGCCTGATTACTCCAGTTGGCTTAACCAAGGACGCCAACTGGGAATCGGTCCTCGCCGGCAAATCAGGGGTCGGCCTGATTACCCGTTTTGACACCAGCCGTTTTGAAGCCCGAATCGCCGGAGAAGTCAAGGGTTTTGATCCCGCTAAGTTCATTGAGAAAAAAGAGATCAAAAAAATGGACCGTTTTATCCAATACGCTATCGCCGCGACTATCGAAGCTTTGGATGAATCAGGACTCAAGATTACTCCGGAAAACGCGGAACGAATCGGGGTAATAGTAGGATCCGGCATGGGTGGTATTGAAACCATAATCCATAATGAGTCTATCTGTGAAAAACAAGGACCCAATCGGGTCTCAGCCTTTTTCATTCCCGGTTGCGTTATTAATTTAGCTCCGGGGCAAATCTCAATCCGGACCGGCGCTAAAGGGCCGAATTTTTCACCGGTCTCCGCTTGCGCCACCGGTACCCATGCCATCGGCGAAGCATTTCATATCATCAAACGAGGTGAGGCTGACGCGATCATTGCCGGCGGCGCCGAATCAACTATTCTCCCGGTAGCCATCGCTGGTTTTAATAATATGAAAACCCTCTCAACCAGAAATGACGAACCCGAAAAAGCTTGCCGCCCCTTTGACGCCGACCGGGATGGATTTATTATGGGTGAAGGCGCGGGAATCTTGATCCTGGAAGAGTTGGAACACGCCCAAAAGCGGGGCGCCCGGATCTATGCCGAACTGATCGGCTTTGGAATGAATAGCGACGCCCATCATATCACCTCTCCGGCTCCGGATGGCTCCGGTGCGGCCCGCTGTATGGAACTGACCATGGCCTCGGCAAGAATTAAAAAGGAAGAAGTGGATTATATTAATGCCCATGGTACTTCTACTTTACCAAACGACGCCATGGAAACCAAGGCAATCAAGCTGGCATTCGAGGAACATGCCCGTAAAATCTTGGTTAGTTCTACTAAATCAATGACTGGTCATCTTTTGGGAGCAGCCGGCGCTGTCGAGGCGGCCTATACGGCCTTAGCTCTTTATCATCAAATTATCCCCCCGACAATCAATCTTGAAAATCCGGATCCCGAATGCGATTTGGACTATGTGCCCAATAAGGCCCGTAAAGCAGAGATCAAAGTCGGGATGAGCAATTCATTCGGGTTTGGGTCCACCAATGCTTGTGTGGCATTGAGAAAGTTTTAATTCTCAAAAAATAATTCCATCGAAAAAGAAACCCGCGACAACGGGTTTCTTTTTAAAACGGGACTAGTCTGCTTCTTTAAAGATAAGGTTTGGTTTAATAGCGATTAAAGTTCGGTGTTAGTATTATACACAGTCAAAGCGCATTATATTCCAGATATTCATGATTCGCCACAAATGATATCTTATATTAAGTTTCCTAATTAAGCGGCGTTCTCTCTAATATAACGTGTAATCTTCAGGCAGTCAGTTTGACTAAGACCCTCAAAGGTAAAAGCGTAATAATTCAACATTCCCGTATTGGGCTCGTTTCGGACCACGTTAGCAATTGTTGTTACTCGATCGATAGTGCCCGGTAGTACAAAACTGATGGTCAATTTGTCGCCAACCTGGAAAGAATCTAATGAGATAACACCAATACCGCTCTCACTCAGATTTTCAATATACCCGCAATATCTTGGAAATTCTCCGGTAAGGCTCATTTCAACGACTATATGGGAATTGGTCCGTGGCGCTTTCCTTTTTTCGGTAATCATAACAAGCCTCCTTTAAGTCAGGTGAGATATAGCTGTTCAACAGCCTTTCCCTCTATTTATCGTCAAGTTCAACGAAAATATTAGATTTATTGTAAAAAAACTCAATTACTAATCGGCTTTGGTTTTGGGATTATCAATCGCTGTGAGATATGGTGAGCTTTTAGCGAATTTTTGAACCTCGGTTGTCCCTTGCCGGATAGGAAGTAACGTCCCCGGACCTCCGACACACCCTCCCGGACAGGCCATTCCCTCCAATAGATACCCGTTGCGTTTCCCCGCCTTAGCCAAAGTCAACATCTTTCTACAGTCTGCCAGGCTATCAGTTTTATCGATCAAAATCTCTTTATCCGGATATAGACGTTTAACGTTCTGGGAGATCGCCTCAGCCACACCGCCGCAATTGGCATATCCGCGCCCGCAACTTGAACCGTCATCCGGTCCTTCTCCATCTTCCATCGTGGTAATATCAATGTTTTTAGCCACAAACATTGCGATTAATTCTTCAAAAGTAATTACGAAATCAATATACGGTTTAACTGCTTCATCTAAAGCTTCAATTTTCTTGGCTATGCACGGCCCGATAAAAACAACCCGCGCTTGAGGGTTGTTAGCTTTGATTTCCTTGGCCGTAGCTACCATCGGGGTATGGGAAGGCGAAATATACTTTGCTTGCTCGGGAAATGATTTTTCAGCCATCATCGCCCATGATGGGCAGCAAGATGTTCCCAGATAAGGTTGGTGGGCCGGAACATTACCCGCGAAGACTTCCGCCTCGTGAATCGATGCGATATCTGCTCCCAGAGCGACTTCCATCACATCTTTAAAACCGAGTCGCTTGATGCCTTGAATAATTTTGCCTGGGGAAGCCAATAGCCCAAACTGGCCCGCGAAAGAAGGCGCAATTTCAGCGACTATTGAGTCCCCTTGATTGAGCGCTTTAATTAACTGATATATTTCCGATTTATCGGAAATCGCTCCAAAAGGACAGCTAATAATACACAAACCGCAGGATACGCACTTGGCTGCGTTGATAGTCGCCCGGCCTAAATAATCGCTTTCAATGGCATTAACGCCGCAAACAGCGGCGCAAGGCCGTTCATACCTGACAATCGCGTTATAAGGACAGACTTCCTTGCATTTACCGCATTTAATGCACTTCTCCTGATCAATCCTAGCTCTAGTCTTCTCCAGACTGACGGCATTTACCGGACAGACAACGGTGCAGGGGTGGGCCAAACACTTCCGGCAATTGTCGGTAACCATGAAAGCGTCGGTGGGACAAGCCTCGCAAGCAAATGGAATTACATTCACCAACGGTGGCTGCAATACCCGATGGGTTACATCGACTTGCTCAATCCCGCTGGAGAGCCGGGAATGTTTGTCAACCTTCCGAACCGGCAGGCCAAGAGCTAATCGCAACCGCTCCCCAACAATGGCTCTCTCTTTAAAAATGCTCTCCCGGTACTGGGCTACTTCTCCCGGAAGGATCTTATACGGAGCGTCTTCCAATTGGCTATAATCGCCCTCTTCAAAAGCGATCCGGGCAATTTCCGCAAAAACTTGCCGCCTGATCTTGGTAATTGAGGTATAGATGCCTTTCATCAACGATTGACCCCACTCATAATTTCCGCCATAACCTCTTCTCTGGTAGCTTTGGTAATCTTCTTTTCATTTACCAGCACTACCGGAGCATCCTGGTTCGATTTGCAATCTCCAAAACATTTGACAACTTGAATTTCAATTGGCCTCTCGATTAACTCATCGCGCAGCTGATTGATCGATTCATATATATCCATGGCTCCCATCATTGTACAATGAGTGCCGAAGCAGATTTGTACTTTAACAGTTTTCATCGCTATTGACCTCCGGTTTGGTTGCTTTCCGTTTTAATTGGCATGCTTTATTATAACATATCTCGGTTGTCGCCAACCACAGTATCATAAAATGAGTGAAGATTGTCTGCTAAAACTCTTGAAAAAATGATATATTATTAGTATCGACATTTAGCAGTTAAAAGCTATGATTAAATTTGCCAACAATATTAAAGGAGCGCTATCCCATGAAATGGTTGACTAAAATGGAACGTTACCTGGATCGTTTTGCTATTAAAAGATTGATGTATTATATCATCATCTCCAACGCTATCGTTTTACTTTTATACCATGTCTACCCACCGATCTATGCCTTCTTGACCCTAATACCGGAATTGGTCTTACAGGGTGAACTCTGGCGGTTAATCACTTATGTATTTATCCCGCCGACTTTTAACTTGTTTTGGGCCGTATTCACCCTCTACTTTTACTACTTAGTGGGAACCAGCTTAGAAAATGAATGGGGCAGTTCCAAATTTAACCTTTATTACCTAACCGGTATGATTGGGACCACTATCGGGGCTTTCATTACCGGCGGTTACACTACCGCTCTTTATTTAAACTTATCGCTCTTTTTCGCCTTCGCCCGAATTTATCCTGATTTTCAAATGTTGCTCTTTTTCATTATCCCAGTCAAAATTAAATATTTAGCCTGGCTCAATTGGGGGTTTTTCGGATTTACCGTCCTGTCTTCCCCTTTAACCGCCAAAATAGCCGCCTTAATCGCAGTCGCTAACTATTTCATCTTTTTTGGAAAAGAGACTATTCAATCTTTCAAACTTAAAAGACAAGTCCATTACAATCGAAAAAAATTCTTTGATGAGATCGCCAATACTCCGCCGATTCATAAATGCGCCGTTTGCGGCATCACCGAAAAGGACGACCGCCGGATGGACTTCAGCTACTGCAAGGAATGCGGCGACGATTACGAATACTGTACCAAGCATCTCAATGATCACCAACATCAAAAACAGATCCACTAAAGAATATTTTAGTCACGGAGGCGATGAGACACTGAGTTTTTCTTGTTCTCCGTGTCTTTGCGTCTCCATGGCTAAACACAAATTAAAAGGACGAGCTCCGCTCGTCCTTAAACTTTACTTATTCTCCATCGGCCTCATCAGCGGGAAGAGAATCACGTCCCGGATGGACGGCGAATCGGTCAAAAGCATCACCAACCGATCGATTCCGAAACCCATTCCCCCGGTAGGGGGCATTCCGTGTTCCAAAGCGACCAGGAAATCATCATCCCAGACCATGGCTTCTTCATTGCCTTTGGCTTTCTCTTTGGCCTGCTCCAAAAAACGTTCTCTTTGATCAAGCGGGTCGTTCAACTCTGAAAAGGCATTACCCATCTCCCGGCCATAGATAAAGATTTCAAACCGATATGCTAATTCCGGGTCATCATCTTTCTTTTTCGCTAACGGAGAAATCTCGATCGGATGATCCATTAGAAAAGTAGGCTGGATCAGTTTTGGTTCGACAAACTCGGAACAAATCTCATCCAAAACCATACCTTTCGTGGCTTTGGGATCAACCTTCAACCCCAGGCTTTGGGCGGCCGCAACCCCTTCGATATCACTGGTAATCTTCCGCCAATCGATACCGGTATATTTTTTAATGGCTTCAACCATCGAAAGCCTCTTCCAAGGAGGAGTGAGGTCAATCGGGGTCCCTTGATATTCAAGTTTTAAACTGCCGCAAACCGCCATCGCGGTTTCGGTAAAGATCTTTTCCGCCAGTTCCATCATTACTTCATAATCGGCATAAGATTGATACAGTTCCATCATGGTAAATTCGGGATTGTGCTTAGTGGAGATCCCTTCATTACGGAAACAATGGCCGATCTCGTATACCCGGTCAAACCCGCCGACAATCAATCGTTTATGGAATAATTCCAAAGCGATGCGCATGGTTAAATCCAAATCAAGGGTATTATGATGGGTCTCAAAGGGACGGGCATGTCCTCCCCCGGCGATCACACTTAAAACCGGAGTTTCAACTTCAATAAAGCCTTGACCGTCCATGATCCGCCTAATTGTACTGATAATTTTAGTCCTTTTGAGAAAGACCTCTCTCACTTCGGAATTAGAGATCAAATCCAAGTACCGCTGACGGTAACGGAGGTCGGTGTCTTTTAAACCGTGCCATTTGTCCGGAAGCGGCCGGAGCGCCTTTGATAATAATTCGAAATCCTCAACTTGCACGGAAATTTGGCCCCGATGGGTTTTGAATACCTTCCCGGTTAAGCCGATGATATCACCCAAATCCAGATCCACAAAGGAATCGTACTTGGTTTCCCCAAGAACGTCAATCTTTGCGTATAATTGGACATTTCCGCTTTGATCGCTGATATTGGCGAAACAGGCTTTCCCTTGATCGCGTTTGGCGATCAATCTTCCCGCTAAACGGACCGTTTGGTTTTCGAGCTTTTCAAATTGATCGGTGACATCTTGGACCAAATTGGTCCGGTCGAACCTTTCTCCAAAAGGGTTAACCCCTGCTTCTCTTAGTTTTTTTAGTTTCTCGATCCTTAACTCAACTTGCTCGTTGTTTTTTTGTACTTCCGGTTCCAAAAGGTCCGCCTCCACATTCGAAAAATATGTTAATCACATTAATCTAAAATAAATTAGTCCCAAGCTCCAAAAAACTAGAGTGGCGCAAACCACTCTTATTTGGATATCGCTTTAATTTTATATTGAATCGTTCCGATCGGAACTTCAACATTGACAACACTGCCGACCTTTTTCCCCATTAAGCTGCGGCCAACCGGCGACTCGTTGGAGATCTTCGCTTGAGCCGGATCCGCTTCAGCCGATCCTACAATCATATACTCAAATTCGGTCTTGTTATTGACATCAATCAAGGTTACCTTGGAACCAACATTGACCATATCGAAATTGAGCTCTTGCTCATCAATAACCTTGGCGTTACGGAGCATCTTCTCAATCTCCAGGATCTGTCCTTCAATGAACCCTTGTTCGTTTTTAGCGTCTTCATATTCGGAATTTTCACTAATATCACCCAGTTCCAATGCTTGCCTAATTCTTTCAGCAACCTCCCGGCGCCGGACAGTTTTTAGATGTTCTAATTTTTTCTCAAGTTTATTCAACCCATCCGCCGTTAAGAGTACTTCTTTCTCGTTGCTCATCATACCGCTCCTTTCATTGAGCTTGGGTTCTATGTTAAGTTAATATATGTCCACCTGAAATAGATTATTCTAAATAGCAGTCCACGTCAGCCTCATGTTGACCTAAGCAAAATAATGAAAATGAAGTTAATCTGGATCGACAAGCAACTACGACATTTTCCAAGTAGTTAATAATGGACAAATCCGCGAAAAAGTCCGAGAGACGCACTGTTCGGGTTTCACGGACTTATATAAATTAAATGCTTTCGCCTATTATATCGACTTCTTTTAAAAAAAGTTTAACAAATAGTTGTTAGTAAATGTTAAGCACCGGACCTGTCAGTCTCAGTGCCATAAAAGTTATTTTATATTATAGCCGAAAGCGATTGGGGTGTCAAGCTAAACGATGTCATAAACTGATTTTCATTCCTAGCTCTTTAAAAAGAATAGCTAGTTTGAAAACTCTTTCCAATGGAAGTTCCGGGCCGTACCAAAGACCCCTATTTATTTCAAAACAAGACCGTAAGATCACTTCGCCCAAAGCCGGATAAAGCGGCAATTGGCCTGTTTTAACGATTACATCTAGTGGTAATCTCAGGTTAATGTTAGTAATATTCGGCCGGTGGGGGAAGAGTTGACAGTAGATAACCTTGCGAGGACATTTATGAAGCTGATATTGGAATAATCGCCCGCATTTAATAACTATTTTAGCTCCTTTGTAGTCAAGGGGTAGATTCGGGTAAACCTGAGGGGTGATTCCGGTTTCAGTCATAATGATATCAGAGGCCCGTTCCAAAAGACGGATATTAGGAGATACCAACGTTAAAAACCTAACCCAACGGGCGATCAAACGGGCGCAAGTGAGGCCTAAATTCCCTTCTTCCCAAACAATTAGGACTTTAGCCCGCCCCGGCGCAATATCATGGTTTTGCAGCAATCTTCGGAACCGGTTGGTAAAAAACAATAATTCCAGTGCCTTTCCATCGCTAATGCCTGGAAATGAAGTATGAGCTGCCAGTTTTAAAGGTGGGTGAAAGGAAGACCCCACCTCCAATCCCACTACTTTTACTCCCCTACTCCCCAACTCGTCCAGAAAAAGCTTCCATAAGCTAAATTGTTCTTCTTCATCCCAGATTTGAAGAGGTTTATATGGGAGTTTCCAACCCCAACCCCTAATCTGCCGTTCAAAAAAGGTACCCGTTATTTCTCCGATCCTTAACGGCCCTTTATAAAAACGCCAACTTTCCGGTATGATTCGGAGTACCCGTCGCCAAGACGAAGTGGGTTCGTTTAAAAGCGGAGACAAGAAACCAAAGTAGCTCATTATACCGCCCCTTTAATCAATTAATTATGAGGGACGGGTTGCAGTTATAACCTTTTTTAAAAATGAGTGGGGCTATGGTTCAAAAGTTAAAAGTCTAAAGTCACAAGCACTAAGACGGCACAATCACCGCTCCCCAGTTTTGGTCTCATTACATTCGTGTTTCACAGTAATTCCACTTTCAACCTTTGACCTTCGACTTTAGACATAATAAATTACGCCAACTCGACCACCCGCGGTTCAAATTTCATCCGCTCCAACAATTGCAGATAATCGCTTTCATCCAACTCTCCAGGCCTTTTCCCGGAAAACGATACCAATAACGCTTCCATAACATTAGTCCCGAAGGAACGTCCGGAAAACTCAGGAGTCGAAGTTATCAAAAGCGCGGCTTCCCTCCTTTTCAACTCCTCCAGATCAGCGGATGTAACGGTATTGGTAACAACAATCTTACCGGTAACTTTGGGAGGCATATGTTTTTTAAGATATAAAAAATCCCCGGCAATTATCTCCGCCCCTTCATAATATTTCGCATATTTCGGACTGTAACGATCCTGTTTGGAACCGGTTGGATATAGCAGTTGAAAAGGCATTCTGGTTATGATTGGCAAAAAGGTCCGGGCCACTCTTTCCAACCCATGTAAAGTCTTGATTGGAACCGGTATTCCCAAAGCAAAAATCAGATCGCCAAACAACATCTTTGCCCCGGCAGCGCTGAAAGCCTGGGCCATACCGAACCGATCGACTCCGGACGCCATTAATACATTTTTACCCTTAAGGCCGATATTTAACTGGTCATTTAGAAACCGGACCACTCTTCGCTCCAGAGTGTTTTTTAATCCGCTTCCGTCAACGATCGGCGAGATTCGGGCCGCCCGGGCGATTCTAGCGGCATCCCTTACTGTAAAACGCTTGGCGCCGGCAAAAAGATAAAGGTCAATGCCACCCATTCCGAAAGCATCTACCCGGCCGTCCAGTTGTTCGATCATTTGAATGGCTTTCGATAGATCCCCATCGGTTCCGATCCGCTCAACAGTTACTTGCTCACCGAAAAACTCCAATTCCACCCGATGATCCCGCTTGGAACTTCCCAAACTGACGCTAACGATTCGTTTCACTGATTTCCCCCGCTTTGCCACGATACTAAGTAATCCTTCTCAAACACCTTATGCCTCTTGCCTAACACCCAAAGTTTCTTGATATGCTCTCAAAGCGACTTGAAGCGCTTCCAAAGAAGTTATGTGGTTTACTTTATCCCGGATCCGCGACGCTCCGGGCAGGCCTTTGAAGTACCAGGCCAGATGCTTGCGCATTTCCTTGATACCCCGTTCCTCTCCGATATACTCAACTTGTAACCTTATATGTTCTTGAATAAGGCCGAATTGTTCTTCCCAAGAAGGCTCCGGTATTAAAATCCCTTTTTCCAAATAAGCCACTGCTTGTCCCAAGAGCCACGGCCGGCCCATAGCTCCTTGTCCAATCATCACTCCGTCGCACTGGGTCAGTTCGAGCATGGCCTTCGCTGCCTGGGGCGAATCGACATCCCCGTTGCCAATCACCGGAATGGAGACCCTCTGTTTTACCGACGCGATTCCTTCCCAATCCGCCCGGCCATGGTAATATTGTTCTCTAGTGCGGCCATGAACCGCGATCATCGCCGCTCCCGAATTTTCCCCTATCTCAGCCAGCTCAACGGCTGCTAAATGCTCCCGGTCCCAGCCTAAACGGCATTTGACCGTCACCGGGACCCGGACTGCGGCAACCACTGACTCGATGATCCTGCGGGCTAACGGGAGGTTGTTCAGTAAGGCCGCTCCCTCGCCATTCTTGACCACTTTCGGGACCGGGCAACCCATATTAAGATCGATAATGTCCGCTCCGTAACCCTCAATCGTCCGGGCCGCCTCAGCCATAACCTCCGGATCGGACCCAAAGATCTGAATGCTGACCGGTCTTACAGCCCGATCCACTCCAATCAGTTCTTTGGTCTTTTTACTATTATAATGCATGGCCATGGCGCTGACCATCTCGCCGCAGATCAATCCGGGGCGATAACGTCCGGCTATTTTGCGAAAAGGCGGGTCGGTCACCCCGGCCATTGGGGCTAGGATTACCGGATTAGCCAATTCTACAGAGCCGATCTTTAACATTTTGGACCTTCTTGTCGAAAACCTTGATAATGGCGGACCAATGGTTCTTCCATCTCGACCGATAGCTTAACGCCCTCCGCCGTGAATTCCTCATTTAGAACCCGGGCCTTACGGTGTATTAAATCAAGCTGACCGGCTTCGGCAAAGGGAATAAATAAATGAACCATCTGAGTCGCTTTTCCCAATCTATTTTTAATCTCGTCCAATAAGTCTTCCTCTCCGGTCCCGGTTAAAGCCGATACAGGGATGGCCGACCATTCCTTACAAAGCCGGTTTAAAACCAGGCCGGACTCGATTAGATCGGATTTATTTAAAACGGTGATTACTTCTTTGTCCGGGATCTTCAGTTCCGTCAAAACCGCCCGGACTGCCTGGTATTCCTCCATGAGCTCCCGGCTGGCGCAGTCCATTACATGAATCAACATTGTCGAGCGGATGGTCTCTTCCAGGGTCGCTTTAAATGCTGCGACCAGCTGGGTAGGGAGGTCCCGGATAAATCCCACCGTATCCAGGAGAATAATCTCATCCCGGTCGGAAACTTGAATACAGCGCGAAACCGGATCCAATGTATCAAATAAACGGCCTTGAGAGGAAACTCCGGCGCCGGTCAGTCTGTTAAATAAAGTTGATTTACCGGCATTAGTGTACCCCACCAACGCTACCGTTGGGACCCCTTGTTTCTCCCGGCGGCGCCGTTGGACACTCCGATGGGCCTCAATAAGCTTGAGATCCCTCCGAAGATCAGCAATCCGGCGCCGCACCCGGCGCCGGTCAATCTCCAACTTGCTCTCTCCCGGTCCTCTAGTCCCGATTCCACCACCCAGGCGCGACAAGTCCCGGCCCAATCCGCCACCCAGCCTTGGTAGCAAATGGCTAAGTTGCGCTAATTCAACTTGAAGTTTCCCTTCTTTAGTTTTGGCCCGTTGGGCAAAGATATCCAAGATCAAATCGGTCCGGTCCACTACCTTAGCCCCGGTTAGATCCTCCAAGTTTCTTACTTGGACCGGCGAAAGCCCTTGTAATGAAATTAATAACTTCGCCATGGTCTCCCTGACTGAATCCTTCAATTCCCCGGCTTTTCCGGAACCTAGAAAAAACGCGGGATCGGGATTTGAACGGATTTGGATTACTTGGGCCACCGGTATCGCTCCGGCAGCCTTAGCAAGATCTATAAATTCGCTCCAAACCGATTCAAAATCAGAGCCGCTATATTGAAATCCATTAATTCCAAAAAGAACCGCCCGTTCTGTTACTACATTTCCGTCCATCTAATCCCTTTTTCAACTGTTTAATTCATTGATAAAACGCAGCCCGTGCAAGGTTAAATGTGGTTCAGTTATATCTATCAGCTCCGTGTTGTCACCGATTAATCCGGCAAAATCTCCGGTGGCGACCACCTGAGGGTTACAATCCATCTCACCCTTCATTCGGGAAATTATACCCTCGACCAAACCTAGATATCCGTAAAACAAACCCGCCTGCATGGCGTGGACCGTATTTTTACCAATAATGCTCTTCGGCTTTTCAATTTCAATCTTGGGTAATTTGGCTGTTCTATGAAACAAAGCTTCACTGGAAATGCTCAAACCCGGCGCGAGCGCTCCACCTTGATATTCGCCGTTTGGCGCTATGGCGCAAAAAGTCGTCGCGGTCCCAAAGTCAACCACGATTAGGGGCGGCCTATAAAGTTTTATGGCGGCGACCGCGTTCACAACCCGATCAGCCCCAACTTCCCTCGGGTTTTCATACTTGAAAGCCAGGCCGGTTTTGATCCCCGGGCCCACTATTAAGGGGTTAACCGAAAAGCACTTGACCGCCACGCCTTCAAATAATCCGGTAACAGGAGGCACCACGCTTGAGATCACCCCCGCCTTTACCTGACTAATCTCCAAATTGTTATGCTGAAAAAGGCTTTTGAGTAAGATACCGTATTCATCGATGGTTTTTAGGCGGTCAGTAGCTAATCTCCAATCGGCTAATAGCCTGGCCCCTAAAAAAACCCCGATCACGGTTTGAGTGTTGCCAATATCGAAAACTAAAAGCATTACGCTCACTCCATTTTCAGCCTGTCGCTCCCTGTCAACCGAAGCAAAAAATCGGGTAAATATACTTTTGCGCAAAACTATCATAATTATAACACAGGGGTAACTTTAGGACAATAAAGCCGTTTTGTGGTGGATTGTTCACCTAATTATCTTCATTTACATTAAGTAGAATTTTGACACAATATATAGTACCTAACCCGGATTAGTCTGTCAATATATTGGTCGAAATGTTAAATTAGAAATTATTAAACCCGCCTACCTTTACAAAAAGGAATGTATCAATCGGAATTGAATATTTTGATCAGGAACAACCTTTCATCTTGTTCAAATTTCTATAAAAGGAGCAGCTGTCAATGAAACATTACTTATGGGCTATGTTAGCCTTTTCGGTTTTCATTTCGATAATCCCGGCAACCATAGCCGAAACCGTCGAAGATTTTCATCCGGTCCAAACCGGGATGCGGGTGACCTTTATGTATGTCTTGGGACGGCAAATCGAACAAAAAGATAAGTTATGGCACTTAACGGTAGTCAAAAATTCTTTCCCGGAATCATTGACTTATACCTGGACCCGGCCCCAGGATGAAGGGGAAGAATCCACCGGGACTAGAATTTTAACGGATCTTAAATATAGCCGTGATTTTAATCCTTGGTATAAGAATGATGAGTCCAAGGCGACTAATGACACAGCCCCTTGGCTCTCACAAGAAGTGTTAAAGGAGTTACGGGAGAAAGGTGTGGCCCGGAATTTCCGGGAAGGCGGCGCCGGCGCTATCAATTGGGCTGCCACTTCCCTTAAGGTAAGGGAACGGGTCATTTTTCCATTGCTAATCAATGGCAAACCCGAAGCGGTCCATGGTTTAAAACTCAACAAAGGCCTGATAATCTGGAATAACTTGAACAATCCTTTGATTCTTGAATATAAGCCTCTGGGCATCCCGCTAGTCACCGGCCTCACCGGCTGGAAGGTAACAGAGATCAAATATTGACCGGGATTAACTGCATCACACTCCCCCGGTAGCCCTGGGGGCCGCCAAAATAATTTGAGTAATGTTTCTAACCCGGTCATATCTGGTATCGAATTCAACATTGATCCGGCGGGTGTCGATTTCAACCGAATCCCTAATTAAGTTAGTAAAGCCTATTTGATTGCTATTGCCATCTTCAAAAGCTGAATCAACCAATTCGGCGTTTATTTTTCGGAAAGCCCGTCCGGATAACTCCCTGACCAAGGCCGGTGGAATCCTTCCGGATCGTTCACCGATAAATACTACGTTAAAGTCGAGATCGCTGCCGAGACTGATTATTTTTTCTCTTAGATTCTGGATGTACTGACGTAAATTTTTCATCGCCCCGGGATGGATCGTGTAGATTCCCAGTTGGGTTTCGGAAATTTCACCGGTCCTGATTGACTGGATACTGATACTGACATTTGTCCCATTTGGCTGGGTCCCTTCAAATGAAACATAACCGAAATTTTCTTCCTCTCCGGTGAATATTTTGGTTTTTAGCTTGAGGTCCAATTTTTTTTGAAGCTCCGCGGCAAACTGTTTCAGTTCATAAAGGCTTAGTCTCTGATCATTTATCTTCAGCCAGGATTCGGTGTTAACTTCACTTAACGGAATCCCTGTCGCTTTCCACGCTGTTTCCAACGGATATTCATATAACCTTTCACCGATAGTCACATCAACAAATTTTGTTGAGAAAATCAATAAAAATCCGGCTGATATCAGCATTTTGAGTATAAAATTTCTAATCATCAAAGTCCCCTCCTAATTGGTGAAAAAAGCCTAAAACAGGCTAATCTCCGCCAACAACTTCAAAATCAGTATGGGGACTTTTGAAATGAAATATACGGTGATGTTTGTTGTGATACTTATAAATCCTA
>JAEWZY010000030.1 GCA_023394955.1 Bacillota bacterium
TGTGGACATTGCCACAATCGCCAAACCGGTAGCCAAAGCGACTTGGTGCGTGACCAATCCGGCCGATGTACCGGAAATTATGCGGCAGGCTTTTTACACCGCGCGGTCCGGGCGGCCGGGACCGGTACTGATTGATCTACCGCTGAATATTCAGACCGCGGAAATTGATTTTGATCCCATGGAATACAAACCGCTTCCAGTTGCCAAACCCGGACCCGATTTGGAACAGGTCGCTAAGGCGATGGATTTGATCATGCAGAGCAAAAACCCGGTTTTGATTTTAGGGGGCGGGGTCATCATTTCCGGAGCCACGGCGGAGTTTAAAGCATTAGCCGAATTTCTATCGATTCCGGTAATCATGACTTACATGGGGAAAGGCGGTTTAGCTCAAGATCATCCTTTAAATGCCGGACACGCTGGTATTCAAGTCGGGCAACCCATCGGGAATGAAGTTTTATTAGGTTCCGACTTGGTAATCGGTGTTGGTTGCCGTTTTAGCGACCGGCATACCGGAAAACTCGATACTTACGTTAAAGGCCGGAAATTCATTCATGTTGATATTGAACCTTCCCAAATCGGCAGAGTAGTGCCGGCGGATATCGGGATTGTTTCCGATGCCAAACTTGCTTTGATTGCTCTCCTAGAAGAGGCAAAAAAGAGAGGATATCATTTTAATCCGAATGAAAGGGTTAAGACACTGCCGGAACGGCGAAAAGTATTAGCGCGGAAAACGGATTATGATAGTTTCCCGATTAAACCGCAACGTGTCTATGAGGAAATCAATAAATTTTTCCCTGATAATACGATGTTCACCACTGGTTGTGGATTGACTCAGATCTGGTCCGGTCAACTCCAGGATATTAAGTTACCCAGACGCTATCTGCCTTCCGGTGGCGCTGGAACACTAGGTTATGAATTGCCGGCGGCGATTGGGGCTAAGGTCGCTTGTCCGGAAGATCCGGCGGTGGTTGTGGTTGGTGATGCGGGACTACTCTTCATGATCGAAGAATTGGGTATGGCTTGCCAACATAATATTCCAATTATCGTGGTAGTTGTCAATAATGGGTATCTGAGTTTAATCCGGCAGAACCAGAAATACGCTTACGGATATGAGCATGGTGTCAATCTGTGGTATAACGAAAACCTCTCAAAAGCTCAGGTTTATCCGGATAATGTTAAGATAGCCGAAGGATTCGGAGCCAGAGCTGAAAGGGTAATGAAAGTGGAAGAACTGCCGCAAGCCTTTGAGAGAGCATTAAAAGCTAAGGTTCCTTATTTAATCGATGTGGTGGTGGAACGGGAGACCGATTGTTCCATGGGCGGAAGCATCGATGGAATAAAAGAGTTTGTCTGAAAATATTTACACACTTTTAGTTTCTTGCAATTAGATAGGTTGCTTGGAATTAAGGAGGTGAAAGTTAAAAGAAATAATCGGGAATCATTAGTGACTAGACTATCAAAAAGAAAGGGGAATTGAAATGAAAAACAACCGTAAACATTTCCTAATCGCGTCTCTTATCTGTATGATAATTGTTACTTCATGCGCAGCGCTTGCGGCTCCAAAGAAAATCGAGTTATCGATAATGGGGACAGGCTATCCCAAGGAAAGTAAAATTCTATTTGATGCGGCTTTTAAAGACTATCTAGACAAGAATCCCAATATTAGTATAAAATACATCGATTGCGACTGGGGCAGTTTTAGCAACCGAATTGCAGTGTGGGCATCGGCAAATAACGAACCGGACATTTATATAACAAATGAATCGATGCTCAATTTATTGGCGGAAATGAATGCCGTACTTGACTTGAACCCATATATTGATCGAAAATTGCGGAATGATATACCTGAAAGTCTTTGGAGAGCGGTAAACCGGAAAGGTAAACAACTAGTAATACCTGCCAGGGTAGGACCATTCGTTCTATGGTATAACAAAGAATTATTTGAAAAAGCTGGACTCGATCCCAATAAGCCTCCAGTGACATGGGATGAAATTGTAAAGTATGCCCAAATCATTGAAAATAAGACTGGGGCATATGGAATTGGCCTGAATATAGGGCGATATAATGATACACCCCAGTGTCTTGTCGGAGCGACGTTTTTTTCGGCGATGAATACCAGATGGACTGATGAAAACGGAAAATCTTTGGTAAATACAAAAGAAGCCGTCGGCGCAATGCAATTCTTGGTTGATGCTGTAAATAAATATAAAATTACCCAACCCTTTCCGGCACAGACCTCAAAATCGGACTTGAGACTAATGTTTCGGGATGGAAAGATTGCGATGCACTACGATGGGTCGTGGATCATTCCGATGCTGTCTGAGGTTACTGATATATCGGATCCTGAAAAGAGTAAATTCGCTATTGTGGCAGCTCCAAAGAGTCCGTTTAAAGGTAAAGAACCCAGGACTACCTTGGCTATAGATGGATGGGTAATATCAGCAAATACCAAGTATCCAAAAGAGGCATGGAAAGCGCTCCGGCATTTACTCGAACCGGAATGGCAATATCTTCATAATAAAATGGTGTCGCCGTTCTATTTTAATTCAAGCATTTATAAAGGTGATTTTGACCTAGAAAACCGGTGGTTGCAAACAAAAATGTTGGAATTGACAAACTATGCTATGTCGCACAATATTACAGGGCCTAAAGCGGCTAAAGGTTTACAAATTATTCATGAGGCAGTCCAAGGGGCAGTATTAGGTCGCCTAACTGCGGAGCAAGCAGTCCAACAGATGCATGATCAATTTAACAAGCTTCGTGAATAGAATGAGATCGTCATAAAAAGGCTCACATAAAGGAGTGGAAGGTTTCTTTTTCTGAATGTTATTTAACATTTTTGAAATCAAGAAATCTTCCACCTACTAATAATGACTTAAGTCTTTCTTAGCTTTATAATATGGAGGAATAAATGAGAAATACTTCAAAAGACTCTACAGGAATTATCGTGAATTACCGGTCTATAATTCGGAAGTTATGGAAGCCGTACTTCTTTATAGCGCCGTCCTTAATATTAATTCTAGTCTTATACGTCGTACCGATTAAAGATGTGATCTATTTTTCATTTCATAAAGTCCATACTATTTTGGGAGTAGAGGGGTATAACGGTATCCAAAACTTTGTAAAAATGTTTGACCCCTCGTTTATAAATATCCTATGGCGAACTTTTGCTTGGATCTGTATTTCGTCTCCTCTTGCATTGATTATTGGGTTCTTTCTTGCCCTACTTCTCAATAAAGATATGCCGGGCAAAAAGTTATTTCGAGCACTGGTAATTGTTCCTTGGGCGATTCCCCATTCAATTGTGGCTGTGTTTTGGAGCTGGTTTGTTCACCACCAATACGGATATCTCAATGCAATCTTGATTCAATTGGGATTGGTTGATCGAGGAATAACTTTTCTCTCGGTTAATATGGCCTTTTGCACTATTATTGCAATGAGAGTGTGGAAGACAGCCCCCTTTGCTGCCTTGAACATTTTAGCGGCCTTACAGACAATTCCCGAAGAGGTGTATGACGCCGCCAAAGTTGATGGCGCCGAGGGATGGCGGTTTCTTCTTAATGTAATTCTACCGCAGATTAAAGGAACAATTATCACTATTGCATTAATAACTACCATTTGGGCAGCTACAACTTTTGATATGATTTGGGTTCTTACAGAAGGAGGACCTTTAGGGTCGACAGAGATTCTTCCGCTGACAATATACAAACAAGCATTTTTTAGCTATGATGCTGGTGTAGCCTCGGCCGGGGCGATAATGAATATAGTTCTCATATTAAGTGTAACCATATTATATTGGAGAACCACCTTGAAAAAAGGAGATGCTGCGTAATGCAAAACAGTGAATGGCGGAAGAAAAAAAGAATCGGGAATATGTTATTAACAATCATAGTTTTAATCATATTGTATCTTCCCATTTTTAGCGCGATTTGGGGCTCCCTCACTCCATCGAGTAAAATCGGGGATCTGTCGGTTCTTCCCAAGTATTTTGAGTATGAAAATTATATTGAAGTATGGCAAAAAACGCAATTAGGGTTATATATGAAAAACTCAATTATTTATTCGACTATCGGCGCTGTTTTTGCCACGATTTTATCAATTCTTGGGGGATATGCAATTTCAAGATTCCGTTTCTGGGGCAAATCACTTTATATGTTTTTGATATTGACGACTCAAATGATAGCGGTAACCACCATTGCAGTACCCCTATTTTTATATGTGCAACGATTGGGACTTTTTGATAGCTCAATAACAGTCATAACAATTTCTGCAATTGTAACAATGCCGCTATTAGTATGGCTTTTAAAGAACACCTTCGATGCATTCCCGGTTGAGCTCGAGGAGGCGGCTGTAATCGATGGCTGTACTCAAAGACAAATCTTTCAGTATGTAGTATTACCTGTAACAACGCCAGGTATAGTAACTGCTCTGTCAATCTCTTTTATTACTGTATATAACCAATTTTTCATTCCCCTTCTTTTACTTTCAACTTCAGAGAAATATCCAGTTTTGGTCGCCGTATATACCCTGTTAAATGAACGTCTTGTTCCGTGGCATCTGGTGATGGCCGCCGCATTAATAGGGTTATTTCCAACACTAATTGTATTTATGTTTACTCAGAAATATGTAAAAGAAGGCTTATCTACCGGCGCAATTAAATAATACTTCTAACTAAAGGCGTCCAAATACAGCCTTGCGAATCTAATGGTTAAGCAATAACACGCTAAATTGTAAAGGGGAACTTTAAATGATCATAACAAAGCTTGAGACTTTTAACCTTGACCGTACTGTTTTGGTAAGAATTACAACAGATGAAGGTTTTATGGGTTGGGGCGAATGCAGTCCGATGCGTCCACAGTTGATTTGTGAAAACGTAATGACGTTTGGGGAATCAATTTTAGGGAGAAATCCGTTTGATATTGAATCGATTGTGGGCGACCTCTTTTTGAAAAATTATAAAAATGCCGGACAAAGTCTGGCAATAGCCATAAGTGGGATAGATATTGCTTTATGGGATATAATGGGCAAAGCTTTAAAACAACCTGTATACAATCTGCTGGGTGGTTGTGTTCGGAAGAAAATTCCCGTATATGCCTCAAGCATGAGGCGTGATATTACTCCCGAAGAGGAATCTCGTCGGTTTGTAACTTTAATCGAAAAATATGGCTTTCAGGCCGTTAAGACCAGAATAGGAAAACTATTTGACATTAACGGAGACGAGTCTCCGGGACGAACACGAAAGATGATTCAAGTATTAAGAAAAGACCTGGGTGACTCGATCGATATTATGGCTGATGCAAATGGAGCTTATACGCCAGCATATGCAATAAAAGTTGGTAGATTTTTGGAGGATTATGGAGTTTTCCATTATGAAGAACCTTGTCTTTCCTATAATTTGGATGATACCGCAATAGTAGCGGCTGCTCTAGATATTCCTGTTGCTGGTGGCGAACAAGATTGGAACCCCTACACTTTTCGTCAAATGTTGGAAAAACGGTCGGTTGATATTATCCAACCTGACATTATCAAAGCGGGGGGATTGCTGAACACGAAAAAGATAGCGAATCTTGCGAGTGTTTTTGGAGTCCCAATCACACTTCATAATGCCAAACCTAACATTGGCACAATAGCATCTTTACATTTTGCCGCAAGTACGCCAATGTGTTGTTTTCCACAGGAGTGGTCTATTGAACCCTATCCTTTACAGGGAAAAGTAATTACGCCAAGTCCCGAAGTGGTGGACGGGCACATTATTGTACCGGAAGGGCCTGGATTGGGGGTTGAAGTATTGGAATCCATACTGAAGCAAGCAACTAGACGTTTTGTTGCGCTTGAAAAAGGAGGAGACATATCCCATGGTTAATTTCCCCGGCGTTATTCCACCGATCCCTACCCCTCTGAATAAGGACGAAACAATAGACGAACCAAGTCTGCGTCGGCTTATCGAGTTTTTGATATCAGGCAGTGTTCATGGGATATTCGTCTTGGGGACATGCGGTGAGTTTGCCAGTCTATCCGCGAAAGAAAAGAAAAAAGCCGTTAGTATAACCGTTGAGCAAGTTTCAGGGCGGGTACCCGTTTATGCTCAGATAACTGAGGTGGGAACGGGTGATACAATTTCCAACTTAAAAGAATATTCTAAGCTAAATATCGATTATGCTGTAGTAACAACGCCATATTATTATCGTTTAAGTCAAAGTGATCTCATTCGTCATTTTCAAATGGTTATTGAGGCTTCAGATATTCCTCTTTTTCTATATGTTATACCGCAAATGACCAAATTGACTTTAGATGTCCCGAGTGTCTTTACGTTGGGTAAGGACTCAAGGTTAGCCGGAATAAAAGATAGCTCCGGTGACTTCTTTTACTTTCAGGAACTTCTGGAGTATAAACCAAGAGATAATTTTTTTGTCCTACAAGGTAAAGATGAATTATTCGGATCATCTATTTTGAGTGGCGCAACGGGAGGGGTTCTTGGAGTGGCAAATTTTGCTCCCCGTTTGCTTGTGCAACTTTATGAGGCGGCGATGGCGGGAAAAATTGGGGAAGTTCGATCCCTTCAAAAACAGGTAAACCTATTAAGTAAGCTTTTTAAATTGAGTTCAGCCCAGGGGGTAATGAAATACTGCTTGAAGGCGCTCGGGGTTATTGAATACGATTACATGACGAGTCCATTACCATCCCCGGATTCTCAAGCTCAGCTAATAATTGACGCTACGTTGAAAAAGTTAGGTTTATGTCGTGAGTAAGTATGGCTCGGCCAATTCCAAAATAAAATCAGTTATGTTATAATTTACCGGTAAACAAGATGGGTTTCTGGTTTAATAAATTTTGGTTTTACATTTATCTCGGTTAAGGTAAAAGTGTAAAAGGAATAAAAAATGGAAAAGAAAAGTGTAATTGAAAACAAAGACCTGAATCGTAACAAATCAGTCCAAGTCTTGGATCGTTGTTTTTTAATTTTAGAAGCGATCGCCGCTAACCAAGGCGAAGCGTCTTTGGCAACGTTGGGGAAAATGTTATCCATCCCCCATAGCACAATCCATCGCATACTGGCTAGCCTGATCCAACTGGGATATGTAGAACAAAACCAACAAAACGGCTATTATCGACTGGGATTGAAAATTCTTACCCTTTCCAATACGATCTTGGAAAAGTTAGACTTGCGTAAAGTTGCCAAGGTGTATTTAGAAGAGTTGATGCGGAAAACGGGAGAGACAGCCAATCTGGTGGTATTGGACGGAGATGAAGTGGTCTACATAGAAAAGGTGGAAAGCAATGCCTCGGTACGGTTTTTCTCTTTGATCGGCAGGCGCGCGCCGGTTCATACCACCGGTGCCGGTAAAATCCTATTGTCGGAAATGGCTCAACCCGATATCATCGGTATCTTACAGCGAAAAGGCATGCCGAAGTTGACTCCCCATTCGATTACCAGCCTTCCAAAATTCTTGGATGAGTTGGTTTTAGTCCGCAAACAGGGATTCGCTTTAGATGACGAAGAGTGCGAGGTAGGGGCCAGATGTATTGCAGCGCCGATCCGTAACCATTTGGGAAGGATCATTGCTTCGATTAGTATTTCCGCGCCGATTTCCCGATTTTCAAGTGGACGAGTCAAGGAATTAACCCCTGTTGTTAAAGAAATCGCTTTAAAATTTTCTAAGGAACTCGGATTCTCGGAAGATACATTTAGTATTGGATAATAAACAAATATACAACTAAAACTGGTTAATATCCAACATCAATATCTATAAAAGGAGCTGGTTTTATATGGGATTACAAGAGAAAGCAGCCAAACTCCTGAATGGTTATAAAGGCGAAAACTATGCCTTTGGTTTAGGAGTCACCAACAAAGTAGGCGAGTTTGCTTCCCGATATGGAAAAACAGCCTTAGTCATTGGTAATGAGAAACACATGAAACCGGTCATCGATAAAGTGGTAGCATCTCTAGAAGCTCACGGGGTGAAACCGGCCGGAGGCAAGATCGTTCCCGACGCCGGTCCCAATGCGCCCCGGGAGGATGTTTACCGGATTGAAAGTTACATTCTTCATTATCACCCTGACTGTATCATCCCCATTGGCGGCGGGAGCGCCATCGATGCGGCCAAAGCCGCTGATCTATTGGCGACATTGGGGGAGTATAGTCCGGAGATTGATACATATTTTGGGACCGGTCTGGTCTCCGAAGCCTTAGAAAAGACGGGGAAAAAGTTAATACCCTTAATCGCGGTACAAACCGCGGCCAGTTCCGGAGCGCATCTTACCAAGTATTCCAATGTTACCGATCCGGTGGTCGGCCAGAAAAAACTGATTGTGGATGAAGCGATTATTCCGTCCAAGGCCGTATTTGACTATGCAGTAACCGAGAGTATGCCGGTAGGGGTGACCATCGATGGCGCGCTTGATGCGGTTGCTCATTGCATGGAGGTCTTTTTTGGGGCCGGCGCTACTAAGTTCGAGTTACTCAAGGAAGTGGCCGAATGCGGGATTTCATTAGTTGTCCAGAATGCGGCAAAAGTAATTAAAAACCCGCATGACCTTGAAGCCCGGCAAGCGCTGGGTCTGGCGGCGGATTTGGGTGGATATGCGATCATGATCGGTGGGACCAACGGAGCGCACCTAACCAGTTTTTCACTGGTGGATCTCACGAGCCACGGCCGGGCTTGTGGAATAATGAATCCTTATTATACCGTATTTTTTGCTCCCAGCATTGAACGGCAATTGCGCATAGTGGGTCAAATCTTTATGCGGGCAGGATTTATTACCGTCGATATTGATGAAATGAAGGGACGGGATCTTGGCGTTGTGGTTGCCGAAGGAATGGTCGCTTTCAATAAAAGCATCGGTTCACCAACAAAACTCTCCGATTTGCCGGGGTTCGGCGCGGAACATATAACCCGGGCTTTGACGGCGGCCAAGGATCCGCAACTGGAGATGAAGCTTAAAAACATGCCGGTCCCGCTTACTGCCTCTCAGGTTGATGAATTCATGGGACCGATCTTGAATGCGGCAAAAACAGGCGATTTTAGCTTAATTAAAAATATGCCCTGATAGAAATTTGAATTAACTGGAGAATGCGCGCCATGAAAAGAGTCACTATGAAATTCGGGCCGGAATTATTAGAAATTAGGGTTCCCGAACATACCGATGTCTTTAATATGATTTCGGCCGAACCCCTGCCTAATCCGGCGAATACTATTGAACAAGCTTTGAATAATCCGATCGGCGCTTCCGGGCTCGACCGGATTATTGAAGCTAAACTCGAGGTCAAACCGGAAGCCCGAGCGGTGGTAGTTGTTTCAGACAATACCCGTCCCGTGCCCTACCGAGGCGAATCAGGCATTCTTTGGCCGGTCATTAAGAAATTACTGAAACACGGTATCACCGCTGAACGGATCCTGGTTTTGGTCGCCAACGGCACCCATCGGGCTCTTTCCGAAGCCGAATTGCGAGGGATGCTGGATG
>JAEWZY010000010.1 GCA_023394955.1 Bacillota bacterium
CTTTCTAATAGAGGAGAATCATATCAAAATTTTTTGATATATTTCACTTGTAAAAAGCCATCAATCTAATGGCTTTGGCAGCAGTTATTTTCTTTTGTAGCCGTGTTCGGCGTTGTCAGTTCCTTTAGTAGAGCTATAGCATAATCGCTGCCTTTTGCGCTGATTTTGTAATGGGTCCATTTGCCTTCCTGCCGGCTCTCGAGGATACCCGACTCAACCAAAATCTTCATATGATAAGAAAGCCCCGACTGTCCCAAGTCCAACTGTTCCAACAAAACACAAGCGCATTTTTCACCGCCTCGCAATAACTTGAGTATTCGCAGGCGTTTTGCGTCACAAAAGGCCTTGAAGACTTTCGCATGTTCCTCAAATATATTCTCCAAGCAATCACCTCGTATCAAAATTATTTGATATGTAGTTAGTATATGCCTCATATCAGATTTTGTCAATCTGAGAATCAGAGAATATAAAAGGAAAAAAGATGTACTCCACTTCCTTGGTGTAGTTATTTTTTTACACTTTCCCCTTTACAATTTACACTTTAAACAGACAAGTTTCGTCTACCTTATCTTTCGCATATCATAAATTAACAACAAATATTAGGACAAAGGCGTCCTTGGGCTAAATAGCCGGTTTTAAAAGCTATTTAATATCCAAGGCGCTTTTTATTTGTAAAACGGAGGTAAAAACTAATGTGTGGCATTGCCGGCTGGATTGATTTTACACGGGACCTTACCCATGAACGGGACGTTATCAAGGCGATGACCGATCGGCTGGCCCCCCGGGGTCCGGACGCGGAAGGATATTGGTTTTCCGAACATACCGCCCTCGGCCATCGCCGGCTGGTGGTTGTGGATCCCCAAGGCGGGCGCCAACCGATGATTCGCCAAAGGAGGAACGACACTTATGCGCTGGTCTATAACGGAGAATTATATAATACTGATGATATCCGCCAGGAGTTAATCGCTGGCGGTCATACCTTTGAGGGGTGGTCCGATACGGAAGTATTGCTCCAAGCGTATCTCGAATGGGGTGAAAGTTGTCTCCAAAAGCTCAACGGCATTTTTGCCTTCGCTGTCTGGGATGGGCAAAAGAACCGCTTGTTTTTAGCCCGGGACCGTATCGGCGTCAAACCTCTATTCTATAGTCATCAGGGAGATTCTTTCCTCTTTGCCTCGGAGATCAAAGCCCTTCTCGCTCATCCCGTTGTTTCACCAACCGTCAACCGGGAGGGACTAGCGGAGATTTTCGTCATGGGTCCCGCCCGCACTCCCGGGCATGGGGTTTTTGCCGGGATTGGGGAGTTAAAGCCAGGGTACTGCATGGCGATTGACCGCAACGGTGTCCGGATTAAGCAATATTGGTCTTTGATAAGCAGAGAACATCGGGAGTCTTTTGCGGAGACCGTAGCCTCGGTCCGAGACTTAGTACTGGATGCCGTCAAACGTCAGCTGATCTCCGATGTCCCTCTCGGCGTTCTTTTATCGGGCGGATTGGACTCCAGCGCCATTACAGCCATTGCTGCGGCTAATTATCGACAGGAAGGAAGAGCGCCCTTAAGAACTTTTTCCGTAGATTACGTGGATAATGAAAAATATTTTCAAACCAATGAATTCCAACCAAATCCCGACACCCCTTGGGTCAAAATCGTTTCCGACGCCTTTCATACCAAACATTATTCCTTTTTGATCGATACCCCTCAACTGGCCGACTCCTTGTTCGCCGCCGTCTTAGGCCGGGATTTACCGGGAATGGCCGATGTCGATTCTTCCTTGTATCTTTTCAGCCGGGAGATAAAAAAACAGGCGACGGTCGCTTTATCCGGAGAAGGCGCGGATGAAGTGTTTGGAGGATATCCTTGGTTTTACCGGCGGCAATCCGCCACGCTAAAGACCTTTCCCTGGATGCGGGGGACTGAGGAACGTTTCCGGCTTTATTCCCCGGAATTATTGGAGCTAATCCGCCCCCAAGAATACCTGAGGGAACGTTTCCGGGAAGCCTTGGCCGAGGCGCCCCGTTTTGCCGGGGATAATCCGGTCGATGCCCGGATGCGGGAGATGTTTTATCTGAATCTTACCCGTTGGATGCCTACCCTTTTAGATCGGAAAGACCGCATGAGCATGGCCGCCGGCTTGGAACTACGGGTCCCCTTTACCGACCATCGCTTGGTTGAATATCTCTGGAATATCCCCTGGGAACAAAAGTACTGCCAAAACAGAGAGAAAGGCCTTTTCCGCAAGGCTTTGGAAGGGGTTCTGCCCGAAGCCGTCCTCTGGCGCAAAAAGAGTCCCTATCCCAAAACCCATCATCCCGCTTACCTCGAAGCAGTCCGTAACGGCATTATCCGTATTCTGGATGACAAAGACTCTCCCTTACTCCCTTTGATTAACAAACCCGCCCTCCGGAATTTTGCTGAAACGGTAACCACCGCCACCAATATTCCCTGGTTCGGACAACTAATAAACGCTCCTCAGCTCTTGGCTTATTTTATTCAAGTGAATTATTGGTTAAGGGAATACAACGTTGGTATTAAAATCTAGATTTTCACAACCCCTTCAAATACCTCTTCCGGCTTTCCGATCATAAATACGGTTTCATCCGTATATTTCACCACCAAGTCGCCGCCTTTGAGTTTGACCGTGATGTATTTATTCTTGTTACAATAACCGTTCAGCGCCGCTGCTACCGCGGCCGCGCAGGCGCTGGTCCCGGCCGCCAGGGTCTCCCCGTTTCCCCGTTCCCAAACCCGCATTTTGATCGTGTTCTGATCAATAACCGTTACGAACTCCACATTAACCTGTTCCGGAAATAACGGAGAGGACTCGAAAGCCGGACCTACCAAATCCATTGCTGCGGTTTCCAGGCTCTTTTCAAAGATTACACAATGGGGATTCCCCATGGATACGCAGGTAATACGGTACTCCCGGCCGCCAATCATCGCCGGATAGTTCACAATCTCACTTCCCGGTAATTTTACCGGAATCAGATCCGGTTGCAGCTCCGCCGGTCCCAGATCTACCCGGACCGAGTCCACCTTTCCATTTTGAAGATAAAGCTTCAGCTTTTTAACGCCGCTGCGAGTTTCCACGGTAATCAGGTCCTGATCGGTAAGTTTGTTGTCATAAAGATATTTCCCAATGCAAGTAAGGGCATTGCCGCTCATCTTGCCTTCACTGCCGTCCACATTAAACATGCGCATTTTAACGTCGGCTTGATCCGACGGATAAATAAGGACAATCCCATCGCCACCAATGCCGTAATGCCGGTCGGATAAAAATACGCTTAGAGATTCGGGGCTGATCACCTTCTGGTGGAAGCAATTGAAATAGATATAATCGTTCCCGCAGGACTGTAGTTTGGTAAAGTTAAGCTTAATCCGTTCACTGCGCAGATTATTAATATCCACCAGCTCGGTGTTGCTTTGGGAATAACGGCTTTTCAAACTGTCGGCCAGGGCATTGGCCGTATCCACTGAGGTCAGACAGGGAATGGCCATCTCCACCGCCTTCCGGCGGATTTTAACACTGTCCCGGCTGGGAAGCCTGCCTTTCGAAGAGGTGGAGATGATATAATTAATCTTTCCGCTTTCCAGAAGGGTTTGGATATTATCGCCATCCGCTTCATGAATCTTTTTAACGGAAACCACTTCCAAACCGGCTTCCTCCAGAACCTTGGCCGTTCCGCCGGTGGCGTAAAGAGTAAAGCCCAACTCCGCATATTTCTTCACGATATCGACAATCTCCGGTTTATCCCCATCCCGGACTGTAACGAGCAGACCGCCTTCCTTGACCATCTTATAACCGGCGGCCACCAATCCTTTGTAAAGGGCTTCGGCTAAGGATTTACCGATACCCAGGACTTCACCGGTGGACTTCATCTCCGGACCCAACTGTACATCCACATCGATCAATTTTTCAAAGGAAAACACCGGCGCCTTAACGCCAAAATAGGGCGGTCTTCGGTACAGGCCCGTACCATAACCCATCTCTTTTAGTTTCTCTCCCAGCATCGCCCTGGTCGCCAGATCGACCATGGGCACACCGGTAATTTTACTGATATAGGGGATGGTTCGGGAAGAGCGGGGATTGACTTCAATCACATAGATTTCTCCGGCATGAATCAGATACTGGATATTGACCAATCCCCGGGTATTTAAGGCCAAGGCCAATTGCTTGGAATAATTGATTACCAGTTCGGTCAATTCTCCGGTTAAGTTCCAGGCGGGATAAACCGCCATCGAATCACCGGAATGAATGCCGGAACGCTCGATATGCTCCATAATGCCGGGAATCAGAATGTCTGCGCCGTCACAGATGGCGTCAACCTCTATTTCAACACCCATCAGATATTCATCGATCAGCACCGGGTTTTCGATATGGTGAGCCAGAATAATGTCCAGGTATTCGCGGATATCGTCATCATTGAAGGCAATTATCATATTTTGACCGCCTAATACATAGGAAGGGCGGATCAAGACCGGATAGCCAAGGTTATTCGCGGCCTGCAGCGCTTCTTCCTTGGTGAACACGGTATGCCCTTGGGGACGTTTAATTGCCAACCTTTCCAACAAGGCGTCGAAACGTTCCCTGTCCTCAGCGGCATCAATGCTGTCCGCCGGCGTGCCCAGGATCCGGACCCCCTGGGCTTCCAGGAACTTAGTGAGTTTGATGGCGGTCTGCCCGCCGAAAGCGACCACTACACCATAGGGCTGTTCCGTATGGATTACGTTAAAGACGTCTTCATCGGTTAAAGGTTCAAAGTACAGGCGGTCGGCGGTATCGAAATCCGTCGATACCGTCTCCGGATTATTATTGACGATCACTACCTGATAGCCTGCTTTTTTCAGGGCCCAGACGCAATGGACCGAAGCATAGTCAAACTCGATTCCCTGGCCGATCCGGATCGGTCCGGAACCAAAGACGATAATCGTTTTCTTCCCGTCGTTTCCGGCTTTGATAAATCCTTTAGCCTCATTGACCTGATCATAAGTGGAGTAAAAATAGGGAGTCTCAGCCTGGAATTCGGCGGCGCAGGTGTCCACCATTTTATAAGAAGCCCGGAGCGGTTGCTCAATCTTACAACCGGAAAGCCTGGCGATGACTTTATCCGGGTATCCTAATACCTTAGCGGTTTGATACAATTCCAAGGTCAAATACCCGTCGGCAAGTTCCTTTTCCAGTATGGTAAGATAGGCCAGTTTATTTAGGAACCAAAGGTCAATCCCGGTGACTTCATGAACTAGGCGACAAGAAACACCCCTTTTTAAAGCTTCAAATATCACGAAGAGCCGTTCATCGTCACAGACATTAAGCAGCTTTTCAATCTGAGCGTCGCTTAGCTTTTTGAGCTTGGGCAGGTTAAGACTGTCCAAACCGATCTCCGCTCCCCTTACCGCTTTCATAATGGCCTGTTCAAAGCCGGTCCCAATTGCCATCACTTCGCCGGTGGCTTTCATCTGGGTCCCCAGAGTACGCTCGGCGTAAACCAATTTATCAAAAGGCCACTTGGGCAGTTTGACAACTACATAGTCCAAGGCCGGTTCAAAACAGGCATAGGTCTTTCCGGTTACGGCGTTCTTGATCTCATCCAGCCGGTACCCAATAGCGATTTTGGTTGCGACTTTGGCAATGGGGTACCCGGTAGCCTTGGAAGCCAAAGCCGACGAACGGGACACCCTCGGATTGACTTCAATAACGGCATACTCAAAACTATCGGGATGTAAGGCAAACTGACAGTTGCAACCTCCTTCCACCCCCAAGGCTGTAACAATATTTAAAGCAGCCGAACGCAACATTTGATACTCTTTGTCGGAAAGAGTAACCGCCGGAGCAATGACAATGCTGTCCCCCGTATGGACGCCAACAGGATCAAAGTTCTCCATGCTACAGACGGTGATTACATTACCCGCCTGATCCCGGAGGACTTCAAATTCAATCTCTTTCCATCCCGCGATGGATTTTTCGATTAAGACTTGGCCAATGGGAGAGCGGCGGAGACCGCCCCCGGCGATCTCCCGCAGCTCTTTTGAGTTGGTGGCAATGCCCCCGCCCGTGCCGCCCAAGGTAAAGGCCGGACGGACAATCACCGGATAGGAAATCCCCTCGGCAAAAGCCAGCGCCTGGGGAAGATCGGTCACTACTAAAGAAGGGACAACCGGCTCGCCGATGGATTGCATGGTATCCTTAAACTTCTGTCTGTCTTCGGCTTTAGCGATGGTCTCGGGATCGGCTCCCAGCAATTTGACGCCTGCTTTATCCAAAAATCCTGCTCCGGCTAACTGCATCGACAGATTAAGTCCGGTTTGACCGCCCAGCGTAGCTAAGATGCTGTCCGGTTCTTCCTTGATGATAATTCTTTTTACTGTTTCCAAAGTTAATGGCTCGATGTAAATCTGATCGGCCATGGCATTGTCCGTCATAATCGTCGCGGGATTGGAATTTACTAAAACAACCTCTAAACCCTCTTCTTTCAGTGCCCGGCAGGCTTGAGTTCCAGCGTAATCAAATTCCGCGGCCTGACCAATAACGATCGGCCCCGAACCAATGACCAGCACCTTCTTCAGCTCTCGGTTTAACGGCATTTGAAGTCCTCCTTCCCCATAAGATCCATAAATTGGTCAAATAAAAAGTTGGTATCCAGAGGTCCTGCGGCAGCCTCAGGATGGAACTGGACCGAAAAAGCAGGTATATTTAGATATTCAATCCCTTCACAGGTGCCGTCATTGGCATTGCTCATCCTTAAGCTGGCGCCCTCCGGCAGGCTTTCGGCCACAACCGCATAGCCATGGTTCTGGCTGGTAATGTATACTCTGCCTGTCTTCAGATCCTTGACCGGCTGATTGGAACCGCGATGGCCATATTTGAGTTTGGCGGTTTTCCCGCCCTGCGCCAAGGCCAATAATTGGTGGCCCAAGCAGATTCCGAAGATCGGTATCTTGGATTCCGCTAATTTTGCCAGCTCCCCAATGATCTCTTTATTATCGGCCGGGTCACCGGGTCCGTTGGAAAGCATAACCCCATCCGGTTTAAATTTTAAAATTTCTGCCGCTAAGGTATGGGCGGGAACAGTAATCACTTCGCAACCACGTTTCAATAATTCGCGACGAATGTTTTCCTTAGCTCCGAAATCCCATAAAACTACCTTATAACCTTCCGGCGCCGACTTGGAGATGGAAATATTACTACTCCCCACGGTTCGAACCGGATCAACAATTCGATATTTTTTTATCTCCGCCAATACTTGTTCCGAAACATCCGGATCTGTGGCAACCTTAGCATTCATCACCCCAAACTCCCGGATAATCTTGGTCAATTCCCGCGTATCGATTCCAAATACGCCGATGATATTATGGGATTTCAAAAAAGAATCAAGCTCACCTTCACTTCTAAAGTTAGATGGAACTTGACACCACTCTCGAACGATATAAGCTTTTACATGGGGAAAAGAACTTTCAAAATCAGAGGGGATAATCCCATAGTTTCCTATTAAGGGAAAGGTCTGAACTACGATCTGCCCGTAGAAACTTGGGTCAGTCAAGGTTTCCAGGTATCCGGTGATCCCGGTGGTAAAGACCAGCTCACCCACGGTCTCTCCGGTTGCCCCAAAAGATTTTCCTTTAAAGATCTGTCCGTTTTCCAGGACAAGATAGACGTTTTGCTCCATATTCACTCCTTCATTATTTTTTTATTTATAACAATCATAGGTGTTAAGAATACCTTCCGCCACTTCCCTTTTACTAATCCGTCGGTCCATCGCCTGTTTTTCGATATAACGGTGGGCTTGCGGTTCAGTAAAATTTAAATATTGGATCAGGATACACTTAGCCCGGTCTACCAAGCGGATCGCTTCGATCTTCTTTTGCAATTGGATATTCTCATGTCTAAGGCCTAACAATCTGCTCCTGGCAGCGGCCATCAGTTTCAAAGTCTGGAAAAGGAGCATCCGGTTCAAAGGTTTAGGCAGCACAAACACTCCGTAATTTTCTACCTTAGCGGAGACTTCGTCCGCTATCTCAGATTTAGTAATCAGGAGTACTCCCGCCATGGAAATATCCGCCGCCATCAAGGCTAAGTCTTCACCGGATTCATCCCTTAGCGGCCCATTGATCACCACCAACTCAAAATCTTTTTGATTCAGCAAACTCCGGGCTTCACCGCCACTTTTAACGGTAGTGATTTCCGAACAATCATACGCTTTTAGAAATTCCACCAAGGAATCTCTTCCTTTATCAGTGCTGGAAACAATCAGCGCGCCGTCCAAGAAACCACCACCTTTCCTATTTTCATCCTTTCATGTGCCCCGGTGGGGCCGGGTCTACTAAACCTTTAGGAAATACAGCTCTCTTTCGAATTCCTCTTTATGCTCCGCTTGGATATAATTGTTCCATTCCGCCAACTTGCTACTTAGATACTTGTCAATAGTCTTTTGCGGTAAAACACCCTTGATAAAATCGCTGTTCCCGGCTGGCTCGATGGCGGCGCCAAGGTTTTCCGGGATTTGATCGATGCCTCTGATTTGATCTGCCGTAGCTTCATAAAGATTCACATCAAAGGCCGGCGCCAGCTGCATCTGCTTGGCAATCCCCTCCAGGCCGGCCCGGATCACCAGGGCAAAGGCCAGGTAGGGATTGGAAGATGGGTCGGGGGAGCGCAGCTCCATGCGGCAGTATTCATCCTTAGCCGCGGGGATTCGAATCAACTGGGAGCGGTTTTGATGGGACCAGGTGATGTATTGCGGCGCTTCAAATTTTCCAAAGCGGGCGTACGAATTGGTCAAGGGATTCAAAAATACGGTGATTTCAGGAATTTTAGACAGCACCCCGGCGATAAATTGTTCCGGCGCTTCACCATGCTGCTTGCCGCGGTTATTGAAAATATTAAGACCATTTTTAAAAAGTGAAAGATTGATATGGAGACCGCTCCCGCTTTTGTCGGGGAGAGGTTTGGGCATAAATGAAGCATGAAGGCCATTACGGGCGGCAATCGTTTTAACAACCGATTTGAAAGTGACCATATTATCGGCGGCAGTCAAGGCGTCGCTATATTTGAAATCAACTTCATTTTGACCCGGACCCTGTTCATGGTGAGAGCTTTCCGGCTTTATACCCATTTCTTCCAAAGTCAAACAAATTTCCCGGCGTACGTTTTCGGCCTTATCCAGCGGCGCGATATCGCAATATCCGGCCGCATCATGGGGTATAACAGTAGGCAAGCCTTTGTCGTCCAGTTGGAAGAGATAAAACTCGCATTCCGCTCCGATCTTGCAGTTATATCCGGATGTTTCAACATCCCGGACGGTCTTTTTAAGAATGGATCGGCCGTCCCCTTCAAAGGGAGCGCCGTCCGGATGCCTAATGTCACAGAAGAAGCGCACCACCCGCCCATGACTGGGTCTCCAAGGAAGGACCGAGAGCGTTACCGGATCGGGAACCAGAAACAGATCCGATTCTTCAACGTTCATAAAGCCGTTGATTGCCGAAGCATCGAAAGAAATACCGTATTCGAAAGCTCTAGGTAATTCCTCGGGCATAATCGAGACATTCTTCTGAGTTCCAAAAATATCGCAAAAGGCCAGACGGATAAATTTCACATCATTTTCCCTTATAAATTCCAGCACTTCGGTCATGGTATAATTCATAAGGCTTCACCTCTTCCATTTTGATTAGAGAGATCAATTACGAGTATACAGTTGTCGATAAGGATTTTTCGTGTTCGGGGTCAACACATAAAATGTTTTTAAATATATATCTTCTATATTTTCGCCAAAAAACTTACAAAATTCCTCCAAATAAGTTTTGATTTCCGCCACATCTTTAGGGGTCGCCTTTTCGGCTACAACCTGCCGGGGCAGATCTTGGGGCAGTTTCTCGCAGCGCAAATAAATCTTACCGCCATGCATACCGGTGCCGCAAAAATTCCCAACCGGGGCCTTCTCAGCCGTGTGCAAACCTAAGACAACGATAATTCCGCCGGCTTGATATTCTCCCAGAAAACTGCCTGCGGTCTCGCCTATGATTAAAACCGGGACCTTATCCCGATAAGCTTTCATATGGATTCCGGCGCGATATCCGGTGCTTCCCCGGACATAAATCTTGCCGCCCCGCATGGCGTAACCGGTGGCATCGCCTGCAGAACCGTGAATAACAATGGATCCGTCATTCATGGTATCACCGGTTCCATCCTGGGCATTGCCGCTGACGATAATATCGCAACCGTCTAGGTAGGAACCGAGGGCGTTTCCGGGAACGCCGTTGATCGTGATCGCTTTGCTTCCCAGTCCACTACCGATATAGCGTTGCCCATTGCAATTTACGATCGTGACCCGATTATCCGCTGCCGAACGGATTTGATCGTTTAATTCCTTAAAATCCATGTTTTTGGCATCAATCTTCACTTTACCAAGCCTCCCAATATTTTTTCCCTCTCCACTCTGGAAAAAGCCATTAATTGGGGCTTATCTTTGATAAGTTCAAAATCAATCCCGTCCAAAGGGGTCTTATCCTTGACTAAAGCCGTGTAAATACCGGCCCTGGCTACATCGCCCACCAGGATATAACCTTTTAGCAAGCCATCCTTGGTTACCAGCTTCTTGTAGGTATTTTGCGCGCTAATGTTATTTTTCCGATCCATGGTTTTGGCCGCCTTCGTACATCCAACTCCCTCAACATTGCAGATATATTCGTTACCAATATAGCTGCCGGCGGTAATAATATGCAATCCAAAAAAACCGATGGCATTCATGGGAATCGCCTTAGTGAATTGTTTTACCCCGCCGGCCATATTAATCCCGGCGCATTCTCCCTGCTGATAGGCGTTGGGCAAGAGCGCCAACACCCGGGGCTCTTCGATGGTAATATCATAGCTTTCGGCACAGTCCCCCGCCCCATAAATATCCGGAAGGGTGGTCCGGCAATATTCATCGATGACTATTCCCCGGTTAACTTTTCCACCCGCCTCCGCTACCAGTTGAACATTGGGTCTTACCCCTGTGGCTACAACTAAGAGATCGAATTCCAACTTTTGGCCGCCGGTTAACAAGGCCGAATCGGAGTCAAAAGACCGGATACCGTCGTTTAGAATAAATTGCAGCCCCTGATTCTCCAGATGGGTTCGGACAATTTCCGAAGATCTTTCATCAAGAATGCTCGGCAAAATGCGATCCGCCATTTCGACTACTGTAATCCGTCCGGCTTTCTTTGCTATCCCTTCGGCGCACTTTAGTCCGATCAACCCTGCCCCCATGATTAAGACTTTGCTATTCGGGGTAACCGCTTTTTGAATCGCCTTGGCATCATCTAAAGACATAAAGGTAAACTGTTTTTTGACTGTCTCCAATCCCTTGATTAACGGCAAGAAGGCATTTGAACCGGTTGCCACCAGAAGTTTATCAAAAGCAATACTGCTGCCGTCGCTGATCAGAACTTGTTTCCCGCCCGCCAGTATCTTTTCCGCGGCTTTACCGGTTAAAAGCTTACAGTTCATCTCCTGGTAAAATTGATCCGGACGATACTTCATTCGTTCTTCATCGGTTTTCCCCGATAGCAAGTAAGAGATTAGCGGTCGGGAATAAGTATGATATTTTTCTTTGGAAATAACGGTAATCGGACCCTCTTCGTCCAGCTGTCTAATGCCTTCGATACATCCTATGGCTGCGGTAGAATTACCGATTATTACATAATTCATCCCTGTTCCCTCTCTTCAAATAGGATTGCTTGGTTAGGGCAGCCCTGAACGCAGACAGGCTGTCCGTTGCCGTTTTGTACGCAAAGTTCGCATTTTTGAATAACTCCGTCCTCCGAGGGCATCACGGCGCCATAGGGGCAGGATAGAATACAAGTGTAACAACCGACGCATCTGCTTCGATCAACTCTGATGATACCGTTTTGGATGGATAACGCTCCGCTAATACAACTTTTTACACAGAGCGGCTCTAGGCAATGGCGGCAAGAGACGGCAAAACTGATACCGTTCCTTTCTTCGATTCTAATTCTAGGGTTAATTTCGATATCTTTTAAGGCTTTGACCATGTCATCTTGGCCAGAGTTGGCGAAAGCGCAATAGTATTCACAAAGATGACATCCCAAGCACCATTTTTCGTTAACATAGATTCTTTTCATCGACGCTTAACCTTCCTATCCCCGCTATTATTCACCGGCATGTTTGATACCCAGGATGGACAGTTCTTTTTGGTTTAAACCTACCCCGCGGAGCATCAACCGGTTACCCTTAAGAGCCTCAATGGAGTTAATTCCCATCCCGCCCATGATTTCCTCAATCTCATGCTGCCAAGCCCTGACCAGATTTACTAAGCGCCGGTACCCGACATCCGGATTAAGGCGCTTAACCAGTTCCGGACGTTGGGTGGCTATTCCCCAGTTGCATTTACCGGTTCCGCAGGATCGGCATAGATGACACCCCAAAGCCAGCAAAGCCGCGGTGGCGATATAAACGGCATCAGCGCCAATGGCGATTGCCTTGATAATATCGGCGCTGCTTCTGATACTACCGCCAACGACAATCGATACTTCATCGCGAATCCCTTCTTCCCGCAGCCGTTGATCGACGCTAGCCAGAGCAAGTTCGATTGGAATGCCCACATTGTCCCGAATCCTGGTAGGAGCTGAACCGGTGCCGCCCCGGAACCCGTCAATCGCGATAATATCCGCGCCGCTGCGGGCGATTCCGCTGGCAATGGCGGCTACATTGTGCACCGCCGCTATTTTGACAATAACCGGTTTCCGATAACTTGTCGCTTCTTTTAAAGAATAGACCAACTGACGCAAGTCCTCGATGGAATAAATATCATGGTGGGGAGCGGGGGAAATAGCATCGGAACCCTCCGGGATCATCCGGACCTGTGATATGTCTCCCCCAATTTTTTCGCCGGGAAGGTGGCCGCCGATACCCGGTTTCGCTCCCTGTCCCATCTTGATTTCAATTGCCGCGCTTGCTTCCAGGTAATCTTTATGCACTCCGAAACGTCCGGAAGCTACTTGGACAATGGTGGATCTGCCCCATTTATAGAAATCTTCGTGTAACCCGCCTTCTCCGGTATTATAGAAGATACCCAGTTCCTCGGCAGCCCGGGCAAGACTTTCATGGGCATTATAGCTGATCGATCCATAGGACATCGCCGAGAACATAATCGGTACGGAGAGCTCCAACTGAGGTTGGAGATTATTAATTAAGCCGCCTTCAGCGTCCCGCTGAACTTCTTGGGGTTTCTTACCGAGAAAAACTTTTGTTTCCATAGGTTCCCGCAAAGGATCGATGGAAGGGTTAGTAACCTGGGAGGCATTGATCAGCATCTTATCAAAATAAACCGGATATTCCAGCGGATTGCCCATTGAGGAAAGAAGTACGCCCCCACTACCGGCCTGGCGATAAAGGTCGATAATAACCTGACCGGTCCAGTTGGAATTGATTTTGAAGGTATGATCCGTCTTGACAATCTTGAGGGCCCTGGTCGGACATAAAGCGACACAACGGTGGCAGTTTACACATTCGGCGTCATTGCTGACCATTTTATTCAGGTCTTTATCCAGGCGGTGCGCCTCATTGGCGCATTGCCTTTCGCAAGCCCGGCAGTTGATACATCTGTCATAATTTCGGACTACTTCATATTCGGGATATAAGAAATTGATCGCCATCAAGGTTCACTCCTGTTTAATCTGACGATGACCGGTTCGCCCCCTTGGGGCGACCATGCCTTATCCGGATTGGGTTCAATAATTCTAATGGCGCACTCTTCGCTGGCCGCATAGACCAGATCATCTTTTTCCGCCATTACCATGGAACGAAGCTTGAGCCGGTCGTTCAAGGCCATCATCCCTCCTTCAAACCCAAGTAAAATGGAGAATGGACCGGTTACCAACAAGCTGGAAAAGACGTTCCGGAGATAAGTCAGCTTTTCCCTTTCTTCCGGCGGTTTTCGATCAATCGTCGACCAGAAGGGGGCTGCAATAACACTGGCTAGTTCTTCTAAAGTCAGTCCTTGTCTGCGGTTTAAATAGTCGATAATGTAAGTGATGACTTCCGTATCGGTCAATAGGGAACATTTATAACCAAACATCTCGATATATCTGCGGTTGGTATCATAAGACGATATTTCACCATTGTGAACCACTGAGTAATCCAGCATCGCGAAAGGATGGGCGCCTCCCCACCATCCCGGAGTATTGGTGGGATAACGTCCATGAGCGGTCCAACAGTAACCCTCATACTCATCCAAGCGGTAGAACTCGCCTACGTCTTCCGGGAAACCGACCGCTTTAAAAGCCCCCATATTTTTACCGCTGGAAAAAACATAAGCCCCGTCAATTTCACTATTAATCCACATAACCTGGCGGACAACATATTCTCTTTCATTTAACTGACTATCGGCAAGTTTGGTGGGTAGCGGATTAACAAAATAGCGCCAAATTAACGGTTTATTAGTAATACCGCTCGTCTTTCGCGTCGGGATTTTGGATAAATTAATTACATCAAAATTATGATCCAGATATAGCTCGCATCTTTCCTTGGCTGCAATACTGTCGTAAAAAATATGGAAAGCATAAATATCTTTATACTCCGGGTAGATCCCATAACCGGCGAACCCTCCGCCTAAGCCATTGGAACGATCATGCATGACGGCAATGGATTTGATAATTGCCACTCCGCTCATTCTCTTTCCTGTTCTGGAAAAGATCCCTGATATGGCGCAACCGGAAGGTATTCTCACCTTTCCTTCTTTTAACATTGCTCCTCCCCCCTAGATCAAAAAAACGTTCAGAGAAGAAAAGACCCGCAGGCCTAGTCTTCGTGAACGCCATTGTTCAGATTATTTATTTTTACATATTATATTGAATGTCAATTTGGATGTCAATAACTTTTGCGAATGTATCCCTGTATACAAATTAATGTGATAATCTTCTTGTCCTTTGTATATTTAATTATTGTATACATAATTCTTTTTTCAAATTAATTATTAGTATTGACAATCACCAATTGGCAGTCATATAATGAGTTTATAATAAACAGCAAAGGCGCTGTAGGTTAATACCTGCGGCGCTTTTTGCTGTTTTTTTCATTTTAAAAGAAAGGGATGATCAAAAATGTGTAACATCTCCGCCGTTTTTGGGAGCATGGTCTTTAACGACCAAGTCATGAAAGAGCGTCTCCCAAAAGAAACTTACCGCGCATTCAAAAAATGTATTGATAACGATCAGCCGCTTGAACGCAGTATCGCGGACGTTATTGCAAACGCCATGAAAGACTGGGCCATTGAAAAAGGCGCGACTCACTTTACCCATTGGTTCCAGCCGATGACCGGCATTACCGCCGAGAAGCACGATAGTTTTATTTCTCCGACTCCGGATGGGACCATAATCATGGAATTCTCAGGAAAGGAATTGATCAAAGGAGAACCCGACGCTTCCAGTTTTCCTTCGGGTGGCTTAAGGGCAACCTTTGAAGCCAGGGGTTATACCGCTTGGGATCCTACTTCATATGCTTTTATTAAAGACGGTACCCTTTGCATTCCAACCGCCTTTTGTTCTTACAGCGGCGAAGCTTTGGATAAAAAAACACCCTTGCTTCGTTCGATGGAAGCCATCAATCGTCAAGCCGTACGTATCCTTAAACTCTTCGGCCATCCCGAGGAGATCCGGGTTAAAACAACCGTCGGACCGGAACAGGAATATTTTCTAATTAATAAAGATTTAGCCGACAAGCGCAAAGACTTGGTATACTGCGGTCGAACTCTTTTTGGGGCCAAACCCCCCAAGGGACAGGAAATGGAGGACCATTACTTCGGCGCCATTAAACCACGAGTATCCGCTTATATGAAGAACCTTGATGAAGAATTATGGAAGCTCGGTATTTCGGCCAAGACCCGACACAACGAAGTCGCTCCTTCCCAGCATGAGTTGGCCCCGATTTTCACAACCACCAATATCGCTACCGACCATAATCAGTTGACAATGGAACTGATGAAAAAGATTGCCGGTAAATACGGTTTGACATGCCTGCTCCATGAGAAACCTTTCGCCGGAATCAACGGCAGCGGCAAACACAACAACTGGTCGATTTCCACCAATACCGGCATCAATCTACTGGAACCGGGAGACTCGCCCCAAGAAAATGCTCAGTTCCTGTTATTTCTGGCAGCCGTAATCAAAGCTGTGGATGAAAATCAGGATCTGCTCCGGGTATCCGTGGCCAGCGCCGGTAATGATCACCGTTTGGGCGCCAATGAAGCCCCTCCGGCCATTGTCTCCATCTTCCTGGGTGAGGAACTAACCGGGATCCTGGAAGCCGTTGAAAAGGGAAGCGCATATAACAACAAAGCCAGAACCGAAATGGAAATCGGTGTCTGTGTTTTGCCCCGTTTCCCCAAAGACACCACCGACCGGAACCGGACCTCGCCTTTTGCCTTTACCGGCAATAAGTTTGAGTTCAGGATGTTAGGATCGGCCTTTTCCATCTCCGGTCCCAATATTGTTTTAAATACGATCATCGCTGAGTCGTTGGCTCAATTTGCCGATATTTTAGAACAGTCAAAGGAATTTACTAAAACCTTAAATGAATTGGTTAAAGAAACCATAACCAAGCACAAGCGAATCATCTTCAACGGCAACAACTACTCTGCAGAATGGGTTAAAGAAGCGGAAAAACGCGGCCTATTGAACCTTAAATCCACCGTTGAAGCCTTGCCCTATTTCATTAGCGAAAAGAACATTCGTCTCTTTACCAAGCATAAGGTCTTCACCGCAACGGAAATCCATTCCCGGTACGAGATTCTGATGGAAAATTATTGCAAAACCATTAACATTGAAGCCCTGACCATGCTGGAGATGGTTAAAAAAGAAATTATCCCGGCCGTCTGCTCTTATATTAAGGAGCTAAGCAATACCGCAATTTCGAAAAAGACTTTATCGTCCGAGATCAATTGCGAGTTGGAAAAGAGTATCGTATCTCAGTTAACTTCCCTTTCCGGTTCCCTTTATGAACGGATCAAACAACTGGAAGATGGTCTTCTTGGTGTGAAAGGTCAAGATCCTTTACAGACACAGGGCGAGTATTATCGGGACATTGTTTTCCCGGCAATGCAAGAATTGCGGGCGATAGCTGATGAAATCGAAACCCTTGTCGGAGAAGAATATTGGCCTTACCCCACATACGGACAATTGCTCTTCAGCGTTTGACAGGTCAAAAAAATATCCCTTATTAAAAACTTAACTGATTATAAACTTTGCTCAGCGAGAATGTCTGGCCAAGATGTCTAACAACGACTCACCCCAACGTCAAATAGTGTTTATAGTTACTATGATCCAGCCCCTCTCTGTTTCGACCTTTGCTTCTGAATGTCGTTTCAACAAAGAGGGGCGCGGGGACTAGGTTTCAAATTCCCGTCTTGATCAGCCTTTCCTCTCTATTGACACGACTTTCAGCATCTCTTCATGATAGAGAGGCTAGGTGACTTGCTTTAAAATTACCATACCTGAGTCAACTTTATAATTAGAACAATTTATACGAGGAGGTAACATTATGTTTTCAGCTGTAAACACAATATGGGTTCTTCTAGCATCGGCATTGGTGTTTTTTATGCAAGCCGGATTCGCAATGGTTGAATCCGGAATGACCAGAGCAAAGAACGCAGGAAACATCATCATGAAAAACTTGATGGACTTTGCAATCGGTACACCAATCTACTGGATATTAGGTTTTGGGATCATGTTTGGCGGAAGCGGCGCTTTAATAGGGGGAATTGACTTCTTTACTCAAGGAGCATATTCAGCAATCCTTCCGTCCGGAGTTCCAAAGTATGCTTATCTCATCTTTCAGACGGTATTCTGCGCTACAGCCGCAACCATAGTATCCGGCGCAATGGCTGAACGCACCAAATTTTTTGCTTATTGCCTATACAGCGCTGCGATTAGCGCAATTGTGTATCCCGTTTCCGGCCATTGGATCTGGGGCGGCGGTTGGCTTGCCCAGTTGGGATTCCACGATTTTGCAGGTTCAACCGCTGTACACATGGTAGGTGGAGTTGCAGCCCTAGTTGGAGCAAAAATATTAGGTCCCCGTATCGGAAAGTATGACAGTAATGGTAAACCCAAAGCGATTCCCGGCCACAGTTTAACTCTTGCGGCTTTAGGAGTTTTCATCCTCTGGTTTTGCTGGTTCGGATTTAACGGCGGTTCTACTGTTGCAGCGGAAGGCGATTCGGTACTGGAGGCAATGGGGAATATCTTCACCACTACAAACCTTGCGGCAGCGGTAGCCTCGATCGTAGTTATGATAATTACTTGGATTCGTTATAAAAAGCCTGATGTATCAATGACCTTAAATGGTTCATTGGCTGGTCTGGTCGCTATTACGGCGGGAACGGATCTTGTTACTCCCGCGGGTTCGTTCTTCATTGGTATGATGGCAGGATTGGTAGTAGTGTACGGGATTGAATTTATCGATAAGGTTCTTAAAATTGACGATCCCGTCGGCGCAATCGGAGTACACGGTATCTGTGGCGCCCTAGGCACAGTGATGGTCGGGCTATTCTCCGCAAGTGAATATTCTTATGCCGGTGGCGTAATGTCTAAAGGATTATTTTACGGTGGCGGATTTAAACTACTCGGCATTGAACTCTTAGGCGTCGTATCGGTTATTGCCTGGGTTAGCATTGCAATGTTTGTCATTTTTACAATCATCAAAAAGACTGTCGGTCTCCGCGCTTCCCAAGAGGATGAAATTGCCGGTCTGGACGTATCAGAACATGGTTTGGTAAGCGCCTATGCAGACTTCGTATCCATGGATTACAGCGGAAAAACCGATTACACCGGCACGGGTAACACTGTTCCCATGGATAGCGCTGTTCCTGTACAGGTTGTATCTAACCCAAATGTTACCGCATCCGATATTAAATTTACCAAAATTGAAATTGTAACTAAGCAAAATAAATTTGAGGCCTTGAAAAACGCTATGGACAAAATAGGCATAACCGGTATGACAGTCTTCAACGTACTGGGTTATGGTCTCCAAGGAGGCCGAACTGAATACTATCGTGGCGTTGAGGTTGAGACCCATCTCCTTCCGAAGATCAAAGTTGAAATTGTTGTCAGCAAGGTTCCCGTAAGGACAGTTATTGAAACTGCAAAAAAAGTTCTTTACACCGGCAATATCGGTGACGGAAAGATCTTCATTTATGATGTTGAAAGTGTCGTTAAAGTCCGCACCGGTGAAGAAGGTTACGGCGCCTTGCAGGATGTGGAATAATCCCTCATTTTAGGAGGTCACCACTTATGTGTTCAATTATGGGTTATACCGGTAGCTCAATCAGCTTAACTAAATTTAGGAAATGTTTCGACCGGACCATTTCCCGTGGCCCGGATATGACGAGAATTATCGAAACGGAAAAAGGGGTATTGGGCTTTCATCGTCTGGCAATCATGGACTTGAACCAGTCAGGAATGCAACCCTTTGCGCTTAACGGCAACTATCTTGTTTGTAACGGAGAGATCTACGGATTCAGAGCTTTGAAAAAAGCTTTAGCTACGGAATATACCTTTAACAGCGATTCCGACTGCGAAATATTGCTTCCAATGTATGAAAAATACGGCCTTGGCATGTTTGAAAAGCTGGATGCCGAGTTCGCTCTGATTATTTACGATGGTGGTAAGAAGTCCTACATTGCCGCGCGGGACCCCATCGGGATCCGTCCGTTGTTTTACGGCTATGACCAGGACGGCGCCATCATCTTCGCCAGCGAAGCCAAGAACCTCCTCGGTTTAACTGATAAAATCATCCCGTTTCCGCCCGGACATTATTATGCGGATGGAAAGTTCGTCCGCTACCGGGATATGACTAAGGCAGAGGCTATATGTTACGATGATCTTGAAACAATTTGCCGGAACATTCATGACAAATTGTCGGCAGGGATCAAAAAGCGGCTGGATGCGGACGCGCCGCTGGGTTTCTTGCTTAGCGGCGGTTTGGATAGTTCGTTGGTCTGCGCAGTAGCTACGAAAATATTAGACAAACCGATCCGTACCTTTGCCATCGGCATGAGCACCGACGCCATTGACTTGAAATATGCCAAGCAAGCGGCTGACTATCTCCGGAGCGTTCACACGGAAGTCATTATCACTAAAGAGGATGTCATCAAAGCATTGCCGGATGTCATTTCAGTCCTCGGAACCTATGATATTACCACTATCAGGGCTAGTATCGGCATGTATTTACTTTGCAAAGCCATTCACGAAACCACCGCCATTCGGGTGCTGCTGACCGGCGAAATCTCCGATGAACTGTTCGGATACAAATATACCGATTTCGCGCCAAACGCTGAGGCTTTCCAGGAAGAAGCCGCCAAGCGAATCCGCGAGCTCCATATGTATGATGTGCTCCGTGCCGACCGTTGCATCTCCTCAAACTCTCTGGAAGCGAGAGTACCCTTTGGCGACCTGGATTTTGTTGAGTATGTAATGAACATTGATCCTGCAAAGAAGCTCAACACCTATGGCAAGGGCAAGTACTTGTTACGGCGCGCCTTTGAAGGCGACTATCTGCCGCATTCAATCCTGATGCGTGAAAAAGCGGCCTTTAGCGATGCTATCGGCCACTCAATGGTGGATTACCTAAAAGAACATGCTGCGGCTAAATATTCGGACGCCGAGTATGAAAAACGCTGTAAACAGTATGATTTTGCGATTCCGTTCACCAAGGAGTCTCTACTTTATCGCGAATTATTCGAGTGTTATTACCCCGGCCAAGCGGAGATGGTAGTCGATTTCTGGATGCCGAATAAAGAGTGGGACGGCTGTAACGTAACCGACCCGTCCGCCCGCGCGCTTTCCAACTATGGGGCAAGCGGTGAATGATATCAACAACAACAATACATAGCTACTATTATTTCAATAACCCTAAGGAGCTTTTTACACTTTCTCCTTTACATTTTAAAAATTCATAGCAAAAAGCCTGCGGAAATCTCCACAGGCTTTGAATTTTTATTTGGTGGAGGCGGGGGGAGTCGAACCCCCGTCCGAAAAGGCAGCCACAAAGGCTTCTCCGGGTGCAGACCGCAGTTTAAATTTCGCCTCGCAATCGTCTACGGACGAACTAAAGCTTAGCTATCGCGATGTTCTTAGCACCAGCCTCCGCGAATTGGCTGATGAGCGTCCCGGTTTATTTGACGCCCGCCCCGACCTCCCGGGTTAAGCTCGGTTTGGACGGCTACTTAAATTAAGCAGCTAAAGCGTAATTATTATTGGCACTTAATGTGCTTGCTGCAGTTTAACGAGGCCACAGCACCTCGACCCGCTACCTATGCCACCGCACTCCCCGTCGAAACCGGTCGCCCCCGATTTTTTAGGAGTCAGTACCCAGTAGCCAGGAGTCAGTAAATTGTAGTGTACAATTTGAAGCCTAAAATCACCCAGCTTCAACCTCTTTTCATTTCGCCAACAATGCCCAACTCAAAACATGCCGGCTCCTGACTCCTGTCTTCTGTATTCTATATCATTATACTCTTTTTTACCTCATTCGTTGCTTAAGCGCTTTATCAATATTTCTTTTGGCGTCGCGCTCGGCGATATCTTCGCGTTTATCGTAAAGCTTTTTACCACGAGCCAACGCCAGTTCCACCTTGACCCGACCATGCCCGTTAAAGTACATTTGAAGCGGAACCAGAGTTAGGCCTTTCTCCCGAACCTTACCGAACAACCGGCGGATCTCTTCCTTATGCATCAAGAGTTTCCTGGCCCGGAGCGGTTCATGATTGAACCGGTTCCCAAAATCGTAAGGACTGATATGGCAGTTCACCAGGAATATCTCACTTCCGTTCCCGTTAATCTGGGCGTAACTATCCTGAAGATTTCCCTTTCCCTGCCGGAGCGACTTAACTTCAGTGCCGGTTAAAGCAATTCCAGCTTCAAAAGTATCTTCGATAAAATAATCGTGCCGAGCCTTCCGGTTTTCCGCGATTCGCTTTCGCTCCCGTTCCGCCATGGTTTCACTTCCTTACAAAGTAGCTATAATATTATAACATGGATTTAGTTTTTGTCAACCAATAGTACCGCAGCGATCAAGCATATACGACTCAACTTCTAAATTACAGCAAAGGATGTTGCAAGGTGTCTACCGGCGCATAATCGTCACTTAAGACCGGGACTTTAGCATCTCGGATCCTGTTAAGCACCAGTGAATTCTCGACCAGTGTCTTTACATAGTTAGTTACTTCTTCCTTGATTAATCCATCTTCCTGAAAGGCCTCAGCTTGATTTTGCCATGCTTTTTCGTTCCAAAACTCTTGGTTTTTGGTAGCTACCAGAACCACGTTTCGCTCCAATTCATCATCGCTGCCGTCCCAAAAGCCGACTGGAAACAAATAAGCGTGAGGAAAGGCACTCATAAAGGTGCGTGTCATCGAATAAAGCAAACGGCTGTTTGGACCTGATAGCGCCCCGATAATGTTGGACACCACCACCCCTTCCGGACTAAGGGCCTTACGGGTGGCTTCCAAAAACTCTATTGTAGTTAGATGATAAGGAATAGTACTTTCCGAATAGGCGTCGATGATTACCATATCATATGGCGCGATTCGTCCGGACGCTACATCCCGGGCCTTTTTGGTTATTAAAAATCGCCCGTCTTCTACTGAAACCCGGAGTTTAGGATCGTTAGGCAGATCAAAAAAATCATAAGCTATCTTGACCACATCCGGATCGATCTCAACCACATCAATTTGTTTGATAGAGGGATAATCATTTAAAAATTTTTTCGGGGCTGATCCGCCACCTAAACCGATAAAGAGGACCCGTTCCGGTTTGGGACGAGCGACAACCCCTAAATGAAGATAAGATGTATAATCGAAGACCATCTCCAACGGGTTATTTACATCCATTGCGCTTTGATAAGAATTATCAAAGTGCAAGTTCCGTATGGAACCGCTTTCCGCAACCATAATATGATGGTATAAGGAATCCCGTTCATAGATTATCTCGGATTGATCGTAGAAAACAGATGATTTTTGCGGCATTATAATTCCGAAAACACTGAGTAATAACAAGCTGATTACGATGATAACCATCAAAAGCCTCCGCAATTGAGAGGATAGTTCCTTATCCAAAGAATCTTCAGCGCTACGGCCTTTACAGGCTAAAACCAAAAAAGCGAGGCCAAGTAAGATTAACCCCTGGGTCAAAACAATATTACGGACTCCCATTAAAGGAATTAAAAAAAATGATGTCAAAAACGTTCCAACGATACTCCCGGCGCTGGAAATCGCGGACAAACGGCCGGCAGTATTCCCAATAGTAGACAGGCTACTACTGGTTAATTTAACGGCGAAAGGAGATATAGTAGCCAGAAGCACACTGGGTACAAAGAAGAACGCCAATGCCGCCATCAGCGAGCCTGCTCTAGGACCAAGCACAGCAAAATAATAACCGGCAGGCATAGTCCAAAAAGGTAATAGCCCAACCCAAATTCCGGCTCCGGTTAAAATTATGCCCATCGTTAAGAGACTGGGAAACCTATCGGCATAACGCCCTCCAAAATAGTAGCCAAGAGTAAGCGCGGCCATTACCACAACTATTAAGGACCCCCAAATATAAATGGAACTGCCGAATGTCGGCGCCAAGATGCGGCTTCCGACCATTTCCAGGGACATTAAAACTGCGCCGCTTAAAAAGACGACTAGATAGAGCATGGGATTCTCCTTTACGTAGTTCTCTTAATTGGACATTCTGCTATTAAACCCCAGGTTCCTGCCGAACCATAAATATTATGACCAAAAAATAAAAAGCCGTCCCTCTCGGACGGCTAATAAGTTATAGATGAATACCGCAGTAACGTTACGTGTTAAATTTACTAAATAACGAATATTGAATGCGCAATGCATAACTAATTCAAACTAACACGGACGCCGCTTTGCCAAACACAGATGTAAAACTACCTCACCAACTCATAGGAATCCCTAGCGATCAACAACTCCTCATTTGTTGGAACCACCATTACCGTTACCTTAGAACGGGGTTTACTGATAATCGCCTCTTGGCCCCGGAGTCCGTTATTCTTTTTCGAATCAAAGTCCACTCCTAAATGGGTGAGTTGTTTACAGACATCCTCGCGGCTTAAAAAATCATTCTCTCCGATACCGGCGGTAAAGACCAGCACATCCAATCCACCCAAAATTGCATAATATGAGCCAACGTATTTCACTATACTTTGAATAAAAATATCATAAGCGTCCTGAGCCCGTTGATCACCTTCATGTCTGGCTTTCTGAATATCCCGCATATCGCTGTAACCGGTCATTCCCAAAAAACCGCTTTTTTTATTCATCAAAGTATCGATCTCATTCGGATTTAAATTCAATGCGTTTTGCAAAAAAGGAACAATCGCCGGATCGATATCTCCGCAACGGGTCCCCATTACAAAGCCTTCCAAGGGTGTAAAACCCATGGACGTATCAAAACATTTTCCATCCTTAATCGCTGCAGCGCTGCTGCCATTCCCCAAGTGCAAAGTGACCATTTTCAATTTGCCCAGATCCTTTTTGAAGATCTCTGCCGCTCGTTTCGATACGTAACGGTGGGAGGTCCCATGAAAACCATAACGCCGAATTCGATATTTTTCATAATACTCATAAGGTAAAGCATATAAAAATGAGGAGCGGGGCATAGTCTGATGAAAAGCGGTATCAAAAACAGCTATTTGAGGAGTATTGGGCATTAATTTTTTACATGCTACTATACCCATGATGTTGGCCGGCATATGCAACGGTCCCAGTTCTCTGAGGCTTTCAATCTGTTTTAATTCCTCCTCCCCAACTACCACTGCGCTGGAGAAAATTTCACCGCCATGCAAAACCCGGTGTCCTACGGCTTTAATCTCATCTAAAGATTTGACAATTCCTTTGTCGGGAGCGGTTAGAAACTCTAACACTGCTTCAAGGGCTTCACTGTGATCGTTTACCTTTTGCTCCAGTTGAACTTTGGCTGCGCCTTTCGGCTGATGATTGATTATCGCATTTCCATTTGTACTCCCGATACGCTCTACTAGACCGGAGGCTAATACTTCTTCGTTACGCATTTGGTATAGCTTGTACTTTAACGATGAACTCCCGCTGTTAAGAACCAAAATAAGCACAAAAAAACCTCCAAACAAATGTAATTTATGAAAAAAATAATAACTACCCAGGTAGTCAAGGTTTTACTGCCATCTCTATTATAATCAGGGTCAAAATGGTTTGCAATCCAATTTACAAAACGATAACATTTTAAAACCTTAAACGTTCCAATTCTATCCCAAAATCTTCCGCAAATTTCTTACCATAGAACTTCATAATTTTACTTTGATAAATTTCATGCTTCACGTATTCTTTAGCGATCTTGACCAGACCATAATTAGTGGTCCATGCTATTCCGGAAGGATGTTCAGTGACTCCCAAAAGCGCGCTCGTCTCGTCGTTTACCATTACAAACATTCTACCACGGTGTTCCTCCATGACCTGGGCTTCATAACCATGATTAAAGAACTCGCCATAATCAGGTTGTTCCCTACCGCAAATCACACCATAAAGCTTTACATAACGATCGGCGGCCTTAATTAGCTCGTTTCGGATTTGCCGGTACTCATCATCCCATAAAAAAGCGACTAACTCAGTTGTAGTCTCTGATATTAATTGTTGCGCTTTTTGAATTATTTCTTCATATCCTTTTATATTAAAAATATACTCTCCGCTTTGATTAAAGAACAGTTCTTTAAATGAATCGTTAAGCCGTTTCAAAGAACTATTGTAGTCGTTCTTAAATGTTTGAAACATCTTGTCCGGAGCAACCGGAAGATATTTAACCGGATCTCCGGTTATGGTAATGATTAAATTACGTTCCTTCAGTTTTTCGATGGTTTCATAAATTTTAGCGGTTGGAATACCGGAATTCTTAGCTAATTCATAACCTGTGACCGGATTTTTATGTGCCAGGCCAATATAGGCTTTGGCTTCATAAATGCTGAAACCAAATTTAGCTAAATCCTTAATTATCTCCTGATTCATCTCAAACCCTATTAAATAGCATTTTTATTTTCCACCAACATAACAATTATTCAACCTCACTCGCTAATAAAAAATCAGCAGTCGCATCAGCGGTAATAAAACCGTTTTGCAGGATACTAGCGGCTGTTTTAATTAGTCTGCCTTTTTTCTCGACGATTCTCCCTTTGACAGTCAATGGCTCGCCGATCCGGGTCGGTTTTTTGTACGATACTCCCATTCTTGCTGTTACAGCTTTTAGTTGAAGGGAAAGAACTGCGTGGGCCATTGCTTCATCCATTATAGTGCTGAGAATCCCCCCATGGACCAAGTTTACAAAACCTTGATGTTCCTTACCGGGAATAAAGTTCGCCTCTACTCCGCCGCTGGTATATTTAAATTCTAATTTAAGTCCGATGGGATTATCGGTTCCGCAAGCAAAGCAATAACGATCTACTTCCAAATTAAGTTCCATGTTTTTACCCCTGCTCCAGTTTATCACAGAAAAAAGACCGGATCAATCGACCCGGCCTCTCTTTTATTAAAATTCAGTTTTAGTATTAACTTTAAAGACTTCACACTGGTGACATGTTTGACGTTTATTCATAACCGAACCGCTCAAAGTGCCATCGCCGGATAAAGTATCAGGAATCAACCAACATTTTTCCTCTTTACCTTGATAAGCCGGGCAATTTACACAGTTACAATCCTTAACCCGCCAACACCTTTGGAAGTTGGGGTTAAGCTTAAACCGGCCAACTAATGCCGTAAGGTTGTCCGCCATCTCCACCAACTGGGCTGCTGATACCGCCAGGTTTTCCATGTTGATTTTTTGTTGATCGGTAGTGGCTGCTATTTGCTGAGTGCCTTTAACGTTTTGCTTCGAGATCCCCGCCACCGATTGCATGGTGCCGGTCATCTCCTCACTGCTGGCTGCCTGCTGTTGGGCAGCGGCGGCAATTTCGTGAATAGTATTCACCGTCTGAGTAACCGATTGAGTAATAGCTGAAAAAGATTCTTTCGCGGAGATGGTAAGATTAGCTCCTTCATCAACCATCTTAGTACCGACTTCCATGGCGTCAACAGCGGCAATGGTTTCTTTTTGAATTTCATTAATCATCGACACGATTTGAATCGCCGAGTTAGTTGACTGCTCAGCTAAAGCTCGCACCTCATCCGCTACCACAGAGAAACCACGGCCGTGTTCACCGGCGCGAGCAGCTTCAATAGCCGCGTTTAAAGCTAGTAAGTTGGTTTGCCTGGAAATACCACGCATCACGTCTACGATTTTTCCAATCTCCAGGGAGCGTGTTCCCAACCTCTTGACTACGGTAGCCGATTCGTCCACAGTTTCTTTTAATTGAACTATCTTTGTATGGACTTCTAGAATGATATCCTCACCGATTCTAGCCCGTTCAGCAGCTTGTGATGAATAGCTGGCTGATTTTTGAGCTTCCGCCGCTACCTGTTGAGCGGTTTCAGCCATTTGTTGAGTTGCCAACACTGAGAGCTGTACATTTTCATATTGTTCTTCCGTAGCCCGAGTCATATTTTCCATGGTATTAGTAATCTCTTGAGTTGCCTGATTGGCATGCTGGGCCATGGTAGACATCTCTGAAGCAGCCAAAGCAAGAATCTCGGCCGAACTCAGGTTTTCTTGTAAAATGACTCGTAAACGATGGAGCATTTCATTAACGACTTTTGCTAATAATTCTAACTCATCATTGGTTTTAACCTGAAGATCACGACTGAAGTCGTTTTCGTCTAACTGTTTTGAAAGAACCATAAATTTACGAATCGGGGAGAGTAAAGTTTTGTTGATTAAAATATTGCTGAAAATTACAAATGTTAATAATTGAACCAAAAGCAAAGTCAAACGCAGCCAACTAGCAGAGATTAAAGGATTAAAAAAAATGTTTGAAGCTGCAATGATCACGTACATCACTATGAAACTCAATATTATTTTGGGTTTAATCCCGGAAAAGAATTTCAAACTTATTCCCTCCCCATGTTGCAAAACTCTTTAAGTTTTTCGACACTTCTAATTGATATCCTTCAATTTCTGATGTTAATTATAGAAACAGCTTCAAGCTTAAATTAGGAAAAATTAAGAGGCTCTTTATAATATATCGTTAAAAAAACCAAATTAGTTGAATGGTATTTCAAAAAATCAATCGCAACTAATATGAAAAGAGGCTTCTAGATGTATATTTTGAAAAAATAAAAGGGCTTGTCAGCCCTTAAAACAACCTATCCGTAGATCTCAGATAAAACCAATAATACTCCGAACATAATACCTAGCCACATAGTAGCTTTATCTAGCAACTTTTCAAATCCTTTGTTTTTCGCGAAAAACATTTGTCCACCGGACCCGATCGCTCCCAATCCTTCTCCCTTGCTAGGCTGCAAAATAATTATCGCAATTAGGAATATGGAATCGATTAATAATAATATCTGCAGAAAGAATTTCAAGTTTACACCTCCACCAAAGTCTCCAAAATATTTTAGCATATTGGGGAAGGAACTACAAGCATATTATTCTCAGCCTTTAATATTGTAAAAAGCTTTTTTACCGGGGTAAATAACTTCCTCCGCTAATAAATCCTCGATTCGCAAGAGTTGATTATATTTGGCCACACGATCAGTGCGGGACGGGGCGCCGGTCTTAATCTGTCCGGCATTGGTAGCGACAACGATATCGGCGATAGTTGTGTCTTCAGTCTCACCGGAACGATGGGATACAATCGCGGTATAACCGGCCCGTTTCGCCATCTCAATAGCGTCTAGGGTCTCGGTTAAAGTACCGATCTGGTTTACCTTGATCAAAATAGAATTGGCCACTCCCAAAGCGATTCCTTTGCTGAGCCGTTCGGTATTGGTGACAAAAAGATCATCCCCAACCAACTGGACCTTATTACCAATCCGCTCAGTCAACATCTTCCAACCATCCCAATCCTCTTCGGCCATACCATCTTCAATGGAGATAATAGGGTAGTTATTAACCAGTTCGGACCAGAAATCAACCATTTCAGCCGAGGTCTTCATGATATCCGATTTCCAGAAAAAATACTTTCCTTCCTCGCCTTTTTCCTTAGCTGATTCCCATAACTCGGTTGATGCCGGATCCATGGCGATCATGATATCACTGCCTGCTTTAAACCCGGCGAGTTTAATGGCTTCCATGATTACATCCAATGCTTCCTGATTGCTCTTAAGGTTTGGAGCATACCCGCCTTCATCACCAACCGCTGTGCTATAACCCTTTTCTTTTAAAACTTTCTTGAGAGCGTGAAATATTTCAGCTCCCCAACGCAGACACTCGGAGAAACTTTCAGCGCCTACCGGCATTACCATAAATTCCTGTAAATCGACGCTATTGTCGGCATGTTTTCCGCCGTTTAAAATATTCATCATCGGCACCGGCAACTCTTTAGAGTTAACCCCGCCGAGATAACGGTATAACGGTAAATTGAGGCTTGTCGCGGCTGCTTTCGCCACTGCCAAGGAAACTCCCAAGAGCGCATTAGCGCCGAGTTTCGCTTTGTTCGGTGTGCCGTCCAATTCGATCATTACCTTATCGACAGTTACCTGATCCAATGCATCAAGACCGATTACTTCGGAAGCGATTTCATCATTGACATTATCTACCGCTTTTTGAACTCCCCGTCCTAAATAACGCCCTTGATCGCCATCCCTAAGTTCTACTGCTTCAAAAGCTCCGGTGGATGCTCCGGAAGGAACCGCCGCTCTCCCCACGCTGCCGTCGGCTAATTCTATCTCAACCTCTACAGTTGGATTACCCCGGGAATCAAGTATTTCGCGTCCATAAACATCAACAATTGTTGTCATTTTTTATGAATCCTCCCTTTTTGATTTATTAGTCGTCATTATTATTTATTGTTTGTCTTTTTCTTAAGATTATTGATTCTTCTTGGTTAAATTCTAATTCGCCCCGGCCGCGACTTATTATTCGCGATTGATCAAGCTGACTCCAGTCATTTCATCGGGTTTTGGTAATCCGGCCAATTCTAATAAAGTAGGCGCCAGATCGGCTAACTTCCCATTCTTGACCCGAATTCGTTCCTGAGCTCCGATCACAATTGCCGGGACCGGGAAAGTGGTATGGGCCGTATATGGTTCACCGGTTTGGTAATCTCTCATTAACTCGGCGTTGCCGTGATCAGCGGTTAAAATTGCCGCTCCGCCTTTTGCCAAAATCGCCGGTATCAACCGGGATAAGCAATCATCGACAGCCTCTACCGCTTTTCGGGCCGCTTCGGGAATACCGGTATGACCCACCATATCGCAATTGGCATAATTCATGATGATGACGTCAAACTTTTCCTGTTCAATCTCTTTAAGTAAGGCGTCGGTGACTTCATAGGCGCTCATTTCCGGCTTCTGATCATATGTCGGCACCTTCGGCGACGGAATCAAAATCCTTTCTTCCAACGGGAAAGGTTTTTCTTCGCCGCCGTTAAAGAAAAAAGTGACATGGGCGTATTTTTCCGTCTCCGCGATGCGTAACTGTTTTTTACCGTTATTGGCCAACACTTCCGACAAAATATTTTTCATCCGATCTTCCGGAGGAAAGAGCAAGGGCACATCTAAAGTCTCATCATACTGGGTCATCGCGACGAATAACGTTTTAAAATAACCGGTGCGCCGTTCAAATCCAGTAAAGTCCGGATCTACAAACACTCTAGTAATCTCCCGGGCCCGGTCCGGACGGAAGTTAAAGAAAAGGACCGGATCGCCGGTTTTAATGGTAGCCACTGGTTTCTCATCCGCTTTAATTATGGTTGGCATTACAAACTCGTCGGTAATACCGCGGACGTAAGAATTTTCGATTGCTTGCAGGGCTGAATCGGCTTCTTCTCCTTCGCCATAGACCATAGCCGCGTAAGCTTTTTCAACCCTTTCCCAACGTTTATCCCGGTCCATTGCGTAGTAACGGCCACCGATCGTAGCTACCTTGCCCAAACCAATTTTGCCGCAAAACTCCTCCAACTCTTCCAGATACTCTTTAGCGCTGGATGGAGGAGTATCCCTGCCGTCTAAAAAAGCATGAATATAGACTTGTTTGATCCCAAATTCTTTGGCAAGCTTAATAATGCCATAAAGATGTTCGGTATGGCTATGTACTCCACCGGGAGAAACCAAACCCATTACATGTAAAGGGCGGCCTTCTTTGAGGGCGTATTGGACCAGATCCAGAAAAACCGAGTTGCTTTTAAACTCTCCATCTCGTAACGCTTTTGAGATCCTTACCAGGCTCTGGTAAACCACCCTTCCGGCCCCGATATTGAGGTGCCCGACTTCAGACGTGCCCATCTGTCCTTCCGGAAGCCCGACCGCTTCTCCGGAGCACAGTAAAGTCGCATGAGGGTAATCCTCAAATAAACTATTGATAAACGGAGTATTCGCCTCTTTGATGGCGTTAGCTTCTTTTTGAGGGTTTTGACCCCATCCGTCGAGAATAATTAAAGCCGTTGGTCGATAAGTCAATTTTAACCTCCGTCAAGGCAACAGGCGCTAGATAAGAGGCATGAGTGTGAAAGCATAGCCCTGTCGCCAATTATTCAGATTCAAAACCGGTAATTAATACCCCATGCCACTATTAGTAATTAGTACTTTATAATTTTAACAAAAGACTCAATCTCCAAACTGGCCCCACCTACCAAAGCCCCATCGATCTCCGGCTGATCCATAAACTCTTTGATATTCTCCGGTTTTACGCTGCCGCCGTATTGGATCCGCATTTGCCGGGCAGGTTCATTGCCGAAAATACCAGCAACAGTTTTACGGATCAATCCAATTACCCGGTTGGCATCGGTACCGTTGGAAGACTTTCCGGTCCCAATCGCCCAGATCGGTTCATAAGCGATCACGATTTGAGGAATGGCCCCAACATCAACCCCTTGTAATGCCCCTTCAGTCTGTCGTTTAATCAGGCTTTCTGTTTCTCCGGCTTCCCGTTGGGCCAGTGTCTCGCCAACGCAAATGATGGGTTTAATCCCGGCAGCCAAGGCCGCTTTCACTTTCGCATTCACCGTCTGATCCGTCTCGCCAAAGTATTCTCTCCGTTCGGAATGGCCGATAATTACATAATCACATCCGATATCTTTTAACATTATAGGAGAGATTTCTCCGGTAAAAGCCCCTTGTTCTTTCCAATAAAGATCCTGGGCTCCCAATCCGAAAGAGGTCCCCCGCGTCAATTCCTCAACTGTGCTTAAAGCCGTGTAAGGAGGACAAAAGACTACTTCCACCTCGGTAAAACCGGCCAATTTTTCAATAACACCCTGAACCAAACTCCGGCCTTCCGGAATTGTTTTATACATCTTCCAGTTACCGGCAATAATCGGTTTGCCCATTAGTACCTCCTTGAAAATTACTTATCCGTTAACGCCGCTACTCCCGGTAGCTCAATTCCTTCCATGAACTCCAGAGAAGCGCCGCCGCCGGTGGATACATGGGTGACTTTAGCGGCATAACCCATTTGTTCAACCGCCGCAGCGGAATCACCGCCGCCGACGATGGTCGTCCCTTTGGAACGGGTCAACGCTTCGGCCACGGCTTTAGTACCAATCGCAAATTGGGGTAGTTCGAAAACACCCATCGGACCGTTCCAAATAACAGTCTTCGCAGTTTCGATCTCCCCAGCGAAAAGCCTGATGGTTTCCGGTCCAATATCGACTCCTTGTAAATCAGAGAGAATTTGATCAACCGCTACAGTCTTCGACATGGTCGGTTTTTTAAAATCATCGGTAACCACCACATCTACCGGTAACAGCAATTTGGCCCCGCGAGATTTGGCTTCGGCCATCATTTCTTTGGCAAATTCGATCTTTTCTGCGTCCAGTAATGATTTCCCAATCTCCATTCCTTGGGCTTTTAAAAAAGTATAAGCCATACCGCCACCGATGATCAGGGTATCCACTTTTTCAAGTAAGTTTTTGATAACACCCAGCTTATCAGCTACTTTTGCCCCTCCAAGGATGGCCACGAAAGGACGTTCCGGGTTGGAGAGAGCCTTACCCATGATATCGATCTCTTTTTGCATCAAGTATCCAGAAACCGCCGGTTTTAAAAATTCGGCCACACCCGCAGTGGAAGCATGGGCTCGATGGGCGGTGCCGAAAGCATCATTTACATAAACATCGGCCAAATCCGCCAAACTTTTAGCAAACCCTTCATCATTGGCTTCTTCTTCCTTATAAAACCGGACATTTTCTAAAAGCACAATTCCGCCCTCAGGTAATCCCGCGATGGCTTTCTTTGGTTCATCACCAATACAATCGTTAACTTTAACTACAGGTTTGCCCGTTAATTCGGAGAGTCTCTTACCCATCACATCCATCCGGTATTTATCATTCGGCGCCCCTTTAGGACGGCCAAAGTGAGATGCTAAAATCACCTTGGCTCCCCGATCAGTTAATGACTTGATAGTTGGAATCGCGGCTTTAATCCGTCTGTCATCAGTGATTTGACCGTTATCATCCACTGGCACGTTAAAATCCACCCGGACTAAGACCCGCTTACTCTTTACTTGTATATCATCGATGGACATTTTATTCATTTTTAAAAAACCTCCTTTCAAATATTCCTCCAAATATAAATTGAAATAATTTTTAATTATGCTTTTCCATTCCTAAATCATGGATGGAAAAGGAAAAAACGCCGCTATATATTTCAACTTATGAATCAAGGAAAATAGGTCGCAACAATCCGAAGCGGAAAAAACTTATTGCGACATATATAGATAGGAGCGAAAAAATCGCTCCTATAGCCTTTATTATAGATTGCCGTCTTTTTTGGCGATGAAGGTGAGCAGGTCGATTACACGGGTAGAATAACCCCACTCATTATCATACCAGGAAACTACCTTGAAGAAGCGTTTCTCGCCCTTTAGATTATTTTGTAAAGTCGCTAAGGAATCGTAAATTGACGAACGATTGTCATGAATAAAGTCGGTGGAAACTAATTCCTCTTTGCTGTAGCCTAAAATACCCTTCATGTATGAATCGGAAGCTTTCTTCAATAAAGAATCGATCTCTTCGATAGAAGTTTCCTTTTCGGAACGGAAGGTCAAATCCACTACGGAAACATCAGCAGTCGGTACCCGGAAGGACATACCGGTCAATTTACCTTTGGTCGCCGGCAACACCTCGCCGACAGCCTTGGCTGCGCCGGTTGTGGAAGGAATAATATTGATAGCCGCTGCCCGGCCGCCGCGCCAATCTTTTTTGGATGGACCATCCACGGTTTTCTGGGTTGCAGTATAAGAGTGAATGGTGGTCATCAAACCGGTCTCGATCCCGATACCCTCTTTTAAGAGGACATGTACTAACGGAGCTAAACAGTTCGTAGTACAGGAAGCATTAGAGACAATGTCGTGGCTCTTGGGATCATATTCGTTCTCGTTTACTCCCATGACGATGGTTTTAACATCACCTTTTCCAGGAGCGGAGATGATTACCTTTTTTGCTCCGGCTAATAGATGGCCTTGGGCTTTTTCGGAATTAGTAAATAATCCGGTAGATTCAATCACATAGTCGACGCCAAGAGCTTTCCAAGGCAGTTGACTGGGGTCTTTGGTAGCCATAACACATTTGATTCTATGGCCGTCAACGATTAAAATATCATCTTCGGTAAGGCTGGGATCGCTTTTGGCGGTGCCGAGTTCGCCTTGGAATTTACCGTGAATGGAGTCGTATTTCAGTTGGTAAGCGAAATAAGAGGCATCGGTACTAATATCAACTACTGCCACTACATCGACTTCTTTACCTAATAATCCTTTGTCGTATAAAGCGCTAAATACCAAGCGGCCAATACGGCCAAAACCGTTAATTCCAACTTTCACTGCCATCTTTACATTCCTCCGTTTTCATTTTATTTAATTTGGTGAAAACTCACCCTTAAACCCGCTTTATGATTGTAATAATCCGGTGGCTGCCCCCTCATCAATGATCAGGATATCTCGGGGCCCATTGGACAACACAGCCCGGACCGCTGCCGCTTTGCTTCTACCACCGGCAACAGCCACCACTTGATTGATTAATTTGAGTTCGGCTAATTGCAAGCCTACACTGGAAGTAGAATGAACCACACTACCGTCGACCGCAAAATAATAACCAAACGCCTCCCCGACAGCGCCTTGTTCCACTAAAGCCCCGATCTGTTCCGAAGTCAACCCTCGTCGCCGCGCCATCTCCTCCGCTAGGCCTATCCCGTGCAGGACCACACTGGCCTGTCGTAGTAACTCAAGAAGTTCTTTAATCTTAGGTTCCTCGGTGATTGATCGAATCGACTTTGCTCCCAAGTCGTCGGGAACATGTAGCAAACGATAACTAGCGCCCAATCCTTTGGCGATATTAGCGGCAACTGTATTAGCCTGAATCTCTACTTCCTCACCCAAACCGCCCCGGGCCGGTATAACTGTAATATCTCTTTTCGTGGAGGAAATAGCAAGGGCTGCAGCTACCTCGGCCAAAGTAGTTCCTCCGGTAACGGCCAAGATGGACCCGTCTGTTAACTGCTGGTTTAAGTAATCAGCGGTCAAACGGGCTAAATCCTTTTTAACGGTCTCATCCTGGTCCACATCCCCCGGGACGATCATTACTTTTTTTACCGGAAAAACCGAAACAATCTCTTGCTCCATCAGATTTAAACCTTGTATTTCTCGAATATAATCAGCCATTTCCCATAATAAAATTTGGCCTGGCTGAGTAACTTCCATTCCCGCCGAAGTACAAGAAAGCAGTTGCTGTTCCTTTAAAAAATCAACTTCATTACGGATCTTCCGTTCCTGGACCCGCAGCTTTTCAGCCAAAGCCCTCCTGCCAATTGGCTGCCAAAAATTAACCGAACGGAGAATCTGATATCTGGTCAGAATTAGAGGGAAAATTTCCGGTACTATTTTTTGTTGGAGCGCTAACAATTTATCCATCATTTGTTTAACCCGTGGCGGGCTCAGATTTGTCCCGACAAGAAAATTTATGTCCCACTAAACGCTAAAAAAATTTCTATTCCATTTATACCCTTAAGTAACTGATAACATTCTCTTTTCGTAATTAAATTCCTTCCCACCGGTGGCTTTTTTCACCAAAAAGTAATATGAACTTGCCGGCTCCTGGATCATGGCTCCCGGCTTCTCTCTCCCATTGCCCGTTCCCGGATCAATCGCAAGCGATGGTTAACTGCCGACTTACTAAGGGGTGGTTGATGAAGCTCGCCCAATTCTTTCAAACTCGCTTCCGGATGCTCTAATCTAAGTTCAGCCGTTATCCTCAGTTTCTCCGGTAAGCTAAGCCAAATAGGGCTCTGACGCAAGTTTTGAATGACTTCAACCTGTTTCCAAGCTGCGGACAGGGATTTCTCTAGGTTAGCGGTTTCACAATTGACCAACCGGTTGACCTCGCCGCGAAGGCCTTTAATGACTTTCACTTCCTCCAATTTGATCACACCGGTATTGGCGTTAATCAGCGATAAAAATTTAGCGATCATTTCGCTATCCTTTAAGTAAATCACAAACTTATCTTTTCTTTGGCCGATCTTCGCCTTGATCCCTAAAATATTTAGCAAATAGACTAATCCATTTACAAAATCTTCGTTAGAAGAGACCATTTCCAGGTGGTAGGTTTTCTTATTAGGATCCGTTACCGAACCGGCCGCTAAGAATGTCCCTCTTAAAAAAGAAGTTTGACAACAACGCTCTTTTACTAATTGTGGCTTGATATCACTCTCCAATAAATTATCTCTTGAAAACATACCGAGTTCCGTAAATAATCCGTTCAATTCGGGTTGCGCCGGGATAACAATCCTATAACGGCGCAATTTCCCTAATTTGCCGATTTCTTCGGCGTAAATTTCTCCTTCCAGTTGATAAGTGGCTTTGAACAGCTTGACAATCCGCCGGGCTATCCCGGCGGATTCGGTGACTACCGAGAGTGACACCTGTTCTCGCCCGGTTAGATGCAAGCTCCCAGCCATATGAATAATCGCGGCCAGTTCAGCCCGGAGGCAATGCTTATGTTCTGATAATTGCTGCCTAATAATTTCATCTTTCACTTTTTGGGAAAAAGTCGCCATCCTGATTTTCACCCATTCAGCGTATGTATAGTATAGACATGAGGCAAGAGACGCGAGGCATAAGCCTTATGCCTTAACGAAAGGAGCCACCCAATGATCAATACCGTCTGGATGTTGCTTTTGGGACTAGGCATCGGGATAGCCGCCGCCTCGGGCAAAGCCGCTCAAATTTCCCCGGCTGTTTTTGACAGCTCCCGGCAGGCTGTTGAATTTGCTTTCGGTTTGGCCGGGATGATCGCGTTTTGGTCCGGGATACTGAAGATCGCCGAGGCTTCCGGAATCACCGCCGGGATAGCTAAACTGTTCCGACCCTTATTATCTCTTTTGTTTCCCGATTTAAAGCAGGATCAATCGGCGCTCGGAATGATTTCGCTGACTATAGCCGCCAATTTGCTTGGCCTGGGAAATGTGGCCACTCCATTAGGTTTAAAAACTATGGAAAAATTGCAGTCTCATAACTCCAACCCGGAACGGGCCTCCAATTCAATTTGCACCTTTATGATTTTAATATTCGGGGGATTATGCGTCATTCCTTCTACTTTAATTGCCATCCGTTCCCAGGCCGGTTCGGAAAATCCGGCCCTCATTTTAATACCGTTATTGATTATTACGATCTTAGGCACTGCTTTCAGTCTAACACTGAATTATTTAGCGATTAAAATGAACCCTTTAAAGTGGATCAAGAAAAGAAAAGAGCAATCAAAAATAATGGACCCAAATATACGGAACACATAAATCAACCATTTCTGAAAGGAGCGAGAACTATGGCTCTTCTCATATCCGTTTCCCACTGGGCGATCCCGGTAATTATTTTTACGATTTTTGGAGCCGGAGTCTTGAAAAAAGTTCGTTTATACGAGGTTTTTATTCAAGGTGCGATGGAAGGGATTAAGACTACGTTTAAGTTAACCCCCTACCTACTGGCGATCTTTGTGGCGATTGGACTGTTCCGGTCGTCGGGAGCTTTGGATTTTTTGGTGAACTTATTAGAACCAGTCCTGAACGGGTTGGGTATCCCGGCGGAACTGGTTCCTCTCGGCCTTTTAAAACCCTTATCCGGAAGCGCTTCTTTAGGTTTCACCGCTGAGCTGCTCCAAAAGCACGGACCGGATTCTCCACTGGGATTGATGGCTTCAATCATTCAGGGAAGCAGTGAAACCACTTTTTATGTGCTTTCCTTATATCTGGGTTCGGTTCAAATCAGAGACAGTAGACATTTGCTCCTAGTAGGTCTGCTCAATGAATGGTTCGTTTTTCTGCTGGCGATTGTAGCCGGGATGATGATCGCAAGGTAAAGAAAGAATACCCATATAACAAATATGGGTACTTATATTTGATTATATTTGATTAGATTAGTAGAATTTTAAAAAGTCCTTAAGTCAACCATCATTCTGCTGACTCCGGGCCCCTCCATGCTCGGGGTCATTCTCCTTCAAAATTCTGGCCGCCTCCGGGTTCCGTTTTTCAACTTGCTCCCAAATAATATTCAGATCCAATTGGTTATCGGCGACTTCCAACAATCCATTCAAAAAACTCTTAAACTGACATCTGAAAAATTCGGCTTGATTTTTCAAAACCGCCAGATTCTTTAGCTCATTTTCAGTATCTACCTTAATTTTATGCCGGATTTTTTCCACTTGCTGTTCGGCTTCTTGTAAGATCAACTCCGCCTCTTTTTTAGCGGCTGTTTTTACTTCTTCAGAAGTCTCTTGGGCCAAAAGCATAGTATTGCGTAACGTTTCTTCAACGAGCAGATATTGGCTGAGCTTATTGTTTAGGTTTTCGATTTGTTCTTTTAAATCGATATTTTCCCGGTAAAGATATTCATAATCCTGAGTCAACCTGCTCATAAACTCTTGGACCTCGCTAACTCGATAGCCCCGAACGCCGCGGCGAAAAAAGATATTTTCCAGATCAACCGGGGTGAACATAGCGATCACTCTCCTTATTACAACATTCTCACTAAAACTATCCCAATCCGACCTTTTTTAGAAGTGCCGGTAATCTCCTTAAAAATCACTCGGCCCCTGCCGCGGATGGAGATCACTGCTCCGGGTTCTAATGACGTATCGGGGTTTTTGGCAACCTTCCAATTCACCTTCACCCGTTCGGAACGGATTTCCCGTACCATCTTAGTGCGGGATTCCCCAAAACCCAATCCGGCGATAGCATCTAACCTAAGTGAAGCCACTGTGCTCCGGATCACCTTTTCCCGTTGTTCGGGAGGATTTAATCCTTCAGGATCGATCTCCGCCAATTCCACCGGGTGATTGCCGACCTTATTCAAATGGATCCTTAAAAAATCAACTAATTCCGGTACCAATACCAACTGGCAATGATCCGGGGCAACCAGCAGATCGCCTAGTTTTTCCCGTTTCAATCCCAAGCTGAGGATTGATCCCAAATAATCCCGGTGGCTCAGCGGTTCCGGACTTTTAACGGTGATTTCCAAAAAAGAAAGCGCCGGTTGGATGGTTTCTACAATATAGTAGTCGGGATAAATTACCATTCTTTTCCGTTCGGCCTTGGTATAACCCCCGAAGGAATTAAACCTTACCCGCGTGTTCCAAACTAAAACCGCTTGAACCTGCTCTCGATCGGGCGGCTCTAAAAAATCAGTCCATTGGGGTTCTTGGTCCCGAAGGGCTTTTTCGGCCAAGTTATTGATCTGGGCCAACAATATCTTTCGTTCCGGATCGACAGTTTGCAAATTATCGGTCATCCTATCACCTGTCATTTTGGTTTGGTTATATTCTCTAAATTAGAGCTTTTGATTTAATTCCGCCGAGCGGCGGGCTGCCGCTTGGACCGCTGTCATCAATATTCCGGAGACGCCGGCTTTCTCTAATTCGAATAACGCCGCCGCGGTAGTGCCCCCTGGCGAAGTAACCTCGTTGCGGAGCCTGGCCGGGTGTTCCCCGCTTTGTTTTAACATTTCCGCGGCCCCGATAAAAGTTTCGACCGCTAAAGTTCGGGCCTGATCCCTTCCCAGTCCCAGTAAAACACCGGAATCGATTAACCCTTCGATCAAATAATATACATAAGCCGGTCCACTACCGCTTATGGCAGTTACGGCATCCATCAAATGTTCCGGTACTGATAGGGCTTGTCCCACACATCCGAAGATTGCTTCCACCTGTTCCGCTTCGGCAGGTGTGATATTATTCCCGGTAGCGTAAGCGGCCACCCCCCGCCGGATTCGGGCCGGGGTATTAGGCATCGCTCTCACGAATCTCCCCTGAGGGATTTGTTCTTCAAGGGCTGTCAAGCTTATCCCGGCGGCAATCGAGATTAGCAAATGATCAGGGGTGATCGTCGGCCTAAGTTCCCGAAGGACAGCCGGTAAAACTTGAGGTTTAACAGCTAACATGATTAATCGGCATTCCCGGGTCAGTTCTCCTAAAGATCCGCAAAGTTTAAGATCCCACCGTTTACGGAGAGATTCTCCCTTTACTTGGTCCGTTTCCACTAAAAACACAGAATCCGGTTTAAGTAGGCAGGATTGAATGACCCCATCTAACAAGGCCGAGCCCATAGCCCCGCCTCCTACCATTCCTAATCTATCCAAACTCCTATCTCCTACCTTTCCCGCTCACTTCGAAAAAAAGCCGGCGAACTTTGAGAAGAAATCTCCCGTTCCTTCTCTCTCTCTCTAAAGTCGGTATGTAAAGGCATGGCTACTTCGATATGGGCCGGAGTGAATAAAAAAATCGACCCGTTTATCCGCTGCATGCTTCCGTCAAGAGCATAAATGGCCCCGCCTACAAAATCGGCAATCCTTCGGGCAACTCCCTTTTCAGTCTCTTCAAGGTTAATGATTACTACTCGTCTGTTTTTAAGATGGTCCACAATGGATTGAACCTCTTCAAAACTTTCCGGCTCAATGATTAACATTTTTACCGGTTTGGTAGTATTGTTCAACTTGACCAATTTACCGCGTTCCCGAGGACTGTGATTATAATAAGCGCCCTGTGACATGGGTTCCTCTTCTTCAATGATTTCTTCGGCTTCAAACCCGAAGAGATTTAAAAATTTTTCAAACATTCCTCGATTAGACCCTTCGCTTTCATATTTCGGCACCCTAACTCACCTCATTCCGGCTTAAAGATAGCTGTCCCGATTCGAAGCAAATTAGCCCCTTCTTCCACCGCCACTTGATAATCCTGACTCATTCCCATTGACAAATAGCGCCAACTTGGTCCCAACTTCAGGTCGCGGGCTGTTGCTTCGAAAATCACGCGCATTCTTCGAAAAGTGGGTCTTACCCTTTCGGGATCATCGGCCATCGGACCCATGGTCATCAAACCTGCCGGTATTAGATATTCGGAAGAACTGATTCTTTTGATTAACTCCGGTAATTTTTCCTCTGAAACCCCGTGTTTAGTTTCTTCCCCGGTTAAATTCAGTTGGAGCAAAACCTCTACCTTTTTTTTCATTTTGACTGATTGTTTCATCAACTCATCGGCCAGGTTAATCCGATCAACTGAATGGACCAGATCAAAATGTTCCAAGGCGGACTTTACTTTATTAGTTTGCAAGGTGCCGATCATATGCTTGGTCACGTTACCGAGAAGCAACGGGAATTTAGCGATTCCGTCCTGGACCCGGTTTTCGCCGACTTCAACGACTCCCGCCTTGATCGCTTCATTCATTTCCGCGACAGCCACATATTTGGTAACCGCAATCAACCTAATTGACTTAGGATCGCGGTTGGCCCTCATAGCGCTTTGATTAATTCGTTGGTGAATCTCTTCCAAATTAGTAGCGATACTCATGATTAGGCTAGCAATTTAGCCCCTAATTCGGCTAAATCGGAGCGTTCTCCTTTGGTTAAAGTAATGTGTCCGGCGATTTTTTCATTCTTAAATCTTTCGACAACAAAAGTCAATCCATTACTATTTGAATCTAAGTAGGGATGGTCAATTTGATAAGGATCCCCAGTAAGGACGATTTTTGTCCCCTCCCCTACTCTGGTGATTACAGTCCTAATTTCATGAGGCGATAAGTTTTGGGCCTCGTCTACCAGTAAGAACTGGTTAGGAATACTCCGGCCCCGGATATAGGTCAAAGCTTCCAATTCCAGAATATTTAAGTCTTTCATACTGTTAACCAGCTGGTCAATTTTTTCATTCTTATCACGGTTATTAAAGAGAAATTCTAAATTATCATAGATCGGTTGCATCCAGGGACGTAATTTTTCGTTGATATCTCCCGGTAAAAAACCAAGATCATTTCCCATTGGAATTACCGGCCGGGAAACTGCAAGCCGCCGGTACCTAGATTCTTCAACTACTTTTTGAAGTCCTGAAGCCAGCGCAATCAAGGTTTTACCGGTACCCGCCTTACCGATTAACGTCACCAGACGGACTTCCTCATCGAGTAATAGATCCAAGGCAAATTTTTGCCCCTTATTTCTGGCTTTTAATCCAAAAGGATCTTGATTGCCGTAACGAAGCGGAACCAATTTGCCTCCGTTTAAATGCCTGGTTAAGGCTGATTTTGATGAGCCGAAGCTATCTTCGAGGATAACCATTTGGTTTGGATATAAATTCTCTGCCTTGAGAATTACTTCGCCTGCTTTAAAAAAGCTATCGATCACTTCCGGCTCAACTTTAATATTCCGACTTCCGGTGTAAACCTCTTCAATTTCGATCTTATCAGTTTCATAATCTTCGGCGGAAATACCTAACGCATCAGCTTTGATGCGCATATTAATATCTTTGGTCACCAAAATAACCGGCATTTTACTGCCTCCTGCCAGCGCGTGGGCTACAGCGATGATCCGATTATCGATCTTGTTCCGGTCTAGAGTTGGCGGGAGTTTTTCAACTTCTTGGTGATTGAGTTCCACTCGGATCCTGCCTTTCTGCTCTCCCAAAGAAACACCGGTATCCAAATGCCCGACTGCTCTTAGTTTATCTAAAAAGGCTGACACCCATCTTGCGTTGCGGCCTACCTCATCTTGTCTTTTTTTATGGCCGTCAATCTCTTCGACTACGGCTATGGGAATGATAATATCGTTATCTTCGAATGCAGTTAAAGCTCTGGGATCATGAACTAACACACTGGTATCCAGGATATAATTTTTCTTCAAGTACAGGCCTCCTATCGTGACATAATAGTGGTCCCAAAATCGATTCCTTCAATCACAACCTTATCCCCATCGGTTTCCAGTACCTGAACTTCCTGGAGCCTATAACCATCTCCTTTCGGTATTTTGACAAAGGTCCGGCCTTCCTTTCTAATAATGGCTTGGTTGGGAACTGTCACTCCGTTGACTTTTTTATAGATCACAAAAATTTTGCCCCGCCGGTTAGGTAGATATTGTTGGAAGATTCCCGGATCATCAAAAGCCAAAATCACTCCCTGCTCAGCTAGGGGAATAATGCTTTTTACAGTTACTCTATGCAAACTATCGTTGGTTTTTAACCACCAAAAATCACCTTTGGACGGCGACCCAATTATTGTGGTATCAGCCTTAACAGCTATTATTTGATCAAAAGGGCTGATTATTTTAGCGATGATCGCTCCAATCTTAACTCGACCGCTCACCGGTTTTAACGAGAAATTATCCTTAAATACTTCCTCGGAAAGTTCGGAAAAATGATCTGGAGTTAATTTCCCTTCCCATTTATCATATTGGAAAAATAGATAACCTGTATCCGGAGCTAAAACTGATTTGAATCCCCGTGTCTCTCCTTTAATTGATACCCTGGTTTTAATGATTTGCTCTCTCAAGCTTTTGATATTTCGTAATATCTGCCCTTTCTCCTGCTCTAAAGATCCTAAATCTTCTTTAACATCTTTAACTGTGGAAGACTTTAAGGAAGACTTTTTTAAAATCTCAGTTCGATGTTGAATTTCCTTATCAACCCGCTTAAGTTCTAAATCTAACGCTTCCTCCTCGGAAAGCAAAGTAAATAACCTTTTTTCCAATCGAAGCAGATAAGCATCGGGTTCCGCAGCCAAACCAAAACCGGGACTGACATAAGCGACTACGGATCCCCGTGGCACTCTGTCTCCGTTTTCAACCTTTTGTTTCAGGCCACCTTCGAGATCGCTGGTGATCAAAGATTCCTCTCTCAAAAAGAGGGCTTCCACCCAACAACCTTTTTCAATTACCCCCCATTGAGCGACAACTGGCTTAGCAACCCAAATCCCCAAAAAGATCCGACCGGTTTCAATTACTAATATTAACACAACCGAAAAACATATAAACTTGAGAAGATTTCGTTGACCGCGGGGAGCCCTATACCTTTTACTACCAGAATATTCGGATTTCAAAAGATCGCTCCATTAACTTTATAAATATTAGGTTATAAAAATTTTCTCTTTTGAGAACAGCTTAAATCAGTATCATCAGCTTAATCCGTGGCCTTTGCGTTTTAACGCGATTATCCCCATCATCCGGCCGGTTTTTCCATGTTCCGCCCGATACGAAAAGAACCGGTCCGGTTGACAATTGGTACACAATTGAGTCTCATAGATATGGTCCGGAGGAACCCCAATCCCAATAAGATCCAGCTTATTAAAGGTTTGCAAATCGATCTTGGACCCGAATTCATCTTCGATTACAACCTGGCTATGAACTTTAGCGAACCTTTCCGCTAATTGCCGATCAACCCGAAAACAAGCGCCGCAGATTGAAGGCCCCATAGCCACCAGGCAATCCCCGGGAATAGTGCCAAACTCATCGGCCATTTGTTTAACGGCAATACTAGCTATCCCATTGATCGTACCCCGCCAACCGGCATGTACCAACCCAATTGCCGGGGTAACCGGGTCATAAATAAAAATCGAAGTACAATCCGCAGTAAAGACCGCTAAGATAACCCCGGGTTTTTTAGTGATTAAGGCGTCGGTTTCAGGAATGGCTCCGATTAAACTGAAAGCCCCTGCTCCCGCCGTTGTTTCTTCAATTAAAGCCACCTTGGTTCCATGGACTTGAACACCGGCGACGAGCTGTTCCAGACCTAGGCCTAAAGCTTGCAACCATAATTTCCGCCCGTCGAGAACCTTGTTAGGATCATCTTCGATATGCAAGGCCATATTACCCGAATCCCTAGTGGAAAAGCCTTGGACCACCTGATCATCATTTAATTCCTGACATTGATAAAGACTGATCCCCGCATGATTAGTTTCAACCCATCCCATAACCAACACCCATCCCCGGCGGCTGCCACAGGACTATACTTCCCGAAGCCATGCTTTCCGCTACTTTAATCAATCGTTGGTTTATCGAGCCTCGGAATAAAAGGGAAAGATCTCGTTGTTCCTGGACAAACGGCCCGTCAATTAAAACTTCGGCAACCTCTATTAATTCTTTATACCCTGCCCGATCCAGATTGGCCATTAAAAAATCCCATGTAAATCCGGTATAAACCCATATATTCAATCCCAACTTCCGAAGGTAATTTCCGAGAATCGCGACTACCGGGGCCTGTTGGAATGGTTCGCCACCGCTAAATGTCACACCCGTAACCAAAGGGTTTAAATCCAGTAACCGGATTAGTTCGGTTAGGCTAATTTCTTTTCCGCCGTCAAATCGCCATGTGTCAGGGTTATGACAGCCCGGGCAAGCATGAGGGCATCCTTGAAAAAAGATCGCGCTCCTGATTCCGGGACCATCGACAACGCTTTCGGTAGCAACACCCGCAATCCGAGCCATCTCTTGATCAACCATGAATTGCCCGTTCACGCAGTTCAGCTTGTTTGGCATCATTAAAACGATCTACGGTAGAGAGGTAACCAGTGATCCGGCGAATCCGGCGAATATTAGCGGAGCCGCAAGCGGGACACTCTTTTTCAATTACACCTCTGTGAAAACAATTGGGGCATTCATCCACCGGAAAATTGATACCGACGTAACCCATATCGGCATGGGCCATATGTTTCACCAAAGCCTCGTAAGCTTCAAGGTTATTAACCGGTGGCGCTTTTAATTCCACATAACTGATATGCCCGGCGTTGGTAAGTTTATGATACGGCCCTTCCAGGGTAACTTTTTCAAATGATGAAATATCATAATTTACCGGAAGATGAAAACTATTGGTATAGTATTCTTTATCGGTAATACCGGGTTTCACCCCGAACCGGCGACGATCCAGATTGATAAAGCGGCCGGATAACCCTTCCGCCGGAGTAGCTAGCAAAGTGTAATTAAGATCGTATTCTTCGGAAAAGTTATCCACCATTTTCCTCATAAAACCAACGATCTCCAATCCCAAACGCTGGACGCTTTGGTCCTGTCCGTGATGGTATCCGGTTAAACCGATTAAAGTTTCAGCCAACCCAATAAAACCGATTGACAGAGTGCCGTGTTTAATCACTGGAGTGATTTGGTCCTGGGGTGATAACTTTTCCGAATCCAAATACAACCCTTGTCCCATTAAAAACGGCATGTCTTTGACACGTAACCGGGATTGAATCCGAAACCGGTGATATAGCTGGCGGGCAGCCAAACTCATCAATCTTTCCAATTCACTATAAAAGGCTTCCAAATTTCCGCCGCTTTTCAAGGCCAAGCGAGGCAGATTAATGGTTGTAAAGGAAAGATTGCCCCTGCCGTCGGAGATCGCTGCTCCATGACGATTGGCAATTACTCTAGTCCGGCAACCCATATAAGCGACTTCGTTCCCATACTCATGATTAAAGGTAGCGTCCATAAAGGCATAGGTCGGGTTTAACCGCTGAGCCGAGACGCGCATGGCCAATTTGAAAAGATCGTAATTAGGATCTTCCTGATTAAAATTAACCCCTTTTACTAAGCGGAAAATTATATTTGGAAAAATCGGCGTTTCTCCCCGGCCTAACCCTTTCTCATAGGCTAATAGCAAGGATTTGGTAACCAACCGCCCTTCCGGAGAGGTGTCGCAACCCAGATTAATACTGCTAAAAGGCACTTGAGCTCCGGCCCGGCTATGCATGGAGTTCAAGTTGTAGATCAAAGCTTCCATCGCTTGAAAAACTTCATCTTCAGATGCGCCCACCATGAACGGGGCCATATCACGATCAAAAGCAGCAAACGACTGACCGCCGTGCATATCATTTTGTGAGCTTTGTAGGATGATAGCGGCTAAAGCAGCGGCAGAAGCCGGTCGTTTTGGTGGCCTAATAAAACCGTGGCCGTTATTAAACCCATTTTCCAATAAACGTTTTAAGGGGATTTGGACGCAAGTCAAAGTCTTGCCGTAAAAATCAAGATCATGAATGTGACAGTCACCTTCGGAATGAGCTTGAGCCATATCTTCCGGAATTAAACGGCTTAAATAATATCGTTTACTAGCCGCCGCCGCGATTTGAAGCATTTTGGCAGACGGTGAATTGCTAATGTTTGCATTTTCCCGGCTAGTTTCTACTAAAATATCTTCTACCACATCCATCAATTCCGACTTGGAATCCCGAAGTCTAGTGCGACGGGCCCGATAAAGGATATAAGCTTTGGCTGTTTTAGCATGTCCGGTTTCAATTAACACTTTTTCCACCGCATCCTGGACCTCTTCAACGGACGGGATCCCTAAACCTAACTGTTTATGTATATATTGGACTACAATTTCCGCTAGTTCCTCGGCTAATTGCCGATCTTCGCCACCCACTGCTTTAGCAGCTTTAAAAATAGCGCTGGCAATCTTTTCGATGTCAAACTCTACAATTCTTCCATCCCGTTTGCGGATAGAACGAAAAGCCTTTTCGCGGTTGCGGTTAAGAAAGTTGACTACCTTGTTTTCTCCACCTTTTAATTCGTTCGGTTCCCCGATTTCCATCAAATTCTTTGCCATGAACTCTCCTCCATGTTTTTTATAGGTTGCATTATACAGTTCATTTACCTAGCAAATTTTGTAATTCATGCATCAGGTCGCCCAAGTCCTTAAACTGCCGATAAACCGATGCAAAACGGACATAAGCGACTTCATCGATGTTTTTTAAACCTTCCATGATTAATTCACCGACGACGGTACTAGCCACTTCTTGTTCCATGCGATTACGCAGTTCCCGTTCAACCGTATCGACCAGTTTTTCAAGGATTGCATAAGAAACCGGCCTCTTTTCGCAAGCTTTCACCAGTCCGTTTAATACTTTAGCCCGATCGAAAGGCTCCCGACGCCCGTCCTTTTTAATCACAATTAGCGGGGCTTCCTCAATCCGTTCATAGGTGGTAAAACGTTTTTGACAAACCAAGCACTCCCGGCGGCGACGGATAGCATTTCCTTCTTCGGAAGCCCGCGAATCAATCACCTTACTATCTAAACCGCTGCAAAAAGGGCAATTCAACGTCCCACCTCCAAACACTACATATTGTATATATCTATATTATATAACCCTAGATTTAGGGTGTCTACCAAAAATTTTGTCATTTTGATCGCATTTTGTGACCTTTAGGCGCTAATATGCTGTCGTTTCGTATCTCGTTGATTATTTCGGATATTTTATAAAGTAAAAAAGGGCATCACCGGCTACTAAAAAAGTAGTTTTGCGACACCCCATGCACATCAAAGTTTTACTAGAGCAGATGAGTGTTTTTATTTTCTATGGTTATCTTTGATAAACATTCTTTAGCCAAGCCCGATTATCCATCACCGGCGCGGCTGTATCGTTCTTATAATATTGATATTTACTGCCCCGTGAGATTAGCGTCTCGTTTACAATCTCGCTCTGTAATACCTGCTTCAACTTAGTACTAACTTTGTCATCATCAAAAAACCTGCAGGAAAAAAGATCAAAATAGGCCCGTTCGGTTTCTTCAAAATAATGGAGACTGATATGACTCTCCGCAATCATTGTCAATATCGAAGTCACTTTCTCATCTCCTATCGTATTTTTAACCATAATCGGCCTGATAATCGGGGTCATTCCGATGTTAAAGGGCATGGTATCAAAGAAGGTGAATAAATCATCCATCTTCTTAGGGCCGGAATAATTTTTCAAATCCAGAAAAAGATGCGGCCCAAAATCCAATTCCTTATTTATTTCTATTTTAGCCGGAAAGGTTTCCCGGCGTTCCCTTTCCAGGCAATAAGATCTGACTTGCTCTGCGGGAAAAGCGTCTTTAATTAGTTTTTCCACCTTCACGGTATCAATAGCTTCTGGTGAAAGTAAATCTATAAAATAGGTCTCCCGGAATGAAAACGTATGAATGGTAAAATGTCCGCCGCCCAAAAATACAAAGGCGCTAATACCACAATCCTCGGGAACCACGCCATTGTAATAAGGCAGAATAAACGGCGGCATGACCGCTTTCATTCCCAACTTTTCCGGGATCTCCTCCAACGCTTCATAAACTAACATCATATCATCCAAACGTGAACGGTACCCGTGAAAGGCATCCATCACAAAATGATTCATTCACTTCACTCCTTTCGGTTCTCAGGAAATCAAAGACATGAAACATATCTATCATCCGTCTCCAGCAACAGCTACTACTAACGCGTCCGCCACCAAAGGATCAAATTCCGCTCCTTTCTGGCTTTGAATATATTCTAAGGTATCGTTGATTGATTTAGCAGGGCGATAAGGTTTTTCAGTAGTCATGGCGTCAAATACATCCGCGACCGCCGCTATTCTGGCATATTCATGAATGTAAAGACCGGCAAGCTTACGAGGGTAACCGGAACCGTTATATCTTTCGTGATGTTGGAAAGCTACTTCCGCAGCGGCTCCGGGAAGATCCCGGCTTTGATTGATCAAATCGTATCCCACCTTCGGATGGGTCTTAATCTGGGCGATCTCGTCGTTGGTAAGGCCTCCGATCCGGTTTAATACATCAGACGCAATTCTAGTCATTCCAATATCGTGGAACAAAACTCCCAATGCTAATTCAAATAGCTTCGCTTGATCATAGCCCATATTCAGCGCAATTTTCACCGCGATCATACATACTTGAACCATGTGATTATAAATGGAATCGTTTAAGGACCTAATCTCAATAGTACTCATGTGAATATTCTTATTCTCCATTACCTCGAATATCATTTTCTGAAGCGGCGCCCTACAAGCTAGGAAATTAATTCCTTTCCCGCTCCGGAAGGTCGAATCCAACCTCGCTACACTTTGGATAACCTCGGAACGGGTTAAATCTGAAACCGGCTCCGTTAGATCACTATTAGCGGCTGTTTCTACATAAGCGGCAGGGAAACGCAGTTCTTTTAGTCTAGTGATTATTGACGAGGAAATCTCCACATTCTTTCTGACCAAGATTCTTCCATCGGATTGAAAGATCGAGCGCCCTAGTACCATTCCGGCAGTTAATTTTTCCACAGCCACTTTTTCCATCTTAACCTCCAGGATGTAGGATTGTTAGTGCAAATTATAAAATGATAACCAGCTGTTTAAGCAGGGTCAAAGTAAAAACATCGCAACAACTTTCCAACAACCGGGCGAACATAGCCACTTAAAGCGCACTTAGACCTTTGGCTTTGCGTCTATAGTTTTCACCGGATTTGCCTTTTATATTAAATATATTTTATTATACCACTATAAAGAGTCTTTTTCCAATAGTTTGCTATTTTTTCCACGAATCTTTGTTTACTGGGACGGATTTGACAAGACTTTTATAGATTACCTAATTCCTTAACATAACTTTTCGCTGCCTTTTTTATCGTTTCCTCTTCATCAGATATTCTTTCCTGTTTAAATCTTGTTTTGGCCCGCTTTTTAGCATCCGCGCAACATCTTCCAATATTCTTCCCTCCGCGATTTTAATTGATTTTATTGATTCAATCGGATCATTAATCAAAACGGGGATATTCGTTATTTCAGTTTATTTGTCTATATAAAAAAACCGGGGGACAAAACCTCCCCCAGCTGGTTAATTGTTAATTATTTCTTATTTGTTCACGTTCCCGAAAGAGTAAACTAATTCCGTATAACCCTGCCAGTCCAACCAGGGAATAAATAATCCGGCTAAACGGCGCCGCTTGACCGCCAAACATGTTAGCAACCAGATCGTAACGGAACAATCCGATTAATAACCAATTTAAAGCGCCAATAATCATTAAAATCAAGGATAGCCTATCCAACAATCTCATCTCCCATTCCATTTTTTTATAGTGTGTCCAAGGAATGGGGAAAGTATTTCAACCCTATTTACTAATTCATGCTTGGCTATTGCTATCTTTATGAATTTCAAAAACCGCAACCGACTCCTTTAGCATATTAGCGATTGACGCCAAATTTTCGGCTAAACTTGAAACCTGCTGGGCCGCAGCGCTCTGCTCTTCGGCGGTAGCGGAGACTTCTTGAGTGCTAGCCATACTTTGTTCACTGATAGTCGCGATACCGCTAACCATATTAATTACGCTTTCGTTCTTATCTGCCATTTGCCGGGCGGAATGAGCTACCTGTTCGATTTGATCGAGAACATCCCTTAATTCTTCGAAAATACTTTCAAAAGCCACAGCCGCTTCGGTAGTCAAGTTCTTTCCAGCTTCGACCCGGTTAATTCCTTTTTGAATTACTTCCACAGCATGGCCGGTCTTGGTTTTCATTTGAACAATTAAATCGGCGATCATCTGGGCCGCTTGTTTCGATTGCTCTGCCAATTTTCCGGTTTCCTTAGCGACAACGCTGAACCCTTTTCCTTGAATACCGGCGCGGGCAGCTTCGATCGAAGCGTTTAGAGCTAGTAGAGTGGTCTGTTCGGCAATGCCGCCAATTACGGAAGTAATCTCGCTAATTTCTCCCGATGTCCGGTTTAACTCCTCAATTACCGCAGCGACTTCCTTGGTAGATATATATAACTCATTAATCTCAGTAGCTACGTCTCCGGTAACTTTCTGGCCGACCTTGGCCGAATCAGCGACTTTTTCAGATACAACGGCAATTTTTTCGGTGTCGGTCGAAACTTGGCGGACGATATTGCCCAGTTCGGTAATGGTGTTAACCGTTTGAGTTACTTGATCAGCCTGTTCCGATGAAGCTTTTGCCAATTCCTCCATCGCCCGGGCTACTTCAGCGGCGGATCTGCCGGAATCATTGGAAGCGTCTTGCAATTCTTTACTGGCGTCGATTAACAATTGGGCTTGTTCATTGATACCACCTACCAGTTTTCGAAGACCGCTGATAGCATCATTCAATCCTTTTACCACTTGGGTCGCCTCTTGGCAACCTTGAGCGTTAACATCTTTGGAGAGATTTCCGGTAGCTAAAGACTTGGCTGCATTAACCATCGACTTTAAAGGATTTGAAATAGAAGCGGTAATGATTAAAGCAAGCAAAATAGAAGAAAAAAGACTTATTAACAGAATCTCAATTGTGTTATTCCTGGACTCAACTGAAAACTTAGTTCCAAACTGCATTGATTCAGTGGCGGTAGTTAAAATTTTGTCTTCCATGTTTTTCAAAGTCAAATTAACAAGCGTTAGTTTCGTTTCTAATTCGTTATAATTTTCTGGGGAAACTGGTTTTTCAAAGATACCTTTAATAGATTGAATTTCTTGATATATTAAAGATGACTGTTCGGAATCGATGCCGGAAAGGAGCGAAACCAAGCCCAACCCTTGATTAAGCAACATACTAGTGCTAATAACCGAAGGATTGATTTCGGCAAGAATTAATAGATATTCTTTGCGATACTTATCCAATTCTTCCCTGGTTTCATTGATCGTTTTAAACCCATCGACAGTACTAGTAAAAACACCGCTGGAAACTTGTTGCATTTGGTCAATGACCTTTATACCTAAATATCCTTCAAGAAAAATAAATCCTACCATAATCACAATTATTAATAAAATTTGGTAAAATACTTTTAGCCTCGACAAAATCGAAAGAAACAGATGTCCGACATTCTTGAAAAAGTCGAAAATTTTTTCCATAGTACCACCTTCTGGTTATGTATTACTCTCTAAAATAACTTTTTTCATCCCATTGGCAATATTACAAATTATCTAATACGCAAAACCCATTTCATTTTAATTTTAATAATACCGCCAAAGTGTCAAATGCAAAAATTTTGCATATCACTGCCTATGAAATTTTTATCCGGGAAAAGTTATTATAGTAACTTTATTATTTCGTTGCTTATCACTAAGTTCCTGCTTTTCAATTAAATTTTAAAAAACCGACTATAATAGTCGGCTCTATATTCATGCATTTCCAATTTTATGCAATTTCGGTATCAGTCCGGTTTCGGTTTGTATTTTCATCGAGGACTCGACGGGCGTGTTTTAACGAAAAATCAATGTTCTTACAGATATTATCCCTGCCAATCTTCTCAAATAATCCCGATTCTTTCAATGCCTTTAGCGGCTGGGGCTGCACTCCGGACAAAATCAAAGTTATCTGTTGTTTTTTACTCTTTTTCAGGATTTGTCTAATACTATGTAATCCGGTGGAATCAATGGCCGGAACGCTCCTCATTCGAATAATCAAGACTTGGGGCGGACTATCCACTAAATTGAGGGCTTCTTCGAATTTGTAAGCAGCCCCAAAGAATAAGGGACCATTAATCTCATATACTTCCACTCCTTTGGGCACAATCCTTCCTTCCATCCCTAAGGGATCATTGACGGTTTCTTCAAGATCCTCAAGTTCGTTGGTGATTGCTTCCACATTAGTGACCAATGCCATTCGCCGCATAAACAGGAAAACCGCCATCAACATGCCCGCTTCAATGGCGACAGTCAAATCAAACAGTATGGTTAAACTGAAGGTAATCAGCAGGACCATTACATCACTGCGGGGACTTTTTAAAAGTCCGATAAACGAACGCCACCCGCTCATATTATAAGCCACCACCACTAATATTGCAGCCAGGCAAGATAGTGGTATCAGAGAGGCCCATTTACCGAAGAAAACCATTATCAACAACAAAACCAGGGCATGGACAATGCCGGCAATTGGGGTTCGGCCGCCGTTTTTAATGTTAGTGGCGGTACGCGCAATAGCGCCGGTGGCCGGGATCCCTCCGAAGATCGGAGCGATAATGTTAGCCGCCCCGTTGGCGACCAATTCCATATTGGAACGGTGTTTACTGCCAATCATCCCATCGGCGACAACCGCCGATAAAAGCGCCTCGATACCGGCTAAAATGGCGATCGTCATCGAAGGACCGATTAAAGCTTGGATGGTTTTAAAGTCGACTTTCGGAAATACCGGCGCCGGCAACATTGACGGTATCTGACCAAAACGGTTTCCAATGGTCTCAACCGGTAATTTAAATAGATAAGCGATTGCGGTAACAAAAACCAACGCTATTAGAGAACCTGGTATCCGATGGGAAACTTTTTGCCAGAAGATGACAATCAATAGCGTCGCCAGACTGAGCAATACCGCCCAATAATTGATGGATGACAAATTTTCAAAATAAGAGACCCATTTCTGTAAAAACTCCGCCGGAACATCGCCCATCTTCAATCCTAGAAGATCCTTAATTTGGGAAGAAAAAATTATAATAGCGATGCCGCTGGTAAAACCAGCGGTTACCGGGTAAGGAATGAATTTAATCATCGAGCCGAAGCGGGCCACACCCATAATCACCAAAATAACACCGGCCATTATGGTTGCTATGGTCAGACCCTCCAGTCCGTATTTCTGAACAATACCATATACGACAACCACAAACGCACCGGTCGGTCCACCAATCTGGACCCTACTGCCGCCTAACGTCGATATTAAAAAACCGGCAATAATTGCCGTAAAAATCCCCTTTTCGGGAGAAACTCCGGAAGCGATCGCAAAGGCGATAGCAAGCGGCAAAGCCACTATTCCAACAATTGTTCCGGCAGCCAGGTCCGAACCAAAACGCTCCCAAGTGTATCCTCGTAAAGAAGTCATTATTTTCGGTTTTAGCATTATCACATTTACTCCATTCAAATTAAATAATCTTTGATAATAAAACTGCCATTTTTTAAAGAAAAAAAGACCGCTCCGATAATCATTTTAAACCCTAAATCAAAACTCTTTACTTACATTTTTGTTAATAGATTTTATTCTATTGACGGGGATTCCGCAAAACGACAAACTTCACAAATTACGATGAAAAGACACCGGTTGTAATTTTCTCAGCTTCGTCCAAAAAACCAGTCCGCGGAAGGACTGGCTTAGTTTCATTTAATAAAGCTGGTACGCTTAAACCAGGCAGACTTACTAATTATTATCAGGAATAGACAGCCCGCAATAAATATGAGGGACATCAAAGGAATGTTCGACCCGGATAATCTAGCCAGTTGGTACACGATCCCTCCGGTTAGAAACGCGATCAACCAGGTACTCAACCAAACTGCCGCCGCCTCACGTTTGCTCCGTTCTTTGAAAATCATCATTACCGAAGCGATACAGGGCACAAACAAGGTAATCGTGATTAGCGAGACTACCGTTTGTAAGGGGGTCATATTCATCGTACTCAACCCGGCAGCGCCGAAATCGCGCCGGACCAACCCCATGATAAAAGTGGTAGCCGCTGAAGCGGGTAAACCGAGCCAACCGACGGTAAATGGGGCCAAAGCATTTTGAATCAGATCTAATAACCCGGTGATGTGCATGATGCTAATCATAAATGAACCCAATGCGAAAATCGGGGCGGCTTCTACCAAAAAGTTGGTGGATTTGATCACCGTTTTTTTGAGAATATTATCCAGCCGGGGCATGCGCAACGGTGGTAAGTCGATCAGCAAGTCACTGGTTTTACCCGGCAAAACATTCTTTAGTACAGTCCCGGCAGTAACCAAGATCATTAAAATTACTACTAAATAAAGGATAATATAGTTCAATCCAACCCCTGCGAGCAATCCGGCGATTACGCCTAATTGAGCTGAACAAGGTATCGCCAATCCCAATAAAAAAATAGCGATCCGGCGTTCCCGCTCCGAACCTAATAGGCGGGTAGTAATGGTGGCCACAGTAACGCAACCAAAACCAAGGATCAATGGGATTACGGCGCGCCCATTCAATCCGATAGCGTTCATCGACCGATCCACTAAAGCTGCGACCCGGGGCAAATAACCAGAATCCTCCCAGATTGCCAAGAACAGATAAAAACCAACTACCAAAGGCAGGAGTAAGCCTAACAAGTAGGTGACTGTCATGGTCAGAAGACCGAATTCGCCGATTAAAACTTGTCCTAACATTGATTCGGGGCTAACAACCCGGCTGATCAAATTACGTATCGCCGGTTCGTATAAACCGGTCATAATTCCCTCCTCGGTTATCCCGACAACCGTTCCGGCTACAAAAACCCCGATGAATTGATACATCAACCAGAGCGCCGCTATCAAGACCGGCCATCCGGTTAAGGGGTGCAACAACATTTTCCCCAGAGTGCGGCTTGGGCTTGTTCTCGCTTGAACAGTCTGGATTGCCCTGCCAACGATCTCATTCACCCGCTGGCGACGTTTCAAATATATTTCTTCCCGTAAATTTCCGGGGGATAACTTGTATTTGGCTGCTATTTCCGGATCTCCCTCTAGGATTAGGAGGGCTTCGCCCCGGTTGCCGGTTTTTATAGATATTGGATCGATTTTACATTGTAACTCCGGATCGGAATTTCCAATCTTGGCTCGGGAAAATGATTTGGCTAATAAATCAAGGCCTTTCTTCCGGATCGCCACCGCCGGAATAACCGGCGCGCCTAGTTCTTCACTTAACGCCTCAATGTCAATGACCAACCCTATCCTTTCGGCTTCATCCAGCATGTTCAAGGCGACAATAATAGGTATACCGGTATCAATTATCTGTTGGGTGAGAAATAAATCCCGTTCAAGATGAGTGGCATTAACGATATTAACCACGACATCCGCTTGAAGAATCACATCCCGGGCGACTCTTTCCTCATCGTTAAAGGATGAGATTCCATATACTCCGGGAGTATCGATTATTTCATCCTGGCCGAAACGGCCGGTTGAAATCTCAAGGGTAGTTCCGGGATAATTGGAAACATCGACATACATCCCGGTTAAATAGTTAAAAAAGACCGACTTGCCGGAATTCGGATTTCCCACTAAAACTATTTTTTTAGCATTTTCCAGTATATTAACAGCATTATTGCTCATTATTTTCACTCTCCCGCGCTATCCCAATCTGTTTTGCCAAATTACGTCCGAGAGCAATTTCCTGACGATCAACCTCGAGGACCACTGGCCCGCCTGGAATTACCGCTTGACACAGTACTTTTTTACCTTCAGTCAACCCGAAACGGATCGTCTGATCCTTAACCGCTCCCGAAGGGAGGCTCTTGATACAACAAATTTTACCGCGCTTAACTTGATCTAAGGTTGACTGATTGAGTTGGGGACTACGATCAACCACCGATTCATTTGAAGCGTTTGGACAGCGGTATGGACAACCGTTGCATCCGGAACAATGGGAAGTCCCTTGACTCCGCTTCAACCAGAAAATAAGTAAAACTCCAATCAGAACAATGATTACGATCTCAAACATTTTAACTGCCCCTCTTTCTCTCTGCTGAAAATGAACTTCGTTTTCATTTAATTATCAAAAAAATATCACCTAAAGTTATTGTTTTATCCGGCATTTCTCGCAGAATCCGTAAAGTTCCATGCGATGGCGCTCAATTCTAAAATGATGTTTTCGAGCTAACTTTTCTTGAAGTTTTTCAATTTCCGGTTCAATCACCTCTATGTGCCGTCCACATTTTAAACAAATAAGATGGTCGTGATGATCATGTTCAAAACCATGCTCATAACAAGTAATCCCGTCTTCAAACCTCATCTCCCTCGCCAAACCGCATTCGGTAAAAAGCTTTAATGTACGGTAAACAGTGGTGTAGCCGATTGACGGGTTGACCGTTTTGACCTTAGCGTATAGTTTCTCCACTGTGAAGTGGCATTCCGTGTCTAAAAACGCTTCCAAGATCACCCGGCGTTGATCAGTATATTTCAAATCGTTTTGTTGTAAATACTCTGTTAACACCTGTTTTTCTTTAGATTCCAAACCAAGCACCCTTTTTGAAAATGATTTTCAATTTCAATATATCCCTTTGACCTCTAATTGTCAAGTTAATTCTTTATTTACACTGGTCAAATGCCAATTTGAAGAGCTTTGCTTTTAAATCCATTACTGTCGCATTTTCCTTTTCTTTCCCTTATATCCAATCTACAATTACTCCCAGCAGGAACTATCGACTCTAAAGTTGTATATTTGTAACAGTTTCGCATTCAGTAAAAACGCAAAGTACGGATTATTGTAGTGAGCAAAATTTCAATATAACCATCTAAAATGTTAATTCACCGATTAGCCTGATTCCGGAATTACTAAAAATCATTGTCAAAAGGTTTGATTTAATGTTCAGTAACTGGAAAAAAATAATTAGGTATTTGTTCATCCCTACTTTGGCGGCGTTTTTTAGTATACAATCCTTATCCGCTGCTGAAGATCCTCTTTCAATAACCATCATGACTTTAAACTTGCATAATGGCCGTGATTCTGTAGGCCAGTCGAACCTAGAGCGTTTTCTGGAATTAATCGCAGAGAAACAGCCGGATGTTATCGCCTTACAAGAGGTCGAAGGTAGACATCTCAAAAGTTTTGAATCAGCCGGGTATCAAATTATTTCCGGTATGAACGCCAATCTTCCTTTTTTCCGATTCGGTAATGTTGTGCTTACCAAACACAAAGTCCTATATCACCGGCACCATTATCTCCCCAGCCAACGGGAACAACGGGGCTTAAATGAAGTGGCCCTCGAGATCGAAGGCCGCTATTTTCGTGTTTTAAACACTCATATCGGTTTGGGCTGGGCCGAACAAATGCAACAATTAAATGAAATAATGAGGATTACGGATTATCTTAAGGAACCTCTGTTGATAGCGGGCGACTTCAATTTGGAACCATCTAACAAATTGTTAAAAGACTTTCGATTTCAACAAATCGGGACGACTTTCCTCCTGCCCAAAACCTTCCCCACCCATAATCCTCGCTATCAAATCGACCTTATCTGGTACAGCCGACATTGGCAACCGGTTGGGGCGGAAGTTATTGACTGGGACGGTTCCGATCATTTCCCGGTTTTTTCGCGGTTAGTCCTTGCTGAACCACATTTTACCCCATTAGCAAAGGTTGAAATACCCGATTTGACAAAAGAATATAATCCGCTCCTCCCCGATATCGGAGGCGCCCGCTATCAACTCCAGGCGGTAGGGACCAAGAATGGCGACTCGAAAAAGATAAATGGCGGCGGCGCATTATATCTAAATGACATCTTCTTTAAAATTGAATCCTCCGCTGATCAACCCTTATTTTCAATCGGCTTTTCGAAAAAGCTCGATCTGAGAGATTATGTTTCATTATGGGGAGTTAGAGGCCGAGCGGATTGGTCCTTTTATCTCTCGGCAGCTTCAGGTGAAGACCCCTCGTTGACGTGGGATCAATACTACCGTTGGAGTAACCGTTGGGGAACCAAACTATCCGGAACCAGCGGACCTGGGCCGGAATTTAAGATCGAACAAATATATCTTCACCGGGAAAAACTGCGTTATCGATTGGGGGTGGATAGTGACCATGGATATACTGTAGGAATAGCTTTAGCGCTAGATAATAAGCAGGTTTTTGAATTAGCCTGTTTCGGTGATGAACTAGAGCATTATTTCTCGTTAAGCTGGGAGCTTTATGGATTTAAACCATAGTTGCCGATTCGACATTAAAACTATAAACGACGCCAACTGTCTTTTCCTTCATATATTCCTATTCTTGTTAGTCTGATAGTTAAGTTGATTTTTTAAATAGTCGTCCACGTCAACATTCTAAGCGTTAAAATATTTCTCAATCCCAAGGGAATCAAGGAGAATAATGAAAATTTATGTTTAATCGGAATATTCAAAACAAAAAGGACATATTCTTATAGTGACCACATTTCTAATTGAACCAAACTAATAATTGACATCTTAAATTTGTCGGACTTCTTGTTCCCGGACTCCTGTCTTTCGAATTCTTCATCTTCGAATATGCTCTCGTTCATATTAGACTGTGTAATTCAAAGGAGGTACTAAAATAGCCATGCAACCTGCTTTCGGTATAACACAGACCAATCGTTTGCGGGGGGGGGTGAGAGGCTTTCGGGTTTCCAAAAAAAAATACCGAACCAAGAAAGGGTTCGGCGACGAATTGGAGACGCACTGGTAAAGGATTCTAGGGAATGAACAGTTATTTATATATATAGAGCAAACTATAAAAAGTATGCCAATCGTTGCCGCTGATCTTCCCCTTTCTGGTTCGATAAAGAAAGGAGGGAGTAAGGTGAAATTGGTTATAGACTTAAAATCCTTTGTGCTCCAGCTAAGATTAGTTTTTGAAAAAAAATTCCGTAAAAGAACTGGTTGATAATTAATAGAAGCAGTCAAAAAACAGGGCCTGTTCCAAGGCCCTGTTTTTTAGGATACCAATTCCATTCCTTTTTCTAATGCGGTCCGGTTGACTCCAACCAGGTCCTTCTTCTTACCGGTTAGTACCTTTTCGGTCAACACTTTCATTACCGTGTCCAGACTAACTACATCGGTAGCTTTCAAGATCGCGCCCATTATCACCATATTTGCGACTCTGACATTCCCAAGTTCAATGGCAATTTCATTGGCGGAAATAGCATATCCTTTAATATCGGCGCGTTTCGGTTTGACATCGATCAATGACGAATTATAAAACAAGATTCCGCCCGGTTTCAAAGCTGCTTCAAATTTTTCCATGGAAGGGCGGTTCATCGCCACTAAAATACCAAGATCGGAGATTACGGGCGAACCGACCGGTTCATCGGAGACGATTACCGAACAGTTAGCGGTCCCGCCGCGCATTTCCGGACCGTAAGAAGGAAAGTAAGTGACGTTTTTCCCCTCATACATTCCCGAGTAAGCTAGTAACTGGCCCATCAACATCACGCCTTGACCGCCGAAACCGGCAAAAATGGATTCTAAAATCATTCCGCCGCCACCTCCCGATCCCTTACTACTCCCAGTGGAAACTGGGGAATCATATTGGCTTCCAACCACTTCAAGGCTTCCACCGGACTCAAACCCCAGTTGGTCGGGCAAGTCGACAGTACCTCAACCATGGAGAAACCTTTCCCCTGAATCTGATATTCAAAGGCTTTTTTAATCGCCTCTTTGGCTTTGTTGATGTTCTTGGGATCGTGTACACTTACCCTAGCCAGAAAAACCGGGGCTTCCAAGGTATTCAACATCTCAGTCATTTTTACCGGGTAACCCATTGTTTTAACATCCCGGCCAAACGGCGAGGTAGTTGTCTTTTGACCAGGCAAGGTGGTCGGAGCCATTTGCCCCCCGGTCATGCCGTAAATGGCGTTATTAACGAAAACCACGGTAATCTTCTCCCCGCGGTTAGCCGCATGAACAATCTCGGCAGTACCGATGGAGGCCAGGTCTCCGTCGCCCTGGTAGGTGAATACAACCCGGTCGGGTAGAACCCTTTTGATACCGGTAGCGACCGCAGGGGCCCTACCATGGGCGGCTTGCTGGACGTCACAGTTAAAGTAATTGTAAGCAGTTACGGAGCAGCCTACCGGGGCGATCCCGATTGTCTTCTCCCTGACTTTCAACTCATCGATGACTTCGGCGACCAGACGGTGAATCACGCCATGAGTGCAACCGGGGCAATAATGCATAACCCGATCTTGTAACGCTTCCGGCCTTCCAAAAACTTTTTCCATCTATGCCACCCCCTGACCGGTTAATGATTTGATGATTGCTTCGTATACTTCATTTACGGACGGAATTGTCCCATTGAGCTTGCCAAAAAGGCCAACCTGAGTTCGGCCGTTAACGGCGAGCCTTACATCTTCAACTAGCTGACCGGCGCTCATCTCCACCACCAGGAAACGTTTGCCGCTCTCAGCCAATTCCTTGATCTGTTTTGAAGGGAAGGGCCATAAAGTCACCGGCCGGAATAACCCGACCTTTTTACCTTGGGCTTTGGCTTTGGCAATCGCCGATTTGGCCACCCGGGCCGAGGTTCCGTAAGCCACGACAACTAAATCCGCCTCTTTGACGTCTTCCTCAACAAACCGGACTTCGTTAGCTTCGATTGCTTGATATTTCTTTTGAATCCGGACGTTGATCTTCTCCAGATCCTCTCCGACCAAGCCCAAGCTGTTAATGATACTTTGCGGCTTGCCGTTCATCATTCCCGTGGTAGCCCACGGTTTGGCCGGAATTTGGAGGTCTTTGACTTCGGTCAGGGTAACCGGTTCCATCATCTGTCCCAGGAGACCGTCGGCCAATACCATTACCGGGTTGCGATATTTATCAGCCGTTACAAAAGCTTGATACATTAAATCGATAATTTCCTGCACCGACGCGGGGGCAAACACCACCAACCGGTAGTCGCCATGTCCGCCGCCCTTGGTAGCTTGAAAATAATCGGATTGGGACGGGCTTAATCCTCCCAATCCCGGTCCACCCCGGCATACGTTCACAATCACGCACGGTAACTCGGCGCCGGCGGCATAGGAGATCCCTTCCATTTTCAAACTGATTCCGGGGCTGGATGATGAGGTCATCACCCGGGCGCCGGCGCCGGCAGCTCCATAAACCATGTTGATGGCGCTGACTTCACTTTCGGCTTGAATAAAGGTCCCGCCAACCTCCGGCATTCTCCGGGACATATATTCCGGGACTTCATTTTGGGGTGTAATCGGGTATCCAAAAAAGAAACGGCAGCCCGCCCGGATCGCTCCTTCGGCAATAGCTTCGTTGCCTTTCATCATCACACGTTCCGCCATATAAAAACCTCCTCTTATTTATAAACCTCAATCACCACATCCGGGCACATCCGGGCGCAAAAGGCGCAACCGATGCATTGATCCTGCGCGGTGACTTCGGCGGGTCGGTAACCTTTAGAGTTGAAGCGTTCGGCCATATGAATGATTTTTTTCGGACAAACACTGACGCATAACTCACAGCCTTTACAACGTTCTTCATTGAATTTCACTTGAGCCATCCCCTGTCCTCCTCCGTGTTATTTTAATAATGTTATGACAATTGAATAATCGTTCTAAAAATTAAATCCGAAAACTTAATATTTCGCATGAAAAAGGTTGAGCTATATAACACAGCTTTCAATCAGCGAATCCGTGTAATCCGAGTAGAAATTTATTATTACCTGATAATAATTATAAACCCAAAAGTCGTCGAATGCAATCTCCATATCTTATGAAATTTGGGTGTTACAGTCATTATAACTCAAATTGTGAAGATCTGACGACTTAATATTTTGTAAATATATATGTATCTAATAGCAGAATCCTCTATTTTATGGACAACCAAGGCGGAAGCATTGCCAATTGAAGCGGGAAAACAGGATAACCCGTAAAAAAGTCGATATTATCGGCTAAAAAACCGCTCTCCACCGCATAAAACATGATCGGTAGCTCCATTCGGCCAGCAATTTCGTGGATCACCGGTAAACCTTGACGCCAGATTTCCAAAGTCGTTTCTCGTCCCAAATTGATGTTGGCTACCAAACCGGTAGCTCCAATCCGGCCCGCGTTTTGAAGGCTTTCGATTAACCTGGCGGCCTCGTCCGCATTTCTGGTTTCAGGCCGGAACGGATTGATTACCACCCAGAAATCATAGGGTTCAGCCATGAAATACTGGTTGAACCGGCCAAGCGCCCTGGCCCCGACCGGATCGCCGCCGACATCAACGACCACCCGGTAGGAATGGTCTTGCAGCAAACTATAAATACGGGGTGAAAGGGCCGGAATATCCACATTTTCCATGGCCAATTCACTGGAGACTACTGTAATTCCGGTTTGTTCCATCTGAACCGTCAAATCGCGGGAGCGAAAGTATGGATTGACAATATCCAGGTCGATCAGACCGATTCGCCCCTGATCCTCATTCTTCAAGTGTTTCGCGTAGTTGACGGCGAATTCGGTCTTGCCGCTGCCGTAAGCCCCGCCGATGATCGTAATGCGCATGGAATATCTCCTTTTTGAAACATAAATAAATGCTAAAGAAGGATTATTTCGATTTTATGCGTAGATTATCCTTTGTTTTAGCTTTTGGTTTTGGACGGATATTATTCGAAAACAGAAAGCCGGTTCATTAACCGGCCCCTAACTGCCATACTAGTTTATTTCACTGGATTAAAAATCTTTCGCTACTTCTTCCGCTCTCTTCTTGGCTTGTTCAACGAGGGCTTTAACATCGGCCCCTTTAATATCAAGGCCTTCCGCGGCGATAGTCCTGACATCGGCAATCCCCAGGAAACCAAGGATCGTCCTCAGGTAGCGGTCGGCCATTTCATATTGGGAGTAAGGCTCTTCCGTATAAACGCCGCCCCGCGAGGTAATATGCAAGGCTTTCTTCCCGGCGCATAGTCCTTCCGGACCGGCCTCGGTATACCTGAAATTGATTCCGACGATCATCACATAGTCTAGGTAGGCCTTTAAAATCGAAGGAACTCCCAGGTTCCATAAGGGGGCGGCAATAACGATCTTTTCCGTCTGATTGAACTGGCGAGCGTATTTTAGGAAAGGATGATCGGATGTTTTAGGGGCATGAGTCAATCCTGCCTCCTCGCCGGCAAGTGGCTGGACCTTCTCCCGGTATAGATCCAAAGTAACTACGTTGTCTTCGGGATGAAGGGTCCGGTAAGTTTGGATAAAATGTTCGGAGATTTGAAAAGTCCTAGACTCTTGATCGCTTTTGGGATTTGCCTTGACATAAAGGAGCAGTGCTATAGTTGTCACCATCCTCTTTATTTTTCAGATAATGAATTTCGCCTCTATTATATGCTAAAAATCTGATGAAAACATTCTGAAATGCCTTGATTTATAATTTATAATTCATAATCTAATCGATATGCGGTTGCTAAATGTTTCGGCCAGTTTTTGGAGCGTAGTTCCATATCCGCTTTGGTAGTCCCGTCAAGTGCTACCATTTTACTTTCATAGGCTCTATCGAAGATTCTATCCCCCAGCATCACCGTTTTCATGCTCGCCAGATGCCCGTATTCTTCCAGCTTTTCAAGGGTATGTCCTGAAATACAGATCACCAGCGCTTTGGAGAGCCGCTTCATACTCCGTTCGCCATAAGCAAATCCATAGGTCCATACCCGATCAAACCACCCAACCAGTTTCGCCGGGGCTTCGGTCCAAAAGACCGGATAGATAAAGACGATCGCGTCGGACCGGTTGATTTTATTTTGCTCTTCCATAACATCGACTGCGACCGGCAAATCGGAACGATAGTTTGCTTCTCGCAAATACTCGGCCTCACTCATTTCGGCATTGAATTTCATTTTATATAAATCTGAAATTTCATAAGTGTGTCCGGCGTTTTCCAAACCCCTGATGAATTCGTCCCGGGCCGCCCTAGTGAATGAGTCCTCACTGGGATGGGCATAAACTATGAATACATGCATCCGGTTTCTCCTTAACAACTATTTCTAGGTCAGATCAAATCCAATTACTTTACTACTATCACTCAGTCATTGCGGTGATCAGTGAATTCATCTCGCTTTGTTGCCTTCCGAGAATAAAAAATACTTACTACCATTTTATTACCTCACCGATATCTCTTTTGTTTCAATTAATAACCAGTCAGTCGGTTTCTTCTTAATAAACTCCCGATCAACATAGTTTAATATTCTGTTCTGCCCGGGAAACGATAGCATTTGCAGAGCTTCTTCAATTGTAACCCACTTGTAATCAATATTTTCTTCATTTAACCCAACTTCTTGATCATCAGAAATATAAGCTATAAAGACCGGAGCGATCCAGATTGAATCTTTCCGGATTTCATAAAATTGCTCACAAATACTTCCGGAATATAATTTTGAAGGCACTAAATTTGTTTCTTCTTTAATCTCCCTTAAGGCTGCTTCCCAAGCTTTTTCACCTGCTTCAATGCTTCCTGCCACATAACACCAGGTTCCCCTCAACGATTTAGCCCGTTGCATTAACAGAACTTTGAAAGTATTATCAAATTTTTTAAGTATTATGGCGGCCACGCCATAACAATTAACCGGGATCGAATTCATTTGTTTTCTCCTCGTGACATATCCAAGGATAAGGTCACATTTTTTCCTTTATTAAATAAATGATTTAAAGTTTTAACTGACTATCTCTGATATGTTTCTCTTTGTAAGGAAATTCTCTTTCAAAAACTTCAAGCTCTTCATCGTTTATCTCGAAAACTTTATCCTCGTAATATTTACCCGTTATTTCAGTAAGAGCTCCTTTAAATAATTCCAATGCCATAAACGCATCAAAATTTTCACCGGAGGAAGTCGTAATCCCATGTTGTTCAGCGTTCCTAAAACCAAATCGTTGATAATACTTCGGATTGCCGAAAATAATGACCGCTTTAAACCCGAACTCCCTCGCCTTTGCAATCGAATAATTCATCAGCAAGGAACCGATGCCTTTGCCTTGCAAAGAAGGCAACACGCTTAACGGCCCCATACACAATACCTCGAACTCTTTATTTTCCTCATTAACGACCTTCGCCCTGGAGTAAATAATACTACCGATAATACTTTCATCATTGCAAGCTAAATAACTTAACTCTCTAACAAAGGCAGGCGTTTCCCGCAATTTGTGAACTATCAAATGTTCGCAGCACCCTGGCCGGTATATGTCCCAAAAAGCTTCTCTGGTTAACTCTTCGACAGCCCGATAATCTTCAGCTGCTTCCAATCTGATTGAAACATTCATCGCTTTGATCTCCTAACGCTTAATTTTTATGCTATTGGGCTATTTTATTTTTCTCCAATGGATCATTCCCGAATTTATTAGCTCCAGGCTGACCTTTCCTAAAAGTTAAAATCGCTGACAAGAAAAAATTATACAGAGGTATAAACAAACCTAAAATATACTTCCCTGATTTCCCAATATCATGAAGCCTCTTTACTGTTACTGATTTGTGTAACAGGTTGTTTTTTTGTGGTATTTTTAAACTCCCAATGGTATACTATAAATTACCAATTGTTCTTGGAGGTAGCATGGGTAAATCATCGTTATCCTTAGGTATTAAAACGATAATTTCAGTTAATTGTATCGCTGCGGTAATTACTTTACTCTTTTGGCTGCTTGTACTCTTTAAATTATTCATAAAACCAGGCAATGAGCTTTCGATGGATCTGCCATCCAAAGCATCTACTTTCGGTTTTTTAATTGCCGATCTGTTATGGGCGGTTCCAATATTGATATTAAGCATACCTGGTCTTTTAAAACTGAAGTCCTGGGGTTGGTTAGCTGCCCAGCTGGCAAATGTTTTATGGGTTTATTCTCTTACGGCCTTATGGATTCGCGATCTGTACACCGGCGCAATAACTCCCGGAGATATCATTTTTTTACCTTTTGCTGTATTTTCAATTTGGTCGGCCTATTATTTGTGGCTTAATCGAAGTAAATTTAATATTCATTAGAAGCTTTTCACCGACTGGCATTCGTGCGCATCGTGGCACACCCAGGGATAGCCTTTTACAACAAAGAATTAATTCTATGCAGTTCTTCGTGCTGCAATGCATTTTCCCAATTTCTCATTAATTCGTCCCTATGTATTTCACACCAAGCCAAAACTAATTTATGCTGTCTAATATTTTATTCGGTTGATCATCATAATTTGTTGCTAAAAAACATACAGGGTTTTCGTTTTTACAAACTGAAAAATCGCTGGAATATAAACCTATATTTTTGGCAAGACCGCTTCATTTCTTAATTCCACTTCCCGCGTACCATCATCATTGACAATTCTCAAACGTATGGTAATTGCTTCAGCATCATATAAAACCGACAAATATTCCTCAAAGGTGATATTGGATATTTGATTACCGTTTACGAGCGCAATATTAGTAATTTCATCGCCGATTTGCAAACCGTTCCGCTCCGCCGAAGACCCTTCCCACAAGCCTACAATCTTTAATTTACCGTTCGGATCGCGTTGCGCTTTAAACCCAAAAACATTCAGATTAGTCTTAAATGGCTTTCCATTAGGGCAAAGATACATTAAAGATTTAAGATAGTCAATCGTCACATTAAAATGCGATAAAAAATCGTTGGTGATCAGAATACCAACATCACCGGTAATGCCAATCGGCAAATTATTGACTTTAAAGGTTCCCACTTCTAAACTGGTTATTCGTGAACTCATGGAACGACCACCACTAAAGGCTGCAATACTAGTAATTCCCCGTTCATTCATTACTTTACAATCTAACTCCGGTCGAATTTTCTCCAGAAGTTTGGTGGGAAATAATAAATAATCACTGCCGCAACCGGCTGCTCCAGTATCGATACGCCCAACAAAGGTTTGAGAACCAATCTTAATCTCTATACTAACCTGCCCAAGATTATTTTGCATTAATTTAAGCAGATACCCGGTTTGAACATTAGGTTCACTGTATGAACTATCATTACGTGCGAAAACCAGTTCTTTTTTACGATAGTCAATACTTACCTGAAATAATTTTAATAAATTACTTCCAAGTAAACCATCAATTTTGAAACCGAAAGATTCTATGCTTTTAAGGTCATCTACGAATGAACCTAAATTTTCAACTATTACCTTGCCAACCTGAAGTTTTAAATGAACAGCATCTACACTTCGTTTTTCTTTCATTACATCAACCGCAGTTCCACCCGGCACAGTTTCTATTTTTAGTTCATTAACTATTCTTTTACTTATTACCATTGGAGCAGCAGAATCTAACAAAAAGGTATACTCTTTGGGACTATCGTTAATTTTGGTCTTAACCAAAATATGCCCGCCAAATGTTTGAAAAGGGACTGTATATGTTCCTGCTTCACTTGCTACACTGCCATCCAATAGAGCCCATCCCTGGTCACATTGGCCAAGGGAACTGCTTATTATTAGTAGTATCAGTACTAAAAAACCAATCGATATTTTTTTCAATGATTGAAACATTGTATTTTCACTCCTATCCGAATGAGTTATTACCGATTTGCAAGGCGTTTTTGCCATATTTACGCGCCTCACCGAATACTATGCTTTTGTTACTACCCAAAATTTACAGTTTGATACTCTTTTCTTAACAACTTCTGGTTCTTCTGCTATTTTTGAAAGCCATGCTTCATCTATCAGTTCCAATCCACTTTCTTTTATACAGTCTAAAATTTCTGCTCGATTTGGAAAATGTAAAAAAATTAGTCTACCACGATCTTCTGCAATACGATCTCCAAATTCAAATATTCTTTGATCCTGCTTACCTTTTGACCATCTTTCGGCTTCTTCATCCCAGAACCACTTCCACTCTGTTCCCGCTTCTCTATCATGAGTCGTAAAAATAAAGATCCCGTCTTTTTTCAACACTCTTTTAATTTCTCTCAAAGCTCGAATTCTATTTACTTTAACTGGTATTTGCATTATACCATTAAAAGAAAAAAGACAACTGTCAAAAGTATTATCTTTAAAGGCTAAGTCACAAGCATCTCCAATTTCAAAAGTAATTTCAATACCTACTTTTTTAGAATTTTTTTTAGCTTCTTCGATCATACTGGGGGTTAAATCAACACCAATTACATTTTTATATCCTAATTTATATAAACCTATAGTCGTTCGCCCTGCTCCACAGCCAATATCTAATATTTGACCATCTTCCTTAAAATACTTTGTGAAAAAAATTTTTTCTGATTCCCACAAACCTATTTTAAAGGTGTCATCAGAATACTGATTTAAGGTGTCTTGATCAGAAAATGATTCAATCACAAAATTCTGTTGTACCTTGGCATCTTTTTCTTTCATAATTTCCCTCCTCACATAGCAGCTAACGTTGAGCGCTCACGATCCGGATTGTCTTCCCCTGTTTAATATAGATCATTCCAAACTGGAGATCGTCCTTCCCCATCTCGGAATTATTTCCCCTAATTTAGGGAATTTGTCCCCCGATTTTAACTTGTACCCGGCAAAATCCAGAATTTATTGTCCCTTGACAACAAAATATCGATATAAAATGGCAATAATATAGGTTTCTCTCCTTTTACAGCATTACGCCGCAAGATGCCAAAGGATCTGATAGACATTCGGAAAGACTATCGTTTTTCTTGATTTCCAACTGCAATCTCGCCTAACGAAGCTAACCTTGTTCACTTTCATTACGGCTCGCTTACTGAGTTTGAAGCTTATGCCATGTCTATCGCTAGTCATGGTATCTTCATCCTCTTTCAACTGAATGACCTATTGGTTGAGCCGGACTTTCACCGGCGGGTATTCGTACGCCTCGTAGCGTACCGATGGATGGTGGCCATTTCAAACATCTTTCTTCAAATAAATCCAATATCTTTTTATGTTCTGACCGGAACTCGGTGAAATTTTTTCATCTTCAAAGGCACCATTATTCTTTAACACAACATGTATGGAAGGTACATTATCATGTTCACATGTTACTAATACTTTTTCTTTACCTTTCTCTTTTAATATTTCAAGTAGTTTTTGGACCATAATTGTGGCATATCCATTATTTCGTTTTGAAGGAGGAACATCATAACCAATATTTCCACCATCAATAAATGTTTGAGCTGTTAATTCCTCTCTATATCTTATAACCCCAAGTATTTCTTGCTCTTGATTTACAAGCCAATATGTTACTGTTTTAACATGACCTGGCTTAAGGTTTATTCCTTCTTTAAATTCCGTCATTCTTTTTAAATAGTCAATGAAAGTATCGGTTGAAGGATTAAAATATTTTGGAAATTCAGTTTCACCGTTATTTTTATAATCATTAACCATCTGATAAAAACTAGTTTCATAGGTTTGAGTTGGTTCAATCAGGAATGTTTCGCTCATATTCCACCTTCATTATCTAATCTCTTACATTATCGCTTATGGCCCGGAAGGGCTTGAAATCTAATCATTGCAACTGTACAACTCGACCTATTTTTTATATATACCAACTATTAGCCCATATATGAAATATTACGATCATACACCATTCCCCGAAACAATCCAGTTCAAATAATCAACTGGAAACCATATTTGTAAATTCACTATTAATTCCATTTTTTCCTGTTTCTCGAATATGAGGCAAGAGGCGTGAGGCATGATTTTGTATGCTGAGTATATTGCCTAGTTTCATTCTTTCAAATCCCCAGCAAGGCTCTAAAACTACCTTTTTTGATAATACTCCCGATAAGCTTTTTGTTCTTTCACATTTAAAAAATCCCGGTATGGTTTGCGATCTGCTTCGGTGTATTTCCAAAACGTTATTAAGTTAGGTTCGATTTCGATAATCACATTGTCTTTTAAATGTGAATACTTTTCAAATGCGGTTTTATGTTGATTTTGATAATTCTCTATAAAATAAGGGTTTTCAAAAGGATGACCGGTAATTTTAGCTTTTCCTTCAATTTGAATATTCCCCTGACATAAGGCAACATTGGTATTTTCCTTGATTTGCCGGTACTTTAAAAATTCAATGTCTGTCTGAAAATATATTTTCATTCCCTGATTTACGATACTAATAGTTCTTGCTGTAACTCTATTTTCAGAACAGGTTGCTAAAACCATTTTGTTATTTCTCGTAATAAAATCAATGGCTTCTTTTTCGACTTTGGAATAATTCAATGTCTCCATGGCTGTCGTCACCCTTTCAATTTTGGTTTTATAATGTATATGCAATTCTAATTCGCTGATCATCCTAAAGCTTCCTGTTTTAAGAAAGCATCCCTGAAAATCTCAAATTAGTCGAAACAAACCTTTCCCGTCAAATCTCAACCATACAAAATAAAAGCAAACTTTTCTTTTCTATCATGCATAACCCGTGAATTCCTTCGTTTCGCTTACAATAAAAATCTCCTTGACTATATCGTATGGATCTCTGTGTTGATAAAAAAAAATCATTGGTCTCTATGTTGGCTATTTATTGACCGGGGAAATACCGTTGGGATATCTGTATGATCTGCTTGCGGAGATGGGGATTTAAGGCACGGTAAGAAAGAAATCTCCCGCAAAGACGCTGAGACGCAGAGAAAAACCTCTTCTTAATTGAAATTGGCTCTTCCTCTGCGCTTTTGCGCCTCTGCGCGAGGTTACAATCGTAATTTTTCTCTATAGCTCATTTCTCCAACAACATCTGAATTTCCGTAACAAACTTTTTAGGGCTGCGCGGCAGGATCATTCCCGGCCCTTTAAGGTAGACTTCCCGATAGGGGAGCCTGATTTGGCGGTTATTCTCATTAAGATGGCCAAAAATCACTTGGTAGGATTGACCAAGGGTCTCATAAGGACCGTGGTGAATCACGGTTACCGCCTTACCCCCCGCCAGTTTCCGGCACTTGATACCCTCAACCTCCACCGCGGTTTTCACCGGTACACAAGCCTCAATGTCGGCGTCATCCTCTCGATAAGCGTTGTCGTAATATAAGGAAAAGGGCGCTCCATTGCAGTACCGGCCATAGTTCTTAAATAAATTTCTAAACGCCTCGGACACATTCTGATATTTACCTTTAAACCTGATTGAGGCAATCAGGATCTCGGGAATCTCTTTGATAATTATTTCCTGATTCATTCGAATCCGCTCCTCCTCTATTTGCCTGGCCTGACTGATAAAGGCTTCCAGTTTCTTCTGCATCAAATCGTACCGTTCGATCTTATCCTTTATTTCCCCGGATTTCTTGATCGCATAGCCGATTAATTCCGCATCGTCCTTGCAATGATCCAGAATTTCCTTGATCTCTTTTAAAGGAAAGTCCAGTTCTTTTAGTTCATTAATGATCCTTACCTTTTCCAGACTGTTTTGATCGTAATATCGGTATCCGGATGAATCATCGATCACAGCTGGTTCCAATAATCCGCATTCGTGATAATAGCGTAAGGTTTTAATACTTAGCCTGGATATGATTGAAAAATCTCCAATTTGATAACGCATACTTAACCCCCGGTTTTTCAGTCACCCACACTCATTTTAACATATAGCCGCTATTTTGTCGGTTCGCTCATCATTTTATTGTGAAACTCTTGGCTGCTGACACCCAGTATCCTTTGGAAGTCCTCCGGATGGGTATTTACATAGGATTGCTGATAACCTATGAACGGCGCGAAGATCCCGATTCCGATCAGCAACCCCAATGCGACAGCCTTGTAGTCGCCGGTTGACAACGTTCCATAGACCGCCCAGGCCATATTCAATACCATGATAACATGACTGAATTGAGCTATCAGGTTGTATCCGCTCCAGGGGAAAAGAAATAGGCCGAGACCCCCGAAGAAAAACAGTGGCAGAATCCCGATATGTAAGGCGATTCGATTCTTGGTGACTAAAAAAATGACAAATCCGATTAGATAAGCGATACTTGAAGGCGCGCAGGCATTAAAAACAATCCATTCAATGGGCTTTACTTTGGAAACTCCTAAAAAGAAATAAGTGCTGTTGATGGTGACTAATAATAGAACAACCGCCAAACCGATTCCTAGTTTTAACATTAAAACAAACCCCCTTAAATATTCTGATAATCTTTATGTACTAAAGATAAAGCCTCCAGTAACTGGAGAGTCAAGCAAATATAAAAAAGGACGGCCACTTTATTCAATGGCCGACCCATTTTTACAATCAGTTAATTACTTATTATAACTTAACTCCCTGTTTGACTAGGGCCTTTCTTAAATCATTAACACTTAAGCTTTGGGCAGTCTGATTGCTTTTAACCGCCAAAGCTGCGGCAGTTCCCGCCGCTTCTCCCGTTGCCATACAGATAGGTTGTCCGCGGACCGAGCCTAAAGCGATCCGGTCAACGGAGATAGCTCTCCCGGCCACCAGCAAGTTTTCCGGACTATCCTTCGGCAATAAACACCGGTAAGGGATTCCATAGGTTTTGCCATCTTTAATCTCAATCCATCTGCGCCCACCTTGAGCTTCTCCTACTTTACCCCCATCGGAGCTATGGACGTTCATCGCCCGACCGCATCTGGCAATGGCATCATCAAAATCTCGACCTTCGAGGACATCGGTTTGGCTTAATTGATATTGACCGACAATTCTCCGGCTTTCCCTGACTCCAAGCTGTGAGGCGGTTTCAAGTAAATAAGCGTTCTCATAACCGGGAATGTACTTTTGCATAAATCTCGCCAGCAAAACAACTTGCTTTTTAGTGTTTTGCAATGCCGCGCTGACATCCTTGCCCTTGGTGGTATCCACGCCATAGGCCATATCGACAATCTGGAAAGTCTGATCGAGCACAATCCGGCCATTCCGGAACACCGAACTTGCCACAAAAATCGGGATCGGGTTTTTAGCGCCCATAGCCAGGGGATAATCTCCGTTTTCAAAAGCCTTGGAGATCAACTTGTAAAACCCATTTAAGTTTACCGGCAGGTTCTCTTGATATAATTTCTCCCAAACCTCAATATCGCCGGAATGGAGTTCATCCGGATTAGCCTTCATATAAGCAATGGTCTTTCCTACATCAGCCCCAGCCATGACGAAAGTCAAAGTAACCGGTTGTATCTCACCGTTAGGGCCGCCTTTTTCAAAAGCCACGCCACTTCTAGCTGCTATGTCGGCATCTCCGGTAGTATCAACTATCTCCTTGGCCCGGATCAAATGGCGTCCTGATTTATTCTCCGCGTAAACCCCGGAGATCCTATTGCCTTCAACCACCGGATCAGTCACCATCGATTGATACCAAATATCTACTCCGGCTTCAAGGCACATCTCTTGAACTACAAATTTCACAATTTCGGGGTCGGTCAAAACGCAACTGGTAGAACGCCCTTTTTCACCCCAGGCGCCACCCTGTTCCACCAATCGGTCCACAATTTCCTGGGCAATTCCCCAAACCGCCTGCTCTTCATAATAGTTATTATACTGATAGATATTAACTGTATGGCGGTTGCGGTGGACCCTCATTCCATGAAACCCCATGACCAAACCACCCGTAAACATGCCTCCCAGGTTTTCGGCTCTTTCAATTAAAATCACCTTAGCGCCATTGCGAGCGGCGGCGATTGCCGCTCCGATCCCAGCTGGACCCCCACCGGCAACCAACACATCCGTTTCGATACTTATTGCTTTTTGGTCCCAGTTCAATTAATTCACATCCTCATTTCATTGTTATGTTATTAACTCATTTACCGGTCATTAGTTTATGAATCCGGTCATAAAGAGCATCGGCCACTTGTTTCGGAGCCTTCCGGCCACTCCACATCAGTTGCAACTCTTCATGAATAATCATTTCAATCTCGGTTCCTTGTTCGACATCCTGCGGCATGTCCATTCCATAATTGATCATGATCTCGCGGACCGGGCCAACCGATTTAACCTTAGCGGCATACTCCGGATCTTTTAAGACCGATAACATACCGGGATCATTCTTGCCACTCATGGCCATGCCTTTTTGGACTTTTTCATTGGCGGTGATATACTTAATAAACTCCCAAGCAGCTTCTTTATTTGAACTGTTCTTATCGATCCCCAAACCCCAACCGCTGGAATAAGCGGCCGGTTCTTCGGAACCTGCTCGATCACAGCGAAGAATATCATAACCAACCTTGCCTACTACTTTGGATTGTTTAGGATCCTCCATTACACCCGCAATCGGGCTATAGATTACTGACATTGCCAGCTTGCCTTGGGAAAAGGCCTGCCGGTCGGTGTATTGGTCCCAGGACAAAGGATTCGGGCTGAGACCTTCCTTGACTACGGTATTCATGAACTCCAGCACTTCCAGGGTGACCGGTTTTTTCAAGTCTGGACTGGCGTCGTTCTTTTTAGAATTCAATACCCTAGCGCCGCGGGCCTGTAAGAAATAGGCCAGCGCCGGAGCGGCATCGGCTGTGCCCATGGCCCGGAAACCGCCGAGTCCATAGACCTCAACCTCACCGTTAGCCGAGCGTTTAGTCAGTTTACGGGCGGCATTAAGATATTCCGGCAAAGTTTGGGGAAGTTTGGCGATCCCAGCTTCTTGCAACAGATCGGTCCGATAAAACAGGATGAAAGCTGAAGATGATACTGGTAATGAGGTGAGTTTACTTTTACTATCTCTCCGGCCGGCTAAAGCTTTTTCGCCAAAGATCTCATTTGCGTCCAACTTATCTTTTTTCAGGTATGAATCCAAGGGATACAAATACTTTTCAATCCGACGGGACCATTTTCCATCAACCGGAATAATATCATAGGTCGGAACTTTAGTAATGAATTGAGTCATCAATTTCGGTAGCAATGAATTTAATGATTCGGCTTCCGCCTCAATCCGGTATTTACCTTTGTGTAATTCATTAAAAGCCTTTATTTGGTCAGGCAAGGCCTTGGCAAGGGAACCTGTTGAAGTAATAATCTTAACCACTTTTTCCTTTGGAGCGCCAAAGCTAACCGTCGACGCCATCACCACTACCAGGGCCAATAACATTACTAAGACTAAATTCATTTTTCTGGATTTCATTTTATTCCTCCTCTTCATTATTGTTTGTACCTCGGATCAAAAAACAAACCGTTTGCTTTTACCTTTACACCTCCTTTTCAGATGTGCGAATTTTCTCATCCTTTAACAGCGCCCATTGTTAGCCCGCGCGCTAAATATTTTTGGGCGAAGATAATGAAAATAATCGGAGGTATCAAAGCGATAGTCGCCGCGGCAGTCATTGGACCATATTCAATTCCCTCCGGCGTGAGAAATGAAAGTACTACTTGGGGCATGGTCTTCACATTACTGCTGGTTAACATCATTGCCAAGGAAAAATCATTCCAGGCCAAAATGAATGTATAAGCAGCCGATGCCGCGATACCGGGGGTAGTTACCGGAATGATGATCTTCCATAACATTCCCAGTCGGGAACAACCGTCCACATGAGCTGCTTCCTCGATCTCCACCGGCACGTCATCAATAAAACCACGCACCATCCAAATAGCGAATGGTATATTAATGGCTGTATAAGCCATAACCAATCCCAAATGGGTATCGAATAACCCCGCGTTTTGAAAGATTAAAAACAGAGGAATCGAGCTGGCCAGCGGCGGTAACATCCTGGTAGCCAAGATAATGATACTAATCATGTTTTTGCCTTTAAAACGAAATCTTGACAGAGAATAAGCCCCAAGGGTTGCAAAAAGCATCGTAACCAATGTTGAAATAAATGCAACTATGAAACTGTTCTTCAAATATATAGTCAAATTAATAACGTTGGTGGTTTCATTGCCCCCAAACAACATCCGATATGATTCCAAGGTTGGTTTGAAAAATAATTTCGGTGGTAAGGCCATGGTTTCCATCGGCGATTTTAGTGAGAGCATAAAAATCCATAATACTGGTAAGATACTGATGATAACCGCTATACTAAGCACAGTGTAAATTGAGGATTTTTTAAAAAATTTTTTCATCTGCTTTCACCTCTGTAGATCTTCAACATTGGCCAGGCGGTAAAGATTAAGGTGATAAACAGCATCAAATAAGAAACGGTAGCGCCCGTGCCAAAATTCCACAATACCCTAATCTGCTCTTGGAGGTAGACTCCCAGCACCATCCCTGATTTAAGAGGTCCACTGCTAGCCCAAATGCCGAAAATCGTATCAAATGTCCGTAAAGCAAACATAATCCTAAAAAGCATTACCAAAACAATTACCGGTTTCAAGCAAGGTAATATGACCGACCACAATATTTGAAAGAAGTTGGCGCCGTCAACTTTGGACGCCTCTAATAACTCATTAGGGACGGACTGCAAACCGGCGGACAACATTAATAATACAAAAGGCATATGCGACCACGTCTGAATCATAATGATCAACGGCATCGTTAGCGATGGATCGGAGAGCCAACCTACGCTTTTAAAGCCCAACCCTGTCAATATCCAGTTGGCGACGCCCATCTCATCTTGTAAGATAATCTTCCATAATAAACCTACTACCGAAGGAGTTAACATCATCGGAATCATCAACAAGGTCCTAAAAACCGATCTGCCTTTGATGTCTGTATTCAATAACAATGCCAATATAAAGCCGAATAAAAATTGTAAACTTACTGTACCGATAGTTAAGATAAATGTTAGCTTAATCGCTTTTAAAAAGTTGGGATCCATTAAAACTTGAAGATAATTGCGCAACCCAATAAAGATTGGCGATGATTGCATTAATGGGTTCCATTTTTGCATACTGATATAAAACGTCCACAACCAAGGATATAAAATCAACCCAATTAATACCAATGAAGCGGGAGCCAGCCATAAATATGGCTCATAAGCTTTGGTACCTACTCCGCCTTTTGAGGCGGAGTTGTCAAATGATTGGTTTTTTCTAAGACTAAATTTCATTATCCGCTCTCCTCCAAAAAAGTCTTCCTAGCCGAATCAATGATTTTCAGCATCACCTTCTTTCTTTACAAAATGTTTATATTAAATTATTTATGTAACGTTAACTTTAACGTTTGCGTAAACATCAAAAAATTTTAGCTAAATCTTGATGTTAAATTTATCCTATCTCGATCTAGCCGTCAAATTTACTCATCTCAATCTGTTACGCAGAATCACGGACAACCAACTTAGAGGAGAGGACAATCTCCTCAAACCCATTTTTCGGTGTTTTTGAATTGATCCGTTCAGTCAAAATCTCGACCGACTTTCGCCCAATTTCGTAAACCGGTTGATGCATTGTAGTTAAAGGAATTTTTAGATAACGGCAGTTATCCAGATCATCATACCCAGTAATTCGAATATCGTCGGGAATCCTATACCCTCGCTCCAACAAAGCTTCCATTACTCCAATAGCGATTTCATCCCGGCCACAAAGAACGCTATCAAAGTTCACTTCTTTCTCATCAAGTATTTGCATCATAGTTGAATAGGACTCCTCAAAATTAGACTTTGAAATATTAACCAGTTCATCCCGATACTCAAATCTATTTTCCTCTAGAGCTTCCCTATATCCCGTCATCCGATCCTGAGACGCGGAAGAAAACACCGGTGAATTAATGAATAAAATATCGCGACACCCTTTTGATACCAAATAATTAAAGATGGTTTTGATCCCTTCACGATTATTCGTTATCACATAATCAGTCTTAAAATCAGGAAAACGACGGCTTATACTGACAAATGGAATGCCGGATTTTTGTAATAATTTTATTCCCTTGTCCGTGAGTTGAGACGGATGAAATATTATTCCGTCAACTGATCTCTGTAACAAATTATTGACCGACCTTAATTCTTGGACCGGATCTAAGTTGGAGTTACAAATTAAAATATCGTAACCAAGAGCTTTAGCCGTATCATCGATTCCCTTGACTATTTTGCTGAAATAAGGTTTGGTAATATTTTCGATGATTACTCCCAAGGTTTTCGTACTCTTAGTTCGCAAACTGCGGGCGACGATATTGGGCACATATCCCATCTGCTTGGCGATTGCTTGAATTTTTTGACGCGTTTCATCACTGACTCCATCTTTACCACTCAAGGCCCGTGATACGGCAGTAATCGAAAAACCGCCCGCCTCAGCTATGTCTTTAATTGTAACTTCCATAATCACACCATACTTTATTAATAATATATAACGCAAACCTTAACTTTAACGTTTTCGTTGCTAACTAATTCTACGTAAAGAATAATATTCCTTCTTATAAAAAATTTTTTTATGTGCGAATTTCAGATAACTTTTGGATCTCCTGTAACTATGGGATTGTTTGTTTGAATTGGGAACAATCCCCTCCCCTTATCAAAGGAGTTTTCGTAATAAATATTGAAATTAATTATAAATCTAAAATATTAAGCTCTAGCTATCTAAGGGTTGCTATTCACGCGCGCCTCTCTATATCTCAATACATAGGAGGTTTAACATGGTTAAAAAAATAATCCTGGCCGGTAGAGATTTGGCCGTCAAACTTTTCACCAGCCTCAAGCGTTTTCCAGAGGCGATTTTGCTAACCGCCATCGTGGTCATGATCCAAATTTTCCTGCATCACCTGAACCGCTACGCGGACATTAATACGCTCCGGGATGTTCTGATTAGAACCTCGATGGTTTTAGCGCTAGGGGTCCCCTTATTATTAAGCCTTAAATTGTTATTCGAACGCTTAACCGCGTTGGGCAATTTGCAAAAAACACTGCTTTATCTGGGAATAATCATCGGGTTAGTCCTGTATTATTTCTATTGGCTTCAAAACTTAGACATGGTTCCCTTAAGCAGGTATACTGCATTTACCCTAGGTTTTTACCTGGTATTTTTGATCATCCCTTATTTCTACAAACGAGAAAATTTCGAACTCTACTGCGTTCAACTCTTAACCAACTTCGCCGTAACTTACTTTTACGCGGTTATTTTATATTTAGGCCTCTCGGCCATACTTTTTACCATTAGCAAGCTGTTCGGGGTTCAGCTGGGCCCGGCTTATTTCGATATTTGGCTAATCGTCACCGGAATCTTTGCCCCCGCTTATTTTCTAGCTGACGTACCCGAATTGAAAAGAGAGTTTCAGAGCGCCGCTTATCCCAAAGTCCTTAAAATACTTTTACTTTATATTGTAGTTCCGCTGCTTATAGCTTATGGGGCCATCCTTTACGCTTATTTTGCCAAAATCATCATCGCCCGGAGCTGGCCGGAAGGGATCGTCGCCCATCTGGTGCTCTGGTATTCGTTAATCAGTTGCTTGGTCATTTTCTTTATTTATCCGCTCCGTACTTCAAAGGGCTGGATTGGCCGGTTTTTGCCCCTCTTTCCCAAATTTTTCTTTCCGTTACTGGCGATGATGTTCGTGTCCATGGGTATCCGGATTCAAAACTACGGCATTACCGAAAACCGTTATTTTGTACTCATCGCCGGTCTTTGGGTTGCCGGAATATTATTCTACTATCTGTTTTCCAAAAAAGTAAGCAATATTGTCCTCCCAATCTCCCTAGCCTTAGTGGCGATGTTCTCGGTAGCCGGTCCCTGGAGTTCTTATTCCATCTCCAAGCTGAGTCAAAACCACCGCTTCGCCGCTATCTTAAATAAATATGACATGATTCTTGACAATTCCATCGTTAAACCGGAACACCCCTTGCCAAAGGCCGCCAAGGCGGAGATTATTTCGATCCTCAGCTACTTTCAAAGGTTCCACAATTTGAACGAATTGAAATATCTGCCCCAAGGGTTCCAACTCAGTCAAACCCCAAAAATCTTCGGTTTTAAGGTGGCTAAGGAAGATTTGAATTACCATAAAATCGCATCCTTCTTCCATTACGATTTTCCTGAAAATCAGCCGGTCAATATCGGAGGCTATGACTATTTCGTCAATATTCCTCATTCCGATATCACTAAGATTACCCGAGAAAAAATTCAAATAACTTATGCCATCGAAACCGGTGTTTTCAAAGTTTGGAGACGCGGTGAGGAGATTTACTCCAGAAAAGTTTCGGACCTAATCGCTCCGCGTATTAGTGAAGCAACCCAGCCCGAAAAGGCTAGTTTGACTTTTACCGATGAAAACCACCAGTTAAAAGTTTTTTTCGTCTGTAATAACCTCTCCGGTCAAAAAAACCCGGTGACCGAGGAGATCGAAATCAACTATCTTAACTTTTTCGTTTTTATCAAGTTAAAATAAATAGATCGAGGCAAAATCCATGAAGCAATTCACTTTAACCCTAATGTTGGCTACTTTATTCTGCGGCGTTCTATTTGCCGACCCGGTAACGCCAAGCCTTGAGAATCCCATCCGGATAGGGCATCCGAATGAAAAGGCCCGTTTACCGGCATTGGAATCTACTTTTGTTTTTGGTTCGGCGCCTCCCGAAGGAAAACTCTTCATTAACGGCGCCCCGGTAGCGATTCATCCGGAAGGCGGTTTTTTGACTATGGTCAAACTCACTCCCGGTGAATTTAAGATCAACGCCGAATTAGAGTTAAACGGTAATAAGTATCATTTTACCCGGACTATTTTTGTGGCCGAGCCGGAAAAACCGGTTCCCATTTCTCCGTTGACCATCGAATCTGTCTTCCCCCACCAAGACCAAGAGTTATGGCCTGGAGATTATCTCGAGGTCGTTTGTAAAGGAAGCCCAGGAAAGAGCGGTTATTTTACGATCAAGGGCATCAAGGGGAAATTCCCGCTGACCGAGACCGATAAAGTTCCCGGCGGCGTCTATCACGGAGTATACCGCATCGCTAATGACGACCGGCTTCGGGGAGCTAAGATCCAAGTCACTCTCGTTGATGAGAAGCGCCGTAAAACCTCCAGGGAAACAGCAGGTACCGTTTCGCTCTTCCCGAAAAATCTCCCGGTGATGGCGGAGGTTATCTCACCTAATACAATCCTTTTAGCCGGACCTGGGTTAACCTTAAACGAAAAAGCCGGATATCTAATGTTCCCTCCTCTAGGAACAGTATTGCAAATAACCGGAAGCAAGGGTAATGAATACCGGGTCCGGTTAACTAAAACTAAAACCGTCTGGGTCAATCAAAATCAGGTCAAGCTGCTTCCGGAGGGGAGTCATCCCAATAATATCGTAGCCGGCAATATTTCCATCAATACCGTACCTAATGCTACTCTGATTCGCCTTCCGCTGAAGCGCAAAATTCCTTTTCAGATCGAACCGGATGTCGAAGGTAATTTTATTGATATCTCATTCTTCGGCGTTTTTTCCAACACCGATTGGATTACCAATGCCGTCGGCGGAAATATCAAACAACTAAAATGGTTCCAGGATGATGAAGAAACATACCGGTTGCGGGTCTTTACCATCCCTAACAGTTGGTGGAGTTACGACGCCCGTTACGAAGGTAACCAATTCGTTTTTGAGTTAAAGTCGCCACCGCCGATTAGCGCCGCTGGTTCTCCTCTAGCCGGCTTGACCATCGCCTTAGATCCCGGCCACTCGGCTGATACCGGAGCGATTGGGCCTACCGGTTACACCGAAAAAGACGCTAATCTCGCCATTGCGGTCAATCTTAAAGAAAAACTAACGGCCAAAGGGGTCAAAGTCATTATGACCCGCTCAGGAAATGAAAATGTTTCCCTAAACGAAAGGCCCCTGATCGCACAAAGAAACAAAGCGGATATCCTAATCAGCATCCATAACAATGCCCTTGGTTATGGCCAAAACCCCTTTATCAAACGCGGCTTTGGGGTCTATTATTATACCCCCATGAGTCTTCCTTTGGCCAAGGAGATTCATAGCGCCTACACTGAGACCTTCGGCGTTGGCAAGGAATTTAATTTGATGGATGACGGCTTATACTACGCCAACCTGGCCTTGACCCGTTCTCCCCAAATGCCTTCCGTGCTTATTGAGTCGGCCTATATGATCGTCCCCGAGGAAGAAGCCTATCTGAAAAGGGAGAGTTTCCGTTCGGCCTGCGCCAACGCCATAATTAATGGGATTGAACGTTATGCTCGAACAATGCGGCCTGAAAAACGCCCCGTTAATTAAATTTCAGAGAATATGAAGTTTAATTAACAGTTTAACACAGAGACGCGGAGGCCACTAAGGGAAGATTGTCAATTAACCTCTCTGAATCTCTGTGGCTCCATGACAAATATAAATTAAAAACTTTTGTCATTAAAACATAAAGATCAATTTAAATAGTTAATAACAAAGCCAAATAAAAAACGCCGAGAGTAAATACTTCCGGCGTTTTTATTCAGTTCCGAAGCCAGGCAATCGAAGAGGAAAATAGGCTGCCAAGGCTAGCTCCATCACTCATGCCTCGCGCCTCACATCTCTTGCCTTATTATACCGGGGCTTGGGTAGTCGGGATGCAGACAGTCCTGCCCGGAATAAAGTCACTGGGCCGTAAACCCGGATTCAGGACCAGAATATCCGCGGCGCTCACCGTGAATCTTTCCGCGATTGAGCTCAAATTTTCTCCCGCTTGGATCACATAGGTATTATTCCCCGGACAGGTGATGGGTTGTGCCGCCGGAATACAGATGCGTTGACCGGGGACCAGGCGGGCCGGATCTAAACCGGGATTGGCGGTTTGTAAGGCGCCTACCGAAACATCGAATCGAGTGGCGATCAAAAATAGGGTATCCCCCGGTTGAATCGTGTAAAAAGTGCCTCCCGGACAAGCTGGAGCTGCCTGTGGGACACAGATTGTCTGGCCGATCCGGAGGGCATTGGGATCAAGACCGGGATTAATTGCTAAGATAGCTGAAACCGTGGTCCCAAACCGCTGCGCAATTAGGAATAGTGTATCACCGCTCCGAATTACATAGGGGACACTTCCTGTTGGACAAGTTGGCGGCGCTGCGCCGGGAATACAGATGATCCGGCCGACTTGCAGGGCATTGGGATCAAGGCCGGGATTGATGGCCAAGATAGCCGAGACAGTGGTGTTAAACCTCTGGGCTAGCGCAAATAACGTGTCGCCGCGTTGGATGGTATACGAAAAACTCCCCGTCGGACAGGTTGGTGGCGCTGCGCCGGGGATACAGATGATCCGGCCGACTTGCAAGGCATTAGGATCGAGGCCGGGATTGATGGCTAAGATAGCCGAGACAGTGGTGTTGAACCTCTGGGCTAGCGCAAATAGCGTGTCGCCGCGTTGGATGGTATATGAGAAACTTCCTGCCGGACAAGTAACGGTCGGCTCGCCGGGGATGCAGACAGTTTGACCGACTTGAAGCGCATTAGGGTTGATACCTGGATTAATGGCAATAATCGACGCTACGGTGGTCCCAAATCGCTGCGCTAACGCAAACAGAGTATCACCGCTTCTAATAACATACGGAAAACTATTTTCCGGACAGACTACGGGAGCTGCACCGGGAATGCAGATTCTCTGTCCGATTTGAAGCGCATTGGGATTAATACCGGGATTGATGGCGATAATCGCGTTAACTGTAGTGTTATATGTTTGAGCAAGCCTAAACAATGTATCTCCTGCTTGAACACTATAAACAAATGATCCCGGAGGACATTGGGTCGACACATTCATCACTTCTTTCCTTGGACGTTTAGTATATAGTATTTAGGATGCTATGATCTTTGGACCATGCTTTTGGCATTGATTTTAGCTTTTCAACTGATTGACTCGGGCGCAACAAAAAAGAGTGCCCATCATTGACAAGCAGCTCCTATAGGTTCATTATTTACTTTTTAAACAAATTATTTTCTTTTCGGTTTTTCATCTAAAAATTGCTATAATAGTCTTATGTTAAAAACTATCCGGAGGCGATACCATGAACCAAAATCCTCTCGAAGTCATCAAAAACAATGATACGGAATTGTTTAACACTATTGGGGCTGCCCGTAGCCTGGCTTTTCAAGAGGGCCCTTTGTCGCTTAAGCATAAACTCTTAATCGCCCTGGCGTTGGACGCGGCCCATGGCGCAGCCAATGGCGTTAAAAGCCTTGCTAAACAAGCTTTGGATGCTGGGGCCACCAAGGCCGAAATCACCGATGCTTTACGGGTCGCTTACTTCATTACCGGTGTAGGCAGTATCTATACTGCTGCTCAAGGACTACAGGAAATATTTTAAGGATGGTTAAAAATCAACACTTATCCGGATCATGATAAACTATAGTATGAGTCGATCACCCTCAACATATGATTTATTATCGTGTATTAACGAAGGAGAGTGAGCAATTGATTCCGGATAATTGTGATTTAAACCCGAATGTAGTCCCTGCATTGCTTGACGAGATGTTGTTTTGGAACCGTCAACTGGATGAACATGCGCGGTTGATTCGTAGTGGAGTTGATTTAGGCCAAGATGATGTAATTCAAGAAGCCGACCAATATGTGGCCCTCTATGACCGTGTGTTAAGCAAGCTGCAGTCACCAGGGGTAAACGCCAATCCGACAATAGTCAACCGCTTACTGTGCCAAACCAAAACGTTGGCCGCAGGTTTACGGGAGTCAAAAATCGAAGTGGGTTGTGGAATTGCCGAGTGCCGAATTAAGGCGATTATTCCGGCGGAGATACTAAACCACACCCGGCAAGAGTTAGATTATTTGATCGGCAAATTAAACGCGGTAATCGGCGGGCCTGTTCCCACCTGGGCGGACCTCGGCTTGGACCATTCTCAACAGCCGGTATCTCTAGTCCCCCGGATGTTATTGGAAGAAATCGAAGATCTTTCTGTCTGTCAGGTGAGTCTGGAGGAAATGTTATTTTTGACCCATAATTCGGCGGAACACGCCAAATTACTGGCTGAACATTTTAGGCCAATTGAGCAAATACAATTCACCCAAGAAGCATCCCAATTCAGTGTGGAATTCGACCAATTACACCAGCAAACCTTCCAAAGCCGGGGCCAACGGCGTAATCTAGCTGATACCATGCAATCCGCCTCCGAATTGAATCAAAACTGGCTCAATTATTTGTTAGATCTCAACCGGTTACTAGCCACTTGCCAGATCCAGGGACGGCAGACTAATTTCTGGCCGGCATTAGGGGTCCACATTTACCGGGAGCAAGGGTATTTTCAATCCATACTAATAGCTTTAATACCAAGAGCCCAAGCGGAAAATTGTTAAAACTGTAATTCGTGTAGCCAGTTAAGAATTATAGGTGTATCAGAATTCTCGGTGGGGTATAATTTCGGAACAAGGATTAAGAACACCAGTAATACTCAGAAAATTTATCGTCGCTATCGCGAACAGTAATTGGATACCAACGCGCGTCAAGAGCTTTCTGATCATTTGCAGAAAGCTCTCTACTATTACCGTGGTGAAGTCGGGATTAAATAAAAAACAACAAGCTTGATACTACTTGACTCGTTATATAAAAATCTTTTCAGGTTGGAATAATTTAAGTAGCCTCGAATAATATTTTATTATTCTTAATAATTTGGAATTTCAAATTAAATCCTTCAAATTAGGATGATTCATAAAATCATTAATCTTCATTCTTAATTCGATTAAGAAACACGCTATACGCTATAATATACTTATCTAAAAAAATTTTAAGGTAAAAAGATTCTTTATAACCGGAGAAGATTTAACCGGAAATTGATCAGATTTCCCACAATCCGGTAGCGGGATTTTCGATATAATAAATCGATTCCCCATCTTTTAAAGTATTATAGCCACACTTAAGCCGATCCGGTTGATAACGCTCAAGGGCTTCGTCTAAAGGCATATAGTTATAATTGACGCTTTCAATCTCTTCTTTAGACAAGCCCTTGCAAGCATAGGTAATCTTAAATCTTCCATCGGACGAACCATGAATTAAATGCGCCGCTATGGACAATCTTTCCTGCAGTTCGCCATTGGCCGCTACCAGCTGTAAAACTCTGTCCCGCCCAATATATCCGTATTTCCTAATCAACCGGTCGGAAATATCACTTTCGCCGAACCCTCTCAAACCCGGAGCTATAATCAATAATTCCCCATTGTCGGCCATAGCCAGTTTAGTCCGATAGACCGCTTTATCAGCAATCCAAGTCTTTTTGAATATCTTCTCGTCCAGATACACAACAACTTTTTTTAGGGGCTTGCCCACTTTAATAATATTAACCTGTTGACTCAATTCCACTGCCTTTTCAAAGACAAAACGTTTCGTTCCGATGAACAAGCCAGCTAATTCCGGCAATTCATCTTCTGCGCTGACTATTGTCCGGTTAACACAGAAAAGGTAAACCAGCGGGATATTTCTAAGATAATTTTCACTGGCAAAATCGTACAACTTTCTAACCGGAGAATGGTCCTTTCCGATGATCTTCTCCATACCAAAAGCAGCTCCGATAAAGTGAGACTTATGAATGATATCCGGACCGCCGCAACCTACAAAGATATTCTTATTATAGTTTGCCATTCCTACAACTTCATGGGGCAATACCTGCCCCACCGATATGAGGCGATCATACTCCCCACTGACCAGCCGTTTGTTAATCTTGACTTCAATCGGTTGGGCGAGGAGTCCTTCCGAAAGCCGCTTGACAACATCCCCCGGAATCTCGCCTATCTTCACCACATCATTATTCCAGTCGTGTGCTATAAATTTATCTAGAGGAATCTCTTCCCCGAACATCTCCCGTAGTTCCATTTCGGTCATGGGCTCATGTGTGCCTGAAGCCGGCATAATCGAAATTTCACGACCTTCCTTCAACTGATTATACAGTAGAGCGGTTATCTCTCCGCCTCCGGAATGTTTCCGGGAAAAATCCGGCGGAAGGATCAAAATTTTCTCCCCGTCCGGAATGATCTCAGTAAACTTTTTCAGAAAAGCGGCCGCCTCTTCCGTTGTTATCGCAAAATTATCTCCAATACATATCATACTATTATCCATGATATCCATGATTTCATTATTCCTTTATCAATATTGATCAGACATTATATCGTATTACACTTTTAAAAATTCCTTAATCTCCGGTATAAGCTCCACCTTATCTAACTCACCTTCATTAAAATGAGTTACACTCCGGATACAACTTTCAGCCATTTTATTATGGGCTTCATCCGTATTAGAGCCGATATGAGGGACTAAAACTACATTGGGTAATTCGCGCAAATCTTTCGTTCCTGACGGGAGATAAGGTTCATTATGATAAACGTCTAGAGCCGCTCCGGCAATCGCACCCGAACTGACCGCGTTATAAAGAGCATCTTCATCAATTACCTTACCCCGGGCGGTATTAATCAAAAAAGCATTTCTTTTCATCATTTTCAATCTTTTTTCGTTAATAAAACTAAAATTTTCTTGATTCATCGGCATATGAAGTGAAACAAAATCCGCATCTTTGACACATTCTTCAAAACTGTCGGAGAGAATAGCCAAACCACCGCGATCAAATTGTGACGCATTGATATCAAAAGCATTAATCTTCATTCCAAAACCGTTTTTGGCGATGGCCGCCACTTTGCGGCCAATCTTTCCGAAGCCTATAATAGCCAAGGTTTTTCCCTGCAATTCAACTCCTGACTTGGTACCCCATTGAGCGTGTTTCACCATACAATCCGCTTCAGGGATCCGCCTGGCTAAACTCAACATAAACCCAATTGCTAGTTCAGCAACGGAATCATCTAGGGTCCCGGGAGTGAAGGAAACGAAAATCTTTCTTTTTTTGCAAATATCCAACGGAATGGCGTCATACCCCACTCCGAATCTTGCAATCAAGGAATTCTCATGCAATTGATTGAAAAATGATTCCGGGTAACTGTCCGCTCCTAAAATAAAGCATTTAGCTGCGGTCTTCTTCTGACAGTGAAGCATCTTTTCGGATTCGGCGCATTCAAAGATGAAAAATTCCATTCCCGACTGGTCAAAGATAGGTTGCCCTTTGCGGTAAATATCCTTTTGAACAATTACTTTCACGTAAGTATCTCCTTTACCAAAGATAATGTACCAATAAACCGCTCAATAAATTATTTATCCTCCAAATGACATGCGATAAAATGGCTATTGCCACAATCTCGCAAAACCGGTTCTTTCACATTACAAATATCCATAGCTTTAGGGCAGCGGGGATGAAAACGGCATCCATCCGGCGGATTTAGGGGGCTAGGAACATCGCCCTCCAAAATAATCCGCTTCTTTTTATAACTTGGGTTGGGAACCGGAATTGCTGAAATCAACGATTGAGTATAAGGATGCAGCGGATTACTGTATAGACCGTCTTTCTCCGCCATCTCAACAATTTTTCCCAAATACATTACAATCACTTTATCGCTGATATGCTTTACCACACTTAAATTATGAGAAATAAAAAGATAGGTCAGGCCATAATCCTTTTGTAAGTCCTGTAAGATGTTGATTACCTGCGCCTGAATTGAAACATCCAGCGCCGAAACGGGTTCATCTGCTATAACCAGCTTTGGACCTACTGCTAATGCCCTGGCAACCGCAATTCTTTGCCTCTGCCCGCCACTAAACTCGTGGGGATAACGCCCCATTTGTTCAGTAGACAATCCCACTTGCTCCAGCAAGGCCGCAACTTTTTCATTCCGTTCCTGTCTGCTCTTTGTTAGTTTATGGATGTCCATTGGTTCTCCGATGATTTCAGCGATCGTCATCCGGGGATTCAACGAAGCATAAGGATCCTGAAAGATAATCTGCATCTCCCGACGAAATTCGAATAACTCCTTCGGCTTCAAAGACAGTATATCTTTACCCTGAAAAACAATCTCTCCCGCAGTAGCCCTTTCTAAAAGCAATAAAGTAGCTCCTAAGGTAGATTTTCCACATCCCGATTCGCCAACTAGGCCGATAGTTTCTCCTTTATTGATCTGAAAATTGACATTGTCCACAGCCTTTACATAACCTACCGTTCTTTGAAAGACTCCGGCCTTTACCGGATAATATTTTTTCAAGTTCTTAACAGTTAAGATCTTTTCTGCCGCCATAGGTCTCCCTCCTTAAGCTTACCACCAACATAAGCATCCTTTTCTACAACGCAGCCAGTCTTTCCGAATACCAACACCTTACCGAATGGCCATTTTCAACCTCAATCAATTCAGGCTGTTCCTGCAGGCAATGTTCGTCCGCCAACGGACATCTATCATGAAACCGGCAACCATGGGGAAAATTTAAAGCGCTTGGAACCATACCAGGAATCGTTTCTAACTTATCCGATTTTATATCCAAACGCGGGATTGATCTCATTAGACCCAATGTATACGGGTGTTTAGGATTGGTAAACAATTGCTTCACGGTAGCGTATTCCACTACTTTCCCGGCGTACATCACCGCCACTTGATCAGCCACTTCGGCGATAATCCCCAAATCATGAGTGATCATCAGCATGGACATCTCATATTTCTTTTTTAAATTATCAATTAAATCCAGTATTTGAGCCTGAATCGTAACATCCAAGGCGGTAGTAGGTTCATCGGCAATCAGCAATTGAGGATTACAAGCTAAAGCCATGGCAATCATCACCCGTTGCCGCATTCCGCCGCTCAATTGATGGGGATACTCCCCGGCCCGCTGCCGCGGGGAAGGTATCCCAACTTTCGTCAACATATCAACCGCCCGTTTCATGGCCTCTTCTCCTGAAACATCTTCATGATTATAAATCGCTTCGGCGATTTGATCGCCGACTTTATATACCGGGTTTAAGGAAGTCATCGGTTCTTGGAAGATCATAGAAATATCTTTTCCTCTGACCATGCGCATCTCTTCATCATCACATTCCAGCAAATTCTTACCTTTAAAAAGAACCTCCCCCCCGGCAATCTTAGCGGGCGGTTCAGCGAGCAACCGCATTATCGAAAAGGCGGTAACACTTTTACCGCAACCGGATTCTCCAACCAATCCCAAAGTTTGACCCCTCAAAATCCGCAGATCGATTCCGTCAACTGCTTTAGAAATTCCATCGTCAGTATAAAAATAAGTTTTTAGATTATTGATCTCCAGCAAACATTCGCTATGCAATACTGCCACCACACTTCCTCAAATCTGATTTTTGACTATAATCTTCAGTTTTTGGGATCTAAAAAATCACGCAAGCCGTCACCGAGCATATTAATGGACAAAACCGCGATCATGATAGCTATTGCCGGATACATGCTCAGCCAATAAGCATCAAGGATTTTATCCAGTCCCTCGGAGATCAAATTTCCCCAACTGGGGGCGGGAGGTTGAACTCCCAATCCCAAAAAGCTCAATCCGGCCTCAGCGCGGATAGCAGTAGCGGTCCAAAGAGCTCCGCTGACAATAAGGGTTCCGGAGATGTTGGGAAGAATATGTTTTAAAATGATCAATAGATCCGAAGCGCCGTAGGCCTGAGCCGCTTTTACATACACAGCCTGTTTCAGCTTTAAGGTTTCACCCCGGGCCAGTCTGGCAAACCTGGCTATAAACGATATGCCCAAAGCAAGAATAATATTGAGTTCTCCGCCGCCAATCACCATCAAAATCAGTATTCCAAGTACGATAGTGGGGAAAGTCATGGAAATATTGATAATTTCCATAACAACCGTATCAATCCATCCGCCCTTATACCCCGCCAATATTCCAATTAAAGAACCGGCCATCATTCCTAAAAAAATTGAAGATATTGCAATAATAACCGTACTGCGGGTCGCCCAGATTATACGGGAATATAAATCACGGCCAAAAGCATCGGTGCCGAACCAATGATCCCCGCCCGGTTCGGCAAGGCGTTGAATGATATTTTGTTCAGTCGGATCATGAGTGGCGAGCAACGGGGCAAAAATACTAATAAGCACCAGTATCAGGCAACCGATGATTCCGACATATACCAGTTTGTTCTTTAAAACTTTCTTCAAAATCCTTTGACGCCGCGAGCGTTCAACAGTATCTTCATTCTTTAAAATGTTCTCTAACATCAGTTACCACCTACTTATAACTTATTCTCGGATCGATTATGGCATATAATAAATCAGTCAAAAGATTGATTAAGGTTGCAAATATTACATAAACAAAGATTATAGCCTGGATCAAAAAGTAATCCCTTTGAGTGATAGCTCCAAAAATAAGCCGTCCAAAACCCGGCCTGGAAAAGGCGATTTCAATGGCGATCGAATCGCCAACCATCACGATAGCATAAATACCAATCACTGACACAACAGATATTAATGAATTTCGCAAAGCATGTTTACTGATAACGGCAACTTGTTTAACGCCTTTGGCCTTTGCGGTACGTATATAATCTTCGTTTAAGACTTCTAACATAGCTGTTCGAGATATACGGGTAAGATACGATGCCATCCCCAACCCTCCGGCGACAGCGGGAAGAAATCCATATTGCAAAAGACTTCCGATATTAGATAAGTCTCCGCCGCCCGCTATCGGGAACCATCCTAATTTTATAGAAAATAAGATCATCAACAAAATACCGATTGCAAAACCGGGCAGTGAGATTCCGAATAATGAAACAACCCGTCCAATATAGTCGATTGCCGTATTCTTTTTTACAGCCGAAAAGATTCCCAAGGGTATGCCCAATAATGAACCGATCAAAAGACCACCGGCAACTACAATCAATGTATAGGGAACAACTTCAAAGATCATCTCCGCCGCAGGCTTGCCTAACACCAGTGAATCTCCCAAATCACCCTTGAACAGGCCGCAAAAATAATTAAGGTACTGCTTCCAAACGGGTAAGTCCAAACCCATCTGCTGGCGGAGTGTAGCCAGCCCTTCGGCGGACATATATTGTCCCAACAAGGCTTCTGCCGGATCACCCGGCAAAACCCGGGCCGCCATAAAGATTAGGGTTAATGCAAAAAACAAGGTAAGAAAAACTCTCAAAATTCTTCGAATAAAATACGACGTCATAGTTAACCCTCCCCTGCCCTTAAAACTAACCGTTGTAGCCTTTTAGTTTATTGAAGGTCAGCCACCTCCAGGATGACTGACCTTTTTACCCTTTTTAAATCATTTCTTTTTTGTCGGAGATAAGAATCTGTAACCCAAAACCAGCGATGTCTTCAACTCATATCCCAGATCAACTTTTGGTGAGCGGATTAGCGCCTGTTGAGTCGCGATAACCGGTATCATCGGCAAATCCTGCATGGCGATTTCCTGCGCCTTTTTGTACAACTCGCCCCTTCGTTTCAAATCATATGTTTTTTCAGCTTCTTCCAGATACGCGTCGAGTTTTTCATTCTCATAATTAGCAAAGTTCCTCACGGCAGTATCTTTACTCACACAAGCGCTGGAATGAAGGAATCTACGTAAAATTATGCCGGCTTCGGGATAACTGAGTTCACCATAAAGAATCAGGGGGTTTTTGCTCTTGCGAATTTCCGAATGATAAGTGGTATGTTCAACCAGATTCAACTTCACATTAATGCCAATCTGTTTTAGCTGTTGTTGAATGATCAACATCATCGTCTGGTAGTCGCTGCGTTCAGTGATTAACATCTCTACACTTAAACCTTTGGCATACCCGGCGTCCGCCAATAACTGCTTGGCTTTTTGAATGTTCTGGCTATATTGGGATGATGCGGCTAATTCTTTTTCGGTCAAAGCGCCGAAATACGAAGGAGTAAAGATGGTGGTCAAAGGTAAAGTTACCTCATTGCCAAAGATACCCGAAAAATCATTCCGGTTGATAGCATAAGCGATCGCTTGGCGCACTCTGATATCGTCAAAGGGTTTGACTTGGGTGTTACAGATAAACCACCAAAGAATTTCCGGTCCCTGTGTATCAATGATGAATTTTTTTGATCGCAACCTTTCGAAAACTTTGGGATCTGATTTGATCCGCATGGTATCGATATTGCCACTGAGCAAAGCCAACTCTCGGCTGCTTTCGTTAGGCATGAAAATGTAAGTAATTTTCTTAAGGTTCGCTTTTTTGCCCCAATAAGAATCATTTCTAACCAAAGCAACATACTCTTTGGACTTGTATTCTTTGAATTCAAAAGGTCCGGTTCCTACCGGAAACAGCCTCATTTTGTCAGAACCGTTTTTCTCAAACGCTTTTTGACACATCATAAGCGAACCGGATTCGGTGTTCGTGGCCACCCTGCCCAGGAAGAAAGGATCCGGTTTGTTTAAGGTAACCGCTACGGTATATTTATCAATCTTTATAACTTCGGTAATATCAGCATATTGACCAGCCCATACCGACTCATTGGGATCACGGTAACGGTTTAAGGAGAAAACTACGTCATCAGCGGTAAATTCTCCGTAACCATGGTGCCACTTTACATTTTGCCTCAAATAGAAAGTGTATTTTTTACCATCCTTGGATACATCCCACTTTTGCGCCAAAGCGGGCGCGAAATTGGTGGAAACCTCTCCCAGCGGATAGTCGACCAAACTTTCCATAACTGTTGTTAAAATGGTAGCTTCATTAGACACAAAGGGCATTGCCGGATCAAGCAACTTCAAATCACCGGCCATTTCACCATAGGTCAACTCATCTTTGCTTGCGGCGAAAATAACTGCGTTTGCCATTAAAACCAATGCTAAAACCAACAGCATGGATGATCGAAAAAATTTTCTAAAATTCAAAATCACACACCTCCGCTTTGATATTTAATAGTTTAGAGCTTGAACAACGCAACCACAACCGTTTTCTATCAATCCTCCTTTCCCAACTATTACTCGCGAATCATTTACATAATTCAACCGCTGTCAAAGCATAAATCTTAACCGCTTTCAAAATTTCATCGAAGTAAACATATTCATGATCGCCATGGGCCTGTTCGATATTTCCGGGACCAAGGACAACTGTTGGAATACCAGCTTCACCTTGCAATATTCCCCCATCAGTCCAGTACTTTACTCCAGTAGGTTTTGCTTCTTTCCCGGTAACCGATTTGATAACCGAAGACAATGTTTTAACCAATGAATGATCGTTTTCAGTATAAATCGGCGGATGGGGAAACTTCTCCGAGAATACCATGCTTTTTACTTGAACATCACATTTAGGCTCTAGATTTTCAACTTCATGCGCTAAATCGATTAGTTCTTGATACACTTCTTTGAATGTTTCTTCCGGAATCCACCGCCGATCAAGATATATGGTGCATTTATTCGGTACAATGCCTGTAAACTTAATTTCTACATCGCTTTTCATCTGGTCAATCCCGGAATCACAACCGCCGATTATTTGACCGACATTCACTGTTGAACAGCCGGTTAAACTATGTTTGCGTTGATTCAATCTGGGAACCAGCTTCTTTTGAACGGCTTCTATGATTTGAGATGCTTTATAAATGGCATTTTGCCCCTGGTAAGGAATACTGGAATGAGCGGTATGTCCGGTAATGTTAATTTCAAACCAATGAATCGCATTGTGGGCGGAGACGATTTGTAAGTTGGTCGGTTCCCCCACAATAGCCATATCCGCTTTGCCATCTTTGGCCCAGTCCCTCGTGCCATAACTACTGTTACTTTCTTCATCGATTGCGCCGAGGAAGATAATCTCCCCATCCAGCTCAACACCTGCTTTTTTCAGCGCTACCATCGCATAAATCATCCCAATGATGCCACTGGTCATATCGGCTATCCCTCTACCGTAGAGTTTTCCATCGATCATTTTGGGCGTAAAAGGTTCGCCCATGCCCATCGGAGGAACCGTATCAATGTGTCCGGTTAACAACAGTTTTTTCCCATTGCCTTTTCCAAATCTAGCTATTACATTAGGACGGCCATCGATGACTTCCTTGGTCCAAGCATCGATTCCGGCTTCCTTTAGATAATCCCTGATATAATTAGCAACTTCCAGCTCTTCGTTGGGATATTCCCTATGACTGGGGATGCTGATTAGTTTTTTCGACAATTCCAAAATCGCTTCCGGATCTATGTATTTATCCAATTTTTCCTGAAGTTCCAGCTCACTCATGACTTTTTCTACCTTTCTTCAGATGTTATTCTTCTGGCAAAACAGCAATAGCCTCAATTTCAACTTTGGCGTCACATGCTAAACGGATTTCCATACAAGCCCTGGCAGGAGGTTTTTCGGGGAAAAATTTAGCATATACTTTATTCATTTCTGCAAAATCATCAATGTTAGTTAATAAAACAGTCGTCTTAACAATATCTCTCATAGTTCCACCGCATTGTTCAACATAAAATTTAATCCGATTTAAAACTGCTTCCGTTTCAATTTTGATGTCGCCGCGAATATCCTTCCCGGTCTCAAGATCTACTGGAACCTGTCCCGAAATGAAAACCAAATTACCAACTTTGATCGCCGGTGTCAATGGAACATTAGGCGCTCCTGCCGTAATGAATTTTCTTTGCATTTTTAACAACCTCCGTTTTTGTTAGTATTCAATGCCTTTGCCAATTAATTAATCAACAAGCCTATCCGCTTATATACAATAAAAATGGAATCCAGAGCCTGATACCGATAAGTTACAGTCAAAAGCATTAATTTACTTTGAGCGAATCAATATAAACAATCTCACTTTTAAACAGCAAGGTTTTCTAGATAACTAATAACTTTATCAATCTCTTCAACATCGGCATAACGGTTGTCAATATCGATCAAGTTAGCCGCATGAGCCAAAGGAGAACGATCACCAACCGCTTCACGTATCACAATCGTATGTAAATTGTAATTATGACTACTTTCAGCTGTCGCCCTTACACAGCCGCTGGTGCTGCATCCGGTAATAATCAATGTATCTATCGAATGCGCAATCAGATAACTAACTAACGTAGTTCCGAAAAATGCCGACGCTCTTTGTTTTTCAATTAAAACTTCTCCGGGACGTCTTCCTAGTTCCGGATGTAATACGATCGAATCAGTGTTTCTAAATAATGATTCTTTAATATGCGGTAGTTTTTTTAACATACGGTCCCCTGCTTCCGCTAATTGGGGATCATAAGCCATTGTAGTAAAGATCACTGGCACTTTCTTTTTTCGCGCTGCAGTCAAGACCTTCTTGGTATTACACAACACATCCGAAAGATCGGAACCGATTATCGAAGTTTTCGGATTCACCCAGGCCTCAGCCATGTCGATTACAATCACCGCCGGTTTTGTCCCATAACCAACACGGCCGCCAAAGCCATGTTCTTTGTAAAAGTTGCTGACAGTTTGATAATCTTCGATAAATTTATCTACCATAATAAACCCTCCCCTTTGATGTTAATCAATAAAACAATGGTACCGGATCTGGGTCCCACTTTCATTGTATATGATTAAAAACTTTTTAGAAAAACGGTTGCGTTTATCGGTTGCGTTTATCGGTTTCTAAATTCGACGTCCACTCCTTATCTCCTTCTGAGATCTTAATATTTTTTTTAAATCTTTTATAAATAAAAAATCGATTGCCCTTTTCTCAAATCGGCAACCGATTTTTTAACTAGTCTTGATTACTTTATTCATTAAAACGAAACTATTCTATATCTGTTACAATAAGTTTTTTGACTGCATCCGGATTATTGTGACATATTTTTCAACCCGTAAATTGGAATAAATACGATACTTTGCTCTTTCCGTCCATGGGTTTACGGATAAAAAAGTATCGATCAAAATTTATTTCAATTTATATTTCGCATACGTTTTTTCAGTAGATATCCGCAAGATTCCCTTATATTTAACGTTGGTTCAATCAACACTTTTTGGGGTCGCTTAACCTTCTTTACTTTCATCTTTTGCAGCAGCATATTAGCTGCTACTTCACCCTGTTCCAACGCGGGATGACTAACTGTAGTTAATGGCGGATCCAATAGTGGTACCCAAGGAACTTCGTCAAATACAATCACCGCGATATCCTTAGGTATCTGTAACGTTTCCGCTTTAATAACTTTTAGAAGCTCTAAAACCAACAGGGTATTGGTAGCAAAAACCGCCGTTAACTGTCGATTGGCTTTAATAAATTCCTCAATGCTTTTTAATGCTTCTTCCCCGTTTCCAGGCTCGACAAACTTGATAAAATCTTCATTAACTTCTATGTTATAATCATTCAATGCTTGTTTATATCCCGCTAGCCTTTCCAAACGGGTTGAAAGGGAACGAACAGGCGGAATAATCAAACCAATCTTTCTGTGTCCGAGCTTAATCAAATGCTCTATAGCAATATATGCTCCTCTAAAATCATTAATCAACACCATGTCCGCCTCCAGATCGGAAACAAAACGATCTGCAAATACTATCGGAAAATCGAATTCTTGCGCTTCTTCATATATTCTTTTATTATTTCCCGATGAACAGATAATGAGTCCGTCAACCTGACGGGCCCGCAAAGACCTGATATACCCCGCTTCCTCTTCGGGATCCTCATTTGAATCACCAAGAATCATGCTGTATCCTTCTTGTTTGCATAAACCGCCGACACCTCTAATAAATTCCGGATAAAAGGGATTCAGCAAATCGGGAACGATCACCCCGATCGTTTTCGTTTGACCGCTTTTTAAACTTTGGGCCATTAAGTTAGGTTGAAAATTTAATTCTTTCACTACGTTCAAAATGCGCTCCCTAGTTGCGGTGCTCATAAATTCATATTTTCCATTTAGGAATCTGGAGATCGTTGTTTTAGAAACTCCAGCCTTTTGAGCAATATCCTCAATCGTAACCTTTATTTCAAACTCCTTCTTTCTTCAACTATACTTATACCAAGTTTCGTTAAACGGTTTCTAAATAAGGTTTTTAAAAAAGCAGTCGCCGTTTTAAGCTCGCTCTGCTTTTCAACCCTTTAACTGATTTATAATTTAATATTCTCTGCTAATACTGAAACACCTGCTTGTTCCTTAGTTAAAATTATAAATTGGCTTCGCATTTGCCTCTTTTACCTAGTACCCTCCCGGTACTCGCTTGGCGAAACCCCAGTTAACTTTTTAAAACAGTTACTAAAGTAAAATGAATCATTATAACCGACTGCGCTGGAGATCTCATAGATTTTCAAATCCGAATGTTTCAATAGTTCCTTAGCTTTTTTAATCCGACGCTCAGTTAAATAATCTATGAAGTTTTTTCCGGTCCGTTCCGTAAAGAGTAAACTAAGGTAACCAGGGCTTATTTTGTAACGGTTAGCCATAGCGGAGAGGGTGATGCCTTGGGCGAAATTTTCATCTAAATAGCATCGGATCTCCTCTACCAATTGATGGTTAATAGAAGTTCGCTTTTGTCGGATATGATCGTTAATTCTGTTAAAAAAAGAGATTAATAATTGCTCAAGCTTCTCCAAGCTTTCCACTCGGTTAAGATTGGCTAAGATATCGTAATCAGTCTCAAAGATTTCTCCCGTATTGTATCCCAACTCATTTAAGGTGGTAAAAGCCAATAAAATTAAATTTCCAGCCGCCATCTTCGATAACTCGGAATTAATCCCGGCGGAACGCATTTCATCAATGAACTTTCTTAAATCATCTTTAATTACGGAATCCGCCCCTATTTTTAAATTATCAAAAATCGGGTTCCGTTGTAATGAATTAAATATTTCATGATGTGATTGATTGTCCGGACCGGGATCATTAATGGAGAATACCCGGTTCAACCCGTATAAATAGCGGTATTGCAAAGCGGAGCACGCCTCTAGATATGAAAGGGCAAGGTCCGTGAGATCGCGGTATTGACGGCCTAACCCGCAAGCCACCCCAAACTTTAGCGCTAAATGGGTCTGGGTTAGAATTTCTTCCAGGCGAATCGGTAAATCCGGATCTGGTTCCAATATTATCAGGACAACTTGATTCCGATGATGATTGATGATATAGTGCTGATAACTAGTAGCATGCGCCAATCGTTCCGCTTGTTGATAAAATTGCAGATTTAACAAATATTTCTCTTCCTCGGTCATCTCCTGTAACTGATTATCGGTAATTTCCAGAACCGCCACTTGAAACTGATGTTCAATAAGATCTTTTTTTCCTAAAAAATCCAATCGGGCTTCGATATTTGTAACAACGTTTCCATTGAGCAGATCCAGTAACAGTTTATCCACTATGTCGGTCCTATTTTTTTTCAACTGATCCTGGAGGTCTTTCCTTTCGGACTCTTCCGCTTCTTCCTTCTCCAACTCGTCTTTTAAGCGAAGTACCGCCTCCAATAGCCGGCGGCTAGCGAAAGGCTTGAGTAAATAATCGGAAACATTCAGTTTGATCGATTCCTGGGCATATTCGAATTCGGCGAACCCAGAAATGACAATGATCTTCATCCGGTAACCGCGCTTTTTGACCTCTTTCAGCAACTCAATCCCGTTCATCCGGGGCATTTGAATATCGGTAACCATAATTTTGATTGAATGCTGTTCCAACACTGCCAAGGCTTCCAAGCCGTTAGAAGCGCCCAAGACCGGTTCAAAACCATAGTCGGACCAAGGAACATTCTGCATTAATTTGCTTTTGATGGCCGCTTCATCTTCGACTAATAAAAGACCGGTCATTCCATTCACCACCTACTACTCATACTAAATTATCGGTAACAGTACCGCCACAGTAACTCCCCCACCGGTAGTAGCGGTTAATTTTAGACCGTATTCCGATCCAAAGACCAGTCTAATACGTTCGTTAACGTTACGAAGGCCGAAATAACTTTGGGCGGCCTTACCTTCTTGTAAACATTGGTTAATTTCATCCATTTTGGCAGGAACCATTCCCGCGCCATTATCAATCACTTCGAAACAGACACGCTCCGGGTCTTCCAGGAGATATCCCTTGATGGTTATTAAGCCGCATGAAGTATCCAATTCCCGTACTCCATGATAAATTGCGTTTTCCACTAAGGGTTGGAGAATTAATTTAATTGTTTTATGTTGCAACAACCGTTCTTCGATTTCTATAGAATAATCATATTTGTCCCCATGCCTAATCTTCTGAATATAAAGATAATTCCGGACATGTTCGGCCTCTTCCCGGATGGTGATTAATTCCTGCCCCTGACTGAGGCTGATCCGGAAGAATTTGCCCAACGCTTCGACGGTGTTGATTACATCCTCATTTTTATTAGTTTCCAAAAGGCCGATGATCAGATCGAGGGTATTGTAAATAAAATGCGGTTTAATCTGCTCCTGGAGAGCGGTCATCTCAGCCTGTCTCAGCTTGGTCTGTTCCTGGACGCTTTGATCCATTAACTGACGGATCCGGGCTAACATCTGGTTAAAGGATTCGCCCAGTTGGCCAATTTCATCGGAAGTACGGATCTCAACGTTAGTGGATAAGTCCTCCGAAGCTCGCCCCATTAATTGTTGCAGCTCTTTTAAGGGATTAGTGAGCAAATTGGCAAAATAGATTGAGGTTATAGTCAGAACTACGATAGTGATTAAAATAATAGTCAAAGAAAGCCCGGTAATCTTATGCATCTCCCTAGCCAGCTCCGACCGGTTTGAAAGACCGATGATTCTCCAGTTAGCCGGAGTAAAAGTCTTAATCGCGATCATTTGATTACCGGGCCCCATCTTAGTTGTAAAACCCTGTTTCCAATCGGTGATCGATGCCTCTCCCAATAAAACGCCGACACTTCTGCCGATTAATTCCGATTTCGGATGATAAATGATCCGGTTATGTTCATCTACCAACATTATGTAGCCTGTTTTTCCAAGTCGGATATTTCCACAAATCCGGTTCAATAATTCCAGATCCACATCAATACACATCATACCCAGAAAATTATCGTAATCCCCGTGAATTGCGCTCCCGACCGAAAAAACATATCCTCCCAACCAGTCCGGATGAGGCCCCCAAATTGCAGTTTTATCATTATTAACATTTCTGTTAGCCAGAGTTTGAAATAACTCGTTCTGTGATAGGTCCGTATGAGTAGTACCGTAACAACCTACCGTTACTCCGCCTAATGTTGTAATAGTAACATCCCGTAATTCAGTTTTAAAATGCCTGATATTATTGAGGTTCTCCCACAAACGGAAGGTGAATTTTCGATTGCCTTCAATATCACCTGCTAAGCTCAGTTTGATAAACTGAACATTATAATAATCATTCCTTAATTCTAAGATCCGTACCAGATCGCTTAGGTAAATCTCCAGATTTCGATCGACCCGATCAATAACCTCACTGGTGTATGATTGAATATTACGTTGTAAAATATCAAGATAAACCCGATAGGAAAAAAAAGCCAAAACAATCATCGGGATGGTGCTGAGAATTACAAATGATAAAATAAACTTGGACCGTAACGATCGAAATTTAAAAGGGTTAAGCATATTATGTAGCCCGGAATAAACACTGTTGATAACATTCATTTCATTTCCCACGGCTTTTTCTCTTTTAATAATTGGTCAAAGTTTGTTTCATCAGCCAATTCCAGCCCGGTATCGATATACTCTTTTGAAATATGGTGGCCTTTAACGGCAGATACTAAATATTTGACGGTAAACTCCCCCATTTTACGGAAATCTTGTCCAACCAACGCTTGGAAAAAACCTTTTTTGGCTGCGACCAGCACCGGATGAAACGTATCCATAGAAACAGCGATGCCACCCCGGTTGCACCATTCCTGATAGATGGGCAATGATTCAGCCGGTCCGAAAAAAGCCCATCCGCCGGAAAAATAAAACACATCGGTTTCCGGGTGTTGCTTGATATATGATTCAACTACTTTAGCTCCGGTGCTGGTATCGTCATCGCATGCTAATAAGGCCACATAGTCCAGGTTGATCTTCCCGGCCACCGCTTCTTTAAAACCACGAATTCTTTCGTTCAGATTATGCGCCTCGATTCCTCCCGTAAGAATCGCCGTCCGTAAGCTCTTTTTAGCCAAACCTCTTGCGGTAACAATTTTAACCATCGCCTCCCCGCAAGCCCAACCAGCTTTATAATTATCAGTGCCGCAATAAAAGAGACGTTTACTGTCGGGACAATCCGCATCGATAGTCGCTACTTTGATACCGGCGGCAACCGCTTTATCAATTACCTTTCGTATTTTCTCAGGATCGCTGGTGCTAACAGCGATTCCATCAACTTTACGCCAGATTAAGCCTTCGATTATTTTTACTTGGGTATCGGGATCGACTTTAAAGGGCCCAACCCATTCCAAATTAACCTTCAGTTTTTTAGCCGCTAATTCAGCTGTTTCTTTGGCATCGACGAAAACCGGATTATCTAATGATTTGGGAACAATTGCGATCGTAATTGGCCTGGTTCTGTGGTAAAAAGAATTCGAACCCGGACTAGAACCGTTCTCGGCAACGGCCGCTATATTATGTGAAAAAGGAGGAAGGAACAGAGCTAAATTGAAAGCCATCCAAAGAAAAAGAAACGCCAAACTTATTCGACGATCTTTCAATCGAATCACCCCTGTTTTTAATTATAACCTAAACAAACCAAAATTTGAATTAATTTCTTAAAAAGGTACATAAAATAGCCGTATTAAATGATAAAATTAACATTTTAAATAACATCACCATAATATATTAGACATTATCCCGGATTAGTCTATCCAATACTTGTGACTTTAAAACGTTTATATCGGCGTATTTTGGGGCTTCGTTTCTTATAGATCATATTGGTAACGGAAAATGAGACCCAGATGTCTAGTATCCCACATAGCAAACATAAGGCTATCGTGGCTGTCGTTACCGCCTGCCGTTCCTTATATAAGAAAGACGCCGGCGCCAGATTTACCAGATACCAATTTCCTTTTCCGGCTTTTCCAATTTTACTTCCTACCGCTTTATAGGTGACTAGACTTTTTTGCTGATTGACGGTAGTAAAAAAGCTCCCCTGATCAATTTTATTTTCAGGGCCGGCGTTAGAAATAGATTTTCGCAATTCGATATTATCGACCAGCTGTGAAACCCTCTGTCCGATATCTTTCTTAAAGGGAGAAGATACAATTTTACCATTACTGTTGATTACAAGTGAATAGCTTTCGATTCCGTTCAGTGAATTATTGAGATCGCTGTAAATAGGCAGGTTTGCCAATTGATCAATTTGGTCCTCATCAATGATGAGCGCCAATATTCCCAAAGGTTTTCCATTGGATATTCTTTTAATCAGCCTGCCTAAAACCAGAAAATTGCTCCGGTTTATTTTTTGAGTAGCCGACCAAACAATTCCCCCGTCCGCTTTCAAAATATTATTACCAGCGCTTGTTCTCATAAAATTTTCACTTAAATTCATAAAATCTTTTTGAAAATCTCTAGTTACTATAATTGAATTCGGATTTTCGAAAATAGGAAGAAACACGAAACCGAACAGGTCATTCTTATTGGTCATATATTCATTGAAACAAGATTCCACTGTTTTCCGGAGTACGGAGTTCGGCGAATTATTTTCGGTATCCAAAAAATTTTCCAAGGTAGTAATAAATTCATTATTAACAAACAATTGCAAGGAGATGGTTTCGTATTCGGCTAGTTTCAATTGGATGTTGACCGCCGCCTGTGCCAGTTCAGCCAGGGAAAAGTGGACAGCTTTAGCGGTAACCGCTTTTTCAAAACGACGGCCGGCGATTGAACCAATGATTAAAACCGGTGTCAAAGTAAGTATTAAAAAAAAGACGATAAATCTTTCACGGATCGAAATCTGGTTTAAAACCTTTCTGGTTAGATTTATCAAATATTCGATTGGCTTCATCAAGTTGAGTTTCATAATCGATTCACCTTTATCATCATTGGAAAATTTAAATAATTAACCGCTAATAAGCTCCAACAAACGCTAATCATTATATTAATTTTTCTTGTCTTTTTTAACATTCACATTTGTTAACGCTCATTAGCGGTTTAATGATTTTTCTATTTCATCCAATTTTTTAAAAAAGCGGTTGTTTCCGCTTTTACTTCACCTTTTTAGGTCGCTATTGCTACTTTATTTTTTTCAAAGAACCGCTGCGCCAAGCATTTTATTTGACCGATTACCGGAGAACCCGCCTTGTTTGTATTCTCATCGGAAATAACGAAAATTTTTGTCGCCCGTATTGCTCAAACTTGTCTTTAACTTTTGCCGAATTTTTAACTATTCGCTGTTTCTTTGAGAAGTCAAGAAATCCCGCCACCTCGACCTTGATGATCCGCACCCCAATGCCCTTTTTAGTTACCCTTGGTTCTCGGCCCTTTTCTTGCCCTGCGGCCGGTGGGGTTTCAGCCAGGGAGGCAGAGCAAGTCTGAATTTCCTCCCGCCACGTAACGACATAACAATGCTTTGCAGCACAATGAAAAGATACAGCAAGAGCCCGCTTACTATCGCTTGAAAGTTTGATTGGACACCCGCCGCACGGATCAGTTCATTGATTACCAAAAGGGTCAGCGTACCTATTGGCGCGCCAAGCAGGTTCCCCACGCCGCCGTTGAGCAGAATGCCGCCTATTACATTCGAGGCGATTGCTTTTATTTCGAACAACGCCCCGTTTCCGATATTGCCGGCTCCTGTTGTCATGATGAACACAAAGCCTGCGATACCGGCCGTCAATCCGCAGATCACGTATGAGAGGAAGATCGTTCTCTTTACGTTGATACCGAGCATCCGAGCGCTCTGACTATTGCCGCCAACAGCGTAGACATTGCGCCCGAAACGCGACCACTTCATAAGGGCGGCGAAGAGGACAACAAGGACCACCACAACTATGACGCCTGGCTTGATTTCACACGGGATGAAAAAGCCCAGCCTGTTTTGGGCGCCAAGCCAAGGAATCAGTATTGTAAAATTCCGCAAGGAAACAAAAGCAGGCATGGTTACGTTGATCGGATCTTTGTGGAGTGTCGTCAGCAGTCCCTGCGCTAAGAACAATCCTGCCAGCGTTATGATAAATGGCTGTATTTCAAGATAGGCAATGAGATATCCATGCAGGAGACCAAACGCGATACCTATGCCTAGCGCAAGAAATAAGGCGCCCCAAACATTCCCCATCCCCGATTCCAGCAACATGGCACAGGCCATGGTTACCAGGCCACATACTGCGCCGATGGAAATGTCGATGCCGCCTACGATCATAACTATGCACAGACCAAGTGTCATGATGATCAGCGCAGCGTTCAGGTTGAACAGGTCAAAGAAGGTCTGAAACTGCATGAAACTGCCTGGAAAACTTATCAGGGCAAACCCGTACATCAGTACAAATATAATCCCGGCTATAATAAAAAGAAGATTTGAATTCGATAGTCTTGTTTTTGGTTTGGTCGCATTCAGAGATCCCATCCTATTCCTCCTTCTTCCCAGATGTGTCCGTGTTGGAAACCACTGTATTGTTTAGTCCACCTGTCTTGGGTACGGAGTAGCTAGCTACTATAGTTTTAGCCTTGTCTAAGACTTTCCTGGCAAAAACCCTAACCACAGGCGATGCAATTACCATGAGAATGATAATGAACACTGCCTTGAAGGCCTTAATGGTCTCGGTTTCTACCTCCAGCCTGAGCAGGGTCCTGTTCAGCATCTCGATGGTGTACGCGCCGATAATAGAACCGGTGATGCTGAACTTTCCGCCGGAGAGCGAGTTTCCGCCGATTGCTACGGCGAGAATCGCGTCCATCATGATAAACTTGAGCAGATTGACACTGTCGTGGCGCCCCGCCTTGTTAACTGCGATGAAACCTGCGACCGCGGTACAGACTCCCATAATCAAAAAGGTCAGGAAGATAATCTTTTTCGGGTCGATACCATTCAGACGCGCAGCGCTTGGGTTGATTCCCACAGACTCCACATAGAGCCTGAGATTCGTGGTCTTGAGTACCACTGCAACGATGGCGATGAAGACGACGGTCAGGATTATTGGAGTCTGGATTGGCACTCCCGGTATTACGGTGCCGATTTGATTCGATATATCGTTCGCCAGTATGGGAGATAATTTGCCGTCAATCATAAAGGCGATGGACCTGCCCCCCATAAACAGTATGAGGGTCGCAACCATTGGCTGAACCTTGAATACCGAAACCAGGTTGCCGTTGAATGCGCCGATGACTAACCCGGCCACGCAGCTGATGAGGAAACCCGCCAGTATGGTCAAGAAGGTGACCTCACCGGCATTTAAGACGAACCAGACAAATACGGCGGAAGCAATGGCGGCGCTCTCACCTATGCTTATGTCCTGCCCTTGTGAGGCCGCGGTAACCAAGGTCATGCCTATTGCCAGAATAACCAACTCCGAGGCGCCGAACAGGATATTCGGTATGTTCCCGTAAAATGCGCCGTTTACCATGGTAATGCTAAAGTAATCAGCGCCCTTGATCAGATTAATGATAATGAGTAACCCCAGAACAGAGAGGGGTAGGAATAGATGCGATAAGTGATCTAAGTGTGCTTTTAACCTTGGCATATTCATTCACCTCCCTGGGCTATCGCGCGCATAACATCGTGTTCCGTCAAATTCATTCCACTGAGTTCTCCGACAATTTCACGGTCCTTCATAACGATCATTCGCGAGCAGGTTCGAAGCATTTCGTCAATTTCCGAAGATATGAATGTCAGGCTCATTCCCTCTTCAGCGAGCTTGAGCACAAGTTTTTGAATCTCCACCTTGGTTCCGACATCGATTCCCCGCGTGGGTTCATCGAGGATCAGGTACATGGGGTGCGTGAGCAGCCAGCGGGCCAGAATGACCTTCTGCTGGTTGCCGCCGGAAAGAGATTTGATTGGCGTATTGATGGACGGTGTTTTAATGCTCAGTTTCTGGATATACTGGTTGGAAAATTCCTCAGCCTGTCTCCTCGAAAGAGGCCTAAAAAAGCCTTTGATGACCTGCAAGGCTAGAATAAGATTGTCGCGCACCGAAAGCTCGGCGATGATTCCGTCGCCCTTGCGGTCCTCCGGTAGATAGCCGATTCCCTGTTTCATGGCGTTTAGGGGCGTCTTGAGCTTCACTCTCTTACCATTCATTTTGACTTCACCGCCTGTCACCTTGTCGGCGGCGAAGATTGCGCGAACACTTTCGCTGCGCCCGGAGCCGATCAGCCCGGCAAACCCGTTCACCTCGCCTTTTTGGATAGTGAAATTGAAAGGCCTTACCCCGGCGGCGCTCGAAAGCGCCGTAGCCTCGAACACTGGCGCACTGCTGTCGGATTTAAGCGGCTCTTGTTTTTTCATCTTAGAGACATCACTCAGCGCCTTTCCCATCATCTTCGAGATAAGCTCGATTTGGGGAAGCGCAGCTGTTTCGTATTCGCCGATCAACTCTCCATTGCGAAGCACCGTAATCGTGTCGCAGATCTCGTATACCTGATCGATAAAGTGGGTAATGAAGATGATCCCCACACCCCGAACTTTCAGTTCGCCCATGAGCTCGAAGAGTTTTTTCACCTCATCTTCGTCAAGTGAGGATGTCGGCTCGTCCAGGATGAGAATCTTACAGTCCATATCGACCGCGCGGGCAATCGCGATCATCTGCTGGACAGCAATTGAACAGCTTGAGAGTTCTTGGGTCGGGCTCGCCGGAATACCGAGGGAGCTGAGCATTTGTGCTGCCTTCTCGTTCATCTGCTTCCATTGGACGAAAGCGTTCCGGCTGCGACCGATAAACATATTCTCGGCCACGGTCAGATTGGGGCAAAGCGTTATTTCCTGATAGACTGTGCCGATTCCCATGTTTTGCGCCTCCTGCGGCGACCTGAGGTGAATCGGTTTTCCATCTATAGCAATCCGGCCGGCGTCCTTTTCGTAAACCCCAGTTATGACCTTTATCAGTGTGGACTTGCCCGCACCGTTTTCACCCATAAGGGCATGGATCTCACCCTTTCGGAGCGCGAAGTCTACGTTATCCAGAGCTTTAACCCCTGGAAAGGATTTGCTGATACCCTCCATTTTGAGTATGTTTTCTGACAGCAACTAAAGACCTCCTTACCGGTATCACCTAAATTAACAGCAGTGCGGTTAGCCGGATAAGATCCGAACACACCGCACTGCGTGAAATATTACAAAAAAACTACCTTGTTATCACACCTTTGCCAGGATCGGCATTGATACCCCAATTTTCGATATCTTTGTCGGTTATCGTGTCAGTCGTAAAGAGCAATTCTTTCTGATAGACGATTCCTTTGGGGAGCTTACCACTTTTGATCCACTTAGAAATCTCGGCTGCCTGACGTGGATTGCACTGCATGTCGGCGTCCCAGTAACCGGCCTGTACGTTCCTAAGCGCAAAACGGTTAAAGTCAAAACCGATTATCTTGACCTTGCCATTCTTGCCATGGCTGATACCAGCCGCCTCAAGGGCCTGAACAGCGCCTTGCGCCATACCGTCATTCTCAGCGTAGATGACGTTGAAATCCTTTTTTGCCGCAATCGCGGCTTCAACCACTTTGCGGGCTTCCTCAAGGCTCCAACTGTCTCCACCCGTTCCATCAGCCACAATGGTGAGTTTACCTTCTTTTGCGGCTTTGAGCACTGCGGCGCTGCGACCTATTTCAGCTGCGCTACCCAACTGACCACGAATAAGGATTAGTTTGATCGGCTTTGGAACACTTTTCAATACCCAGTCTACTGCCGTATTACCCTCATAAGCCATATCCGAGAGAAGTGCTGCCTCATAGTTCGAGGAATCCGTTTCAATCGCACGGTCAAAGAGAATAACCTTAACGCCTGCTGTTTTTGCAGACTTTAGAACGTCGTCCCATCCGGACGCGTTTGCGGCCGAGATCAGTAGATAGTCCACTCCATCTCGAATGTACCCTTTGGCCGCAGCGATTTGCTCGCTGTTGTCCATGGTGTTGGTCTGTTTTGCGTCATAGCCGTTTCCCTTTGAGAAGACATTATTCATGTCTTCAACATTGGCCTGACGGTAGCCGGATTCTTCCGGTGGTAAATTTACAATGCCAACCTTAATCAGGGCTGCTCCATACGAAGTAGACAGAACAAAAATAAACACTAACAGTAATAATCCAACTTTCACCAACTTTTTCATCAATAAACCTCCTCTAATTTTTTAGACCGAAATAAGGTAATCCATTGCCTACAACGTTTTTTTAATTACCTTTCGAGTTTTGTTTATCTAGCCGCAAATACCCCCTTTTTTTCTCTGATTTATATTAAGTTGCATTTGCAAACAAGGGTTTTCCTTTGGAATGCAACTTAAATTTCAAAATAAGTCTACCGATTTATTTTTTATTTACCAAAATTTAACCTTACAATTAGTATAAAAAAGGATCTTTTCGATTAGAATGGACATTTTTTGATTATCCTGTAATATTTTTAAACGAAAAAACCTGATATCTCTCAAATAATCATTGACATTCTTCGGCGCAATCATTATTCTATCGTTAGAAGTCGCTTGACTTCGACAAACTAGCAATGCTGGTTAAGGCGATTATTTAAACGAAATACGGTGAAATAAATGTTCGAGCTTAACGATTCATCCCCCAAATACCATCAACTAAAAGAATTCATTAAAGAACAGATTTTACGCGGCGAGATATTGCCCGGTGAAAAAATAACTTCCGAAAATACCCTGTCTCGCCAATTCAAGTTAAGCCGCCATACAGTCCGGCAAGCTTTGGGGGAACTTGAAAACGAAGGGTTTATCAGCCGTGAAAAAGGGCGGGGAACTTTCTGCAATTTAAATGGGAAGAACGCGGTTAAAAACATTGCCGTTTTAACTACTTATATTACGGATTACATTTTCCCCCCCATTATTAAAGGTATTGAGGAGGTCTTGAGCAATAACGGATACAATTTGATCTTAGCCAATACCAACAATGATCAATTAAAGGAAGCCCAATGCCTGGATAATTTTTTAAATCAAGAAATCGGCGCTTTGATTATCGAACCCACTAAAAGCGCCTTGGAGAATATCAATATTGATTACTTTAAAGAATTGGAAGCAAAAGGCATCCCCTATCTTATGCTCCATGCTTATTACCCCGACTTGGATCCGGCTTTTGTTGTTATGGACGACACCCAAGGCACTTACTTGACCACCAACCATTTGCTCCAGTTGGGACACAGCCGGATCGCCGGAATATTCAAAAGCGATGATCTCCAGGGAATCAAACGTCAAGCCGGGTTCCTTTCAGCCTTAAAAGAGTATGAAATTGCCGAGAACCCTGATTGGATAGGCAATTACAACACTGAACAACTTCGTACTTATCCTTATCAATTCATCCGAAATTTATTGCGGCAAGCGGACCCCCCCACCGCTGTTGTCTGCTACAACGACCAGATTGCCCTGGAGATTCTGGAGGCCATCCGGAATGAAGGCTTAAAGGTTCCGGACGATATTTCCGTCGTCGGATTTGATGATTCTTCCCTGGCAACAGCCACCGAAATCAAATTAACCACTATCAAACATCCCAAAGCGAATATGGGACGGCAAGTCGGTAATAATATCATTCAAATGCTTACCAGCAAAGTTAAAAAACCGCGCATCACTTATCCATCCGAGTTGATTATTCGCTCTTCATGCCGGAACATAAAATAAGCTGAAACTAGTTCGACGGGTATGAGGTATGAAATTGTAAGCCCTATTCCATCGTTGCCATCACCTGCGCCACTGGGTTTGATTACCGGGCCCATAAAAATTACATCAAAAAAAATTTTTGTCAAGTTGACCAAAGCGCAGGAATATAATATAATAACTTGTACGTACAGGTTGTTTGGAGTTAAAAAGAGTAACCGTTTCTATTAAGATGTTCATTTTTCTTAAAACTCATTGGTTAAGGTATCTTGCATTGTTACTTGAAAAATACAAATGAAAGGGGCTAAAAAACGATGATCGATTTATCCCAAAAAGAAGTCTGGTTTGTGACCGGAAGTCAACACCTTTATGGCGAGGAGACTTTAAAACAAGTGGATGAACATTCGCGGATTATTGCGCGAACTTTGTCCGGAAATTCTAAAATGCCGGTCAAAATCGTTTTTAAACCGGTTTTAACGACCCCCGACGCAATCTTCAATCTCTGTATCGAAGCTAATTCCGCCCCTAACTGCATCGGCATCATCACCTGGATGCACACCTTCTCCCCGGCTAGAATGTGGATTGCCGGCCTCAAAGCCTTAGCCAAGCCGATGGCGCATTTACACACACAATTTAATCAAGATATTCCCTGGTCTGAGATTGATATGGATTTCATGAATTTGAACCAATCGGCCCACGGCGATCGTGAATTTGGTTTTATCGGCGCTAGGTTGCGCAAAGCCCGTAAGGTAGTTGTCGGTTTCTGGCAGGACGAAGAGGTCGTTGAGCGTTTAGCGGTTTGGACCAGAGCGGCGCTGGCTTGGAATGACTTGCAAGGCGCTAAATTCGCCCGTTTCGGCGATAATATGCGGGAAGTGGCTGTAACCGAAGGCGATAAAGTAGCGGCCCAAATCCGGCTCGGCTATGCGTTTAACGGTTATGGTATGGGAGATCTGGTAAACTCGATCAACAGTATTAGCGCTTCGGAAGTTAAAAATTTGGTTGGGGAATACGACCGGCAATACCGGGTCCAAAAGGAATTGACTCCCGGCGGGGCCCGAAGAGGATCCCTAGAGGAGGCGGCCCGCATTGAACTTGGATTGAAAAAATTCCTGGAGGCAGGCGCTTTCAAAGGCTTTACCACTACTTTTGAAGATTTACATGGTTTAGTCCAACTACCAGGATTGGCGGTCCAGCGTTTAATGGCCCAAGGCTATGGATTTGGCCCCGAGGGCGACTGGAAGACCGCAGCCTTGGTCAGGGCAATGAAGGTAATGGCTCACGGATTAAAAGGCGGCACTTCTTTAATGGAAGATTACACTTATCATTTCGAGAATGGAAATATGAAAGAATTAGGATCCCATATGTTGGAGATTTGTGAATCCATCGCCGCCGATCAGCCTTCTTTAGAGATTCACCCACTCGGCATCGGCGGCAAGGCCGATCCGGCCCGATTGGTCTTTAATGTTCCGGCAGGGCCTGGCCTGAACGCATCCATGATCGATCTGGGCAATCGTTTCCGGTTATTAGTAAACGAAGTTAATGTGATCGCGCCCGAGCATGAACTACCAAAACTTCCGGTAGCCAGAGCTCTTTGGACGCCGCAACCCGACCTAAAGATAGCGGCCCAGGCTTGGATCTTAGCCGGCGGAGCCCATCATACCGGATTTAGTCAAGCCCTTACCGTGGAACACCTGGAAGATTTCGCGGAGATCGCCGGGATCGAGTTCCTATTGATTAATAATGATACTAAAATTAGCGAATTCAAAAAAGAACTGCGTTGGAACGAGCTTTACTATCATCTGGCTCAAGGATTGACTATGTAATAGTATCGAAGGGAGTTGTTAATAATGGGCAATGAACGATATGTTCTGGGACTTGACTTCGGAACCGACTCGGTCCGGGCTTTGGTGATCGACTCTGTTACCGGGGAAGAAAAAGCCAGTGAAGTCTCGTATTATCCCCGCTGGGCTAAAGGACTCTATTGTAATCCGGATAAGTACCAATTCCGGCAACACCCCCTCGATTATATTGAAAGCATGGAAGGGGCAATCAAAGGCGCTTTAGCGAAACTTCCTCCCGGTTCCGGGGCCAACATAGTCGGAATCGGTGTCGATACCACCGGTTCCACTCCTTGCGCTATTGACCGAAATGGCGCCCCTTTAGCTTTACTGGAGGAATATCAAGACAATCCCAACGCCATGTTCATCCTCTGGAAAGACCATACCGCCGTCGGTGAAGCCGGAGAAATCAATCAAACCGCTAAAGATTGGGGCGGCGTCGACTATACCAAATACGAAGGCGGCGTCTATTCATCGGAATGGTTCTGGGCTAAAATCTTGCATACTATACGGAAAGACGCCGCTGTTCGGAGAGGCGCTTATTCTTGGGTAGAACATTGTGATTGGATTCCGGCCTTGTTAACCGGCGCTCAAAACCCGTCCGTCCTTAAACGGAGCCGGTGCGCGGCCGGACACAAGGCCATGTGGCATCAGGACTGGAACGGCCTGCCGGAAGAAAAGTTTTTAACTAAGATTGACCCGTTATTAACCGGTTTACGGGACCGCCTGTATCAAGACACCTATACCTCTGATGTCAAAGCCGGGGAGCTTACCCCGGAATGGGCGGAACGGTTAGGCTTAAAACCGGGCGTTGCCGTTGCTGTCGGCGCTTTTGACGCCCATATGGGCGCGGTCGGCGCGGAAATCACCGAGGCGGCCTTGGTCAAAATCATGGGCACCTCGACCTGTGATATCATAATCGCCGCTCCTGAAGTAATCGGTAGCAAGTTGGTCGCCGGGATCTGCGGTCAAGTTGATGGTTCGGTAATCCCCGGTTTCATCGGCCTAGAAGCCGGTCAATCCGCTTATGGCGACGTTTACGCCTGGTTCCGCAAGTTATTAACCTGGCCTTTGGAAACGATCCTACCGGAAACCTCGTTCCTAAGTCCGGATATGGTCTCCAAAGTTAAAGCGGAAGTTGAAGCTAAAATCCTTTCTAAACTCGGCGAAGAAGCGGCTAAAGTTGAAATTGAAGAGACCACCTTAATCGCCCTCGACTGGTTGAACGGACGCCGGACCCCCTATGCCGATCAATCTTTAAAAGGAGCGGTTGCCGGGTTGACCTTAGGAACCACCGCTCCAAAATTATACCGGGCTTTGGTGGAAGCCACCGCTTTTGGAGCCAAGGCCATTGTTGAAAGATTCCGTGAAGAGGGAGTCGCCATCAACCAAGTGATCGCTATCGGCGGAATCGCTAAAAAGAGCGATTTTGTAATGCAAGTGACGGCCGATGTATTTAATATGCCGATTAAAGTCGCCCGTTCTGAGCAAGCTTGCGCTTTAGGGGCCGGGATGTTCGGCGCCGTCGCCGCCGGAGTTTACTCCGGAGTAGACGCGGCCCAAGCCGGTATGAGTGGTGGATTTGACAAGACCTATCTCCCCCGGCCGGAAGCGGCTCAAAAATATCAGACTTTATACCAAAAATACCTGGAACTCGGCAAAACTTTAGAAAAACAATTACAAGCCCTTTAAAAAGGAGTCGCCCTATGCTTGAAAAACTTAAGGAACAAGTATTAAAGGCCAATTTGGAATTAGACCGCCGCAATCTGGTCATCTATACCTGGGGGAATGTCAGCGGCATTGACCGTAAACAAGGTTTAGTCGTGATTAAGCCTAGTGGAGTGGCTTACGCGGAACTAGGAATCGATTCAATGGTGGTACTGACTTTAGATGGTGAAATAGTCGAGGGCGATCTAAAACCGTCTTCGGATACTCCCACCCATCTAGGCCTCTACCGCAGCTTTCCGAAGATCGGAGGGGTGGTCCATACCCACTCTCCCTATGCCACCGGCTGGGCCCAGGCGAACCGGGAGATACCTTGTCTGGGTACCACTCATGCCGATTATTTTTACGGCGCCATCCCCTGCGCCCGGCCCCTTACCAAAGAAGAAGTAGCGGAGGAATATGAAAAGAACACCGCCAAGGTAATCATCGAAGGTTTTCAAAATTTAAATTACCAACATCTTCCCGGAGTTTTGGTGGCAGGCCACGGACCTTTTACCTGGGGTAAAGACGCCTTGGAAGCAGTCCATAACAGCGTTGTTTTGGAGGAGATCGCCAAGATGGCTTTAGCCTCTATTCAGCTTAATCCAGGAGTCGAGCCAGTGCCCCAATATATGCTGGATAAACACTTTTTACGAAAACACGGTCCTAAAGCCTACTATGGTCAAGGTAATTAATCAGCATCAGTTATCTGAAGAAATTGCATAATTACCTAATAACCCGGTTCTGTATTCAAGAATGGTCGATCTGATTAAAAAAGAATGACTATCCAATGTTAAGCCTAAATCCAACTCACTCTTGCTCTCTCTTTCGGTAAAGAGAGAGCAAGAGTGAGTTGGAATTTAGACAGTTATTCAACTATACTATACTCATGTTGGCTTAATTATCTGGATAGGCATCAAAAAATATAGCCGAAATAAAACCTTAAAAGGATACCGAGATGGAACCAACCATCAAAACAATTATCGAATCCAAAGCCTTATCTCAACTTCCTCGCTTTCTATCGAATTATTCCGGGAAAGCATTATTAGTCGCCGACCAAAATACCCATTCAATCGCCGGAGTTCAAGTCGGCGCTATTTTACGCGAAGCCGGATTTGCTTACCGGGAAATTGTTTTGCGAAGGCCCCAACCCTTAGTCCCCGATGAACATGGGCTGGCTGAAATCCATGAGAACCTGAGTCCGGACACTGACGTCTTGCTGGGGGTCGGCTCGGGGACCATTACCGATCTAACCCGTTATGCCGGTTTTAAAGCGGGAAAACCATTCATCTCCTTACCTACCGCTCCGTCAATGGATGGTTATGCTTCACCAGTCGCCGCCTTGACTTTAGAAGGATTCAAGCGAACCCTTCCCGCCGCCCCGCCGGTTGCGATCATCGCTGATATCGAAATTATCAAACAAGCTCCCCAGATAATGATTCAAGCCGGATTAGGTGATCTTTTAGGGAAATACACCTCCTTGACCGATTGGGAACTAGGTCGAATCATCGAAGGCGAAGATTACTCGTATCAAATTGCTGAACAAGTCCGGAACGCTGTTGACCGGGCAATTTGTAGTTTTAAAAATGATATTTCCAATGAAACAAAAATAACCGCCCTCACTACAGCCTTGATTATGTCGGGCGAAGCCATGCTCGCCTGGGGTAATTCCCGGCCCGCCTCCGGCAGTGAACACCATTTAGCTCACTACTGGGAAATGGAAGCAGCGCTTAGAGGCAGAGGTGACCATCTTCATGGAATCAAGGTTGGAATCGCCACCATGATAGTCTCCGGTTATTACCATCGTTTATCCAGTTTAACCATTAAAGAGATTGAAGAGTCCGTTACTAATAATCATTATGAATCCGACCCTGATTATCGAAGCCGGATCAAGGCAGTATTTGGTCCCTTAGCGAAAATGATCCTCTCCGATCTTGACGGTTACTACAGTGACTCGACTCTTCGTAAAAAAAGGCAAATTGAGATTCAAAACAATTGGTGTCTTTTAAAAAAGTTGGTTAGAGAAAAAATACCGGCGCCTGATCAAATTAAAAGCATCTTAAAACAAGCCAAAGCTCCTTGGTCTCCCCGGGAAATCGGGATTAGCGCCGCCGAATTGGAGCTAGCGCTCGAAAACGCTAAAGAAGTCCGGAAAAGATACACTGTTTTTCGTTTAGCGGAAGACTTGGGCTGGAAGTTTCCTATGTGAAATTCCAAAGGAATACCCCCATGATTTAACTATAAATCATTAACTATTGGAGGTTAGGTTATGGAGAACTTTACTTTTCAAAATCCGACCCGGATTATTTTTGGCAAAGACGCCGAAACCCAAGTGGGTCAAGAAGCCCCCCGATACGGTACAAAAGTGTTGCTTCATTACGGCGGTGGCAGCATTAAAAAGTCAGGACTGTACCAAAGGGTGGTAGCTTCATTAAATGAAGCCGGGGTTCAATTTATTGAGCTTTCCGGTGTAAAACCAAACCCGAGGTTAAGTTTGGTCCATGAAGGAATCAAACTCTGTCGCGAGCAAGGTATCCAGTTAATCCTAGCGGTCGGTGGCGGCAGTGTCATCGATTCCGCTAAAGCGATTGCCATGGGTGTGCCCTATAACGGAGATGTCTGGGATTTTTTCACCGGCAAGGCTACTTTGAAAGAAGCTCTCCCGGTGGGGACCATCCTTACGATCCCGGCTGCCGGTAGCGAAGCGAGCACCGCCAGTGTGATTACCAATGAAGACGGTTGGTACAAACGGGGTTTCAACTCCGAAATAATCTATCCCAAATTCTCGATTCTAAATCCCGAACTTGCCTTCACACTCTCCAATTACCAGATCGCCTGTGGTGTTTCGGATATTATGGCCCATGTCATGGAACGCTATTTTACGAATAGCCCCAATGTGGACCTTACCGATCGGCTTTGTGAGGCCACTATAAAAACCGTCATCAACAGCGCCCCGGTTATTATGAAACACTCCGATAATTATGACGCTTGGGCGGAAGTAATGTGGGCCGGAACGGTAGCCCATAATAACCTTTTAAATACCGGGCGGATCGGCGACTGGGGGTCCCACGATATCGAACACGAACTGAGCGGTATTTACGATGTAGCTCACGGCGCCGGGTTGGCGGTGATTTTCCCCGCTTGGATGAAATATGTTTACCGGCATGACTTAAATCGGTTCGTCCAGTACGCCGTAAGAGTATGGAATGTGGAGTATTCGTTCTGGTCGCCGGAGCGGACCGCCTTAAAGGGAATTCAGAAACTGGAGAACTTTTACCATTCCATCGGGCTTGAGACTACTTTAAAAGGGATCGGCATCGATGGCGACCGTTTGGAAGAAATGGCCGACAAATGCACCAATTCCGGCCGGTCGACGGTGGGTAATTTTGTTAAATTGGGTAAAGTGGATGTGTTGCGGATTCTCACTCTAGCCAGCGATGAATCTCAGGATTGATAAAGATTTCGGATTTTTCAATAGTTTTTAAACCATAAAGGTTAAACCGTCACTTACGTGGCGGTTTCCTATTATAACAATACACTGATCAAGCCTTATTCTTCTCCATAGCGATTTTACAGTATCATCGAACAATAATGGTAGAACTTAAACATACTTTGTACAAACAAAGATCATCTCTTTTCCTTGTCCCATCCCGCTTTTGTCATAATACCCATACTCTTCATTTATCATAAAGCCTTCCGATTCCAGTAATCCTTTTATTTGCTCATAATAATAATATTTTAATTTCAAAAGTTCCCTGACCTCTTCTATTTCGCCACTAGGTTTAAACAATTGATAAATCATCTCCGGGTAAATTATCTGCTCTCTGAGATCAATTTTTACCCCCCGGTGTTTCTTGATAATCCTAGCGTCTGTTTTTTCATCAGTTGTTTCCCATTGTAGTGTTTCCGGAAAGACCCATGACTCATCCATTTTTTGATAAGGCTGAAATACATTAATTATAAAGGCGCCATCATCTTGTAAATGATTCAATACACATTTCAAAAATTTTCGCTGACTTTCCTCGCTTGTAAGAGCTTGAAAACTCCGAAACGCCACTATTATTAAGGAAAATATTCTGTTTAGCTGAAAGCCGGTCATATCGTTTTTTTCAAATCTGATATTGACTCTAACCTGTTCCGGTTCTGAAGTAAGTTTAAGCTTAAATTGCTCAAGCATACTATCGGATAAATCAATCCCATAAACCTTACAACCATCTTGGGCAAGAGGTATGGCAACACGCCCAGTCCCACAAGCCAATTCTAAAATTTCCCCGGGATACTTCGTAGCATATTCCAAATAAAACGGAATATCAGCTTTGACGATATCCCTGGGATCATAGTCTATAAAGGAGCCGTTTTTTCATATGGATTGTTCTTAGTCATTTTTAATTCTCCTCAAAGAAAGTCTTACCAGCACAGATGACTATCTTTATTGGCAACCAAAAATCGATAACCACAATCATAGTATTCAGTTTGTAAAAGCTTACCATATTTCTCTTCCCATTTTCCGCTTTCCAAATCCAATCTCAACTTTGTTAAACTATCTGTCAATTCTTCCTTAGGTAATTTTGCTAAGGATGAAATCCCCGCGCAATATGCTTCATTAAGATATAATTCAGGTTTTCTCCAACCGGAAAAAAAGAAGCCGTCCTCCAAGTCACAAGGCAAGCTATAATCAATTACTTTCACGTCGTTTTTCACAATGCTCTCAATTAGATCTTGAAAATGATCAATTGGCGGATGAATCTCATATGCTTCTGAAATTGCCTTTGGAAAATACTTGGAAAACCAACATTCATCAGAGCATAACCTGGGGTCAAATGTGAAGATTACCATTTTACCTTTGCTTTTTAAAATCCGATACATTTCATTTAGGCTTTTTTCTAAGTTAGTAAAATGGTGAGTAGCTAAAATACAAATGACACCGTCAACAGATCCTGCTTCTATGGGTATCTGTTCGGCTTTTCCTTTGCACCATTCAATGTTGGCATGTTTTTTACCCTGCTGAATCATTATTTCCGAAGGTTCAACGGCTAATAATTTCAACCCTTGCTTCGCTAATTCATATGTATAATTACCTGTTCCAGCCCCAATTTCAGCAACTATGCCTTTTGCATCACCGATTCCCAAACAATCTAAAATCGTTTTGGTTATTCTAAAATCAGCTTTCCTTGTAGCATCATACGTTTTACCTATCGAATCATATTTTTCCAACCTGAAACCTCGTTTTTCTTTTTTATCAAGCCTCATCTTAAAAATATCGTCTATATATCCGCCAATTCTCCGGTAGATTCGCCTAAGCCCTTATCTTAGGCGAATCTAATTTTGTATTCTTCATGTTTTTACTATTAGGTGGTTAGTGGACGATCTTGCATTACTTATTCCTTTTAATCGGACAATATAAGTCAAACTGGGTAGTTTCATTAGGGTTTTTATCAGGGGAAATCGTCTCTTCAAGGCATTGGCAATCTCCAAAACCATACTCACTTTCTTTTACCCATTCAACAAGTCTCTTCCATCTTTCGGTAATATCATGTAATTGGCAACAAGTAACACAATATAGTCCGCCCTTAAAATCTTTAACTTTTACTTCGTCCGACTCTTGGACATTATCGGAAATGGTTACCCAAGCTTCATAACCATATTCTAATTTTTCTGTAGAAGGATTTGGATTATTGAATCCGAAGAATCTGGTCGTTGCTAATTGCTCAAGTCTATTATCATCCACCAATTTCTTCATTACATTCCAGGCATCCATTTCCGGTGATGCGCCTTCCGCCCGGTAATATGCCACTTTCATCGGTTTTAATTCAATTATTCTTATATCATCAAATTCTTTAACGATATTATTAGACATTTTAGAAACCTCCTTTTTAATATAAACTTCTTGGCCTAATTGATTCTTGAGGTCAAATACTGTATTAAATTGGAGTTCATGATTGCATCTACTGGCTTTTTCATAAAGGAATGATAAGATAGCTTTTATCATTTCCTTTAACCCCATGGTCATCGCAGCTTCTTCCTCAAGATTTTTAAGCTTAATCGTAAATACATCAATAGCAACCTGTATACTGTTTGAAGTAAAAATAGCTTGAATATCCTTAATCGGTATTTGCATTTTTCTTAAATAAAGGATTTGTTCTAATTGGTTAATAGCTTCTTGATCATAGTAACGATACTGCGATTCTTCATTCCGAATACTCTTTAAAATCCCTATGTCCTCATAATAGCGGAGAGTTCGACCGGAAATATTAAACTTATTCGCCACTTCCCCAATTTTGTGAATGTCATTCATCCGAGCTATCCTCCCTTCACTTTATTTTCGAAGCGCTTCTAAACTTATTGTAATGTTTTCCCTTACGTTAAAGTCAATATGGTTTAAATTTTTTTAAATTTTAAAAGATCATGTCCACAATGGACCGACCTGGTTGTACGCAAATATTCTTTAACTTTTTGAATCAAAACCGGTTGAATCCCAGGATAAGTGAGAGCTTCTTTCAAGATATCATCAACCAGTTTTATTTCCGCGATTTCAAAGTTGGGAAGGTCACCAAATTCTTTGATATCAGCGTAAAATAGTTTTCCATAGGTAATTTTGTCGTCATTTTTTACCGAATAAACGCAAACCGGGAATACCTTGAATTCTTTAGCCCCGGTTTCTTCATAAAGTTCGCGTTCAGCTGCTTTTTGGGAATCTTCTTGATCTTCCCGGTGGCCTCCAGGCACTTCCCAAGTTGACCGTTGCCGGTGCCTTACCACAACCCATTGGTTATTATGTCTTGAAACTATGACGACGAAAGTAATTTCTTCATTTAATACATTTGCGTCACTTAAGAAATCTATTTTCACTTTAGTATCTCCTATGGTTTTACTCTGGCCATCTCGTAATAAATAAAGATCCATATTCTTCTTATCAAAATATTTATCCCCAGGCTTTAACACATTTTTATCTAGCTCATAGGGTTTAAAACCCAATGATCCATACGAGTTTCTGACTCCTTTATTTGTAATTACCTTCCGTTTACTCCGTAACTCCCCGACTCGCTAGCCCGTTTTTCCTGATTATATTTAGCTCCGTTGCACTAAACACACCCGCTTTATAAAGATCAAGATACTCCTTTGAAACACTTTGTCCAAAAACTAAAACATCATCGGAATTTATGGTCACCTAACTCCATAATCAAATAATTTTCTGATCGGATGCTCCATTAAGCTATTGACTCGGTTAAGCATCACATTGCTGGTAGGGAATATTCAACTGAATTTTATGAGCGGCAAGCCACTTCATTACATCCAGAGAACCAGCCGCAGCAATCCCATGCTGGACTTCATCTAACTCCAGTTCTTCCACAGCCTCCTTAATCGAATCGGCATCGCCCCATTCGCCAACGTGGGCTTTTAATTTAATCCCCTTTTCCTTGGCTTTTCGATAAATAGACTTAAAGCTAGTGATTGGTTGGGCCATTTCGTCTCCGGATAAATCCAGCGAATAAAAATATTTCCGCTCCAGAAACGGAGCTATCCTCTGTTCAAGCAAATTAACCGGGCAATGCCTGGAAAGCCCAATTTGAAACTTGAATTCGATTTGGGGAGCGATGCGACAGTGCGCACCTTGAAATGTATCGATTAAAGCATCAAAATTACCTCGATAAAAGTGTTCATTTGCCCAAACATCGTCTCCGGTTTCTAAAACGGTGATTCCATCTTCCTGGGCTTGTTGGAAGCAGGCTTCGATAGCTAAGACTCTTTTTTCAGAAGAATCAAACAAATCATTAATATGTTTCCCTACCCATTGATGCATCTCATCCATACTGTTTA
>JAEWZY010000052.1 GCA_023394955.1 Bacillota bacterium
TACCGGTCCCGGCCGCCCGGACCGCGCGGTGTAAAAAGCCTGCCGCATAATTTCCGGTACATCGGCCGGATTGGTCACGCACCAAGTCGCTTTGGCTACCGGTTTGGCGATTGTGGCAATGTCCACACACTGGAACGCTTCCTTACCGAACCAGTCCGAAGCCGCTTGACCGGTGATGGCGATTAGTGGAATAGAATCGATTTGAGCTGTATATAAGCCAGTTACGAAATTGGTCGCTGCCGGCCCGGAAGTACAAATTGCCAGCGCCATCTGGCCTGAAGCGCGATAATAACCATCCGCCGCATGAACCGCTCCTTCTTCATGTCTGGCAATATAATGTTCAATCTTTGAATCCTTTAAGTATTCATATACCGGGTTAATTGCCGCTCCCGGGATACCAAAAGCGGCCTGGATTCCTTCATCTTCTAAAATCTTTACTACAACCTCAGCTGTTTTCATCTTTTCTTTCTTCTCCTTTCAAAATCGGTAAAGATTCATTTTCTTATATTCAACAAATTCTAGATAATTCGGATTGGTCCTTCTACAATACAAAATAGTCCATAATGTGGATTAAATATTTCATGTGATGGACACCCTTGACTCGCCATAGTTTTTTTAGCAATAATTCACTAATTACTAAATAATTTAATTGCAATCAAGGGTGATTCATACTATATTTTAATTATGCAAGTAATCTAACTATAAGGAGAATTTTCTATGATTCCTACCTGGGTTTATTTCGCTCTCGGTTCCGCCTTCTTCGCCGGTTTGACCGCCATTTTCGGAAAAATCGGAGTAACCGGAATTCCATCCAATCTGGCTACCTTTCTCCGGACCATCGTAGTCTTAATCTTTTCCGGAGGCATCGTCTTCGGCCTTGGCGAATGGCAAAACCCGGCCAAAATGCCGGGTAAGACCTTGGCCTTTTTAGTTTTGTCGGCTTTAGCCACCGGCGCCTCGTGGTTATGCTATTACCGCGCCCTGCAATTGGGACCGGCATCCAAAGTAGCCCCCGTTGACAAGCTGGGAGTAGTCTTTGCGATGGTGTTGGCCTTTATCTTCTTGGGTGAAAAAGCGGATTTTAAAACCGTAACCGGGGGATTGCTGATCGTAGCGGGCGCGTTGGTAATCGCTTTAAAGTAGTCCTTCTCCCAACGAACTGTGGTAATTAAAAGGTCTGCGCCCAAGTTTACTACATGTTCAATGTGTTTTCTTGATAGGATTTTTGAGGATACTACATATGAATTTAGTAATGTCAAGCTTTCGAAAATATTGGGTACTTTTTCTCATTCTTCTCTATCTCATTCTTAATCTAGCCACTTTAACAAGGTTTCCCTTGATGCATTCGGACGAATCCTGGTTGAGTGGCTTATCGCGGCATATCTTGGTTACAAGAGATTACGCTGAAACTGAACCGTTTTTCGATTTAAAGCCGCGTCACCCCCACGCCTTGAAAATTATCTTTCACAGCCTGCAAATTTTGATAATTAAGGCTTTCGGGTACACCCTCTTTAATGTACGGCTGTTGTCACTAGTTTTCGGGCTAGCGGCTCTCTATTCCTTTTACCGGCTTTGCCGCTTAGTTTTACCCTCCCCTAAGTGGGCCCTTTGGACTTGCCTCCTCATGGGAATTGATATTCAATTCATTTACGCTTCCCACTTCGGTCGCCAAGAGATTATTCTCCTTTGGGCGATGGTCTTCGGTATGTATTATTTTTTTAAAAACCTTAATTCTCACCGTTACCTCCATGGCTTATTCCTTGGCGCTTTGGCGGGATCGGGTATCGGCATTCACCCGAACAGTCTGATTATAATGTTGGCGTTTTTCGGTATTTACCTGACCTATCTTCTTCAGAAAAAAATCAACCTTCGGTCACTGTTGGTTTTGGGATTGGGTTTCACAATTCCCGTTCTATTCCTTACCTTTTTAAGTTTTCGGTTTGATCCTAATTTCTTGAACAATTACTTTACTTATGGTCAGGAGCAATTTAAAATCTTAAGCCCCTTCTCCGCCAGGCTAGCCCGGTTGGCCGACTTTTTTAAAGCTATTTACCTCCGACAAGGGGGCGCCTACTATCTTCCTGATCTGAAAATACAGTCCATTCTGTTAACGTTTATAATTTTATCAGGTCTGACAACGATTGAACGCAACCGGGAAGGAGACCGAAAATTGACGCCGTCCTGGTTAATAGCATCTTTCAGCGCCATAATCGCAGGCTTGGTGATTATTGGACGCTATAACACAACCAGTATAGTCTTTGTTACTCCATTGGTTTATTTGCTGGTTGGGTTCTCCTTAGCTAAAATTCCGGCGCAATCCGATAAGATCATCCCTCCGTTGTTAGCCACGGCTATCTTCGCCTCAACCTTGTTAAATATTTATCCGTATCTGAAATATGATTATGATTCGTATTTAGGGGAGATTACCGCAGCGGTCGGCCCCGGCCGGAAAGTCCTGGCTAGTTTGAATGCGGAATATGCTTTTGAAGATGGTAAACTACATGACCTGAGGAACCTATCTTTCCTAAAACGGCAGGAATTGACTGTTGCCGAATATATTAGCCGAAACTGCATCGAATACCTTATTTACCCCGAAGGGTTAGACTTCATCTATCAAACCCGGCCAAAGTGGAATGGGATTTACGGACACCTTCCCTATTACCCGGAGCTGAAACAATTCATCAAAGAAAAATGCACACTAATCCTATCTTTTGAAGCACCTGCCTATGGCATTGAAATTCCGGCCTATGTAGGGCGAAAAAACTGGCGGATCTCGGTCTACCGTGTAATTCACGATTCAACAGTGTCCAATAACTGATAAACTCCTTGCCATACCGCGGTAAATTCCGGTGTTCCGGGAATTCTCGGCCGAGGCAAGGAATTGACAATCACTTCGGCGATTGAATGTTCGCTTTTATTCAATATCGGAATCCGATCCGCCAAAATAACCGCTTCCTGAATATCGTGGGTCACAAAGATGATGGTCACCCCGGTTTCCTCCCACACTTGCAGCAGCATTTCTTGTAACAGCCGGCGTGTCTGAGCGTCCAAACTACCGAAGGGTTCGTCCATGAGCAGCACTTTCGGTTGCAACGCCAAAGCCCGGGCGATGGCCGCCTTCTGTTTCATCCCGCCGGATAATTGGTGGGGATAATATCCGCCATATTCCTCCAACTTCACCATCGCTAAACAACGATCCGCTATTTCCCGGCGTTCCCGGTTAGAAGAGCCCCATTTTTGAATCTGCAACGGAAAGATAATATTTTTCCTCACGGTATACCAAGGAAATAACTGGTTAAAATCTTGAAAAACCATAACCCGTTGCGCGTCAGGTTCCTTTAAAAGCTCTCCGTTAAGAAACACGCCGCCCGAATCAGGCGTTTCTAACCCGGCAATAATCCGGAGCAATGTGGATTTTCCCGAACCGGAGGCGCCTAGCAAACAAATGAACTCGCCCTCAGTGATCTCCAGTTGCAACTGATCCAATACTAAGTTTGACGCTTCATAGCTGAAAAACGATTTAGAAATATCTTTTAACTCTAGACTGAAATTCATACTACCTCCGTCTAATTGCTCATGCCCCATTTTTTAATCGTCAGCCTTTCGATTTGCCGGAAAAATCCATCCTCCACCATAATCCCGATTACGACAATCACTAGGATCCCGGCATAGATCCCCGGGGTATCCATAAAAACCCGTCTTTTAAAGATAAACCAGCCTAAACCGCCTTCACCCCCGGCAGCCCCGAAGATCATTTCCGCACTGATCAAAGCCCGCCAAGCTCTGGCCCAACCTATTTTTAAACCAGCCAACAAAAATGGCAACGAAGCCGGAATCATGATTAAGCCGGTATTTTGGAGCGGCTTTAAACCGATATTCCTCCCTACCTCCCGATAGATCACAGGAATTGAGCGAAACCCGGCCAACAGATTGAGGGCCATCGGCCAAACTACCGAATGGACTATGATAAAAAGAATTGCCTCAGTCCCGGCGCCCAGCCAGAGAATGATCACTGGAAGCAGAGCGATCCCCGGCAAGGGGTGGGCGATTGCCGTGACCGTATCAGTGAAGGATTGCCCGACTTTACTAATCATGCTCAATCCGGCCAAGATTAACGCCGCTAGTGCGCCAAGGAGTAATCCGCCCAGAATTAGCTTGAGAGACAATATTGTCGCTTGCCACATCTCACCGTTTTGCCAGGATTGATTGAGGGAGCCCCATATCTGGGACAATGGCGGTACAAGGGACGGGTTAGCCCATTCGAAGAAAGCCATCATCTGCCAGATGATACCGAATAGCATGATCCAAAGCAAACGTTTCAACCATTGATTTTCCCAAAGCTTACTCATGATATTGAACATCTTCCCATAAGATTTCGGAATTTCGAGACGGTGTTTTGCCGATATAACCATTCCGTTTCATAAACGCTGCAAATTCTTTAATACCTTTAATCTCCGGACGGTACTCCGTACCCGGCGCTTGAAGGTATTTCAGCAGTTCCGCTTCGGGAATCCGATAGACGGCGCTTAACAGCGACGCTGTTCCTTTCGGGTTATTACGCACAAACTCCATCGCTTGGTGAAGCGATTTTAGATAGGCTTGATATACTTGCTGATTTTGGCTATAAAATTTTTCAGTGGTCACCCCGACGATGAAAGTAAAATCTCCGCCAAAAGCAGCCTTACCACTGAGAACCTGTGTCATCCCCGGTTGTTCCAGTTCTTTCATTAAATAAGGCGGAGCGGTAAAATGAGCGGTAATTTCTTTTTTGGTGAGTAACGCGTTAAAACCGTCAGGATGGGCTAAAGTGACAAGTTGATTGTCGAACTTTTTAGCGTTGCCGAACTCTCTTTCACTAGCCATCGCCAGTAAAATATGTTGTACGCTGCCTGGTTGCGGGGCGGCAATCCGATCATTCCTGGTTAGATCCCGTAGCGATCGGATCTCTTTTTTCCAGGTCACCAACCCCACCGGACTCTCCGAAAGCCCGGTCGCGATCTTCCAGGGCATTCCCTTGTCCCAACCGATTAAGAACGGAGGTATGGCGATGAATCCCGCATCTACCCTCCCGGCCAACATGGCCTCGCGAATCGCCGCGGTATTATTCAATTGCCTCCACTCAGTCTTAACTCCGGGTAAATTCTTCTCTAGCAGTTTCAATTCCTTCATCACCTGGACCGGGGCATAAGCCAGGCCGTATTGCTCAGCAATGGAAATCCTTAACGACGACCCTTTGGTCCACCCTATTACCGACCAAGCTATTATTAAAACCAAAACGAGAACAATGAACCAAAAACGTGGTTTCAATGACTATCACCTCTTGTATAGTGTTATGCGCTATGCGTTACGCAGTGTGAAAGAACGAAGCTTAACGAATACCCTTTAAGTGGAATGTCCCAGTTGGCAAAAGGTTTTACCGTAGCACTCTTTAGAACCTAATCAGCCGATTACTCCCCTTTGAATCATAGATCCCAATATTTGCATATGCCCGTTTGATGTTATCCCGTAACACCGCCTCGTTTTCGCCTTCAGCGATGAAATAGCCCGCCCTTTGGGTGGCGTTAATTATCTCCGGGATTCGATCGCCGGGTTTAAAGTTGAAACCGGCACGAATGATTCCTGGTAATTTTTCGACCGACTTACTTTCGGTTATCGAATGAATCTCACAGGGCCCGGCAAAAAACATCTCTACTGAAATCCGCTTTTCATTAGTTAAGAGATCATAATCATTTAAAGGCTTGAAGTCGATCGATTGATTCAAGCTAGCCCGGATTGACATCCCCAACAAATCGATTCCGGTAGCCCGTTCCAAATAGATATCCTCATACGCCCCGCCGATCCGGCAAGCGATCTCATTGACTTTAATACCTTCTTCACCAACCAGCATCTGGAAATAAACCGGGCCATTCTTAATTTGAAAAGCGGAGACGATCCGTTCCGAGATGGTTTTGATCCGGGTGAAATGTGTTTTTAAAAACCGGGAGGGAAAATGATGGGCGATACAAATCCCGATATGCCGCAGGTTCTCTAAGGAAACCCGATCTACGACCGATATCGGATATAGCTCTCCCTCACTGACCCAACCGCTTATCGTAATTTCCGAGCTCGGATAATATGATTCAACTAAAATCTCCCGTTCCCTAGAATAACTCAAAACATCCTGAAAAACTTCACGAATTTCCGGAACAGACTGAAGTTTGTAGACCCCGCGCTGGCCTTGGCTGTCAAGGGGCTTGACCACTACCGGGAAATGTAATTTTTTTAAAATCCCATCATCAAAGTTTTCTGAAGTTAATACATAATCGACAGTAGGAATACCAGCTTCCTGAAATATCTGCTTCATTACTTTTTTATTGGTGGCCGCTTTGGCAGTAGGCGCATCGAGCAAGGAGGGAAGTTTAAGCCGCTCCGCCACACAAGCAGCAGTGTAAACCGGCTGATCGGTCCCTAAGGTCATCACCCCGTCAATTTGATACTTCAAGCCGATTGCGATGTTTTTTTCAATATCGAAAGTGCTGACTTGTTCGTGATAGTCGGCCCAGACTTTTCCGGGGGGATCACTATAATAATCGGAAACGATAACCGTATGGCCTAAGGCTTTAGCCTTCCGGATTGCGTTTTCCTGGATATAACCCGCCCCTAGTATCAATAGTTTCATTCAAGTATCCTTTCGGCGATTTCAAACCGGAGTTGATGTTGGCCTGGAATTAGTCTGCCACTGAAAGAATAATAGACTAACAACTTGACCGCTAACTTGGTCAATTTGAGCATGTTATATCCTGAGTGTCCGAATTTCCTGGCTTCATGTCTCACATTCACATTAGCGACTTTTGATGTCGCCAAAAAGATTAAAGGCGCCAAATAAATAAATGACCTTTTGGTTCGGCAAATATCCCGGACTACATTTGCTCGGAGAATCCGAAAACTACTGACCCGAATGGCTTTTGGTTTTCCGCAGATGAGATCCAGTACCCAACCGATCACTATCGAACCCCAATTACGATACCGGGCATGATTTCTAGTTAGAGGGATTCCAAACACCGCATCATATCCCCGTTCAATCTCACGTAGCAACGCGGGAATTTCCTCCGGTGGGTGTTGCAGATCGTCGTCGATGGTGATCACCAGATCGCCGGTTGTATATTGAAACCCGCAGAATAAAGCCTGTTGCTGCCCATAATTCTTGGCGAGCCGGATTAGTTTGACCCGTCCATCTCCGTCGCGCAATTTTTGAAGTATGGCGAAACTATGGTCATAGCTAGCATCATCTACAAAGACCAGTTCAAAATCGTCAGTCTCTTCCGTTAATACTTTTATCAACCGTTGATAGAGTTCAATCAATGATAGCCCGCTGTTATAGACCGGGATTACTACTGAGATTTTCATTAGCCTTCCTTTGTTTTATCAATCGTTCTAAAATCGCGCTCAAACTCGTAATTACATACTCTACCTCAGCTTCAGTCATTCCAGTGGATAGCGGTAGTCTTAATAACCGCCGGCTGAGGTCTTCAGTTACTGGTAAATCAGCGGGAGCATAGCCCAAACTTTGTCCCATCGCCGAACTGTGCAGCGGCACATAATGAAAGGCCGAAGCGATCCCCTTCTCCCCCAATTCCCTTTTGACCCGGTCCCGGAGGGATTCGCTCTCTAAAATGATATAAAACAAATGATAATTAGATTGGCAATTTGGTGGAATGGCAGAGATCCGGATCGCGCCCTGAGTTACAAAAGACTGCAAACCGTCGGAATATCGTTGATGAATCTCTTGGCGCCGCGCGGTAATCTCCTCCATCACCTCCAGCTGAGCATAGAGGACCGCCATCAAGATCTCGGAAGGAGTATAACTGGAGCCTTGATCCACCCAACAATATTTCGCTACCTCCCCTTGGAGAAATTGTTTCCGGTTGGTCCCTTTTTGGATTAAAATATCCGCTCTTTTGAAAATGGTGGGATCTTCGGTGTTAAGCAGGATGGCTCCTCCCTCGCCGCAAGAAAAATTCTTAGTCCCGTGAAAACTAAAACAGCCAAATTGTCCCCAAGTTCCAAGATACCTGCCTTGATAAGAGGCATTAACGGCTTGGGCGGCATCTTCAATCACCATAATTCCTCGTAAATCGGCCAAAGCCATTAATTCATCCATCTTGCAACTGATTCCCCCATAATGGACCGGAATGATAGCTTTTGTCTGCTGAGTAATCCGGGCTGCAACCGCTTTCGGATCGATATTCAGAGTCTCAAGGTCAATCTCCACAAAAACCGGTGTGGCTCCCCTCAATAAAACAGCATTAGCGGTTGAGGGAAAAGTGAAGGAAGGCATAATCACCTCATCGCCGGGCTTCAGTTCCAATAATAAGGCGGCCAATTCCAAAGCGTGGGTAGCTGAGGTCGTCAAGAGCGCTTTTTTGGCCCCGAATTTGCTCCTGAGTAAATCGCTGACTAGTTGTGTGTAATAACCGTCGCCACAAACTTGACCCCTAGCGAAAACGTCCTCAATCAATTTGATTTCCCTTCCGGTATAGTAAGGGACGTTAAAAGGAATTTGCACGTTGGTCCTCTACTTTCTATTGAAGTTGCAACCAAAGTATCTTTATTCGACAAATTTTAATTGAACCTTTTAAAAAATAACCTCAGTACTAAGACTGAGATTATTTTTTAATTATATAACTTATAATTCAGGTAATAAACAACTAAACCAAAAAGTTCAAACTGTTAAGGCGGGTATAATCTGTGGAATCCGTTTGTTCTGTGTAATCCTGATCTTATTTAACCAGCGGATAACCTTTGTTGACCCAACCGGCCGGCGCGTTGGAGGGCATCCCGGTGCCGCCGTTCATCGACACGGCGTCATAACCCAGCATTCTCAAACCGGCGACTACTTGTCCGGCTGTCTGTCCAGTGTAACAGTAAACGATAATCTTCTTATCCTTCGGTAAGGTGTTGAAACTTACTTCCATACCCTTGCCGAATGGAATATTAGTGGCTGATTCTATATGGCCGTTAAGAAAATCCTCCGCTTTTCTAACGGAAAGAAATACCACGTCCGGATCTTCCTCATCCAATAAATCCTTGGCATCAGCTTCACTGATCTTATAATTGGCGTAGGTGGTTCCTTTAACCGTATCTAATCCTTCAAAATAATCGGTAATCGCCGCTTTAATCTTTTTATCGACCTTTACCGGTTCGGCAGTAAAATAATTAACTTCGGTCTCAATCACTTCCGCAACGCCTTCCACCTTGGAGATGCCCAAATCCCAACCGAGATTTACCGATTTGGCGTCAAATCCAGCCATATTTAATAAAGCTACCGCTTGCCCCGCTGTTTGGCCGGTATAACAGTATACCATGATGGTTTGATCTTGAGGGAGCAATTCCAGGTTATCGCTGATCGCAGTCCCCCAGGGAGCGTTGACCGCGCCTATGATATGGCCTTTTGCGTAAACATCCGGTTGCCGGATATCCAGGATGAACATAGACTCTTCAGCCTTAACTTTAGCAACAAAATCTTTTTCACTAATCTTATAAATATCAGCCGGCATCTCTGTAAAATATGCAGTCACCGCTTGGTCAACCGGAGACTTTGAAGAAACCAAATATGCTCCAACCGCTACACCAATCACTACTAAAATCACTAACCATTTTAAATTAAATCCTTTCATTTGCAAACCTCCCTATTTTATTAAAATTTGTTCTGTATTTCACAAATCAAACCAGGAATAGACGGGTTAAACTGAATTGTATTGCATTAATAATTGATTAATTTCTGGGCGCAAGTATCCAACGTTTCCCTTGTTATACCTTGAGATACTGTTTCGATAGCCTTGCCATCCTTCACTAATACCAGAGCTGGCAAGGTCTTGGGGACTTCTTTGCAAACTTTTTCAATCAAGGACGATGACTTATAAACATCGATATTGGAGACTGAGAGATCTGATTGATATTGGCATTTGATCTTCTCGATCTCGGGCAAAAGACAGCGGCATTTTTCATTGGTCGGCTCCCAGACATAAAGTAAACAAGGGCGCTCGCCATGGAGTAACTGATGGTAATATTCGGTTTCGGCCAAATAGTGTTCAGCGGTTACCGCCGCAATCGCGCCATCTCCCACTGCGGTAGAGACCTGTCGTAAAGCTTTCTCCCGGACATCCCCGACCGCGTAAACCCCTTCGATATTCGTTTCCATCTGCTCGTTGGTTTTAAGATAACCCCGGGTATTCATATTTAGGAGTCCTTTAAAGATCTCCGTATTCGGGAGATAACCGATGAATAGAAAACAACCGTCAACTTCAACCGGGATTATCTCCCCGGTTTTGGTATGTTTCAAGTTCACTTGATTCAAGCGTTCCCCGCCAACAAACTCATCAACCATGGTGTTCCAGATGAACTCCATCTTTGGATTAGCGAAAGCCTGTTCTTGAGCGATCTTGTTGGCGTCAAGGATCCCCTGGTCGTGAATTACCGACACAATTACCTTTTTAGCGAACTTGGTTAGGAACATTCCCTCTTCAATAGCTGCGTCACCGCTGCCGACCATCATTACTGTTTTATCGGTGTAATAAGCCGCATCACAGGTAGCACAGAATGAGATTCCTTTGTCGTATAAAAAATTCTCTTCATTCTTAGCCCCGGTAAGCCGAGGCTTGCCGCCGGTAGCGACGATCACCGTTTTAGCCCGGTAATCAACTCTAAAGGTTTCCACCAGTTTGGTCCCGTTCTCCAGCACCTTTAACCCCTTGACATCAGTGAGTTTAAATTCTACTCCCAGACGCTTAGCTTGTTTCTCAAAGAGTTTCATCAAAGCCCCACCCTCAAGGGGTTCCGGAAATCCGGGGTAATTTTCGATCTCATTGGTATAAGTGGCCAGCCCGCCGACTAAGGACTTTTCAATCAATATTGTCTTTAAACGGGCCCGGCCGCAATAGATACCGGCAGTCAAACCGGCGGCTCCTCCACCGATAATAACTACATCATAATCTAGGACTTTCTTTTCCATCAGGAGGCCTCCATTACATGAAATATTTCACCAACAATTTGCTGCCGATCCAAGCGCCGATAAACATGAAGACCATATAAATCCAACCATGCAAGGATGAAGAAGCAAGGCCGCTAAATAAGGCGCCGATATTACACCCGAAGGCTATCCGGGCGCCGTAACCCATTAACAAACCACCGCTAATCGCCGCAATAACCTGGGAAACCGATTTAATCTTCTTAATCTTAAACTGCGACGCCGCCAAAGATGCGAGTAGCGCCCCGACAATTACCCCTAGGTTCATTATCGACCCTTGATGGGTAAAAAAGCTCATATTCAAGGCGCTTTTATGCGGCCCAGCGAAGTAGAACCAATTTTCAACATGAATCCCGAAAGTCTTAGCGACCCAAGCTCCCCAGTAGGAGAAAGGCGTGGTCACACCCCAAGGTATTTTCGAAATGGCAAATAAGGCGATGTTTAAAACTGCCAATAAAATTGCGCCGGTGGTGTATGGCCAAGCGTCTTTGACTATTTTTTTAAAGACTTTATTATCTTGCACACTCATTTTTACACCCACCTTTACTTGGTTTTCTCAATATAAATTTCCCATTCACCCTCTGAAGTCTCTTCGATATCCACGTTATGCCCTTCTTTACGAGCCCACTCGGGAACGTTCTTCATGGCGCAGCTATGGTCGATCTCAACCACCAACATATCTCCGATATTCATCCCCGCCATTTTTTTTTGGGTTTTAATCAAAGGCACCGGACAAGCTTCACCCATGCAATCCAAACGATATTCAGCCATTTTTCCGATACTCCTCTCACATTATTAGATAATCATTTTGCTAAATTAAAGAATCAATCCGATATTAACTGCTCTTTCTCTTCCCCCACCAATCGGCGAGGAAATACAAACCGCCCAACACTACCAGTTGTAATACGAATGCCAACGGCCAACCCATTACCGACGGGAGATGCACCTTTGGAGACGAACTAATCAAAAATTTGTTCCACCAGCCAAAATCCCTGGCTCCCCAGAGGCTGCCGACGATGAAAAAGATTAAGGAGAGCCATTGCATCATGAAACCTTCCCCAACCCGCATTAAAGTCCCGGAAGCGCATCCGCCGGAGATAACCGCGCCAATACCGAACATCAGCGCTCCGATTGCCACATGCCAACCAGCCGGATTAACGCCACCCGGAACACCCTTTCCGGCTTGGACCGCGATATATTGAATAACGCCGAAACCAACCAGGGCAATGGCCAAAGCCAATAATACCGCTTTCGACAATGAAGCGCCGCCGGTCAAAACCGGATCCCGAAACGCCGCTGTAAAACAAAAACGGGATTTCTGAAGAACCACTCCGAAGCCAATCCCAAAAATCCAGGCAATAGCCAAGCCTTTTGAAATTTGGCTAAATACGACCGCCAAGATGATTACCACAATCAAGAGTCCAATGGCTATCGGCAACTGATTCCTTTTCTTTTTCGGACTACGCTTAACCGCCGTCTCACTCGAAACCGAAGCTTGAACAGACAATCGTTACCCCTCCCTTTGTTCTATTTTTCACAAACTCTCAACAATTTAATTATACAGCTTACCGGAGATTTATAATAATAAGAGTTTATTATGATGTATAAATCTTTTTTAGTAACGCCACAATTAACGGGAAATTTCGGGGAGGAAAACCGATAGACTATTTAGAATCTATTAAAGTAATTTCGAAAAGGAGTTTGAAGATGAATATCGACCATCTCAAAGCTTTTGTTGAAACGGTCCAACTCTCCAGTATCTCCAAAGCAGCCGACCGGCTCCATCTCACCCAACCGGCGGTCAGTTTGCAACTTCAAAGCCTGGAATCGGCAATCGGATATCAGTTACTGGTCCGTAGCAACCGCGGAGTCCAGCTTACCGAGTTCGGAAAAGTATTTTATTCTTATGCCCAAAGTTTCTTGACCCTTTGGGATAATTTACAGCATGATTTAAAAAACATTCAAGATGGTAAAACCGGCACGTTGCAAGTAGGAACTTGCCCGGCTATCGGTCAATATGCTCTGCCTTGCGCTATCTATCTGTTTAAACAGAAATTTCCCCAAATCAGGCTTTCGGTCCAAAGTATGGCCAGTGATACAATTGTCAATGAGGTTAGAGACCATACCCTACAGATTGGGTTTTTAGAAGGGGCGCCTACTATTCCTGATTTAGCGTTTCATGTGGTTTTACAATCGGATTTATTGCTGGTCGGAGCGCCTGCCAACGCTGTCCAAACCGTTGCGTTGGGAGATCTCCCTACCCTGCCTTTGATATTGACCCAAGAAAATTGCGATGTGCGCCGTTCGCTTAAGCAGAACCTGACCCGCTATGGGATGGATGAAAATAAACTCCAACCTTTTTTAGAACTTGACGGACTGGAAAGTGTCAAATCAGCTGTATTATCAGGGCACGGTCTTTCATTCTTCCCTTACCTAGCCATCAAAAAAGAGTTGTTCTCCGGAGAATTGAAACCTGTGGAAATTAAAGACGCCAAACTGGAGATTACCTTCTCAATGGTTTGGCGGAAAGATGAGTCCTTATCGGAACAAGGAGAATTATTCGTCAATTTTATTAAAACCGAAGGCGGCCAAAGTTTCTGTTAGAAAAGTCAGCTAGTTCCGGGTAAGAGTGATCTCCCAGATGCCATTAGTTAATTCTTCAACTATAAAATTTGCGGCTAGTTTCATGACGGCCTCCTGGATATTCGTTACCGCGCAGCTATGGTCGACAATAATTTTAACCGTTTCTCCCGGTTGCAACCGGCTAAGTTGCTCAACCGCTTTTAATGATGGAACCGGGCAAATGTCACCTAAGCAATCCAATTTTTTCATAGTTTTATAACCAACCCTTGATAACGTAATTGATGTTATATCTATTCGCCGCCATTTTCCCTAAACCTTCTATAAGAATCTCCCCAATTCTTGACATACGACGTTGTTCTGTCTATAATATATATGATTCAGTTTTTCAAGGAGATGTCCATGCGCATTCGGTAACATTCAAGCCAAATTATAAAATCAAATACTATGGCAGGATGTTGCTTCCCGGTTTTCACCGGGTTTAATGCGCTATTTATTTAACAAGATTAGTTGGATTCGAAGGCTTACCGGACTTCTACGTTGTTTTCAAACTCAATAACGTACTTCTTAAATCCGGTTATAAATTGAATGTTTTAACATTTAAGGTTCAAGGTTACATCCTGTCGCTCTAAGGAGTGAATAGGATGTTTCTATTTAGCGCTCAAAATCTGGCTCAAGCCAAGGGTGACCAGGACATCTTTAAAGATATCAATCTGGAAGTCCATATCGGTGAAAAAGTCGCTTTAGTAGGCCCCAACGGGATCGGCAAAACAACTTTACTGCGGATCCTAGCCGGGATTGACAAACCGTCCGGCGGTTACCTTCGTTTCTTTCGTCCGGTACAAATCGGTTATTTGGCCCAGGATGACGGTTATTCACCGGAGGCGACCGTCCAAACAGTCTTAGAAGCAACTTCTTTGGAAAAACCTAATGTCAATTGGCGGGAAGCCTTGTCCCGTTTTAATTTCACCGGATTGGACGCCCAAAAAGTCTCCTTCCTCAGCGGCGGTGAAAAAACCAGGCTCAAATTGGCCTGCTTATGGCTGCAAGGATGCGATTTTTTACTTCTTGATGAACCATCCAATCACCTGGATATGGAACAAATGAACTGGTTGGAAGAGTATCTTCGTAATTATCCGGGAACGGTTCTGATAGTCTCTCACGATCGCTACTTCTTAGACCGGGTCGCCGTTAGAGTCGTCGAACTTAGCAAAACCGGCATTACTTCATATCCGGGTAATTATAGTGTCTATAAAAATACCAAGGAAGCTAAATTTCAGCAAGACTTGAAGACCTATTACGACCAGGAAAAACAGGCCCGCAAGATCGAACGCGCCGTTCAGGAACTAACCTCCTGGGAAGAAAAGGCCCATCGTGAATCCCGCCGGAAAGCCAATGCGGAAGGGCCTTCCATGGGTGGTAAAGAATATTACCGCGTCAAAGCCAAAAAGATCGCCAAAAGCGTTAAAAACACTGTCAAGCGCCTGGAGAGATTACAAGAGGAACGGATTAACAAGCCTAAGAAAGAACCGGGAATCAACTTCTCTTTTCAAAACCAGCGTCACGGCGGCTCCCGGTTACTGGCGGCTGAAGGAGTCACTAAGTCATATGGAAGCCGGGTAATCCTGGAACAGCTCCACTTTTACCTTTGCCCCGGCGAGAAGGTAGCTCTAACCGGAAATAACGGTACCGGCAAAACAACCTTACTACGGTTAATTTTAGATCAAGAACCTATCGATCATGGCAAGTTGTGGATCTCCCCCACTGCTAAAATCGGTTATCTTGAGCAGGAGATCCAGTCTATTGAAAACCGGCGGACCATTCTTGAAGAAGTAACCCGGACCAGCTGCCAACCGGCGCTAGCTCGCCAATTATTGGCGGGATTGTTGATCCGGGGCGACGCCGTCTTTAAACCTTGTTCCGTACTGAGCATGGGGGAACGAGTTCGAGTCGCTTTGATCAAATTGTTGGTCGGCCAATACGACCTGTTATTGCTAGATGAACCGACCAATTTTCTCGACTTGGAAAGCCGGGAGAAATTTGAAGAAGCCCTACTGTCTTTCGATGGCGCGGCAATCATTGTTTCCCATGACCGTTACCTATTGGACCGGGTTTGCGGGACCACATGGCGCTTGGAGAATAGTAAGCTGTCCATCTATCCCGGCCGTTTTTCAGAATATCAAAAAGCGCAGACAGTTATTAAACCAAAGAAGCATAGCTCTAGTAATAAAGAAGATAAAACCTTACTGGAACTTAGATTGGCACAACTAGATGGAGAACTGAGCCGGTTGGATCGGAGGCGGGATGAAGCAGAGTATTTGACTTTAGAAGCGGAATACTTCAAAATCGTCAAAGCGATCCGGGAAACGAGATGAAGTCGAGCTTATTTAAGAGAGTCACCGATCAAACCGCATTCTTGATATATACCTACTTCAACTACGAATTAACAATAACGACCGCTAATAATATTGAAGCAATTAATCTTTTAGCAGCTTTTCTTTCAACCGCCGCGCCAAATCATCATCCTCCATGGGCCTTCGCTGGGTGTTCTCCAGGTAAATTTTCTTTTCATTCTCCGGCATCAGGAATTCCTTGGACCAGCGAAAGAAATCCGGACAATCCCCATACATCCTCAAGAATTTACGGAGCGCATCCAAGCTGTAGATGGTGATCTTGATATTGGTCAGCCAATCGGCTCGGTAAAAATGCTCCCACTTGCCATGCTCGGCCACGGCCATGGCCGCCAAACCGTCATGATAGTCCCAGATCGCCTGGGAAGCGTGAACGAAAGCCTTTGGATAAGCGCCGTCCCGGTAGGCGAAATAACTCCGACAAAGGGCCGCGAAACCCCGGCAACCGGATAAATGCAGTTGGACTTGGAACAAGAGGTTGTCCTCAAAAAATCCGGCCTTCGCGCCGAGGAAACAGGTTGTTTGTAGGCACTTCCGCTCCAACTCTTCCCATCCCGGGATCGCTTTTTGGAACTGAGCTTGAAAATACCTAACCTGATCGTCAAAGGACGCTTCCCCGGTAACCCAGAGTAAATTGGGATCAGTCTCCTCAATCTCGCCCCGCATCCAATGGCCGATAATGGAGCGGGCCGGGTGATGGTAGTATTCGTCGCCGGCGTGATCGTCGGGATGGGGTCCATATTGAATCGTCGCTTTAAAATAATCAAGGTAGCATTCCCGCGCCTGCCGCCAGGCCGGGCCGAAAAATCTCCGGCAAAAATCATCCAAATGTTCGTCAAGGTGAATATCTCCCTCCGTCCAGATCCGGCTGACGTTCTCCAGAAAATAAATATGAGGTCTGATATTACCGCAATTTAATAATAAATACCGATCGGCCCCCGCCCGAAATGCTTGCATCAGTTCTTCTTTCACCAGATTCGGGTCGGATGGAAACATGGTCAAATGATTGGAGGCTTGCAGGTCATGAAAGGTAATATGATAATAAAGCCCGTGCGGCCCCGTTTCGGCTGCCGTCGGTAAAGATGGAACCCTGGGGTTGTGGTTTCCTTGCCGCCTGGATACCATTTTCCCATAACCATTATCCGACCAGATTTTGATAATGCCTTCAGGTATTTGAAGATAACCTTCCCGATAAAGTTCGGTGATTTCTCCATATAAGTAAGTAGCGCATACCGGGTTTGGAACGGATTTACAAACCATCTCAAACTGGCGGCGAATGACTTTACTGATTAACTCTCCCCGGCTTTCCGGCGTCCGGCAAGAAGGATCCTGTTCCCAGAAGGGACAATCGCCTTGTCCCCGAAAACCCAGTACCCAAATGACTTTTTGACCTTCTTTTTTTCTGATTGCCTCCTCCCACAATCCTTCAAACAAATCCCGGTTAAGAGCATAACTCGCTTCTTGATGCGGATAAGCTCTGAAGAACATTTCAGCCCCAAGAGGTTCGGCATGATGGTACGTAATATAAAGTCCCATTTCGGAAGCTAATTCCCAATGGATGCCATTGCGGGGCAAGTCGGTGCCGGGTATCACCATATTTCCGCCGCAACGCAACAAAGCCTCAAACACCGGAAACCAGACCTCCTTGGGCGGCGGATAAGTATCGGTCCAACCAATCAAGCACACTTCATCGTTGACAAACCAGCCCCGGTAGCGGACTCTTGGTTCGGGTGAGATATATTCTGCGAGCGGTATCTCGATCTGATCAACTTTTGCAGGTTCTTTATCGGCCCAAAACCAAAATGGGTCCACTCCGAAGTATTCTTTACTGATATGTAATAATCCATAGATAATGCCAAGATCATCACTACCGCAAATATACATTACCGGAGTTTGCCCATCATCCTTAAACTTAAAATGAATCGCAAAAGCTTCGGGTCGGTTGTATATTGGATCATTTTCTGCGGCATACCCGATAACCACTGAAGCGTCTAGAATCTTGGTACACTTTTTTGGGGTTTTACCGATTACTTTCTCGAAGTCGCGCAAGAAAATATTCACAATGTTACCTACTGGAATTGTTAATTTTTCTAGTAATAGAAATTCAGTATTTTCATTTATGATAAATGTTTTTTTCATTTGCCGCTCTTACCTCGCAATTCATCAGCACGATTTATAGCCGTCGATATTTTTAAAGTCAACCTCATAGTGGCGATTATCGGCCAAATGAATTTTAGCCCCTAAAACCGAATTGGACCGTGTAACATCAATTATATTAAAGCTTTTAATTGGTGAAAGCTCTTCCGGCGTCCATTCGAAGTCGTCAGTTTTATGGAGTAGGACCGAAATCATGAGTTCCATAGCCGGATTTTTTGCGTTCCGTTTACGATAGGCATAAATAACCGTACTTTCATCAGCTTCCGCATTTCGGCCTTCATGGGTCATACTGCAAACTTTGTCCCAGCCATTGTAGGTGATCAACGCCACTTTTCGGCCAGTAACCGAAGCCGTGATTACCTTTTTAGTCCCATCTTCAAATTGCTGAACCGTCGCTTTTTCCCCCTTTATATGCGGCAATCCGAAGTGTCCCAGGGTCAATTCATGCTCGAAAGCAAGGCGGCAGCGATCAACCCGGATAACGCCGCCCGGAATAAGGATTTCCGCAAGATCAATAATATATCCCACCCCGTTATTCGGCGGTTTCCGCATAATCAGTTGCCGGTATATCACATTATTACGAACTCCGTTATAAAGTATATTTTGGGAGGTCGAAAATAACAAGTTTCTATCGGAATCATTGGTCATGGTTTTTCCGGTCAAATAAAAATTGATGTCATCGCCCCTTAAATCCCGGGGATCAAGGCTGCGGAAAGAATATTCCATTGCAGTCCCACCGGCCGGGTTGTGATCTTCCCAGGGGAAATGCGTATTATAGACCAGTTTCGAATAATTCGGATCTTCGTAATATACTTTTCCGGTAATAATCTCAGCTGTACCCGTTTTCCCGTGATTGACCAATACCAGACCCGGTTCCTCAAGAATGAAGGTCTGTGAATGATTGCCAAGCGTTTCCCAAATCCCTTCATTTTCTTTTGCAGTCCAAAATGGCGAATCATCGGGTAAGGCCAAGCAGATGAAGGGTAAAAACATCAGGAACGGACTTGCCGGACAACTGTAATTCTGCAAGGCGAATTCCTGATGTCCATAAAATCCTAGACTGGGAATATCATTTTGGTAAAAATCTTCCCGGGTGACAAATTGCAGCAATGATCCGGAACAAAGCCTTCTGGCCCAACCGGGATTCAAAGGCAACTGATTTTTCATCATGAAAGAAACCGGGAATCCCCCTGATATCCAGGTCCGATAGCAAATGCTGCGGGCCCACATATTGATGTACCCGTCGCGGGCGAAAAAGTTGGGATAAGTTTTCATCAATTCAATTGCTGATTCTTCGATTGCCGCCGCTATTTCCGGATAATATTCATCGCCGAAGGTCCGGTTCCAGATGATCATATAAACCACAAACAAGCTAATCGTATAATAATTGTAGGTTTGCTCCAGATACCAACCCGATCCCGAACTATATGAAACAACCCACAACAGATGGCTTTTTAGTAATTCGTCATCAATTTCATAGCCCTGCTTTTTCAAAAAAGACAGCGCAATAATATTAAAGATGCGCCAATTATTTTGGGTGGTGCGGTGATGGGCCCATTTCGAAATCGTTGCCGCCATTTCGTCTTTTTGTTGCTGGGTATAGTAAGGCCAAATAATATCAGGTAATAACAGTAATGTTTTAAATAATCCGCCGAATTCACAGGTAAATTGATAAGTGGCATCGGGCAAATCCTCCGGCAAAGGCAGTGAATTGAGATGCCCGGGAGTGAAGGACTGATAGATATGCTTGCAATAATAGTCTCGTAATTTAATATTGTTGATAGTTATTTCGGGGTTAACATGCATCAGCGGTCCCGCAAGTGTCATGGTCCTCTCTAACGCTTCAAACTCAAACGAACGATAACGCCAGTCGGGATCATTAGGTTGCGGATAAGTTTTTCCCGCTACCACCGGAAAGATCAAAGGGGTTCCCAAAGAATCGACATGCTTAAAAGCCCGCTCCAATAAATACTGAGCACACTCAATATAATGTTTTTTTGTCATTCCGGTTAATGGACTTAAATTATAATCAGGATCCTTAATACAATAAGCATTTTTCATTGCACTATTATCCTTTCATCACTTGGAATGCGAAACTGTTTGAAATAAACTTTATATTGGTAGTTAGTTATAACGATCGAAAAATAATTAACCTTTCAACCCGGATGTGGCAATTCCTTCTACAAAAAACCGTTGGGCCGATAGAAAGGCGATCACAATCGGCGCGCTCGCCATCATAACCGCCGCCATAAGTAGATTCCATTGTATATCGACATCACCCCGGAATATGGCTAACCCCATAATAAGTGTATAATTATTTTCAGTATTTAAAAAAACCATCGGAAATAGGTAGTCATTCCATTGCGCCATTAACGTAAAGATGCTTAATGTCGCTAAAGCTGGTTTACACAAAGGAAGAATAATCTTGCTAAATCTTCTAAAAAACCCACAGCCATCAATGATCGCCGCTTCCTCCAACTCGATCGGGATGGTCAAGAAAAACTGCCGTAGTAAGAAAGTCCCGTAAGCGCTGAATAGACCCGGCAGAATCAAGGATAAATGATTATCCAATAGACCCAACCACCTCATGATGATAAAAGTTGGCACTAAGATAATTTGACGGGGAATCATTAAAGTAGCCAGATATCCCATGAAAAGAATGTCTCGGCCCGGAAAACGAATCCGGGCAAAAGCATAGGCGGCTACGGCTGAAGTAGCTACTGTGCCTACCGTACATGCTAATGTAATCTTTAACGTATTTAAAAAATAAAGATGAAATGGGACTGCTTTAAAAACGTCAACATAATTTTGCCAAACCCAGCGTTTTGGGAAAACACCGAACGGGTTGGTAAATATCTCGGTATATGACTTAAATGAAGCAATTAAAGCCCAAAACAAAGGAAAGATCATAATAAGGGCAGCAATTCCAACTACAAGATAAATAGCTAACCGCCACCAATTAACCTGTTTACAAATACTAGGTTTAGGGTTCTCCGATAATAAACCATAATTCAAGGGGTTTGTTGCCATTGATAACACCTCCGACAGTTTGCATATAATTCCCAGCATCAGTTTTCACTTAACATACATGAATATATATAAAATATTTATGAAGGTTATTAATAATGTACCCACCGTTTGGCGATAACGGTTTGTAATATCGTAAAAATAAGGATAATCCCAAATAAAGTATAGGCAATAGCCGATGCATAACCCATTCTGAAAAATTGGAAGGCATTTTGATAAACCAACATTACCAGAGTATTGGTCGCGTTTGCCGGACCGCCATTGGTTAAAACAGTTGTGAGATCAAAAACCTGAAATGAACTGATAATTGAAGTTATCGTCACAAAAAACGTAGAAGGTGAAATCATCGGCCAGGTAACGTTCCAAAATGTTCGCCAAGCATTAGCGCCGTCAATCTTGGCTACCTCATACAATTCACCGGGTACTCCATGTAACGCCGCCAAAAAAATCACCATATTATAGCCGATGCCTTTCCAAACCGCCACTAAAATTACGCTCCACAAAGCCCATTGCGGTGAATTTAGCCAAGGATAGGGGCCTAGTTTGACCCAACTTAAAATATAATTTAGCAGACCCATTTGAAAGTCAAACAACCACACCCAGATTAATGCAATTGCCACTGACGAAAAAACGACCGGCAGGAAAAATATAGTCTTAAATAGGTTGAGACAATGAATTTTCCGGTAAAGTAAACTAGCCAACAATAGCGATAAAACGATGTTCAAAAGAACACTGGCAAAAGAGTAAAGCACCGTATTGGATAAGGATTGCCAGTAAACCTGATCCTTGATTAATTCTTGGTAATTGGCTACCCCTACCCCCTCCGGACTAGTAATTAAATTCCAATCGGCAAAACTAAGTAATAATGATCCGATAACCGGAAAGATCATAAAAACTAAAAATCCTACAATATTTGGCGCCAAAAATAAGTATCCCGCCGCTGCCTCTTGTAATCGGGCCGATTGCATCTTCATGCCGTTACCTCCTCATTTAGCCTAGCTGGTTTATATATGTCGCAGTAATCCACGGGTATCCAAGAATTTTGTTGCGACATATATAAGTATATCAAGTTTAAATATTCCCAGTAATGGACATCGTTAAGTGTTTTTTGGATTTTTTTAATATAAAACTAAGCAAAGCCAGTATTAAAAAGACTGCCCTAATACGGCAGTCTTGATGAATTATTTTAAATCCATGTATCTCTATATGTTGCACTAAATATTCCGAATGCTTCATTGAAACAACATATTTTCTTCAATTTATCTATATATATTATAATAAATTTTTCGGATAAAACACCTTACTTCAACAGATATTCCTCGATTTGTAAGTTAGAAAACTCAAAAATTTCGCCACTTTATAATCGAATCGCTAATCGATATGGATCGTAGCTTAATTTATTATTTCGATACAATTCCAATAATAATTCTTTTTTGATAAAGATTGATCTGATTATTCCATATTGCGAATTGGCGCTTCGCAATTGGAAAACCATTTTCCGTCCTTTTTCGATCGTAATTAATAAACCGGGTTTTACCTTAGGCGGGCTGGGACTTTTCCCATCGGCGTAATAACCTGATAATGCCTTTCCCCCAAATGAGGTTGCTTCCCAATTATAAGTGGAAGCGCTTTCCGGCTTATTATTAGTGAGAAAGATCGCTTTTATTTGATCAAATTGGACCGGAGTTTTACCGGTATTCTCAAAAGTAATAGTGACTTCGATATCCGAATAATTCTTGGGATTATTTACCGGAGGAACAATATCTTTTTTAATATTAACTACTGATAATTTCAATGGTGAATTAGTAGAATTTTCACCTAATGCACCTGAAGCAAATAATAAACAAAAAACGCCAAAAACAACCGGATATTTGCTGAATAACTTTAACATCTTTTTCTCCTAGTAAACTTACTGCAACATATGTAATAACCGAAAAAATTTGCAGCTGGAAATTACTAATTAAAGAAAGCTTATAACTAATATAACAGATTTAATTATTTCTTAATATGGACATCGTTAAGATTTTTTAGGACATTCTTAATACGGGTCTATCTTTATTAAAAATGCAAAGAAACTCTTACAAAACCACACTTATCCTATTTGGTCTCCTCTCATAGTTACAAAAATTGGCCTCAGGCAATCTTCCTAAGGCCAATTAATCCAGAGTTTACTTTGAAAAACTAATTCACCCGCTCAAATATCCATTTGGTATCTTCTCCGGTCGCCCCGGTATTCCATTTCAACTCGTTGGCCGATGTCCCATAAATGTAATACCTTCCGGTTCTTTTATTTTTAAATCTGTATGAACCATCGCCCGCAGCTTCAATTGCCCATTGGGCATCATCCCCGGTATACCCATCATTCCATATGACATAGGTGGAATCCGAGTCGAGGTAGTATCTGCCCGACCTGACATTTTTAAACATATAATAACCATTGCCATTGTCGATAACTTCCCACTGCTGATCGTCGTATTGGGTACTACTATAAAGAATGACCACGCCATTTGCATCCGAGTCTATATACCTATTGTATTGTTTGCTCTTTATTTTATAAATGCCGTTTGTGATCGGATTCGTTGAACCAGTCTTGCTGTATGCGCGGAAATAATCAATAATAAACTCTCTTGGATATAGTGATGAGGTAGTGTCTGCGGTTCCGGTCCAACCCGAATTTTCATATATGCTCAAGAAGAACACCATACCGTATTTGGGTGACTGGTTTATAGTTCTCTTCAGAGAATTATCTACATAAAACTTTAGACTTGTTGAATCCCATTCAAGCCCATAAGTATGGAACTCTGAAGAAGAAGTAATATTAAGCGCCGTATCGTAACAATTATCGGAAATATTAGGATCATCCCATTTAATTAAATTAAATCTGTACCTGGAATCACCGTTTGAAGCTCTATACTGTTCGAAAATGTCAATTTCCGCTTCCTGTGTCGAAGTATCTCTTCTTCCTACAGTCCAGAACGCGCAGTGATATCCTCTTTGATTGGTAGTCTTGGCGCGGATTTCGAAATAACCATACTGTGGCGTATATTTCATATCTGTAGAAATACTGTGATTCATCTCATCTTTATGAAGGTAATTTCTTTGACCGGTCTGGATACTTGATACCTTCATCGGATTATTAGAATAATAAGTTGGCTGGTCTTTATCAATCCTCAATACCAAACAACCATCCCTGAAAGAGTATCTGGCGGCAGCTCTGTCCGCTGTCGTCCTGCATTCCAGATATTTAGGTATCCATAAACTGGTGTCAAGTGAAGATCCACTAAATTCATCCGCTTTTACCAGTGTATAACCTGAAGGCACTGCCGAGGCTATCGGCATTATTGTGATACTAATTAACATGATTCCAAAAATGATTAAAAATAATCTTAGTTTTGTCATATTCACTACCCCTCCTATTACAATTTGGTCTGAAATAAGGTTTAATTTAAATTGCCCATTTCACCCCCTTCAAAAGTTCGATAAAAGTTATTTCATACTAATTTGCATTTAATGAATAGAGTAACTTGTTAGGAACAGCTTGCACTACCAAGATGTAAAACGATAATTACTCATAAAAATGCAATTCAGTATCAAAAGGGATTGAATGGAGCTGATTGAGAATCATGCAATGAACTGATTCAATCGTCTTTCAAGATAAATTATATATAGTCCATTATTTTAGCGGGATAGACATTATTTAGAATTATTAGAACAATTTTAATCAAATTTTGGATTATTTTAAGATCTAATTCCTGTACCGGACCTATGGCATTAAAAAACGACCCTATAGATCTACTATAGGGTGTTAAATGAGGATAACGAGGGGTTAATTAATTTTATACTCAAAATTCAAAGCCTAAAGGGGACGTTGCCGCCCCTTCGTTCTCTATTATTTACTGGTCCGATCAAGTACGTCTTTAACTCTCGGAGCAAGGTCTTTCATGGCTTGTTCAGCGGTGGTTTGACCCGCAAATACTCTCTGCAATTGCGGTATCAGTAAACCTTGAATTTCATTCCAGCCAACCCTTAACGGTAAAGTATGTCCATATTTGGAGGCAACGGCTTTGGCGACAGCTACGACATTCTTCGGTGATTTGGTAGGATCGGCGTAAGCCTCCCATAATTTCTGGTCATCAATTGAAGGAGGTACTCTCTTTGCTTTCATATAGAGCATTTCGCCTTCTTGACCCGGCGCCCGCATATACTTTAAGAATTCCCAGGCCGCTTTGTCTTTTTTGGTACTCGCGCTCATAGCCGTTACGTTTGACTTAGAAATAGTAACATTCGGGTTTTTAGCGGTTCCAGGGCATGGTAATACTTCAAATTCAAATCCTTCCACCCTTTGCAAGGTAATTATTTCTTGAGCAGTACCCGTCCGCAACGCTACTTTGTGATTGGTCATCCAACGATTGACAACCGCGGCCGAAGTAAACTGTGCCGGATCAGGGATAGTGCCGTCCTTGATTAAATCAACAATAGCCTGAATTCCTTGAATTGATTGCGGTTGATCTAAGGTAAACTTTTTCCGGTTTTTGTCAAAAAGATCGCCGCCATGTGCCCAGATAAAAGGAAAGAAATATCCTAAATCAGTAGGATTGAGAGCATAACCGTACTGCCTGTCCGCGCCCTCGCCTTTACTCAACTGGCGGGCGATTTTTACGAAATCATCATAGGTCCAATCCACGGAAGGAATTGGAATTCCGGCGTCCTTGAACATTTTAACATTGACAAACATGAAAATCGGAGCAGTCCCCCATGGTAAACCGTAGTACTTGCCGCCTTGCATATTGTCAAGCAATCCGGCCTGATAATAGGCGTTCATATCAATTTTATCCCGTTTAATATAAGGGGTAATATCTTTTAAAGCTTTGTTTTTCATAAAATCGGCCATAAAATAGGAGTCGATTCGCATTACATCCGGAGCTTGCCCGCCGGCAAACAGCGTCAGCAATTTGGCATGATAATCGTTATATGCCGATACGATCGGAGTCACTTTGATATTTGGGTGGTTTTTTTCAAAGCCCTCGATGATGTCTTTCTCAACTCCAATTGCATTCGGATCACCCCAGAAAGCATATTGGATCGTTACCGTATTAGCTGCAAAAGCTAAGGTTGATAAAACTGCAACCAACAATAATAAACCAGCTAATAAACCAAACCACTTTTTGATTCTCATTTACTTTCCCCTTCCCTTGTTTTATTTTACAACAATACTATCCGAAAATGTCGGCGATCACCTCCAATAAATTTAAATCGTCTAAGTGTGACATCTTATATTATAATAATCTTTCCACTAAATGGAGATAGACATCCTTAAGCGTTTTTTGGACAAATTTAACTATATTATAGTTTTTCATATAAAAGCTCCATTATTATGATAAAATTTTTGTAAGGTGATCACATACATTTGTATTCAGCTTAAAGCATTAAATCTTGAATAAGAAATTTACTTCATCCTGCTATACAAGGAGGAGTTAGTTTGTATCAAGTTATGATCGTAGATGACGAGCCAAACATCTTGGCAAAACTAACCAACTATGTTCAACAGGCTGATCCGGATTTTCACGTGGTTGCCAAAGCGTTGGGAGCGGAAGACGCTCTATATTTTTTCAAGATGACCAGCCCGGATCTGATGATGATCGATATCAGAATGCCGGTGATCGACGGATTAACCCTCCTGCAACAAATACGCCAAACAGGCTGGGAAGGTTATGTTGCCATTATCACCGGGCATGATGATTTTAACTATGCCCAACGAGCCATCCGGCTTAACGTATTTGAATATATTCTGAAACCTGTTTTCCCGGAGGATATAGCCGCCTTACTTAGCCGTATCAAGGAACTCTTAAATCGTATCCAAGTGAAGGAAGCTAAACTACGCAGTGAAATCCAAGCAGAATTACAAGGTGCCAGCCCGGATGGGGCTGCTGATAATTGTTTGCCCGCCTACATCGGACAAGCGAAAGCTTATATCAAAGAACATTATGCTGAAGCCTTAACTCTGAGCCAAGTAGCTAAGGTAGTTTCCATAAATTCTGTTTATTTAAGTTCTCGCTTTGCTAAATATTGCGGCCAAAACTTTCTGGAATACCTGACTCAGTTCCGGATAAACAAAGCAAAGGATTTATTAGAACATACCAATCTGCAAATCCAGGAGGTGGCAATAAAAGTAGGTTATGCCGATATTGCTTATTTCAGCCGGATTTTTAGGCGGGAAACCGGGATTACTCCCAGTAATTATCGTTCACAATATCGTTAAGCTAATATGAGGTTAATAATGCCTAAACAACCCATTTTTTCTTATACCAAAAGCCTTTTCTATAAAATATGGCTCATTTTTAGCGCTTTAATTATTATTGCTACCTTTGCTAGTAGCGTCGTGGTTTACATTCAAGTCTCCAATCAATTGAAAAACCACATTGAACAACGTCTATTATGGGAAGCAAGCTTTTACCGTCAACAACTCGACGAAGTTTTTTTGAAAGCCGACCAAAGATTGGATAGCTTAGTCAATTCTTCAACTGCAGTTAATCGAAACTATTCTCTATTACAAAACGAAATGAATATCATGCAAATCCATTCACACAGTATTATTCGAAGTTGGATGGCCTATTCCGACGGGTATTTAATTCCCTCTCCGGGCACCCGCCCGGAATATGTTAGAAATTTACCCTGGTGGCGGGAGTATTTGTCCGGTGAAACTCCGGAAAATATTATGGATTTGTCGATAGGAAGCAACCATTCCTTGGTCGGAAAACCTTTTATCGACCAGTCCGCATTTACCACCTTAGTACCTATATACAATTTTAGTTTAGATGGAACAAAAATAATCCGTGCTGCCGGCGCACAAATCGATCTAAACAGCGCGTTAACCGATAACCCCGAAGTAAACGTGGATTGGTCGAATATACCGGTTTCTGTTTATACCACTGATGGTATTTTAGTGGCCTCTCCTTATCGATATTATTCCGGAAACTTGAAATCTTTAAACAGACTAAGTAATGAACCCTTAATCCATAAAATGCTAATTAACCCCAATAATAACTCCGGTTTCGGAATTTATCTGAAAAACAATCATAGAATGGTTGGTTATTTTTTAAAAGACTCCACCCTCGGATTAGTATTAGTCGTTGAATATCCTACTACCGAAGTGCTCGATCCCATTTACCAAGTAGCTTCGGGTCCTTTAGTCATTGTTTTGCTCCTTTTATTAATTGCTACGGTCTTGATTGCAACGATTTACACCAATACCAAGCGGCTGCGCCGAGTCGAGCAATTGGCCAGATCGGCGGAGCTTCGGGCTCTCCAAGCTCATATCAATCCTCATTTTTTATTTAATACCCTTGATTGCATCGTGGGATTTGCCGTATCAACCGGAAACAACTCATTAGTAAAAATGATCCGTTCATTGATCAATATTTTCCGTTACACCATCCGTGACATGGGGGAATTGGTCACCATTCGAGAAGAATTGGATTATTTGAACGAATATGTCTCCCTACAGCAGATCCGTTACGGTTCCCGGTTTTCATTTAAACTTTCCGTCCCTGACGAGTTACTGAACTATAAAATTTTTAAATTTTGTATCCAGCCGTTAGTCGAAAATTGTTTCGTTCACGGGGTGGAAAAAAGCTTTGATCCCGTTGCTATTACGGTTCAAATAACCCAAACGGTGCAAGAGGTTGAAATCAAAGTCTCCGATAATGGCCCCGGTATAACCCGGGAACGCCTGTCGGAATTAAGCCAAAGCCTGGAACAAGAAACCTACGAATCCGAAAGCCAGGGGCATGGAGTAGGGATATCCAATATCCATCATCGGTTGCGTTATGCTTTTGGTTCTTTATATGGAATAACAATTGAATCCAAACAAGGATTCATAGCACATCTTAAATTCCCTATAAAGTACACCTGTCCCTGAACTCAAATGTCTGGGAAATATCATATCAAATTGAGAAGGATGATTGGCATGAAAATGGTTTTTCGTTGATTTGGCGAAACGGATGACGACGTGAGCTTAAGCCAGTTCGGACAAATACTGGGGATCCGCGGAGCAGCCAGCGCCTTACAGGATATTCCGGTTGGAGAAGTTTGGCCGCCATTTCGGAAAGTTAAACCGGATTCACTTTGAACAGGTTCGTAATGTAAAAATAACAAAGTAAAAACAATTCGATACTGTCATTCAAAGAGAATTGCGGCTTTTGCAGCCGCAATTCTTATTAAACAATCCTATTTCATTCATTAAGCAACAATGTAATATGATTAACTTATCGATAAATCCTACTTTACCCCTTTCTCATTTAAAAAAGGCCCATACTTTTTGTCCGTCTCCATAATGTGTTTAATCAACCAATTTTTTAAAAAATCGAGCATTTCTTCGATTGGAGAATCTTGATCCAAGTTAAAAGCGCGGTTGAAATCCCCTACCTTGGCGACAAAAAACTGATGGGCTTGGCGATGCTCTTCCAACTCAGGATAGTCGTGTTCCGCCATTAAGGCTTCTTCCTCTGTAAAATGAGTTTTGGTATAGTCGGTTAACCGATTCAAGATACCTGCGATGACCATCTTCCCCAAATCATTGGTTTTCGCCTCGAAAACCTCATTAATTATTTTAATTAACATCTGATGTTGCTCGTCGATCTTTTGAATTTTAACCGAGTGCTTCTCATCGATCCATTGGACAAATTTCATAATGATCACCTTCGTTTTTATGGTAAGGTAAATATTCGATTTGGTTACGAAGATTCCTTCGCCACTCTCTATTTTTTAAGTGCGCGCCCGACGGCAATCATAATCGTTTTACTACTTCCTGTGGCGCCGGTAACAGCATCCACCCTAAGATTTTGCGCCTCAATAATCCGGTCCACCGTTTCCAAGGCTTCATAGCCCGGCCCGCAGTCCTGTTTCTTAATGATAATTCCGGCAATCCGATGGTCCTTGACGGTAACCTCCAAGTCCACCGACACTAGGAAATCCCCAAAGGTTCCAGGATAAACCCCATCGGCAATCTTACTTAAGTCGGCCTCCTCGACTTTGATGTATTCGTTACTAATCGTTTCAGCCATTTGTTTCATTCGTAAAAAAAGACCACCTCCAGCAATAAGAATTGCCAGAACTAGAGTTACCGCAATAATCTTCAATTTTTTCAAGTTTGACCCTCCTCAAAATATTGCCTAATCGTTCCGAACCAACTGTTTTCAAAACCATCATCTTAGCCCCAATTATTGTTGAAGTTTCCAGATAAGTATAGCATAGAATTATTATCATTTTCAGTTAATGTCGAAAAAATATGGACTTTTTTTTATCTTCAAAGAACATAATATGATTTTGTGGAGAAAAAATCCTTCTATTCAATTCCAATAAATGGTGCAATAATATGTTTACAGATAATTACATTTTAGCCTGATTATAGCCAAGATCTTAAGATTGTTAGAAAAAACTTTCATAAATAGTAAGCATAAAAGGTTTTAGGCTTTGATTCAAACGTTCAGTAATCCGGTTTCACATTTTGCTCCATGATTGAGAACAATTTTGACTGCATGACCATCAATAAAAAATAATGGTCGCATCAAAGTGTTTAACAGTTATTGAGTAAAACAGTGGTAGCGGATTTTCTGTTTATAGAAATAGTTTTTGAACTTCGCCCCATGTTTCTTGCCTGGACAAGCTTATTTCATTTTGTTCCACATCTTGCTTTTCTATGGTCACCCGATTTCTTACCCATTTAATTCCTTTAAATCACTATCTGAGTTAGCCTTAACTTATTAGGCCTAATTTTATTTACAAATTACAAATAATAGTATAAATGAAATAAAATGGTCAAAATACGGTTGCTTTAAAAAATGAAAGAAGGTGGTCAAATTAGGAAAAATTATAATTTCTCCTCAGTTAAAGCGATGATGACGCCCGGCTGAATAATTCAGCTGCAGCATCCTGCTTTGCTGAAAAAAGATTGCCAATTAAGTTGAAAGGAGATTCACGATGAAAAAGTCTTATCGGCTCTTATTTATCCTAGCTTTCTTTACGCTCCAGTCGGTATTGGCTCCAGGATTATTGGCAGAACCGGATTTTAATTACGCCGATGCCTTCGCCAAGTCCATTCTTTATTATGAAGCAAGCTGGTGTGGACCGGATGCGGGCGACAACCGGCTCAAGTGGCGCGGACCTTGCCATGTTAATGACGGCGCGGATCAAGGACTGGATCTTACCGGCGGTTTCCATGATGCCGGTGATCATGTCAAATTCGGATTACCCCAAGTCTATGCAGCATCGACTTTAGGCTGGGCATATTACGAATTCAGGGAAACCTTCGTCGCTAAAGGACAAGACGGTTATATGCTCAATATCTTAAAGCATTTTAACGACTATTTTCTGAAATGCTTCCCTGATAACACCACTTTTCATTATCAATGCGGCGACGGAACCACCGACCACGCTTACTGGGGACCACCGGAACTCCAAACCACTTTGCTGACTACCAGGCCTACTTTATATTCGGCTACTCCCGGTGCTCCGGCCTCTGATGTTTGCAGTAGCGCTGCAGCATCTTTGGCTTTAATGTACCTAAACTACAATGATCATGATCCGGTTTACGCCGAACGTTGTCTAGCTGTTGCCAAAGACCTTTACACCTTTGCCAAAAGCTACCGGGGTTTTAGCCAAAGCGGCGGTTTTTACGGTTCAACCTCGGATCTCGATGATTTAACCTGGGGCGCAATCTGGCTTTATCAGGCTACCAATGACAGTAATTATTTGACTGATGCCGACTTCTTTATGCTGGAAAAAGGGATCGACGGTGTCAATAGTTATAATAACCATTGGACCCATTGTTGGGATGACGTTTTCGGCGGGGTCTTCGTTAAGCTGGCCCAACTGACCAATGATCCCAAATATGTGGTTATCGCCGAAGAGAATCTGGATTATTGGATTAACCACGCTCCGACCACTCCTGGTGGAGTAAAATATATTAACTCTTGGGGAGCGCTACGCTATACCGCCGCTGAGTGTATGTTAGCGTTGGTCTATTATAAGACCACCGGAAAAATTGAATATTTAAACTTCGCTAAGGAACAGATCGACTATATCCTGGGCGATAACCCCCGAAATAGCTCCTATGTAGTAGGGTTTGGCAATAATTATCCGAAATTTCCGCACCATCGCGCCGCCAGCGGCCGGATGGAAGCCGCCCCAGCCTACGAAACTAAAAAGGATCCGCAAAAACACTTACTTTACGGCGCTTTGGTCGGCGGACCCGATAGCGCGGACAATTATACCGATGATGTGGAAGAATATGCCCACACCGAGGTGGCGATCGATTATAATGCCGGTTTCGTCGGGGCGATGGCTGGAATAACCAAATACTTCGGGGCAGACCAAACTCCCGAACCCACCCCGGGTATCGAAGGAGATACTCCGGAATTTTTCACCGAAGCCAAAATAATGGGGGAAAATAATCAACAGGCGACTATCGACGCGTTTATCCATTGCGATACTTTATTGCCGCCGCGCTATGTAACGGGAATGACTTTTAGATACTTTGTCGATTTGAGCGAGTATTACGCGCAAGGTTTGACAGCCGATGATGTCACTACCGCCATCAATTATGCGCCTAATGCCGGCGCCATTTCTCCATTGATCCCCTGGGATGAAGCGAACCATATTTATTATGTGGAAGGCAGCTGGCCTAATTCCCAAAATTACGGGAAAATTGAATTTCAATTCCGGATCGCGGCCTATAATTCTAACTGTTGGGACTCAGCCAACGATTTTTCACGGACTGGAATGACTGGTACTTTAGCAATTACTCAAAACATTCCTATTTATTTAAATGGAGTCAAGGTCTTCGGTGACGAGCCGCCGACCGGTTCGAACCCCACTCCTACACCGACCCCAACAGCAACAGTAACACCAACTCCGACGGTTAGCCCGACTCCAACGATTGAAACAGGCTGTGTAATCTCTTATCTAATCTTGAATGATTGGGGCAACGGCGCCACCATCAATGTAACTATTAAAAATAACACTAATTCGCCTATTAACAGCTGGACGTTGGTTTGGAACTTCTCCGGCAACCAACAAATAACTAATTTGTGGAATGGCGTTCATGCCCAAGATAACTCCTTCGTATCAGTCGCTAACGAATCATATAACAACATAATCCCGGCCAACGGCGGAACAGTTGATTTTGGATTTAACATAGCCTACAGTGATACAAACGTCAAGCCATCCGGCTTTACCTTGAACGGAAGTCCCTGTCCCACGTATTAGTTAGTCTTATAAGATAGTCTTTTCTGTTTCGATCGAAAAAAACCAGTTAAAGGAGGAATTTATTTTGAAAAAATGGTATCTAGTTTTGTTTGTTTGCCTAGTTATCGGAATGGGTTTATTCCTGACTAATATTTTTGCCGCTTCTTACAACTATGGTGAAGCATTGCAAAAAGCGATTTATTTTTATGAGTGCCAACAATCGGGACCGTTGCCCAGCTGGAACCGGGCTCGGCAATGGCGGGGCGATTCATGTCTATCCGACTCGGTAACCGGCGGATGGTACGATGCGGGCGACCATGTTAAGTTCGGTCTTCCTATGGCTTATTCAGCCGCAATGCTTGGTTGGGCAATGTACGAATATGGCCCTGCCATCACTAACGCCGGGCAAGCAACCGTCCTCGAAAATAACATCCGTTTTGTACTGGACTATTTTGTAAAATGTCACCAAGGAAACAGCTTAGTTTACCAGATTGGAGATGGCGGCAAGGACCATTCCTGGTGGGGGCCGGTGGAAGTAATCGAAAAAGAAATGACCCGGCCGTCCTATACCTGCAACGCCTCTTGCGTCACCGCCCAAACCGCCGCGGCCTTGGCTATCGGCGCCAAGTTATTCAATGACGCCACTTACTTAAGCCATGCCAAGAGTTTATTCAATTTAGCTGATTCGGTAAAAAGCGATGCCAGTTATACGGCGGCCAGCGGCTTCTACAATTCTTGGAGCGGTTTTTGGGATGAATTAATCTGGGCAGCCGCCTGGCTCTATATCGCCACCGGCGACGACACCTATTTGGCCAAAGCAGAATCATATGTTAAGAACCTAGGAAAAGAAGGTCAAACAGACGATATCGCATACAAATGGGCCCAGAGCTGGGATGATTGCCACTATGGGGCGCTCCTGCTTTTAGCGAGAATCACCGGAAAACAAGAGTATCACGATTTCATGAAAATACATCTCAACTGGTGGACAACGGGTTATAACGGCTCAAGAGTCACTTACACTCCCGGTGGTCTGGCCTGGCTCGATCAGTGGGGGGCGTTACGTTATGCAATGAATACCTCATTTGTCGCCTTTGTCTATAGCGATATGATAACTGACGCTACATTAAAAGCGCGTTACCATGATTTTGCCGTCAGCCAAGTCAATTACGCTTTAGGCTCAAATCCCCAAAACCGCAGTTATGTGGTGGGGTTTGGCAATAATCCGCCCCAGCATCCCCATCACCGAACTTCTCACGGTTCCTGGTGCGACATGCAAGGCGTTCCCGCCAACCATCGGCATATTCTCTATGGCGCATTGGTCGGTGGACCAAATAGCGGCGATGGATATACTGATGAGATCGGCAATTACACCACCAATGAAGTAGCCTGCGACTATAACGCGGCCTTCGTCGGTGTCTTAGCCAAAATGTACAGTCTTTACGGTGGTAATCCCCTTAAGGATTTTCCCCTCCCCGAAACCGTAGAGGACGAATTTTTTGTCGAAGCGGGAATTAACTCTTCCGGATCGACCTATACTGAGATTAAAGCGCTGTTAAACAATCGTTCCGGTTGGCCGGCGCGGCTCATTAAAGATCTTTCATTCAATTACTATCTAGATTTGTCCGAAGTCTTCGCCGCCGGATATACCGTAAACGATTTAAAAGTATCAACCGGTTATACGGAAATACCAGTAACGATCTCTTCATTGACTAAATATAGCGATAACATTTACTATGTCAAGATCGCCTATCGCGATGGAACTGACATCTGGCCCGGCGGACAATCCGAGTATGCCCGGGAGGTCCAGTTCCGAATCGCCGCTCCGGACGGAAGCAGTTTTTGGGATCCAACTAACGATTACTCCTATCAAGGACTCTCAAGTAGCTCGGTCGTTAAAACTCAATACATTCCTGTTTATGACGGTTTGAATTTAATCTACGGCACGAAACCGGGAGAAGCGGAGCCGACCCCATCGCCGACCCCCTCTCCTACAGTAACTCCGACCCCAACGCCGACCGTGACACCGACACCGACTACGGTTCCAACTCCGACTGCAACTATTGGCACCGGTTGCGCAGTTGCTTATCGGATTCAAAATGACTGGGGCAACGGCGCTACCATTAATGTAACGATTAGGAATAATGGCAGTTCCGACATTAACGGCTGGACGCTTCATTGGACCTTCCCCGGAAACCAACAGATCACCAATCTGTGGAACGGCAGCCATTCTCAGAGCGGCTCCGGCGTGTCGGTCCAAAACCTGTCATATAACGGCGTGATCCCGGCCAACGGCGGATCCGTTACTTGCGGTTTCAATATCTCTTATAGCGGATCAAATGCCATACCTACTACCTTTACTCTAAATGGGAATCCTTGTGACACATATTAACTAACATAAATATTCTATCTCTCCCGGGCGACTCCGTCCGGGAGAAATATATCAATAATGAAATTCCTTTGCCGGGTTTCAAAAAGGAGGTGATACAGCCGATATTGAGCATCTCAATATGGAAGGGAGTGATTCAACGGTTTAGGGTTAGCAGCTATTTTATTGTAAACCGGAACTAAAAAACAAAGAAAGAAGGTGAGTTTCAATGAGAAAATTTTGGATGTTAGGACTAGCTTTATTACTGATAGGGATCTTAATAATGCCGTTGCTTCCTCAAAATAAGGCCGCCGCCGCGGAAGAAGTTTACAAAGCCCGTTTCTTAGAGCTGTGGGGGAAACTTCACGATTCGGCAAACGGTTATTTTAGCCCGGAAGGAATCCCATACCATACCCGAGAAAATCTACTGTGTGAAGCGCCGGATATCGGGCACCAGTCGGTCAGCGAAACCATCAGTTATTGGGTCTGGTTGGAAGCGTTATACGGCAAATTCCAAAATGACTGGGCTCCGTTTAAGAAGGCCTGGGAGATTACGGAGAAGTATTTCATTCCCTCCGGCGAGTACCAGTTGGAATCCGCTTTGTCCAGATTCCGAACCAATCACCCGGCTGATTATTCGCCGGAGTTGGATCTACCCGATCAATATCCGGCGTTATTGGACTTTAACAAGGCGGTCGGAACGGATCCGTTGCATAATGAATTATTTTCAGCCTACGGTAACCATCAAATCTATGGAATGCACTGGCTGATCGACGCCGACAACTGGTACGGTTATGGGCAAAAGGAAGATGGCGTCAGTAGGCCGTCATTCATCAATACCTTTCAAAGAGGTCCTCAGGAATCCACCTGGGAAACAATTCCGCATCCATGCTGGTTAGATAAAAATGTGAAATTGCAGGGTCTTTTTGTACAACAACCGGACGGGACGGCGCCGCCTCCTCAATGGCGATACACCAACGCTCCCGATGCGGATGCCCGTCAAATCCAGGCCACCTATTGGGCTTACAAATGGGCCCGGGAACAAGGAGTGGATCTGAGCTCTTATGCGGCTAAAGCAGGCAAAATGGGCGACTACTTAAGATATTCCTTGTTCGATAAATATTTCATGAAGATCGGCAGCGGTGTGACCGGTGGTAGTCCCGGAACCGGTTTTGACTCCTGCCATTATCTTCTTTCCTGGTATTATGCCTGGGGAGGAGCAGTTGACGGTTCCTGGAGTTGGAAGATAGGCTGCAGTCATAACCATCAAGGCTACCAGAATCCTCTGGCCGCCTATGTCTTGTCAAAAGAATCGGCGTTCGTTCCAAAATCTTCGACCGGGCGCAGCACTTGGGAAAAGAGTATGGAACGGCAGATTGAGTTCTATCAATGGCTGCAATCAGCGGAAGGCGCCATCGCCGGAGGCGCTACCAACTCTGTTAACGGCCGCTATGAAGCTATCCCACCCGGAAGCTCGACTTTTTACGGCATGGCCTATGATTGGCAGCCGGTCTGGCATGACCCGCCCAGCAATAATTGGATGGGTTTCCAAACCTGGCCGATGCAAAGGCTGGCAGAGTACTACTATGTCAGCGGCGATCAAAAGGCCAAAGCGATCTTGGACAAATGGGTTAACTGGGCCAGGATTCATACTACTGCCGGTGGGAATACCTTTAGTATCCCGAACGACTTGAGTTGGTCAGGTCAACCCGATACCTGGACCGGATCGCCGACCTCCAATTTGAACTTGCATTGTACTGTAGCAAATTATAGTCAAGATATCGGCGTCGCCGGCTCGTTGGCCAACACCTTCTTGTTCTACGCGGCGGCGTTACGGGAACACAATAGCGCCGATTACGTCACTCTAGGCCTTCCGGTTGTTAGTATAGCCAAACAGCTGATCGATATTATCTGGGCAAATAACCGCGATCAATATGGTGTAGCCTCCGATGAACCAAAACCGGGATACAACCGCTATTGGGAGCAAGATGTTTATGTTCCCTCCGGATTTAGCTGGCAGATGCCCAATGGCGATCCGATCCAACCCGGGATCAAATTCATCGATATCCGGACCAAATTAAAACAAGATCCTGACTGGGCGAAAATTGAAGCCTACCGGACCAACGGCACGGTTCCCGTATTCCGTTACCATCGTTGGTGGCATGAGGTTGATTATGCGATGGCTCTCGGTATTTACAGCCTTTTCGCCCCCTGGGATACGACGCCTACGCCTACGCCGACATCAACCGTTACACCGACTCCAACTCCGACACCAACACCAACCGTTACACCGACGCCGACTCCAACACCAACCGTTACACCGACTCCTACGACTGGAACGGGGTGCGCAGTTTCCTATGTAATTCAAAATGACTGGGGCAATGGCGCTACCATCAATGTAACGATCAAGAATAATGGCAGTTCGGCTATTAACGGCTGGACGCTTCATTGGACCTTCCCCGGCAACCAACAGATTACCAACCTCTGGAACGGCAGCCATGCCCAGAGCGGCGCGAATGTGTCGGTCCAAAACCTGTCATATAACGGCGCGATCCCGGCTAACGGCGGGACTGTGAATTTCGGTTTTAACATCTCTTACAGCGGGGCCAACGCTGAGCCTTCCGGCTTTACTTTAAACGGTATACCTTGTCAGATTGAGTAAAGACTTTCTTTTTCTCTAGATCCTCCTTCCTTAACGGCTTAGCTGTTAAGGAAGGAGGAAACTAATCGTAGGAAGTTGCGGGAATAAAAATATGGTTGAACCTGGGAAATGGACCAACCATAAGTAAAAAAGAAGGAAGTGAAAGTTATGAAAAGATCCCCGATTTTTTTAACGTTTTTTTTCATTAGCATGTTGGCGCTACTCCTCTTTAACCAAGCCGGAGCCGCCAGTTACGATTATGCCGATGTTTTAGCAAAAGCCACCGCCTGGTTTGACGTTAACCGGTGCGGACCTGATGTAGCCGTCAATAATGTCTTCTCAAGTTGGCGCGGAGCTTGTCACACCGGTGACGCGGTAACCGGCGGTTTTCATGATGCCGGCGACCATGTCAAATTCGGATTACCCGCGGCCTTTTCAGCCTCAGCCATGGGTTGGTCCCTTTACGAATTCAAATCAGAGTACGATAATGCCGGAGCAACGGCGAAGGCCTTGCAAGAATTGAAAATCTTTACCGATTATTTTCTGAAGTCTTGGAATGGCAATAGTTTTGTCATTCAAATCGGAGACGGGGGCAGCGATCATGCTTATTGGGGCCCACCTGAAACTCAGACTACCGCACGGCCGTCTTACGCATCCGGTTCCGCCTCTGACATTATCGGACAAACGGCGGGGGCTTTGGCGTTAATGTACTTGAATTACAGAAGCGCTGACGCTACATATGCCAACCAATGTCTTACCGCCGCAAAAGCCATGTACAACGCGGCCAAGACCAATCTTGGCCGGGGTAGCGCCGCCAATGGGTTTTACAATTCCTCTTCTCATTATGATGATCTTTGTTGGGCCGCAATCTGGTTATCCGTCGCCACCGGCGATCAAACTTATCTCGATCCGGTAGACGCCTGGCTTGACATTAAAAACGATCCCGGTGACGAGCCTTATCAAAAACCATGGACCTATTGTTGGGATGATTCGACCCTAGGCAACCTGATCATGATGTATAAACTGACCGGAAACCAAAAATATTATGACGGCGTAATCTGGAACTTTGAATGGTTTAGCAAGACATTGAGAAAAACCCCATACGGATTGCCGTACTTAGACAGCTGGGGCGCGCTGCGGTACGCTTCAGCGGAAGCCGGTTTGATGTATATCATGTATAAAGAATTCGGCGTTTCCACTTATATTTCCCTGGCCAATCTGATGATTGACTATTGTTTGGGTAGCAATCCGCTAAATCTTTGCTATATCACCAACTATGGCGCAAATTCGGTAAAACACCCCCATCATCGGGCCAATGAACCCAACCGGAACGGAGTCACCCACGGTATGGTCGGCGCCTTGGCCGGCGGGCCCGATTCCGGAGATAATTTTGCCGATGACGTTAACCAGTATGTTTACACCGAAGTCGCCCTCGACTATAACGCTTCATTTTTATTGGGTTGCGCCGGTCGTTCTTATGTTGCGCGCGGCGGTCCCGGCGGAACACCCCTGCCAACACCCACCCCCGCTCCTACCTGTCCTCCTGGAACCGGAACGGGCTTAAGCGGTTCTTATTATCAAGGAACCGGTTTATCCGGCGCCCCTTTAGTGACTAGAGTCGACTCTACCATTGATTTTACTTGGGGCGGCGGCTCTCCTAGCGCAAATATACCCAGTGATGGATTTTCCGCCCGATGGACCGGAGAGGTTGAGGCCCGTTCATCGGAGACTTATACATTTTATATTAATCACGATGACGGAGCCCGGGTATGGGTCAACGACGTTCTGATCGTCGATAACTGGACTGACCATGCGGCTGTTGAGGATAAGGGCGCTATCGAGCTGGCGATGGGTGAAAAGTATCCGATTAAGGTCGAGTTTTATGAGAATGCCGGTGACGCTACTTGCCAATTGTCCTGGAGTTCGAAGACCATAGCCAAACAGATCATTCCTCAAACGCAACTATATAATTCTCTAACGCCAACCCCAACGCCGACATCGACATTGACACCAACTCCAACTCCGACCGTAACGCCGACACCGACACCGACTGTGAGCCCAACTCCTACCCCCACTCCGACGCAGGGAACCGGATATTCGGTTTCTTACGCAATCCAGAACGACTGGGGTAATGGCGCTACTATCAATGTAACTATTACAAATAACGGAAATTCGAATACTAATGGTTGGACCCTGGCCTGGATCTTCCCGGGCAACCAACAGATTACTAATCTGTGGAACGGTAGCTATACTCAGAGCGGCGCGAATGTGTCGGTCCAAAACCTGTCATATAACAGCGCGATCCCGGCCAACGGCGGGGCTGTGAATGTCGGTTTTAACATCTCCTATAGTGGGACCAACGCCAAGCCCGCCAGCTTTACTTTGAATGGGGCGCCTTGCCAAGTACAGTAACAGGGCCATTCACTTTAAATGAAAAATCACCGCTTACTGCCGGTGAAAGTGAATAATGAAGGAGATGATAGTGATGTTTAAAAGAAAAAACTGGTCCGGATCTTTTTTACAGTATATCATCCCGCTAGGAACAATTTGCCTTTTGACAATCTGTTCCCTTCTAACGCCGCCATCGGAAGCGGCAACTTATAATGCTACAATTGATGTTAATACGACTTACCAAACTTTAGAAGGGTTCGGCGCTTCCACGGCTTGGTATACTAATTGGCTAACCGCTCATCCCAACAAAGCGGAAATTTACGAATTATGCTTTAACGGTTTGGGGCTTGATATTATCCGCTTTAGAAACACATACGGCAATCGGGATGGCGCTAGTTTCGCTCCTGATGAACCGGAAATCGTCCAAGCGGCGGCCCAATCATTGGGACACCCCATTAAAGTGCTGATTAGTTCCTGGACTCCGCCCTCTAATCTTAAAGTCGATGGTGTTCTAAACGGCGGCACTTTGATTAAGGTAAACAACGCTTTCGATTATAGCGGTTTTGCCGATTACTGGCACAACTCGATCAATGCCTATGTCGCAAAGGGAATTACCCCCGACTATATCAGTATTCAAAATGAACCGGATTACGAGAACAGCGGTTGGGAAACTTGTATTTTTAAGGCGACCGAAGATTCGAATTATCCGGGGTATGGTAAAGCGCTGAATGCTGTTTATAACCGGATCCAATCTTTAACCACTAAGCCGAAGATCCTCGGACCGGAAGTTGCCGGTGTTGGTAGTAATCTAGTCCAAAATTATTGCGCCAATATGAATCTTTCGCAAGTCTACGGCATTTGCCATCATTTATACAATGGCGGTGATGCCAATAACCCGGATAGTTTCAATTCTAATCTGCAAAGTTTGGCTAGTTTTTACTACCCGAGCAAACCTCTTTTCCAAACCGAATATGATCAAGGCACTCCTTTTACCACCGGCCAACTGATGATTAATTCATTAGTTCATGAGAATGTCAGCAGTTATTTCTTCTGGGATCTTATTTGGACTACAGCCCAAAGACCGTTGGTGGCTTTAGAAGATCCTTTTAACACCAGTAGTTGGTCGACTCCCAAAGGGTATATTATTTCCGACTTTTATCATGTATTTAAACACTTCTGCAAATATACGGATCCTGGTTATCAGAGAGTGGCGATCACCACTGATAATAGTAGTATTAAGAGCGTAGCCTTTACCTCACCCGATAAAAAACAGCTTACAGTGGTTCTCATGAATAACAGCAGTTCCCAAAGTTCGGTAGTATTAAATCTTAATGGATATACCGTAGCTTCTTCGGTCATTTATCGCACCATTCCCGGAGGAAGTGAAAAATTCAGTAATGTCGGGTCCTTAGGGGCTAATAATACTCTTACTTTACCTGCTCAATCCATCGCTACGGTTGTGATAAGCAGCTCGGATATAATCCCGACTCCGACACCAACCTCAACAGCAACGCCCACTCCTACTCCAACACCGACAGTAACACCGGCCACCGGCGTTGCGGTATCCTATGCGATCCAGAATGATTGGGGCAATGGCGCCACCATCAATGTAACGATTAAGAATAACGGCAGTTCGGCTATTAACGGCTGGACGCTTCATTGGACCTTCCCCGGCAACCAACAGATTACCAACCTCTGGAACGGCAGCCATGCCCAGAACGGCGCGAATGTGTCGGTCCAAAACCTATCGTATAACGGTACGATCCCATCCAGCGGCGGGACGGTGAATTTCGGTTTTAATATCTCCTACACCGGATCGAACTCCCCGCCTACCGGTTTTACACTAAACGGAGAACCATGTCCTACCTATAATTAGTGTCTGAACTAAACTATTTGCCCTTCTCTCCCGGACAGCTCACTGTCTGGGAGAGAATTTAGCTTATTAGAATCTTTGCGAAATGTGACAGATTTTTTATCCTTGAGGATTCTTGAAAAAGCGCGACCACTTCTGATTTTAATTGTAATAGCCGATAGCGGTTGCCATATGAACCCAAATCCATCTGCAAAGGAGTGTCTATGATGAAATTCAAATTGAAGACAAATTTTATGAAACTGTTTTCATTATTGTTGCTTTTCGTTACGGTTTTAGGTTTTATGAATACCAATCCAACCGTAATCAACGCCAATACTAGATACGGGAGATTAACCGGGGTAAACTGGTTCGGATTCGAAACCGGAAATTATGTTGCCCATGGTTTATGGTCCAGGGATTATCAGTCAATGCTTCAACAAATCAAAGACCTGAGATTTAACTGTATCAGAATTCCATGGTGTAACGAGATGATCGGGAAGACGCCTTCCAGTATCCAAATTAATGAACATGGCGTTGACGCGTACACTAAACAAACAGGCCTTAATTTGGATTTAGCCGGATTAGATTCATTACAAGTTTTGGACAAAATTATCGATCATGCCGCTACACTTGGATTATATATTATCCTGGATAATCATTCCCGGGCGGCTGACGGTTATATGAATGAAACATTATGGTATACCGACAGTTGCCCCGAGAGCAAATGGATCAGTGATTGGCGCGCTTTGGTTACCCGCTACAAAGATAAACCAAATGTGATCGGCGCGGATTTAAATAATGAACCCCACGGCAACTTGGGGACAGGAATGAAACCTCCCGCATCCTGGGGATATAATGTATCCGGATATGGCAATACCGACTGGAAAGCGGCGGTTGAAAGATGCGGCCAAGAAATATTAAAAGTCAACCCCAACCTGCTAATTATAGTTGAAGGAGTGGAACAATCCCAGGATGGCGCCTGCTATTGGTGGGGAGGCAATCTTAAAGATGTAAAAAACCATCCGATTACCGGCATTCCCTCGGACAACTTAGTTTATTCGCCTCACGAATATGGTTCCAACGTCCATAACCAAGCCTGGTTTTCCGACCCGCATTTTCCAGATAATATGGCTGCAATCTGGGACGAGTATTTCTATTTCATAAAAAAACAAAATCTCGCCCCCCTGCTGTTCGGTGAATTTGGTATCACCGAAGCAGCCGCCGCCAACCCGTTATCAATTGATTACCAATGGTTCACCACTTTTATGGATTATGTCGGAAAAGATTGTTCCTGGACCTTCTGGTGCATCAATCCCAACTCGGGGGATACAGGTGGAATTTTGAAGGATGACTGGGTGAGCGTGAATACCGCCAAGTATAACTTGATCAAACCCTACCTTGCCGGAAGCGCGGTTATTCCTACACCCACCAATACTCCGGTAATAACGCCGACTCCCACTCCTGTCGCGACCCCAACGCCGACCAAAACACCGATTTCAGGCGATTATTCGGTTAGCTATACCGTTCAAAACGAATGGGGCAATGGAGCCACGATCGATATAACTATTAAAAACAATGGTTCAACAGCGATTAATGGCTGGACATTAGCTTGGACCTTCCCCGGAAACCAGCAGATCACCAATCTGTGGAACGGCGGTTTCATCCAAAATGGAGCCTCAATATCGGTGACCGATGGTGGCTACAATGCTTATCTCCCGGCCAACGGGGGTACGGTTAATTTTGGTTTTAACCTCTCTTTTAACGGGTTGAATACTTCACCGACCGCTTTTATGCTAAATGGAAATCCCTGTTCCATAGATTAATTAGTCAATTATACTCAACCCCAAAAAAATAAAAAAGGAGGCTCAAAAAATGAAAAGGCTATTACTATGGGTGAGCTTGCTTGGGCTCTTCACTCTCATGTTTACCTGGATTCCATCCCTAGATCCGGTGGGAGCGGCCGAAGCCCAAGCTTACACTTGGAAACATGTAATGACCGGAGGCGGCGGCGGATATGTGCCGGGAATCGTCTTCAATACTAAAGAAAAAGACCTAATCTATGCCCGTACCGATATTGGCGGAGCTTACCGTTGGGATCCCGCCGCCAATAATTGGATCCAGTTATTGGGTTGGGTAGGCTTTGATGATTGGAACTGGACCGGAGTCGAGAGCATCGCCACCGATCCGGCGGATCCTAACCGCCTCTACCTTGCGGTGGGCACCTATACCAATGACTGGACCTCAGCCAATGGCGCGATCCTACGCTCCACCGATCGGGGAAACACCTTTCAACGAACCGATCTCCCCTTTAAACTGGGCGGCAACATGCCCGGCCGCGGTATGGGCGAACGTTTAGCGATTGATCCCAACCGGAACAGCATTCTCTACCTTGGCGCCCGTAGTGGGAATGGTCTTTGGAGAAGCTCCGATTATGGCGTAACCTGGTCCAAGGTGACCAGTTTCCCCAATCCCGGCAGTTACGTTCAAGATCCTAATCAACCCTACCTGGCCGACATTACCGGGGTAGTTTGGATTACTTTTGATCCCCGGACCGGTACCGCCGGCAATGGGACCCAAACTATCTATGTCGGAGTGGCCGATCAAGACAATTCGATTTACCGCAGCGCCGACGCCGGCGCCACCTGGGAAGCGGTTCCCGGCCAACCTACCGGCTTTCTGCCCCATCATGGCACCCTGGGTTCAAATGGACTGTTATACGTCTCCTATAGCGATACCCAAGGCCCCTATGACGGTTCTAAAGGCGATGTCTATAAGTTCGACACAGCGACCGGGATCTGGACGATGATCAGCCCGATTCCCTCCACCAGCAGCGACAACTACTTCGGCTACGGCGGTTTGGCGGTGGATGCCCAAAATCCCAACACCATTATGGTTGCCAGTTTGAACTCATGGTGGCCGGATGCCATTCTCTTCCGTAGTACCGACGCCGGGACCACCTGGACCCGGATCTGGGACTGGGCAAGTTATCCTTCACGTACCTTGCGTTATACCATGGATATCACGAACGCCCCCTGGTTGAACTTTGGCGACACCAACCCGGTCGATCCCGTTCCTGCGGTTAAACTAGGCTGGATGATCGGCGACTTGAATATCGACCCCTTCAACTCCGACCGGATGATGTATGGTACCGGCGCAACTATCTATAGCGCCGCCAATCTTACCAATTGGGACAAAGGCGGTACAATCTCCATCAAATCAATGGCGGTAGGGATTGAAGAAGCATCGGTCCAGGATTTAATCAGCCCGCCTTCCGGAGCCAATTTATATAGCGTGTTAGGGGATATCGGCGGCTTCCGCCATGACGATCTGACCAAATCGCCCGCAAAGATGTACTCCATCCCCTATGCCGGTACTTACAACAGTATCGACTATGCCGAACTCAATCCATCTTTTATGGTCCGGGTAGGCTATGGAGATCCTTCCGCCAATCCTCCCATCAGAAGTTCGGCTTTTACTTACGACGCTGGTTCAAGCTGGTTCGCCGGGAATAATGACATCAGCGGTCTCACCGGCGGCGGTACAGTTGCGGCAGGGGCTGACGCCAGTGTGGTAGTATGGGCCCCCAAAGACGCCGCAGTCTCTTACTCACGGGATAACGGCAACTCGTGGGTCGCTTGCCAAGGAGCGCCCATTAACGCTCAAGTCCGTTCCGACCGGGTGAACCCTGAAAAATTCTATGCTTTCTCGGCCGGCAGGTTCTATGTGAGTACCGATGGCGGAGCCACTTTCTCCGTCACGGCCGCCACCGGGCTACCTTCCGCCGGGCAATTCAAGGCCATGCCCGGACGCGAAGGTGATATTTGGCTGGCAGGCAGCGACGGTATGTATCATTCGACCGATTCCGGAATAACTTTCACCAAACTACTCAATGTCCAGGCGGCTGATACCGTAGGATTCGGAAAGGCCGCTCCCGGAAAGAGTTATATGGCCATTTATACCTGTGCCAAGATTGACAATATTCGCGGTATCTTCCGGTCCGACGACGCCGGAGAGTCCTGGTTCCGGATCAACGACGACCTGCACCAGTATGGATGCACCAACTCCTGCATTACCGGAGACCCGAGGATCTATGGACGTGTATATGTCGGCACCAACGGGTTCGGCATCGTTTATGGCGAACCTTCGGGTTCAATCCCGACACCAACTGCAACTCCAGTAGTAACACCAACGCCTACCCCGACTCCGACCTTGACTCCGACTCCTACTCCCACGATCACACCGACGCCAACACCGGTTTCCGACGCCGATTATCTAGTAAATTATGTTATCAATAGCGACTGGGGTAGCGGAGCAACGATCAGCGTAACAATTCAAAACAACAGTTCAACGCCGATCAATGGTTGGAACCTGACCTGGACCTTCCCAGGCAATCAGCGTATCGACCATCTTTGGAACGGTAGCCACACCCAGAATGGGGTCTCCGTATCGGCGCAAGACGCCGGCTACAATGCCACCATCTCCGCAAACGGCGGTAAAGTAAGCTTCGGATTCAATCTGAGCTATAGCGGTTCCAATCAGAAACCAACCGAGTTCTCTTTAAACGGCGCACCCTGTGAGGTTCTTTAAATAACGGGTAAAAGACGGGAGATTCGTTAATAAAAACTGAGTTAACAGTAAGGAAAACTAATAAGGAGAGATTCAAATGAACTTAACTCTTAAGAAACGTTTGATACCTGGATTATTAGCATTAATCATCCTCAGCTCCATCTTGATCATGAGCGCCAGTAATACTCAGGTTTGGGGAGCTGAAAGTCCGGTCAATGCCTATGGCCAATTACAGGTAATCGGTAACAAGATCTGCGATAACTCCGGCGATCCGGTGGCGCTGCGCGGGATGTCATTGTTCTGGAGTAACTGGGACCCTGGTTTTTACAATCGTAATGTGGTCCAGTGGTTACGCGACGACTGGAAGTGCGCGGTAGTCCGGGCCGCTATGGGTATCGAACCGGTCGGCGCTTATCTTAGTAATCCGGAAAGCCAGAAGCAGAAGGTAACGGCAGTAGTTGACGCGGCCATTGAGTTAGGGATGTATGTGATCATTGATTGGCATGATCATAATGCTCATAACCATACCCAACAGGCCAAGGAGTTTTTTGCGGCTATGGCGCAGAAGTATGGTAGTTATCCTAATGTGATTTATGAAATCTATAATGAGCCGGAGAGCGTCGGTTGGTCTACTATTAAGGCTTATGCCGAAGAAGTAATCGCCGTTATTCGCCAATATGATCCGGACAATATCATCATTGTGGGAACGCCGAACTGGTCCCAGTATGTTGATATGGCCGCCGATGACCCCATTGAAAGGTCCAATGTGGTATACACCTTACATTTTTATGCGGCGACTCACAAACAATGGCTGCGGGACAAAGCGACCTATGCTCTGAACAAAGGGATTGCGCTATTCGTTTCCGAATGGGGGACCAGCGAGGCAACAGGGACCGGAACTTTGGACTATGCCGAGTCCGATACTTGGATCGATTTTATGCTCAATCATAATTTATCCTGGTGTAACTGGTCAATCATCACCAAAGATGAAACTTCGGCTGCATTATTATCAGGAGCCGGTACCAACGGTGGATGGGACAGCTCAGTGATCTCCACATCCGGAAAATATGTCCGGGAAAAATTGATCACTCTGAATGATATAACCCCGAGTCCCAGTCCTACTCCAAGTCCCAGCCCTAGTCCCAGCCCGACCCTTAGCCCAAGCCCTACTCCGACCCCAACCTCCGGTACCGGTTGCGCGGTATCATATCTTGTTCAAAACGATTGGGGCAGTGGCGCGACAGTCACTATTACGATTAAGAACAATGGGACTAGCGTTATTAACGGTTGGGAACTTAAGTTTAGCTTCCCGGGAAATCAACAGATTACTAACCTGTGGTCCGCCAAACACTCCCAAAGCGGCGCTGCCGTAACGGTGACCAACGAGTCCTGGAATGGCTCCATCCCGCCCGGCGGGACGGTAAGCTTTGGATTTAACCTTAGTTATAGCGGCGCCAATGGCAAACCGTCCGAGTTTACCTTAAATGGCGCTACCTGTACAACATATGGATCAAGTTGATTAAAATTCAAAAAGGAGGTTCTTTTAGGATGAAAAAGTCGCTATTATTGTTTGGACTTTTACTCTCGGCCATCATCGGTTGCGCTTTGGCCTCAATTCATTTTCAAGCTACGGCAACGGATAATTATCCCGGTTTTAGAGTGGAAGGACGGTTTCTGTACGATAAATATGGCGAAAAAGTAATCTTGGTCGGTGTCAACAAAATGATAATTTGGATGGATATCGACGGTTTACCGAGCTTTCCGGAGATCGCCAAGACCGGCGCTAATTGTGTCCGGATCGTCTGGACTTCCGACGGCGCGGCTGAGCAGCTTGATACCGCCATCTATAACTGCCGGGCCAACTCGATAATCCCAATGGTGGAACATCACGGCGCCACCGGTGTTTGGAATGACTTACAAAAATGCGTTGACTATTGGACCCGGGACGATGTTGTGGCAGTGATTAAAAAACACCAGGAGTATCTGCTGATCAATATCGCCAATGAATGCGGCGACGCTAATGTTTCCGCTAGTGATTTCCGGGCTAAATATACTGCCGCGGTCCGGCAAATGCGGGATGCCGGAATCCATGTGCCGTTGATTATTGACGGCTCCGACTGGGGTAAGAATATCAATATCCTGCAGTCGGAAGGACCGGCGTTGCTTAGCGCCGATCCGGATCATAATCTGATGTTTTCGGTGCATATGTGGTGGCCACAGATGTGGGGCTATTCGGAACAGACTGTAATCAACGAAATCGCGGAATCGGTCAATATGGAACTGCCTTTAATAGTAGGCGAGTTCGGAGCGCTCTGGGAAGAATCTCCCCAGGGGCAGATTCCTTACCGGACGATCTTAGAACAATGTTACTTAAACCAAATCGGCTGGTTAGCCTGGTCATGGGGGCCCGGTAATAATCCCCAGACTTTTTTGGACATGACTGAGGACTCGACCTTCGCTACTTTACATTCCTGGGGGTTGGCAGTGGCGGTAACGGATCAATACAGTATCAAAAATACCGCTGTCCGCCCCGAATGGTTGCTGGAACCGCTGCCCCCATTACCGACGCCGACACCGTTGCCAACCGGAAATCTGGCCGAAGGCAAACCGGTTACCGTATCATCAGTTGAAAGCGACTCCTATCCCGGCGCCAATGCGGTGGATGGTAATCTGGACACCCGTTGGGCTTCGGCGAGCTCCGACCCTCAACACCTGACGATTGATCTGGGCCAAGTTTATGAATTTAACCAAGTGATCCTCTGTTGGGAGGCTGCTTACGGCAGACAATATAAAATTCAAGTCTCTAACGATGGAAATAGTTGGGCCGATCTTTACACCGAGTATAACGGGGACGGCGGTACCGACATTCTCACCGTCAACGGCAATGGCCGCTATGTCCGGATCTACGGTATGCAACGGTATAACTCGGAATGGGGCTATTCATTATGGGAAATCGGAATCTACAATTCCGGTAGTGTCGAACCGACACCGACACCCACAGCGACGGCGACTCCAACCCCTACTCCAACCACAAGCCCTACTCCGACCCCAACCTCCGGCGCCGGTTGCCGGGTATCATATACTATTCAAAACGATTGGGGTAGTGGCGGAACAGTCAATATTACGATCACAAACAACGGCGCAGATGGGATTGACGGTTGGGAACTTAAGTTTAACTTCCCCGGGAATCAACAGATTACCAATCTTTGGTGCGGTAAATACACTCAGAACGGTCCTGCTGTAACTGTCACCAACGAGTCCTGGAATAGTTCGATCCCACCCAACGCCGCGGTGAACTTTGGGTTTAATATTAACTACAGCGGGACCAACGCTGAACCGGACAGTTTTACTATTAACGGAGAGCCGGCATCCTTTTAAGCGGAGTAATTATGGGGCGCCTCCATCCGTTTTTCACCCTGAAGTATAGCTCACCGGAGGTTATCTCCATCAGATTGATAGCGAATAATTGCCAATTACCGGTCTGCTCCGGTAAAAACTAAAGAGCCTTTCGGCTCTTTAGCATTTTTAAGAATATTTTTTACTTTAAACTGTCAAACAAGGTATGCCGTCATTAGGATCGTTTTTCCCTGTTTCAGCTTCATTCACCCAAGCATCAAGCTTTTCCATGATTAAGTTGTAAGTGTCCTTGCAGATCTCCGGCAGTTCCTCGCCAAATTCAATTCCGGCCGCTTCGAATCCAGCGTCGATTGCCTTTTTTAAAAGATCAACCTTACTTTTGTCACCGCCGGAGATTGCCTTGGCAAAGTCCACAATCCGGTCGCTAACCTTTCCGGCGCTCAGATCCCCGCCTTCCTCAAGCATGGCTTGAGCTTCCTCTTGGGCTATTTCATCGACGGTTACATCTTTGAGAGCATCCGGTATAATTTCACTAATTTCCCGGAATTCCAATCCCTGACGTTTCAACAATGCCGTGACGATTTGCTTTAAATGGGAAAGGATATTTTCGCTTTCATCCTTTAACTGCTGGATCGTCTTTTGATCCACTTTGGGTTCGTCATAGGTTACTTTCTGCTCCAGCGTATATTTTACGTAGCTGTCTTTTTCCTCATGAAGCAGGGTGTTTTTTCGAACATTTCTTCCCTGTTGGTAGTCCACTTTAGCTTCCGTGACTTTGGACTTGATTGAACGGTAAGAAATGTCCAGTTTTCCAGCCTTCATAACATCCATGTTATTCGACCTCCTAAAAATATTACTACATATTATATCGGTAACCGGATGAGTTTCTTGACCGGCTTTTTGGAGTTGATCAACTGCCGGAACGGAGGTTGGAACAGCTCACAGGAAGTCCGGGACTGCCCGCGCGGAGTTCAAAACCCCATGTTTGGAGCCGGAGACCGCTTGTTTGAAGTCCGGAACTCCCCGTTGTTTTAGTTTTGAACTGCCAATCATCAGTTCGGAACCGCTCGTTTGGAGTTGGGAACAGCCGGCGCGGAGTCAGAGACTGCCTTTTAGAAGTTTAAGAAACGGGATTCGAAGGTTAAAGCTCCGAGTTCCCAGGTCGAAGCTCCGAACTCCCAGGTCAAAGCTTCGGTTTCGGAGGTCAAAGCTCCGAACTCCCAGGTCAAAGCTTCGGTTTCGAAGGTCAAAGCTCCGAACTCCCGGGTCGAAGCTCCGGTTTCGAAGGTCAAAGCTCCGAGTTCCCAGGTCGAAGCTCCGGTTCCGGAGGTCAAAGCTCCGAGTTCCCAGGTCGAAGCTCCGGTTCCGGAGGTTAAAGCTCCGAACTCCCGGGTCGGCGAGAACCGTAGTTGGGCTAATCAATTTCTCTTGACTATAAATAAACCAAGTAATTTAATTTTTCAATGCGTCAATTCCTCCGCTATCAATTCCGCCTGTTTTAAAACAGTCTCGGTAGCCAGCATTTGCATATCCGGCGGGTAGCCATATTGACGCAACACTCGTTTGACAATGACTTTCAGTTTCGCTTTGACGCTTTCTCTGATAGTCCAGTCGATTGAGGCGTTTTCCCTAACCTTCTGATACAAAACCACCGCCAATTCCCGGAGTTTCTCTTTTCCCATGACCTCTTGGGCGCTTTCATTATTAGCAATAGCAGTATAAAAAGCATATTCAAAATCGGATAAGCCCATTTCTTGGGGTTCTTTATCCACGGCTTGAATTTCTCTACCCAAGTTAATCAGTTCTTCAATGACTTCGGCAGCGGTAATGATTTTGTTATGATACTTTTTGATGGAATTCTCCAGCATTTCCATTAAGGTCTTGCTTTGAATCAGGTTCTTTTTAGCGCGGGCTTTAATTTCATCATTAATAAGTTTTTTCAATACTTCCAAGGCGATGTTTTTATGCTCCATGTTCTTGACTTCAAGCAAGAACTCTTCGGAGAGGATTGAGATATCCGGTTTTTTGATACCGGCGGCGTCGAAAACATCAATTACTCCTTCGGTGACAAGCGCCTTATCAATCACTTGTTTAATGGCGGTTTCAATTTCGACATCAGCTTTACCCGGCCCGGGGCTGTCGAATTTGACCAAACGGGATTTGACCGCTTGGAAGAAAGCCACCTCATCTTTAACATCCATTGCCTGCTCGTGAGGGATCGCGATGGCGAATGCTTGGGATAAGGCGGTCACTTCATCGATATAACGCTTCTTGCCATTTTCCAGACCGAGAATATGCTCTTCGGCGGCCAAAATGATAGATAGTTTCCTTCCGGTGTCCGCCTCAAAGTATTCTTCATAAGCGAAACCGTGAAACATCTGCGAGACCACTTCCAATTTGGCCAGCATCAACTGGACCGCTTGTTCCTGAGCGACCGCCGGGTCGCCTTTACCGCCGGCGGCGGAATAGAAGGACAAGGCTGCTTTTAAATCCGAGGCAATCCCCAGATAATCAACGATTAGCCCGCCCTTGACCTGCCCATAAACCCGGTTTACCCTGGCGATGGCCTGCATCAGATTATGTCCCTTCATGGGCTTATCGATATAAAGGGTTTTAAGGCAGGGAGCGTCAAAACCAGTCAACCACATATCGCGAACGATAACCAATTTCAATTCGTCGTCCGGGTCTTTCATCCGTTCGGCTAGAGCTCTCCGCTGCTCTTTGGTGGTATGGTGTTTGGCGATCTTCGGCCCATCGGAGGAGGTCGCAGTCATTACCACCTTGATGACACCCCTTTTTAGGTCGTCACTGTGCCATTCCGGCCTTAATTCGATGATTGCTTGATAAATCTCGGCGGCAATCCGGCGGGACATGGTGACAATCATGGCCTTACCGTTGATAGACTCTTGACGCCGTTCAAAATGGATCACAATATCTTCGGCCACGTGTTTCATCCGATCTTTACTGCCGATCAACGCTTCCAATTGGGTCCACTTCGCCTTGGCATTTTGCGTTTCGGAAAGTTCCGCCTGTTCCAGATCGTCATCAAATTCTTTGATTAGTTTTTTGCCCTCATTACTCAGGCCTATTTTGGCAAGACGGCTTTCGTAATAAATACGCACTGTCGCGCCGTCGGTTACGGCTTGTGAAATATCATAAATATCAACATAGTTGCCGAATACCGCCGGAGTATTGACATCCGTCCCTTCAATCGGCGTGCCGGTAAACCCAATATAGGTAGCTTTGGGTAAAGCGTCCCGCATATATTTGGCGAAACCGTAAACAATCTTCTTACCGATTACATTGCCGTTTTCATCTTTAGCGTCGATGTGCTTCGCCTTGAACCCATACTGGGTCCGGTGGGCTTCATCGGCAATGACAATGATATTTTCCCGTTCGGAAAGTTCTTCATAAACATTGCCCTCCTCCGGCTGAAACTTTTGGATAGTGGTAAAAACAATCCCGCCGGAAGCCACCTTTAAAAGGTCTTTTAACTGTTCCCGACTCTCCGCCTGTATCGGGTCTTGTCTCAACAATTGCCGGGAAGCGGCGAAAGTATCGAATAGCTGGTCATCCAGATCGTTACGGTCGGTAATCACCATCACGGTCGGATTGTCCATCGCCAAGACAATTTTGCCGGTGAAAAAGACCATGGAGAGAGATTTACCGCTACCTTGGGTATGCCAGATCACGCCGCCTTTCCGGTCTCCGATAGGCTGGTCTTTGACGCCGGGAACGCCGTAACTTTCGGGGGATTCTTGTATAGCTGATGGAAATTCACGTTGGGGCGATTCATGAATCGCCCCAACCATATTTCCGGCATTTACGGGATACGCGGAATTCAACCCCAAATCATACCCCGCCGCCCGAAGGGCCGATTCCACCGCCCGGTTGACCGCGTAATATTGATGATAGGCCGCGATTTTTTTGATGGTATGAATGGTGATAACGCCGGTTTTCTTATCTTCCTTCTTGGTTTTTTCAAAGACGATGAAATGGCGGATTAAATCTAAAAGGGTAGTTTTATTCAGCATCCCTTTGATCAACGTCTCCAATTGCCCAATTAACGGCGACGCCTCCACCTTTCCGTCGCTGCTTTTCCAAGCCATGAAACGGCTAAAATCGGCGGAGACGGAACCGGCCTTGGCCTCTAGACCGTCGGAGACGACCAAAAAGCCGTTATAAGTGAATAAAGCGGGAATAACCTGTTTGTAGGTTTGTAATTGTTTGAAGGCGGAATGAACCGTGGCATTTTCATCCGCCGGGTTTTTTAGTTCAATAACGACTAGAGGCAGTCCATTGACAAAAAGGACCACATCCGGTCGTTTGTTGACGTTATTCTCGATGATCGTTAGCTGATTGACAACGGCGAAGTCGTTCTTTTCCGGGTCGTTAAAATCAATCAACCAGACCAGATCGCCCCTGTCTTCTTCGTCTTTGCGATAAGTAACCTTAATCCCTTCGGTCAGCATCCGATGAAAGGTTTCATTGTTGGCGATCAGTTCCGGCGAGTTGATCCGCTGTAACTGTTTGAGCGCATCCTCCCGAACCTCCGCCGGGATCGTCGGATTAATCCGCCCCACGGCTTTCTTTAACTTCTCAAACAACAGGATATCTTCAAAGGATTGCCGGGCCGGGGTGTCGCCGTCCGGGGCGATGTCAGGGCCGTAATAGTAATCGTAACCCTGTTTTTCAAGGAGTTCGACGGCGAATTTTTCAACTGCGGATTCGGTGATTTTCATTTTTTACTCCTGTATGCCTGATCAGGATGATTCTTAATGTCAGGATATTTTAACTCCATAAAACCTTCCGCTAACAAAGGTGTGAGATGTTGTTCCTGTAAAGCCTTGGGGTCACGATCCAAAAGATTGGCTAAATCTTTAAGAGATAGAAAAATATCTTCGCATATTACCAGGATAATCTTTCTCATATTTTCCGAGTTAATCTTCCCAGGCATTTCATGGTAACCCAAAGATTGCAAAATTGAAGCAAGCTTGGTTTTCAAATCCGGGGAGTTCGATCGCAAATCTGGGGAGTTACTATCCAGATTATCCAAAAATGGCGAAATTGCTTCCGACAGTTGTTTTCCGGGAAGATGATAGACTGAACCGTAGGTTTCGCCTTCCTATTCAATTCCTTCTAAAATCCTCCAAACTTTTCGATAAATTTGCCCTTTTCTTTCGCCCAGCGCTCTATCCCAATCAGAGTCGTTCATACTTTTTAACCGTTCCCGTATTACTGTTACGGGCTGGCTTAAATCCACCTTCATTGAACTTGCTAATGGCAATGCGGCTTCTCGTGAAACCCCAAGTAATCTCAGGACTATTGCGGAATCACTACCAACACCATAGTACACTTGTGATGGGAGATTTCTTAGTTTTTCTAGCTGATCCTCTGGCAGGTCACTACCAGTTATTGAAAGTAAAGCGCCTAACCCCCAAGACGCCGTTTGGGTCAATTTGCCAAATAAATTCTGACCGCATTTTGTCATTGCTTTGGTTAAATTATCACCATCATTCATAAAATATCGTGTGGCAATCTCAGAAATAGAAATCCCATTAACCCAATCTTTAATAATGAGAGCCAATTTTTGACCATCAGGTGAATCCCCGCCAGTTGCAGCTTCAAGATTTTCACGCAATTCTGGTACTTTTAACAATACACCCATCATCATCTGAAGTGTCTGATTATCGTTGCGAAATAATGTATTTGAATCCCAAGATGAACTGTCAATATCCCCTCTGTTAGTGAGTACTGTATTTATGCTCTGTAAGGAAAACCCCGTGCTATCAACTAGTTTTAATGGTTGACCAGGCCGTTGTAGATAATCCAAATAATCATGAATCCCTCCAAGTAACCGGTTAGCTATTGAAGAGTTCTGACTACGCAACTTTTCAAAACCAAATGTGCCGCGTAGAACCTGTTCGATTTGATCAACAAAACTTACCGGTTCCCCCATCTCTCGATAGGTGTGTGCTAAATATTGGAGGAAACTAGACCATTCAGGTCTTTGATATACAATCTTTCCGAGATCATTTAATAAGTTTTCTGTTGACTTCGCCAATTCTATTAATGCCGAATTTAAGTCACCAGTTTGGTTATTGATGAATCTGCGTAATTTTTCTGCCTTATCCCGGTTATCTGCAACCAGCGCAACAATTCCTAAGCTACTTTGCCCAATTCTGCCGGCACGTCCCGCAATATTCCAAAAGTCCTCAGGAGGCATGTCAACCGGTGGCGAATTTTTATTTGGGTACTGGTGAGATGCCATCACTACACCAGAAACCGGGAAATTAACACCTTGAGAAATAGTAGTAGTAGCTACAAGAAAATGTAATTCATTCTCTTCAAACAACCACTCCATAAGTGAACGAACTTCATCCGATAATCCCCCATGATGAACACCAACACCATAGGCAAGTAAACCTATCAAAGGAAAATCGTTACCGAATTCCAAGGCTAAAAATTGTTGAACAAGTTTAACCTTTTCTGAAGGTACGTCCTTCTTATTATCAGTTATTTTAAATTTTTCCGCTAATGACCATACCCAATCCGGTCGTTGGTGCATAACAATAACTGGTCCCCGCTTTTGTAAACTCTGTGCAGTAACAGCAGCCAAAGTACTTTGGTCAGTAACTTCACTATATGTTTTAGCAATATCCTCACATTTCGATAAAGAAAGAAGATCATCAACAACAAGAGTTTTTTGGGTTGTGTGGATTGTTTCTAAAGATAATTGATAATCAAAACTCTTTGGTTTTAAAATTGCTCTCTTTTCTGCCTGCACAACACCTATAACTCTGTCGTTGGGTTGCCAATCTAGTGATAAACTTATATCATCAGAATTAGCTCCACCAAGCCAGCGTGCGACTTCACGGGCATTTTCGATAAAAGGAGTCAAGAGTATAAATTGCGCCCACTGGCACTCTTTATTTATCGTGGCAAGTAATAGCTCAAGTTTGAGCCCACGACGCATACTCTGGATATTATGAGCTTCATCGACAACTACTAATGTTAAAGGCCTACCAATTTTCAATTCCCAACCTTGACGTAACATAAGATCAAGTTTTTCAGGTGTAGTTACAAGCACCCTAAATTCTGAATTTGGATTATTTGTTTGTAATAATCCTATCTCTACATTATCAATCTCCAATGCCGGACTCACTTGTTCAACTATAACTTGTGGAGTTAAGGCAGAAAAGTCCCGCCTTAATTGGCGTGTTATTTGATTAACCAGCGATTTTGTTGGGGCAAGATAAGCAACCCAGCCACGTTCGTGTTCAAATTGATTTAATGCCTGGAGTATACGGAATTCGGCAATAAGAGTTTTACCGCTTGATGTCGGAAGACTTACGACTACAGCACGACGACTTGAACCAAGAAGCCCCTTCTCTGCCAATGTTCGTCGCTGTGGTGGTAAAACGTCAAAAATAGCTTTATTCCCTCTACCTCTATCTACTAAACTACGAACAAATTGAGTAACTCGTGAATTAACGGCACGGGTAACTGTCCAGATCGAATTCTCCACCATCTGTATTGATGAAACGGCTAATAAACGGGTGAGTGGTTCCAATTCTAGCATCCGGGCGTGTTCACATACTGCGAAGATCCGGTCAAAATGCGTTTCAAGCAATTGCCGAACTTGAAAATTTCCCTCTATTACCCCGTCGGTAATAAAAAGAGCTAAAATTTCCGCTGCTTTAGCAAGATGGTAGAGCCCAATCAACTCTAAAGCAGCCGCTTTCGCTTGCCGGGGATCGATACCTTCTAAATATTGTTTTTCAAACTCATTCTGAGAATCCCGGAGCCGGGCGACACGTTCTAAAACAACATCACGGTCTTCCCACCCTTTTTTTCGGATCAATCTCAACCAGATATCCAAAATAGTAGACCAAGTGCGTTCACCCCAATCGGTGGAGTCCAACGGCAAGTTGCTCCATTCTCTCTGGCGAAGTAGGCGCGCGGCATCTGCACCTTTATCTCCAAGAACCGCTAAAGCGGACATGTGTAAAAGTAATAACGCGTTTTCTAATGGCTTCTCATTTTTCGGCAAAATACGAAATAACCGGAAAGCATCAGCCGCACATTCCCGCATCGTTTTTAATTTTGATTCATCTTCTTCAAATCGATCAAGAATTAAATCAAGCGCTGCCAATTCCAGGGCATTCGCAACGTCACGCACCAATTCAATGTCAGCCTCGGCACGAACGTGTAAAAGCTCGTCATAAATCTGGATACGATCCGCAATTTTCAACGCCGCGACTCGTCGCTCGGCTAAACTGTCGAGAATCCAGAAACTCATGACGCAACTCCTTCCTTTAGAACATTTGGCAAGTCGGAAATTTTAAACGGCAAGTAAGCGGCAATCAACTCGCAAGACGCCGGATCATCGATTACCTGACCAAGGGCATTCCCGCGGTTCTGTAAATCGAGTTCATTAGGCACGGTATCACGGATTAGTATACCAAAAAGCGAGGCAGCCTTGTTACCAGAATTAAAATAAAGAGTCGCCGACTGGTCGTAGGCAGTTTGATACTGCGTACCTTTGACACGAGGTAGCAACCAATATAGAAGTTGACAAATGGTACTCATATTATTAGCCAATTTATCAATCTGATGCCCTAAACAACCACTTCGCCCAGACATCACTTGGGGTGGATATTTTTCTTCACCGGAAGTCTTAATTTCACCTAAAACCAATCGAAAACCGGAATCCAGCGGCAAAAAGCCGACAATATCCGCACCCGGCAGACTACCTTTAGCATTACGCTTATCCCTTTCCATATTCCATGGAAAAATCACTCCATGACTACGAATCAGTAACGCCTCAGCTAATGCTTCCCCAATAGCCCAATCACGTTCTTCCGGAATATCAGCGCTTAACACCGCTTCAAGACTATCTTTCCCCATACCGGTCAAAGCGAGACCACGCAAATGACTTAGAAATTCATCACGCCCCGGA
>JAEWZY010000046.1 GCA_023394955.1 Bacillota bacterium
AAGTTGTTTTTAAGGTATTTGGATTATACGGGTTGTGATTAGGATAGAAAGAGATAGATAAATCTTAAGATAATGATTACCGACCGGAGGATAAATCCTTTATTAGGCTATGCCATCAAAAAGCGGAAACAATGACTGTAATATCTCCGCCGTATGTTAACTAATCCCCTTCTCTACAATATAAGGAGGGGAATCGCTGTTTTAGCAGCATTACTAGGCGAATTAGAGAGTGTTTTTACAAAAAACCCTTGACTTATAAAGGATTGTTGCCGATTATATTATGTGAATAGTTGGCAGAACCGGAATGAGGAGTACTAGTTCATGGCAAAACTCGGAGTCGGTTTGGATATCGGCGCTAATTCGATCAAAGTCGTTGAATTGCAAGGCGGTTTAAAGCCCCGGCTGAGCCGTTTTGGAAAAGCGGTTTTGCCCGAGGGCGCTTTAAACTCAGGAGAGATCAAAGAACGGGAACAGGTTGGAAAGGCGATCAAAGAATTATTCGCCAAGATCAAGATCGCTTCGAAACGGGTTGTAATCGCCATTCCCGGACAAGCGGCGATTATTAGGCATATTAAGTTGCCGTTAATGGAAGATAACGAAGTGGCCAACGCGATTCATTGGGAAGCGGAACGCTATATTCCGTTTCCCGTGGATGAAGTCACGCTGGACTTTAAAGTTATTAAACGATACATAGATCAAAATGAAATGGATGTGCTAATGGTCTGCGCCCGGAATGATATTATTTACAGTCACATTGAGACCTTGAGGGATATTGGACTCCAGACCCAAGTGGTCGATATTCAGACCTTCAGCTTGATGCGGGCCGCAGAGCTAGAAAAGGCCGATACGGAAGGGGCGGTAGCTCTTTTGGACATCGGGTTTGAAACATCAGACTTGATGATCTTGAAAGATGGAATCCCCCTTTTCACCAGGGTAATTCCGTTGGCGGGGAACCGGTTTACCAAAACCATCGCCACCAATATTGGAATTACCTCCGAGGAAGCGGAAGAGATTAAAATAAATAAAATTGACGCCTTAAGCCAAAGTGAGTCCATGAGTCAAAGCTTGGACGCCAAAGCCAACTTCGCCATGGAGGAAGGTTTAAAGGAATTGACTTTGGAAATTCGACGTTCCTTTGATTACTTTCATTTACAAGATCGAAATGAGGAAGTGAACCGGTTAATCCTTAACGGCGGCGGTTCCCTATTACCCAATTTGGCGACTTTTCTCAACCGGGAATTGGGCATTCCGGTCATTGATGGCGCTATTCCTCATGGAATAAGCGTTGCTAAGAAGCTCCGGCTTAAATTAGAGGCTGAACTACCACTATATAGCGTAGCATTGGGTTTGGCAATGCGGGAGGTGATCCCGGAGTGAGAATAAATCTTCTGCCACTCGAATTCCGGCCTAAACAGCAGGTTACTTTTTTAAATATTATGATTTTACTTGGGGGTATAGTCGTATTTTTGGCTTCCATTGGTTTTGGAGTATATGAATATTTTAATTATCAAGAATCCATTCGGGAACTGGCCTCAATTGAACAACAGATCTTATTTCTCCGGCCGCAAATGGATGAAGTCCGGAAACTGGAACAAACTCAAGCCGAATTAATCAAGCTGAAACAAGAAATTAGTAAAATAAAAGGTTTTTACCAGCCTCAGCTTGAAATCTTTAATAGTTTGGCCACTGTTATGCCCGGCAGTATCTGGTTGGAAGAGTTAATAATCGATTATACGGGAAAAGTGGCTGTCTCCGGTCAATCTTTAAATATACCGTTGATTGGTAATTTTTTAAATAGAATTAACCTTGGTGAATTTTATCAAAGCACATCCTTGAAAGAGATTAGCTTGGAAGATAGTGACCATTACAATAGTTATCGGTTTAACATGGAAATGGTAACCGGGAGGGGCTCCCTTGAATACGACGAAAAAAGGTAATCTTTCCACCATCATTTTTGTAGTGTTAATAGCGCTTTGTTCCAGTGGAGTTATTGCTGGGGGAGCCTATTACTTGAATAAAAACAACGAGTTGCTCGCCCAAATTAACCAGCGCCAATCCGAATTCATGGAGATGAAACGGAGAGTGGCGATGCTGCCGCAATTGCGGGAGCAAAGCAAAACGGGGGTGGCCGAGATTAACCGGCTCCACCGGTTTGCCCCCAGCCGTGAAGAACAGGCGGCATTCGTTTTGGAACTGGAACGGATAGCCCGGAGTTGTGGAGTTGATATTATCCGTTGTAAAATGGATGATAAAACTAAAAATTATAAAACCTTGTCAACCTATCAAGTATATCAATGGGCGGTGGAATTAAACGGTGAATATCACGGTATTAAAAAGTTCTTGGAAACGGTGCTTGAATCAAAGAGGTTCATGATGGTTTCCAGTTTAAATATCAATGCTTCCGAACCGGATTCGGAAAGCCGGAAAGCATACGAGCTAAATACACAATTAATCATAGACTTGATTGCTCCCGTTGAACAAGGGAGGGTGGATCCATGAATGGTAATTCTCAAGAAAAGCAACCAGCCGTAAGACCGGGCTTATTAATAGTTTTATTCATTGTTTTGGGCGCGGCGTTGTATTGGAATTTCTTTATGCAACCCAAGCCAACGCCGGTTAGTCCGGTCCCTCCGGCTTCAAATATTAGGCAATGGACTAATGAAAATACCGGCAACCCACCGGAAGTGGAAGATTTTATAATTAGTACGGGGCCGATTTCCAAGAGAGACCTTTTTTTGCCTCCGTCCTCAATCATAGTGGCCCGGCGCAGAAAAGATAATGTTAATCCATCAAATCAACCGGTTTGGAACGAGCCTGCGCTGGTCAGCCCGGACCAAGGACTTACCGATCTTATTAAAGAAGGGGAAAACTCGGAAAAACCGATTTTAAAAGGAATAGTAGGTACTACCAGTACTCAAGTGGCTATCGTTAGGTATCAAAACAAGTCGTTTTTGTTAAAGTTGGGGGAAATCTTGCCGGGAACTGAGTACCGGGTGACGGAGATTAATAGTAACGAACTAATATTGTTATCCCCGAAAGGCCTATTGAAATTGGACAAGAAAGAGAGGGCCAAATAAAATGGGTGAATTAAAAAAGCCAATACTAGCCCAATTAGTTCTGATAATGATTATAGGGGCGTTTTTTACCTCTTATTCCGCTCAAGCCGAAGGAGTTAAAACAGAGATCATTTCCAATTTTGAAGTATTGGACGCCGATATCCGGGATGTCTACCGTTCTTTAGCCGAGTTGGGCGGGATAAACGTCTTAATGGATCCGCAAGTCAAAGGCGCGGTCTCAATCAAGCTCAAACACGGACTGACAATCAGGGACGCGATCGAATTATTATCCCAGACTTATGGCTACTCCTTTCGTTGGATCACTCAAACCAGGACCGTGATTATCGGCAATGAAAAAACCTTCAGTAATTTCGAGAGCAGAGATACCAGGATTTATCATCTGAATTATGCAGATCCGGAACAAGTGAAAAACGCTTTAAAAATAATTATCGCTGAAGATAAAATCGGGGTCGATACCCGGACTAACCAACTTACCATCAAAGCTAGTGTCTTGGAGCACCAAAACATCGAAGAGATCATTTACCGGCTTGACCGAGAAATGCCCCAGATAAACATCGAAGCTCGGATAGAAGAGGTAACCAGTAGAGCGAGTAAAGAGTTGGGTTTACTTTGGGGTTTTAAAGAACTTAATTCGGATGCGAATTTCAAACTTACTTCTATTGCCACGATTCAGGCTTTGGAAGAAAAAGGAGAGGCTTATCTGCTTGCCAATCCCAATATTTCCGTTACAGATAGCCAGGAAGGAAAGATTTTAATCGGCGAAAAATTTCCGGTAATATCCACTAACCGTTCATCGGAAGGAATTGAATATTCTGTAAGTTACATTGAAATTGGTACCAGACTGGTAGTTACTCCCCGGATCAATGAAGACGATATCATTACCGTCACTTTGAAGGCTGAAGTTAGTAATATCGGGGACTGGAAGAAAACAGGTGAAGGCGATGATGTGCCGGTAATTGTAACCAGGGAAGCCAGTTCAGTTATTAGGCTTAAGGAGGGAGAAACCTTTGTTCTCTCCGGATTGCATAAGCAAAATAATACACTAAATGAATCCGGTATTCCGGGCTTGTCAAGGGTTCCTTTGCTGGGGAGATTGTTTGGCAGTAAGAAAGAGGGGCCGAATGAGCAAACGGAGGTAGTAATATTTTTAACACCTAAAATCATCCGTTTTAAGAATGAAGCAACCAGCACGCCCAATGTCCAGATCATAGGCAAACAACAATCTTCCGAAATAGAAGTTGCTAAAACAATACCGGAAGCGGTCCCGGCCACGCCGATTATCAATACTCCTACGGTCCAGGAAGGGACTACTAAACATGAACCAACCGGTAATGAAGGTAAATTAAAAAATACAAATGAGAATGGGCATCCCGTAGCAGTTGAAACTATAAAACCGATAACTGCAAATAAACCATTTCAAGATGAACCAGTCGATCCGGAAATATCGGTTGAAAAGAAAGAGTTGCCGGATCTCTCGAAGCTTCCTAAAGCGTCAAACCAACCTTCCCTAGAAGCAACTGCAGCGGTTATAGATGCTAAACCCGATAAATCAAATGATGTCGTTCGGGTAAAGATTAAAGCGAAAAAGGGAGAGACCGTTTCTAGCTTGGCAAAAAAATATGGAATAAGCAAAGGGGTTATTCTGACTGAAAACCAATTAAAATCAGGGACGGAAACCATACCGGCAGGGACTGAACTACTACTGGCCATCCCACAAAACCATTTTTACGAAATCAAACCCAAAGAGACACTATGGCGGATCGCCAAACGTTACGATACTACGGTTGAGTTGCTAATGGAGATCAATAATATTGCTGATTTCACTAAGGTCGAGAAAGGCCAGGCCATTATGTTGCCTGTTCCGGTTGATAAGATTGCGGATAGTAAGTTCTGATCACAGATTACGCTGATGGCGCTGGTGACGCAAATAACGTTGATTCATGGATCTTCTGGAAAAAATTTAATAGACTAAAGGTAATGCATAGATCCTTATATACTTTAAAGATACTATAAAAATTGCTCAGGGAGACCTTGGTTTTTCAAGGTCTCCCTTTTTTGTGGTATTAGGTTTGCGGATTATTCTTAATCCGCTTTAAGTCATCCCGGAGCTTATCACAATTTCTGATGACCGCGGGACGGTTCTCGCTTTTGGCGTCGGCCTGAAGTTTGGCATAGGCCGCATCAAAGGTAGTGATATTCCTTAATGATTTGCCATCGGTGGTGGAAGGACGGTAACGGGTCATATCCACCCCCAGCAGATTGGTCTCCCGGTTACAGGCCGACCAGTCCCCTTTTTTGGCGGCCGCTTCGATCCGATCGATGCGATCCAGTAATTGTTTTTCAGTTAGAGCTGACGCTCCGGGAGTCCTTTTGGTCGGCGCTTGTCTAATGTTCCGGGTGGGAGTCGGGTCCCGGGGCCGAACTGGGGCCGGACGGGTCTGATTATCGGTGAACCAGTTACAGCCGGTAAGGTTGGCGCTTAACACTAGCAACACGACGCCTAAGAGCATTTTTTTAAAGTGCATTATGATACCTCCTCATAGCTTTAGGTTGGGATGAAGGCATGCTTTTTAAACAATTGAAGCGGTAAAATCTAATGGTAAAGTTGGTAAGCATCTTATCAATTTTGAAAACAATTCATTGCTAAATTCAGGTAAGAGACGGGAGAACAATTGATGAGGAGGAAAATAGTTAATTAAGTAGGGTTCTTTTCATTTTTCCGATTGCTCCGGAAAGAGAAAAATGTAATTTGGGGACATGATTCCATACCGTCCGGGTTTTATTATACTGTATACGAGAGTATTCATTTACTCGAATATAAAGCTTATAAGAGGTGTAGATTATGACTACCACTAGTAGCAACGAATTAGAGTTGGCGATAGGAAATTTACCTTCGAGAGTTATTGGCCATGAAGAGGCTTTTAAAAATATATCAACCAGGTCTAACCGTTTCCGACCAATACTGTCTGTGAAGAAAGTCTCGAAATCATTTGGGGTCGCTGGAGGAAAAATTCAAGCGATTAAAGACATTGATTTGGTTATTAACCGGGGTGAGCTTGTTTCGTTGGTTGGGCCATCCGGCTGCGGCAAGAGCACTTTATTAAATATTATCGCGGGTTTGGAAAAACCTGATTTTGGCGAGATCCAAGGCGCCCAAATTAATGGGAAAGCTCGGTCCATTATTAATGAACACTTGCTTATTTTTCAAGAAGCATCATTATTTCCTTGGTTGACGGTATACGATAATGTGGCTTATGGATTGAAGATTCGTAAATTTGCCAAAGAGAAAAGCCAAAGGATGGTTGAAAAATATCTTGACTTGGTACAATTAAGCCAGTTTAAGGAAGCCTGCATTCATCAGCTATCGGGAGGCATGAAACAGCGGGTGGCCTTAGCCCGGGCTTTGGTGCTTGAACCGGAATTGCTATTAATGGATGAGCCTTTTACGGCTTTGGATGTTCAGACAAGGCAAGACATGTACCGCTTATTGTTAAAAATTAAAGAAGAAACCGGAGTTACAATTTTGTTTATAACTCATAATGTAGAAGAAGCCTTATTATTAAGCAATAGGATTTTAGTAATGCGTTCACGCCCTGGCCAAATAAAAAGGGAGTTTACAGTCGGAGCTAGTTACCCCCGAACTATGGAACAAAGCGGACTTAAACAACTTCGTTTGGAAATTGTCAAGGAGTTTATTGAGGCTGGGGATGTCGGAGATGTCCAGGGAGGGTCTCCTCATGAACAAGTTTACTAGGAGATTGGTGTTTTATTTGGGCATCCTTGGCCTTTGGTCCTTAGTGGCGACTGCAAAAATATGGCCGGAATATATTTTCCCGTCGCCTGGGGGAGTATTAACCAGTTTTACGGAGGGGATTAGAGACCAAACCTTTATCACCGGAACACTAATCAGCTTAAAAAGGATCGCTATTGGATACGGCATCTCAGTCTTTTTTGGGATGTTATTGGGGTTTGCGATTGGGAGGATTAGAGTTCTTGAAGAAACTGTTGGTTCAGTGATTGTAGGCCTCCAAACATTGCCTAGCGTATGTTGGTTGCCATTGTCCATCCTTTGGTTCGGCCTCAATGAAAAAGCCATCATTTTCGTGGTGATAATGGGAGCATTACTAGCGATAACTATCTCAACGGACAGCGGTGTAAAACAGGTTCCTCCGATTTATATCAAAGCCGGAAAGAACATGGGAGCAAAGGGAATAACTTTATTAACCACCATATTGCTGCCGGCGGCGTTACCGACGATTATTGCCGGATTGAAACAGGGATGGTCCTTTGCCTGGCGGTCATTGATGGCTGGAGAATTACTATATGTAAGCCTCGGATTAGGCCAGTTATTAATGATGGGACGGGAATTGAACGATATGAGCCGGGTAATCGCGGTAATGTTCGTTCTAATTCTAATCGGTGTATCATTTGACCGGTTAATCTTTGCCCGGTTGGAGACGGCTATTCGAGAACGCTGTGGATTAAGTAGGAATTAAGATGTGTTTTTCAAAAGGTTAATCTAAAATATCTTTGCTCTGTGTCCCGGCGCATTGTGGCTAATTTTATAGGCCACAGCGACATGGAGGCACAGGAAAGGAATATTTTAGACGTCTATGAAAATTCATCTTTATTTACACTTTTTTACATCATAAATAATGTGCGCCTAGAAAATATCAATCTAGGATTTTTCCCTTAACAATAAGATAATAAATTTGTACCAACAATTCTTGGTAAATCGACTTTTCTCCTTATTTTTTGACTCCCTTAAGGGAGTCCTTTTTTATAACCAGGATTCGGCGAATCACACGGATTTCACAGATTGCATGCTATTTTTGAAAGAAATAGTACAAATTCAAAGTTTCTTTGCACTCGACAATATAGCATTTGTTCCCAAATATAAGCTTGATTTGAGTTGAGAAAAGTTTTAGTTTTTGCGTCTACTCTATAAACTTACCAATTTACTTTCAAGAATATTAAAGCTATAGAAATATAACCCAGTTTTTAATTTTTGGATATAGCTTAAATAGCCGTTGAGCGGGAATGCCTATGAAAAACAATCCATTTTTACATTTATTTACAATAAATAAAATAACTGTCGAGGAAATATCAATCTAGGATTTTTCCGTTTACAATATGATAATAAATTTGTAACGCAATACACTCCGTTTTTAGTTTCATATTGTATCTTATCAGGTTTTTAGAGATGGAAGGGGGTGTAAGGATTAATTGATAATACAGGATCAAGCCTGTTAATCCGGAGATGTATCTGTTTCGAAACCAGAAAAGAATCAGCTCTATAATAAGGATTAGCGGAAATAATCACTTGATCGGGGAATGTAATTTTTTAAATTAAGAGGAGGAAGCTAATTTAATGAAAAAATTTTTAGTACTTGCTTTAGTAGTAGTGTTAACTTTATCGTTTGCCGTTGTGGCCTCCGCCGCTGCCCTTGATGCATATGTTGGCGGAAGACTCACCTGGAGTTATGTTGATACCGACTATGTTGATCCTAATACCGGCGCTTCTCGCGAAAACGCTCCGAGCGGCACTGGCAACGGCGGTATCAAACTGTTACTCAAAGGTACTGTCAGAGATGAAGAGACCGGTACCTGGGGAACCATCGGTGCTAAACTTGATGGTTGGGAATATGCAGGTGGTAAAGATCTTAACACCAGTGGTATCTATGAATTTGGTATTGACGGCGTTGCTGGTTCCAACTTCAACGTTTGGTACACCAACTTCGAGAATGAAAAAGGCAACCAAGGTATGGCTAGAATCTACAACATCGATGTGCTTCAAACCCATACCGATTGCATGTTTGACCGCGATTTGCTTGATCACGTTCTTGGTGTTGATTATGTAAGTGACAACGTAAGAGTGAACTTAGGTTATGAATTCAACGAGAACGCTATCGCAGACGGAAACATTATGTCGATTGCCGCTGGCTTTAAATTTGATGGCGGAGAAGTTCATGTCGGTAATTATGATGGTAAAATCAGTAATAACGTTACCGGCAACTCTGAGGTTAAAGCTTCTGAGATTAACGTAGGTGGTTCTTATGCTTTTGGTTTTGGAACCATTAGCTTTGACTATCTTGGTCAATCCTATGATCCGTCTGGTATGGAAGATTCCAGCGTTATCCAAGTTGGTGCTACTGTTGATGCTATTAACTTGGGAGTTACCGTAGCTGCTCTTGATGGTATTCAATTCAAAGACGGCGGAATCGCTTATGAGCTGAAATACAAACCGCTTGACAACGTAACCCTCTGCTACAGAGCTGCTACCGCAGACGAAGATGCAGACGAAGGCAATAACTTCACCAACTTCTATGTTGGCTACAACTATGGCCTGATCGAAGCTAGAGTTGGAATGTACACCAAAGGCGAAGATGAGAAAGCAAATAATATTAAACAAGATGACGGCGTATATGCCAGCTGCTATGTGAGCTTCTGGTAAGATTTAGTTTCCTGAATATAAAAGGGCTGTCTCGGAAAGAGACAGCCCTTTTTGTAACAAAATTCGCTTGACAATGATAAAAGCTATAAAACCGGAAAAAGAAATGACAGACCGGTTCTAAGGGATAAGTATAAAATAATATGATTATAAAGTTAATTCGGGGGAAGAAATTATAAAAAATTTCAACAAAGAATATTATTAGTCACGAAGCCCAAAGAACACGAAAGAAGACTAAAAAACCATTGTGGTAAAAATCTTAAAAAGCTATTTAATGCAAGTTAATATTAAGTATGTTCTTAGGCAATCTTGCTAATTGAACTTTATAATCAGTTAAAATATAAGGGGTAGTTAGGATTTACCGACTCTTCAATACCGGGAGGGAAATTACATGGGGATTAAGCGTTCGATGATATTAATACCATTCCTGCTGTTTGTTTTAAATTCCATAAGTATAGCCGATTCTATTAGTCAGGGAAACAAAGCTTTAATAAGCGCTGGAAAAATTGCTTTTGCTTCCAAACGTGATGGTAATTTCGAAATTTACACCATTAACGAAGATGGAACGGATTTAAAAAGACTTACCAGCAACAAGAACGACGATTTAAAACCGCAATGGTCTCCCGATGGGAGAAGAATACTCTACCTTTCAAAAAAGGGTAAAGAATTCGCGCTCCGGGTTATGAATAACGACGGCAGCGGGCAAGTTGAATTGGCTGGAAATTGCGCCGGCGAATATCCACCTTTGTGGTCGCCGGACAGCGCTAAAATTCTTTTTGTAGCGAAAAGTAAATCTAAAAATACTATTTATACAGTAGACGCGGATGGCAGTAATCTGATCCGCTTATCAGAGATTGACACTGAAGGCTCATATCCGTCGTGGTCTTCCCATGGTTTAAAAATACTTTATCTTGAAAAATATCGAAGAAAAAGTTACATATACATGATAAATCCGGACGGTACGGGACGGTCGAAAATAACCAAAGAAGACGGGACTTATAAGGCGTCTACCTGGTCCCCGGATGGTTGTAAAATTGCTTATCTTTCAATAAAAAAGACACTCTTAGGCACATGTAATCAAATTATGGTTATGAATAATGACGGCAGTAATAATATTCAGCTTGCTGATGGCAGTAAAAAAGTTGAGAATATCGATTATAATGATAACTTTAGCTGGTCCCCGGATGGCGCTATGATTGCTTTCACGAGAGTCGCCGAAGTGGAAGGGAAAGTGAGTGAAAATGGGTCGGTGACGTTTACTTATATCTACGGCGCTTATATCGTAGCCGCAGATGGCAACGGTTATGACCGATTGTTGGCCAAGACCGGAACGAAACCAATGCTGCCGGACTGGTCTCCGGACGGGGCGAAAGTTGCGATTGTGTCTGATTCAAAGCTAATTATCTATAATATGAAAACCAGGCTCGAAGATGAAATTAGGGTTAACGTCTCAATCCCGCTAAGTCCAGTAAGATGGTCACCGGATGGAGATAAATTGATCTTCGCCGGTAAAAACCATTCATTCCAAAAATCAGCGTTATATCTGGTAACCTTTGATGGGAAGGTAACCAAATTATCTGAAGCAAACGACTATGACCCGGTATGGGCACCCAAATGAGAAGTGAGCTGGTTATTATTTTGATCTAAAAGAAGTTGTCAACAACTTCTTTTTTTATTTTATGTTAAAACTGTATCCAGATTGTATTCATAATACATCGCCGGAACCACTTGACATTTAATGGGTTTATGCATAAAATCGAAATACAAAATTCAATTGCGGAACCAATTTCCGCGATGTGGAAAAATCGGAGATCCAGAATAGTAAAAGCTATCGGATGAAACTAATAGAAAGGCGGTATTGATTAAATGTCAATGACCAATCAATTAATTGAACAAGTGCTCAAACGTAATCCGAATGAACCGGAGTTTCACCAAGCAGTAAAAGAAGTGCTGGAATCTTTGGAGCCGGTAATGGAACGTCATCCTGAGTATGTAAAAGCGGGTATTTTGGAAAGGATCGTTGAGCCGGAAAGACAGATTATCTTCCGGGTGCCTTGGGTGGATGATCAAGGCAAAGTTCAGGTCAACCGGGGCTTTAGGGTCCAATTTAACAGCGCCATCGGCCCTTATAAAGGGGGTCTCCGTTTTCATCCATCAGTTTATATCGGAATCATTAAATTTTTAGGGTTTGAGCAAATCTTTAAAAATTCCTTAACCGGATTGCCGATCGGCGGTGGTAAGGGTGGTAGCGACTTTGATCCCAAGGGTAAGTCCGACGGGGAAGTAATGCGTTTCTGCCAAAGTTTTATTACTGAGTTATACCGTCATATCGGCGCGAATATCGATGTGCCTGCCGGGGATATCGGAGTGGGAGGCCGAGAGATCGGCTTTATGTACGGACAATATAAGAGAATTACCGGCCTTTACGAGGGTGTCCTGACCGGGAAAGGCTTAACCTGGGGCGGCAGCTTGGCCCGGACCCAAGCCACCGGTTATGGACTCTGTTATTTCGTCGATGAGATGATTAAGGCCAAGGGCAAATCTTTTAAGGGCGCAACCGTTACCAGTTCCGGTTCGGGTAATGTCTCGATTTATGCGGCTGAGAAGGCCGCGCAACTAGGGGGTAAAGTAATCGCCATGAGCGATTCCAACGGATACATTTACGATCCGGATGGGATTAAACTGGATACCGTCAAAAAGATAAAAGAAGTTGAACGGAAACGGATTAGCGAGTACGTCAAATACCACCCGAACGCCAAATATATTGAAGACTGTAATGGTATCTGGACCGTTAAATGCGATATCGCCCTCCCGAACGCTACTCAAAATGAAATCCACAAGAACGCCGCGGAAACCTTGGTGAAAAACGGCTGCTGGGCGGTGGGCGAGGGCGCGAATATGCCTTCAACCCCGGAAGCGATTGAAGTCTTCCAGAACAACAAAGTGCTCTTTGCGCCCGCTAAAGCTTCTAACGCCGGCGGCGTAGCTACTTCGGCGCTGGAAATGTCTCAAAACAGCATGCGCCTTTCCTGGAGTTTTGAGGAAGTGGACGCCAAACTGAA
>JAEWZY010000053.1 GCA_023394955.1 Bacillota bacterium
TTGTTGACGTCTTTAATATCAATTTTGCTCAAACCGCCGGAATTGGAGGGGGTAATGGTACCGGCGACACGGATGATTCTCGGTCCCCCTTGTTTGATAGCGTTTTGTAAATCAGCGCCGTTATAAATGGTCACGGTTGGCCCACCCTGGCCACCGGTGGTGCCACCGTTGAGGGTGGCAAATCCTACCATGCCGCTGGGAGTGCCGCCACCGGTTGGTACGGGAGTCGGGTTAGGAGTGGGAGTAGGAGTAGGAGTAACTCCACCCATACTGCGAATCCTCCAACGCTGATTGGAACTGGTATTATCTCCCCGTTGAAGCACGTTAGCTCCGTCACTGGTGCTTCCGTTGCTGTCTAAAAATAGACCGGTAGTGCGATTCTTGAATTTGACATTGTCACCAATGGTGATAATCTCCCAATGGGAGTTATAATGGGTAGTGTTCGCCCACTGGCCGCAAGCAGAGCCACTGGAAGTACGTCCCATACCATCAATGAACAAGCCGGTAGCTCGGTTTTTTAGTTGATAGTAATTACCACCTACACTAATAATCTCCCAATAGGAGTTATAGTGGGGGGTGTTGTTCCACATGCCTAAATCACTACCGTTTTCGGTGCGGCCCATCCCGTCAATGTACATGGATGATTGACCGACGTTCTGCAATTGGTAATAGCCACTGTAACCCAGGACTGAGGATGATATAAGCAGACAGGCTATTAAGGTAATTGCCAACCCTACTAAAAGCTTCCGATTCATCCTGATACCTCCTTTTTAGATTTTTGATATTAAGCGGGATTCATAAACCTATTTTTAATAATCACCCCCTTTCAATATATCTCTATATGCAAAGGTAATGGAATTTTGTATATACATAAATAATATTGATATGTACAAATATGATTAAAAAAGTAACCCGGTGTGATACTTTGGCAATTCATAGTTTAGCAGCAAAATGGATTTTTAATAATAAATTTGTCAGGAAACCAGGTGTATTTCGTAGAAAATGGAGTAAATAGCTTACTGCTGAATTAGGAGTGAACTTATTACTACAATTGGAAGATAAAAATCACCTGAAAACATCTGCCTGTTGCAACCATTTTTTTACTTTAGTTAACCTTATTTTAACATCTTTTGTACTGTCAGTCAATATTGTATTTTGTTGACCGATAGTTCTTATATGTCTTTCGGTTTTTTTGAAGGTGACATCTAGCTGTCTTAACATAAAAAAACCGGTGTAAACCGGTTTTCGAAATCGCTGTATTCTTTTGTACGTATGTAATAGTTATTAAAAAAGGATTAATTATAAGATATAGATCGATTTAACTACTTGAATCCTCAGCCGGAAAATTCCGAAAAAATGTTTCTAAGAAGCTAAAAGCGTTAGGATTCATCTGTATAATAATTGTTGGCCGTAGGCTGTTGAACATATAGTAGTTATCAGCAATTTTATTAGCGATTACCGAAAAAGATTCCCCATTGAGAAGTATAATTTCCACTTGATATTGTGGTTGGTCCAGACCGTATTTGGCCATATTGTTAAGGTCATCGTCATTTTTATGGGACCATAAGGCATTTAACCCATCAATAATATCCTTAATGTTATTAGCAAGCAGTTCTTTACGGTAAGGTTCTATTAGACTCCATTTTTCGTCAGTATTAACTATACGGTAAACTTGATCTTGGCCTATTTTGACAGTTAACTCCCGTATCCGCTCCTCGGTAACGTTCACTACTTTTCGTTCCCGGAGATAAGCAAGTTTGGGAGAGAGGTTGTCTTTGATATCTTTGCCGATAACTACCACATCCCGCCCCTCGTCTAAACAAGCGTAATACATTTCCGGAATCGGACTTTCGGATCCGAACTTTAGAGCTACAGATTTTCCTTTCTTGAGATGAATCATAACAGTTAAAGACGGTTTGTCCAAACCATATTCCGATAGATCAGCCACATTTTTAATTATCGTGGGGGTTCTAATCCCTCTTAGAGAAGCGGTCATTATGGAGATGGTTTCGGGATCGGCGCTGTCCTTGACGGGAGCAGTAATAACCCAGTTATTATCATGATTTTTCCGTATCGACATCTCTTGGATTTGTTGATCTTCATCCACTTTGGTAATATCAAAGCTAAAAATATCCGGTTCAGGTAAGTTAAGAACCAAATCTTTATTAAGAGTTTTTTCCTGATTGGTAGTCAACCACCAGGCGATCGCACCTAAAAAAACCAGAACTATCAATAAAGTTAGGGTAGAATTGAACTTGTTTTTCATCGGGACCGCCTCCTAAACCAGATAACACCACCTGAAATCAGGATCGAGGCTGGTAATATTAACATCACAAACCAGCGAATTAGATTGGTTTGGAGCGGTGTAAGAAAAACTCGGGTTACTTGGATCTGTTTGGGGGCGATCGTGATCCGCTCCGACTGGCCTAAAAACCAATTGGTAATATTATAAAAGAGGTTTAGGTTTCCGGCCTCGGTAACAAATTGGTCGTCTAAAAAATTTGAATTGGCGATTACAACCATTCGGCCTTCTTTATCGCCAAACGAACGGCTGGCCGCGATCCCTAAGGGAATAGGCCCGGCGGTTTCGTGAGGATCTTGTTTCACATTGCCGCCCCGGTCAGTTTCACCCCAAGATTTGTTACTGCTTTCGATGATGACTTCTACTTTAGCGGGACCGGAATAATTTTCAAGCTTGATCAAACCCCGGTTAAACGGAAAAATGAGATTTATAAAAGATTCATCAAGTTTTTGGGTAATCTCATGTTCCAAATAATTAGGGATAATCATGGTATAATCAAAAGCGCTTCGTTTTTCCGTATCCAGGACCACACTATCCTCAGTATCGATTCCCCATTGATTGATCAGCTCAATTAAATTCGCCAGGTTGGCCTTGACCGGAGGAAAGTCGAGGAAAATACTGATCCCGCCGCCATGCTCCAGATATTCTTCGATCAGCTTTATTTCCGGTTTGGTCAGGTCGGACTTGGGACCGGCAATAATCAGTTGGGAACAGTTTTCAGGAATTTTTTCCGCTTTCATCAAATCGAGGTATTCCACTTTATAGCCGGCGCCTTTAATGTACTCGCGGGCTGATTGATAGATTTTCTCGCCATGCCCGATTAGAATGTGGATCGATTTAGTATCGGAATCGATCAGTTTATAAATGGTTCTAGTGATAGCTTGTTCACCAATGAATGATTGACGGCCGTCGGGATCTTCGATAAAAACGTCCCAAGGCAATACTTTAAGGTCTTTATCACCCAATTGAAATACAAGTGTGCCTAATTCCCGAACTTGAAACTGCCTTGTTTCGGTTTGGTTTTTATAGGGATCGATGGTTCGATAGGTAATTTTGCCGCTGTGTTTTTGAAATTCCTTGATCAGGTCGACCGTGGCGTTGCGATCAATGTCACCGGAGAAAAAACCATAAATATTTAAGTTATTCGGCTGCCGGTTCAGTTCGGCAATGGTTTGCATAGATTGCTCGCTTAGGGAATAAAACCGATTGCTGGTTAAATCAAAACTGATATTCAACCGAAAAGCGATTAAGTTGATGATTATCGCGGTAGCGATTAGGATTAAAGCGATTAGCAGGCCATTGCAATTAAAGAAAAAGCGGCGTAGATTACGGTTGCTTTTTTCAATATTCAACTTGGTTTCATTCATCATCTCCACCTCCGCGCTTCCATATGCCGAATTGTCAGAAATAAAAACACGCCCATGTTTGTTAAATAAAAAACAACACTTTTAGTATCAATTACACCTTTATTGAAATCCTGGTAATACTTGAGTAAAGATAAATTACCAAGTATTTCGCCAAATCCGCCTCCCATGGAATTAGCTACCCAACCTAGAAGCCAGTAGGATAATAAAATTCCAAAACCGGTCAAACCGGAGATGATCTGATTATCGGAGAGAGAGGAAGTAAACAAGCCAATCGCCAAAAAGGTTAATCCGGCTAAAAACAATCCGGTCATACTTGATACAATCGGTCCCAAATCGGGTTTGGCAAAGAAAATGACAATTAAGAAATGAAAAAGAAGTAAACTTAACATAACTAAATAAGACAATGCCAGCGCCAAGTATTTGCCTAAAATATATTCAGTGGTGGTAATGGGTGAAGTCATATATAATTCTTCGATCCCCATTTTTCTCTCCTCAGCCAGGGTGCGCATGGTCATTAGCGGGGCCATAAAAAGAAATACCAATAAAACATTGGACAGACTAAATTGCAAGTTAGCCACGCCATATGTTACAAAAACTCCCGTAAAAAACACTCCATAGAGGGCGGTAAAAACGGTCATTATTACATAAGCGATGGGAGACAAAAAATAGGAGGACAATTCACGAAGCATGATAGTGGTGATTTTATTCATTAACGGCGCCTTCCTTTCCCGGTTCGTTTTTGAATTCATCAACCGTTTTGCTTATACTATCTTCTTCGGTGGTAAGCTGTAAAAAGATCTCCTCCAAACTGATGTTAGAGGTTTTAAGTTCTAATAATGGAATATTGACTGCTGCGAAGGCCTTGAATAGAATTTCCTGAAGACCGGTATTGGCATGGCCTTGAATCAGAAAACTGCAGTTGGCTTCCTGACGTGTCCCAAGGAAGGACCATTCCTTGATTTCTTCAATGCTCTTCAGTATTTTTTCAATATCCTGTTGGAGGCCTTTGGCCTCAATTTCTAGTCTTTGGCCGTTGTTCAACTGTTGGGCAAGTCCCGCCGGAGTATTGATAGCCACCAGTTGGCCTTGGGCGATGATCACTACTTTATTACAGACCAAATTCACCTCGGGAAGGATATGGGAACTTAGAACCACAGTATGTTCATGGGCCAGATTCTTTATTAAGTTACGAATCTCAATGATTTGTTTGGGATCGAGGCCAACCGTCGGTTCGTCGAGGATTAATACGGGTGGGGAGTTTAAAAGGGATTGGGCTAGGCCAACCCGTTGCTTATAACCTTTGGAGAGGCTTCCGATTAACTGCTGTCTGACCGCGCCTAAGCCGGTTAAACCAATCACCCGATCTATTTCGGTTTTTATTGTTTCTTTTTTGACTCCTTTAAGACGGGCGGCGAACTTTAAATATCCAATCACGGACATATCGGGGTAGATTGGAGGAGTTTCGGGTAAATAACCAACTTGTCTTCTAGCTCCAAGCGGATTATCAAATATATCACATTCGCCGATTTTGATCGTTCCGTGGGTAGGGTAAAGATATCCGGTTATCATCCGCATGATAGTTGTCTTGCCAGCGCCGTTGGGCCCTAATAAACCGAGTAATTCGCCTTTGGCGACATTAAAGTTGATGTTTTTAACTCCGCGTTGGTTTGGATAAATCTTGGTAAGATTAGAAACCTCAATCACTTTCGATCTACCTCCTTTAGTGACACGGTTTGATTGGCAACCTAATATGTTTGAAAGCAAGAGCGTAGAGGGGCTTCGTTTCCGGGAGAATGTGCATCGGGTTAAAATATCGAATATAATCAAGCCGAATTTACGGCATAACTATTTGAAATCAATTTCATTATATAATAATTTTTCCAACATTGGACAACGATTTTTATTTGATTGTTGTGTATCATTTTCATAACGGTAAATAGTCTTTAACAGCTAGGAACTGAAAAGATATCTTGAATTTACCGTTGCTTCCGGGTTTATCAACTGTATTCCTCATCTTTGAATAATCTATTAGTCTTATTCCACTGGATTTGTATTTTAAAATGAGGCTGCTCGTTTGAGCAGCCCTTTAAGCATTACTTCAAAAACAAGTCTGAGATGTACGTTTTGGATTAGATTTTTCCAACGCCCGCATTATTGGTAACATTGGATTTTACTGTCCCGGCCGCATCCAAGGTGTAGGAATACGGCGGGCTGTAAGAAGTTGTCGATGTTGTAGGCACATTTCCGGTACAGTTGGTAAAGGAATTGCCTCTGACATCCCAGTAACCGATTATAGAACTGTCCAAAGAGCAAATCGGGTTGTTAACATTTACAAAGACATTATTCTCCACCCGCAATCTGGCGTTAATCCGGGAATTTACCGCACTGGTGGGGATATCTTGATAATAGTTGTTGTAAATATGCCCTTGCCCACCCCGGTATAGCGGTAAACGAGAATTAATGTTTATAAATGAGTTGTGATGATAGGTAACTCGTCGGTCATAAGTATCGCTTTCCGAAGAACCGTTAAGACTCGCTTTCCAGCTGTCATGGAGTTTATTCCAGGAGTATGTTAGATAAGCGGCGTCTCTTTTGGCATCCAATAAGGCGTCATAATAATCTTTGTCAACGCCCTGGAATTGATTATATAATTCGCAGTGGTCAACCCAGATATTGTTGGAAGGTCCTTCGATGCTGATACAGTCTTTGTCACCGGACAGGACATGATGGATTTTCAGGTTGCGAATGATAACGTTTTTGGCTCTCCAAACTTTTATGCCGATGCCGTTCAATTCGCCTTTGGTTCCAACTCCGATGATGGAGATGTTATTAACATCTTTGATTTCGATCTTGGACAAACCACTGGAGTTAGAAGTAGTAATGGTGCCGTTTACATAAATGATTCTCGGTCCGCCTAATTTAATAGCATCCTGTAAAGCGGTTCCGGTAGTCACAGTAACACTTGGTCCGCCTTGTCCACCGGTGGTGCCGCCGTTTAAGGTAGCGAATCCAACCATATTAAAGCTGGGATTGGTAATCGGGGTCGGCGTTGGTCCTTGACTCGGTGTCGGAGTTGGCGCTGGTGTTTTAGTCGGCGTCGGAGTCGGCGCTGCTGTCGCTGTCGGCGCCGGCGTGGAAGATCCGCCACCTAGGTTGTCAACGACTACATCGTCAAAGTTAACTGCGGCCTTCCAACCGATCAGACCGGCTACACCCGAAGTCCGGCCGGTGGTGGTAGCGGTTAGTTGCTGACTGCCGTTAACAAACGCAGTAAGTGTTGATCCGGATACTTGAAGTTTAATAGTATACCAGGTATTGGCAGCAAAAGTCATGGTTTTGGAGGCTAAGGTTGTAGTACTGCCGTTGACCTTCTTGCGCAGCTCTAAACGGTTGCTTTGGATCGAGACGGCGTAGTAGTTGTTGCCGTCGGCCATCCGGGCGCAGACTAAGGCTCGGTTGGAGCCGTTGAAATTGGTAACTTTTACTCGGGCCTGTACTGATTGATCGGTCCAAGCTGAAGTATTGGACCAAGCCCGTCCTTCCGCGCTGGTGCTGGATTGGCGCAATACTCTGGAACCGTCGGTAGTAATCGACCAGGAGCCATTTTGGGTAGTCCAGCTATTGTAATTGCCGGATTCAAAATTATCACTAAAGACAACGGCTCCCATGGCAGGTGTTGAAGTAAAAATAAGCAGACAAGCAATCATGGTTAAAACTAGTCCCGATAAAACCTTTCGATTCATTCTAACTAATACCTCCCTTTTTATGGTTATTGGAAATTGGAAGAACTTTATGGATTAGTTACGATAACATCGTCAAAGTTAACTGCGGCCTTCATACCGATTAAGCCGGCTCCGCCCGAGGTCCGGCCGGTAGTGGTGGCGGAAAGCTGTTGGGCGCCGTTGACATAGGCTGTGAGGGTGTTCCCAACCACATCCAATCTGATTGTGTACCAAGTGTTGGTGCTAAAAGTCATGTTCTTGGAAGTCAATGTGGTAGTGCTACCGCTTATTTTTCTGCGAAGTTCCAACTTACCGCTTTGAATAGCGACTGCATAATAATTGTTGCCGTCCGTCATCCTAGCGCAAACTAAAGCCCGGTTAGAGCCGTTGAAATTGGTAACTTTTACTCTGGCTTGTACTGATTGATCGGTCCAGGATGAAGTTTTGGACCAAGCCCGTCCTTCCGCGCTGGTGCTGGATTGGCGCAATACTCTGGAACCGTCGGTAGTAATCGACCAGGAACCGTTTTGAGTATTCCAGTTGTTATAGTTACCGGACTCGAAATCATCGCTAAACAACGTACCGCCTCCAGGTGTAGGAGTTGGAGCCTGAGTTGGAGTTGGTGTAGGCGCCGGAGTTTTTGTCGGCGTAGGAGTCGGAGCTGCTCCGCCGCTGATATCAAGCTTATCCATATTCGGGCCGCCGTTGGAAGTGATGGCTATTGCCCTGATCTTATTG
>JAEWZY010000083.1 GCA_023394955.1 Bacillota bacterium
CATAAAGTCTGATTTAGCAAGGAGGCTTTAACCATGGGAAGTATAAATCGAATCACCGGTCTGTCGGGTCTTGACACCCAGTCCATGGTGGACCAGATGATGCAAGCGGCAAGGAAACCGTTGGATAAATTGCTGAAGCAGCGGCAGTTGCTTTCTTGGAAACAAGAGGCTTATCAGGCGCAAAACACAGCGATTACCCAGTTGAAAGAGATGCTCTTTAAGCTGAAACTCCAGTCTTCCTATAACTCAAAACAGGCCAACACTTCCGATGCTAAGGTGGCTACGGCTACAGCGTATTCTACAGCCCCTTTAAGCAGTTATGTTTTAGAGGTCGAAAGATTGGCAACAGTGGCAACAAATAAAAGCGCTCAGCCTTTATCAATTCGCTCTTCCGTTGCGGGAAAAGATTTAGATTTTTCCACGCCGATAACAATTGACGCTACCAATAATCAGTTCACGGTGGTTCTTGACGGTATCGCGACGGACATTACTTTGGATAATGGCGATTATAACAGCTTGGCCGATTTGGCAGCCGCCATTCAAACCAAACTTGACGCCGGCGGATTTGCCGATCCGGTCTATGTAAAGGCATCATCCGGAGGGGAGTTGGTCTTTGGCGTCGGACAAAAGTCCGATGGCGGTGTTCATACCCTTGCGCTTAAAGATGCGGCGGCCAATTCGGCTTTAAGCGCCCTGGGATTTATTAGTCAGGACAATAGTAAGTCATTAACCGGTAATGTACTGGCGGTCTCCGGGATGCAACCTATTGTAATCAACGCTACTTCCAATACGTTCAAAATGACGGCCGGTTCGGTGACACAGACCATAACCATTGCCGATGGTAGTTATACCAGTCACGCCGACTTTGCATCAGCGGTTGAGAATGCAATCAGGGGAGCTTTTGGCGTCGGATATGATGTCGAAGCAATAGATGGCCAGTTGAGAATTGTGAACCGTAATGATGCTCCCGTCAGCATTAAACTGGAGTCGGGCGGCTTGAATGACGCCTTGACGAAGATGGGATTTCTGCACGGGGTAGTATCCGATTATCCGAAAATTACCGTAAATACGGCCGCCTCCCTTTGGGACATGAGGGATCGTTTTTTGAATAACAGTTTTTTTGCAGACAAGATCGATAAGCTTGATCCAGTAAATCATCCCGGGAAAAATAGTGCTTTTGGCTTTACCATTAATGGACAATCTTTTTCTTGCAATGTCAATGAATCGTTAGATGCGATTATTCAACAGATCAATGCCAATACTTCCGCCGGAGTTATGGCCCGTTATGATGAATTCGCCGATCGGCTAATATTAACAACTACAAAGACCGGGAATAACAATGAGGGTGGCGAAGAGATCGATTTTTATGATCCGGACGGGTTCTTGTCCCAATTGATGGGGATGGATCGCGACCAAGAAACGGGAGGATTAGATGCTCAGTTAACTATTAATGGGGTTTATACGGAGAAGAAGACTAACTCATTTGTAATGGATAATATTGGTTTTACCATAATTGGCGAAGGAACGACGACTATCTCGGTCAGTTCCAATATAGAGGGTGTAACTGCTCAGATCGAAGAGTTCGTCACCAAATATAATGAAATAATTGGCGGCATTCATGGAGAACTAACCGAATCCAGAGCCCAATCCGGGAAATACACTTATTACGAGCCGTTGACTGAAGAAGAGAAAAAAACTTTAAACGAAGAACAGATTAAAGCATGGGAAGAAAAGGCGAAACAAGGCATTCTCCGGAGTGATGCATTTCTTTACGACGCTGTATCTCAGCTGCGTACGAGCTTGAGCCGGTCGGTTTATACCCCGCGGACTATTTCCGGTTTTTCGTTATCAGGAGTAGTTGATTTCACCGGCGGGAATACTTTTAAGTTAACCTATGGACAACAAATACTGGAAATTTCTCTCGCGGAAGCATCATACGACTTGGATACCACCGCTGGTAAAAATAATTTTTTGAAAGACCTTCAAAGTAAATTGGATATGACCTTTGGTATGAATGCGATTAAAGTTGAGATGAAATATGGATCCATCAATTTAACTTCCAATAATGTAGCGATGAAACTGGAGGAAAGCGATTTCAATAATGGATTGAACCGTTTGGGATTCTTTAATGGAGCTTCGGTAACAGCCACCTATAATAAATTTACCGACATCGGGATTTCTTTCAGTAATGACTGGAAAGAAAACGGCAAACTCAGCTTTGATAAAGAGACTTTTGCAGCAGCTTTACAAAAAGATCCGGATGGAGTCATGAATTTGCTGACCAACAATGGAGAATTTAACGCTCCCGTAGATATGACGAAGGATCAAAAAAACAAAGAAATGGATCTGCGAAAAGGTGTTTTTTATAAGATGGAAGAGATGTTGACAGAGATTATTGGAGAACGTATTGGAAATTATGGAGCGAGAGGCGGCTTGAACGGCAAGAAGGAATCTCTGGATAAACAATTAGAAAATTTGAATAAGAACATTAATACAAAAGAAGATTGGCTGTCGGATTACGAAAATAGGCTGTGGAGAAGGTTTTCGGCAATGGAAGCCGCGCTTAATAAATACAATGCCCAAATGCAGTATATAACGAACACCCTGGGCGGCGGATATTAATTCATCAGATTTATTTTCCGGAAAGACCAACGCCAAACGGGGTTTGAAAATCATCGCAAAACCAAGGATAGGCCGGGAACGGGTTTATATTAACTCTATGCCGGACACCAGCGTAAAAATGATGAAAATCAGGCGGTAGAAGGCTCTTTCGTGTCGGTAGGTTTGAACTCCTGTCCCATGTCTTTTGCCCTTGCCTGCTTTTCGGACAACTAAGGAATGATTCAAATGGTTGGGGAAGCAAGAATTAGAGAGCTGTTAAAACGCAAGAGGGAACTGTTTGAGACTCTCTTGTCCTGTGCTAGA
>JAEWZY010000059.1 GCA_023394955.1 Bacillota bacterium
AGGAGGAAGAAAAGAGTGAAACTTGTTAGAAAACGCCTCAGCTTTACCCATGGTTTAGCGCTAAGCGCTTTATTGATTGTGGCCGCGGCCTCCATCCACGCCGGCGACGAGATCGCCGGCAAACGGGTGATCATCTACTACCCGAACTGGGGTTGCTACGCCGGGCACAAAAACTTCCAGGTAGGCAACATCCCCTGGGACAAAATAACCCATATCAACCACGCTTTTATGATGGTTGGCAAAGATAACAAGCTAGCATATACCGACGAATGGGCTGACCGGAATATGGCCTTTAAACACTCCGGCGCTTTCAAGGGGCATTTTGGTGAATATCTGTATTATAAAAGGCAATACCCCCATGTGAAAATCCTGGTCTCAGTCGGCGGGTGGACCAAGGGAAATAACTTCCACAAGATGGCCCTTACCGAGCGGAGCCGGAACACCTTTGCCAAGAGTTGCGTCTCTTTTCTGAAAAGCTATCAGTTCTTTGATGGTATCGATATCGACTGGGAATACCCCGGAGTGGACCGGGCCAAGGACCCGCGGGATGAATACGACAACGGCTGCCCCGGCGGACCGGAAGGAACCCAAAATTTCACCTTGCTCTTGAAAACCCTGCGAGAAACCTTTGATGCCAACGGATTGAAGGACCATTTATTGACCATTGCCGCTCCCGCCGGGGTTGAGCTGTTAAAGCGGCAAGAGCCGAAAGAATATTACCAATACTTAAACTTTATTAACGTAATGACCTACGATTTTCATGGCGGAACCGCTAAAATCTCCAACCACCACTCCGCGCTTTACCGGAATCCCAATGACCCCGGGAGTCCGGAGTATAACGTTGATTTCGTGGCGAAATACTTCAAGGACACCTTAGGAATCCCCGCTGCGATGCTAAATATCGGGGTGCCTTACTATTCTCACGGCTGGAAGGGGCTGAAACCGGAATCCGGCGACAATGGACTATTTGCCGCAGTCGCCGGACCGGCTACCGGAGTCTGGGATAATCCCAAGTGTCCGGGGGGCATCAATCCTTATTATGAACTCTCACAAATGGAGCAAAAGGGGTTCGTCAAGTATTTTGATGAAGTATCACGGGTACCGTGGTTATACAACCCAACTACCGGGGAAATATTCAGCTATGACGATGGAAAATCCTTGGCTGAAAAATGCGACTATATCAAAACCAATGGTTACGGCGGAATCATGATCTGGGAGATCACCGGCGATGGACCGGGATTCCCGTTAACTAATTTAATCTTCACTAAAATGAATAATTGAAAAGCCTGGATTTTTTTTCAAACTTCGCCGTCCTTCAAGGTTTAGCGTAATTCGACACCAACTACTTCCCCTCTCGCAACGTACGTCCTTTCTGAGGTTGTGAGAGGGGAGATATTTTGGACTCGAATGTCTGATTTTGCGCAAATCTTTACCTCGTTAGGTGATTAATTTGGGCATTTTAGGCTCTGAAAAAGAAGTATCGCAAGACATGCTACATGGAAATATTCGGGTGCAAAATTGCTCATTTATAGTTAATTAGAATTTAAAACTTTTAACCTCCCGTCAACCGGTAGAAAATCAAGTCATTTAAGAGAATGGCCTGAAAAAATTGGAAAAAACTTATTATGCCAACTAGTACGGTAAAGAAATTATTAATGCAGAACCAATAATAAATAACACTAGGAGGTTCTCATGCCTGATTTGCTGGTAAAACTATATCAAATTCCGGACGCAGGCCCTGCCTTGGATAGCTTAAAAAAGAACGGAATTGAGCTGAGGCGGGCCTTAGTGCCGGAGAAAAGCGTTGTGCTCGAATGGGTGCGCCGGACTTTTCAGACCAATTCATGGGTTAATGAGTGCGATGTCTGCTTCGCCAAGCAACCGGTTTCTTGTTTGATCGCGATCCAAGCCGAAAAAATAGTCGGGTTCGCTTGTTATGACGCTACTTGTAGGGATTTTTTCGGCCCGATGGGGGTTGGCGAGTTAATGCGGGGGAAAGGCGTAGGCAGAGCACTGCTCTTGACGGCGTTGCACGCCATGAAGGAGCAGGGATACGCTTACGCGGTCATCGGCAGCGCCGGACCGGTTGAGTTTTACGCCAAGGAATGCGGCGCAACCGTCATCGAGGGTTCGGTCCCGGGAATTTTCCGGGGCATGTTCAGAGATTAAGAGATAATTTTCGAGAACAACCATTTCTAAAATAGCGCCTATATTTAATCCCTAAAAACATAATTTCTTTGTCATTACTTAATTGGGCTTGATTAGGTGTTATCTTTTTGTAAAAGGGCTTTCGTAGATGATAAAAATACGGTATTATAGGAAGGGTGATTATTTTTAGATTTATGTAAATACACCAATTACCTTCAATTAATCTACTTTGTTTAACAAATAAAGTCATTTTGAAAATAGCCGCTAAGATTAGTTAGTGTCAAAATGAAAGCTTTGATTATCCAAAGTAGTAAATTACTAATTATTAATAATGGATTAAGGAGGATATTTATGGCTAAAAAAGTTACGATCGACGGTAACACGGCAGCGGCCCATGTGGCTTTCGCTTTTAGCGATGTCGCTTCCATCTACCCGATTACCCCGTCATCCCCAATGGCTGAAGTGATCGACGAATGGTCGGCCCGGGGTCGCAAGAACCTGTTTGGCCAATCGGTACGGGTGGCCGAGATGCAATCGGAAGCCGGCGCCGCCGGCGCAGTCCACGGTTCATTGGCAGCCGGAGCTTTTACCTCTACTTTTACCGCTTCACAAGGTTTACTGTTAATGATTCCAAACATGTACAAGATCGCCGGAGAATTATTGCCGTCGGTTTTTCATGTTTCAGCGCGGGCCCTTGCCACTCACGCCCTTTCGATTTTTGGGGACCATTCCGATATTAACGCCACCCGGCAGACTGGATTTGCCCTGTTAGCTTCCGCTTCGGTTCAGGAAGTGATGGATCTGGCCTTGGTTGCTCATTTGGCCACCTTAGAAACGAGAGTTCCTTTCCTTCATTTCTTCGACGGATTCCGTACTTCCCATGAAGTTCAAAAAATTGAAGAAATTTCTTATGAAGACATGGCTAAGCTGGTCGATGGGAAAGCAGTTGAAGACTTCCGGAAACGGGCTTTAAATCCGGAACATCCACATCAGCGCGGAACAGCTCAAAACCCGGACATTTACTTCCAGGGCCGTGAAGCCTGCAATCCTTTCTATGCAGCCACCCCGGGAATCGTGGTCCGGATTATGGATGAGGTCGCCAAATTAACCGGACGTTCCTATAAGCTCTTTGATTACGTTGGCGCTCCCGACGCAGACCGAGTAATTATTTCCATGGGTTCCAGCTGTGATACTATTGAAGAAACCGTTAACTACCTTAATAATAAGGGCGAAAAGGTCGGTTTGATCAAAGTGCGGTTATACCGTCCTTTCTCGGCCGAACATTTCTTGTCTGTTTTACCGAAAACCGCAAAGAAGATTGCGGTGTTAGATCGGACCAAAGAGCCCGGATCCTTGGGTGAACCCCTTTATGAAGATGTTTGCACCGTATTTATGGAGAAAAAAGAAACTCCGTTGATTATCGGCGGCCGTTACGGCCTTGGTTCCAAAGAATTTACTCCGTCAATGGTGAAAACGATCTATGACAACTTAGGGGCTAGCGAACCGAAAAACCATTTTACAGTGGGGATCATTGATGATGTTTCCAACACTTCTTTGGAAGTCAAAGAATTCATCAACGCCGCGCCTCCAGGAGTTCATCGATGTAAATTCTATGGTTTAGGTTCCGACGGCACTGTCGGCGCTAATAAGAACTCCATCAAAATCATCGGTGATCACACCGATATGTACGCTCAAGGCTATTTCGTCTATGACTCTAAGAAATCCGGCGGAATTACCATCTCCCATTTACGGTTCGGCAAGACCCCGATTCAATCGCCGTATCTGATCGACCAGGCTGATTTCATCGCATGCCATAATCCTTCTTACGTTACCCGGTATGATGTGTTGGACGGACTTAAAGAAGGCGGCATCTTCCTGCTCAACTCCTCCTGGAGCGCAGCGGATATGGACCAAAAACTGCCGGCGGTCATGAAGCAAACCATTGCCAAAAAGAAGATCAGGTTTTATAATATTGACGCTGTGAAAATCGCCGGCGAAGTCGGACTCGGCGGTAGGATTAATATGGTTATGCAAGCCGCTTTCTTTAAACTGGCTGATGTAATACCGGTTGACGACGCCTTCAAGTATATTAAGGAAGCGATAAAAAAGACTTACGGCAATAAAGGTGATAAGATCGTCAACATGAATATTGCCGCGGTTGATCGGGCCGTTGAAGCTCTGGAGGAAATTAAGTATTCTGAAGCTTGGGCAAACGCCACTACCGGCGCAATGCTCGAAGAAGACCCGAACGTACCCGATTTCGTTAAAGATGTAATGAAACCCATGATTCGTCAGGAAGGCGATAAACTTCCGGTTAGCGCCTTTACTCCCGACGGAACCTTCCCGGTGGGAACCACCCAATATGAAAAACGTGGCGTAGCCATCAGCATTCCGGTTTGGGAGCCGGAAACCTGTATCCAATGCAATCAATGCGCTTTTGTCTGTCCGCATGCCGCTATTAAGCCGTATTTAGCGAAGACAGACGCCAAAGACGGCGCCCCGTCGGGATTTAAGACCAAAATAGCCACAGGCAAGGAATTTGGCGGTTATGATTTTCGAATACAAGTATCGCCTCTGGATTGTACCGGTTGCGGCAACTGTGTCGATATCTGCCCGGCCAAAGAAAAACCTTTGAAAATGACCTTGCTGGAAGAAGCAGCCCAAGCTGAATTGGAAAACTACAAATATGCTCAAGCTTTGCCGATCCCGGATATTGCGATTAATACCGAGACCGTCAAAGGTAGCCAGTTCTTAAAGCCGTTATTCGAATTCTCCGGAGCTTGCGCCGGTTGCGGTGAGACTCCGTATGTGAAATTAATCTCGCAATTGTTTGGCGACCGAATGGTAGTAGCCAATGCTACCGGGTGTTCTTCAATTTACGGTGGAAGCGCGCCTTCCAACCCGTATACGGTTAATGAAAAGGGACATGGTCCGGCTTGGGCGAACTCACTGTTTGAAGACAACGCCGAGTTCGGTTACGGTATGGATCTCGCCATTACCCAACGGCGGGATAAATTAGCGGATTTAATCAAACAAGCCCTGGAGTCTAGTATCTCCACAAGCTTGAAAGAGGCCTTTAAAGAATGGCTGGAAGGTAAGGATGACGCCGCTGTTTCCCGGAAAGCGGGAGATAAGATCAAAGAATTAATTGATAACGAAGCCAACCAGGCCTCTGGTGAATCGAAAAACATTTTGAGTGAGATCGCTGGAATGAAAGACTTGTATACCAAGAAGTCCATCTGGATCTTCGGTGGCGACGGTTGGGCCTACGATATCGGTTACGGTGGGTTGGATCATGTGCTGGCATCCGGAGCCGATGTCAACGTTTTGGTCCTCGACACCGAAGTTTATTCCAACACCGGCGGTCAATCTTCTAAGTCCACTCCGACCGGAGCGATCGCCAAGTTTGCCGCTGCTGGTAAGAATATCAAGAAGAAAGATCTTGGTTTAATGGCGATGTCTTATGGTTATGTATATGTAGCCGCCGTATCGATGGGCGCCAATAAAAACCAACTCTTGAAGGCTGTTTTAGAAGCTGAAAAGTACAAAGGGCCGTCTTTGATCATTGCTTATTCTCCATGTATCAACCATGGAATTAACATGGGCAAGAGTCAGGAAGAGGGCAAATTAGCTGTAGAAGCCGGTTATTGGCCTTTATACCGTTTCAATCCGGACTTAGCCTTGGAAGGAAAGAACCCATTCATCCTAGAGTCTAAGGACCCGACCTTAAGCTATCGCGATTTCTTAATGAGAGAAGTTCGGTATGCATCATTGGCCAAACTGTTCCCGGATGTCGCTGAGGATTTGTACGCTAAAGCTGAAAAAGACGCTAAAGCGCGGCATGAGATGTATAAGCGAATGGCCGCGAATTAGGATGCTTACTGTTAGGCAATTATCTTATTAAAAACAACTGAAAGAGGCGGAAGTCCGCCTCTTTTTTACATTAAAAACTAAATCAATAAAGTTCACCCTGTAAAAACCCGATATATTATTTGGTAAGGATCAGGTAATCAGCTTCTCTCAAGCGGGATCGAATAGACGCCAAGGAAAAGTTTTATGAAGGATATGAATAATATAACGAGCCTCTAGTATTAAAACCTTCATTTCAGATTTGAGCTAAGTATTGGAAGGAGAAGCCAATGTTTCAACAAAATCAAGTTATCAAGGCGCAGAGCTGTGATAATCACCGGTTTTTGATGGGGCTGTTGCTAGCGCTGTTAATTTTGATAACTTCAACCGGAAATCATTCAGAAATTTATGGTGATGCGGTTAGTAATGATCCGGTGGCTGAAATTACCGGACTTTATTATCGGGGGCGCTTTACCGAGTCCCTAACTAAAATGGGGTGGATCGTAACTAAAGACCCTGATAACGACCTGGCGAGGTTGAATTTAGCCTGTCTATTAAAGATAAATGGAAGGCATAATGAGGCTTTAACCCACCTCAAACAGCTGGTTAAAAAAGATCCTTCCAATTTAAGATACCGTTCGGTGTTGGTGGAAACAGCTTACCTAGCGGGTAAACCGGGGACTGCGGTTGATTATTATTATCCGGACGAAAGCGATCCGCAAATATTGTATTGGTCCGGGTTAGCCCTAGCTGATTTGGGAAAGCTTGATCTCGCCCGGGGAGCATTAATGGAGTCGATCAAAGGGCAACCTTATAATCCAATGGCTTATTATGCCCTGGGATTATTGGAACAAAAAATGAACCATACTAAAGATGCATTTGCCCGTTTCCAGCAAGCGTTATCCCAGGAACCAAATTTAGGCAAGAGTTATTTTCCTCTTGCCAAAAACTATATAGGAATCCAAAAACATAAAACATCTTATAACCTCTTGATCAAAGCCGGATCGACCGAACCGTGGAAATTTCCGGTTAATCATGATTTTCAGGCGCCTCCGGAAGTGAATGAAAGTATTTTACCGGAGCCAACTGCCGATGAAGTAGGAGAAAGAATCCGGGAGACACTTCCGTCATTAGCCATACCAGTACCGGAAAATCCAGAAACGATTCCGGAGATTCGGATTGGTTTGGCATCGAAAATTTCAAGACTACGAATCAAAACCGGAAGTAATTATCAACTAACATCTAAAGGAAGTTCTTCGTTAACCGGGGCAGCAGCAGAAGTTTTGCAATTTGTTCGGACTTCAAAGGGGATCGAGGTTTATAATGGAAAAAGCAAATACCTTTTTAAATCAGGGCAGCCTTGTACCCTTGCCTATGAAGATCCAGGCGCAACCTCGCAGATTTATAACGCCGAATTTAGGAATGGGTCAACTTGGTCCAAGGGGAAGCCTCGTATATATAGGGGAGTAATCGAAATACTGCCTAAAAGCGCCGGCTTAACCATTGTAAACCGGGTAAACATCGAAGAATACTTATATGGGGTTGTACCATCAGAAATACCCGCCTCATGGCCCAGAGCAGTACTAGAGGCCCAAGCGGTAGCGGCCCGTACTTATGCTTTGGCCAACTTAGGAAGATATCGGATTCAAGGCTTTGATCTGCTGGCAACTCCAGCTTCCCAAGTGTATAACGGGGTGACCCAGGAGGCGGCCTCGGTGATCGAAGCGGTTGACGCAACACGGGGTATGATTATAACTTTTGACGGGAAACCGGCCGGAGCCTTTTATTATGATAATAGCGGTGGTTATACCGAAAGCGGCGCTTTCGTCTGGGGGACGGATCGTCCGTACTTACAAGCGATGCCTGAAAGGCCATTGGCGGTTAGGGAGCAACCTCTTACCCCGGATGAATTAGCGGCTTGGTTAACCGATCAGCCTGAATGCGTTACATTTAGAGAAGGATACTATGTTAGAAGCGCTTACCGTTGGACCCTTTGGATCACCCGTGAACAGATTGAGTCAAGGATTCATTCCAAAGCAAAAGTAGGGCGAATTAAAGCCATTATCCCCATGGAGCGGGGGATCAGCGGCAGGGTAAAACGGGTGATGGTAAAGGGGACCACCGGCTCTTATATTGTTAGCGGCGAGAGCATACCTTATCGGTTAGGTGGATTGCGAAGCTCTTTATTTGTGGTCCAGCCTAAAATTGGGCGAGACGGTCTTCCGGAATCATTCATCTTTAACGGGGGCGGCTGGGGCCACGGCGTAGGAATGTCTCAAAGCGGAGCCGCAGGCATGGCTTTAGATGGAGCGTCGGCATTAGAAATTTTGGCCTATTACTATCCCGGGACGGAATTGACTCATAAATATTAGAGTAATTTCAAAAGCATAACAGACTTTACAATAAAATAAAATTACTACGAAGAACAAGAGTCACGAGAGGCGCGGAAAGGCAAAAAAGTCTGATGACATAAGAGTTAGAGGCCTTTATGGAATATCCCGTTTTTACTCGCAAATAATAATAAGTATTTGAGATGTGATTCTTATTTTTTGAGGAGATTGAAATGATCGCCATCATTAATGGGAAAATAATTCCAGTCGCCGGCGAACCGATCGCTAAAGGAACGGTCTTGTTTGAAGGAGATAAAATTAGAGCAGTTGGCAGTGGAATAGGGGTCCCGGAGGGGGCGGAAATTGTCGATGCTGAAGGCAAATGGGTTTTACCGGGATTGATTGACGCTCATTCACATATCGCCTTGTATGGAGAACCGTCAATCTGGGCTAATCTGGATCTAAACGAGATGACTGCGCCCAACACCGCCCAGCTAAGAGCGATTGATGGATTGAATCCGGATGACCCTGCCTTTGCCGATGTTTTAGCTGCTGGAATAACTGCGGTTTACACCGGGCCGGGTAGCGCCAATGTTATCGGAGGCACTGGTATACTCATTAAAACATTCGGCCGAACACCTGAGGAGATGGTAGTTCCCGGAACCGAGGGAATGAAGATGGCCCTCGGAGAAAATCCCAAACGGGTTTACGGTGATGATAAAAGACAATATCCGGCTACACGGATGGGTAATGCTGCAGTACTTAGGGAGGCTTTAGTCGCAGCCCAAAATTATCTAGGAAAAATAGATAAGGCCTATCGGGAAGATGAAGAGGGAATATCCGCTGATTACCCGGACAGGGACTTAAAACTCGAAGCTTTAGGAAAGGTTTTAAAACGGAAGATTAAGGCCAGGATCCATTGCCATCGAAAGGATGACATTTTAACCGCAATCCGGATCGCAGAGGAATTCAATTTAGATTATGTAATCGAACATTGCACCGAAGGATACAAAATTGCCGATATTTTGGGAGCTAAAGGAGTTAACGCTACGGTAGGACCGCTATTAATGGGCAGAGAAAAAATGGAAATCAGTCAGCTAACCCTGGAGAACCCGGCCATTCTAAGCAAGGCCGGAGTAAAGGTTGCGCTGCAAATGGATGCTTCGTCGGAAACCAAATGGCTTCCGTTGCATGCCGGGTTAGCAGTCCGGGAAGGAATGGAGGAAGCGGAAGCTTTCAAAGCCATCACCATTAATGCCGCATCCATTACAGGAGCGGCTGAGCGTATCGGTAGCTTAGAACCGGGTAAAGACGCAGATATCGCCATCTTCTCCGGTCATCCCTTCTGCACCTTCTCAATTTGCGAACGGACCTATGTTGATGGCAAATTAGCTTTTCTTCGGGGAGAGCCTTCGGCTCCGGTTCATTATTGTCGGCAATAATGAAGAAAAGGTAATTACTTTTGATATTGAATTAATCGTAATTCCGCTTCACATTCTTGAATTTTGTTTATAAGAACAGTCAAGGAAGGGGCGATAGCTCCGCCTTCTCGCACGGCATCGTTAAGAATTGAGCGAGCGTTGTCCAAGCTATTAAGAGCTATAATTACTTTAGCGATCTGGGAATCGGACATGAGACACCTCCAGTGATTTCTCGTCTTTAATTATGTCGGTGTTTATTTGATAAATATTAACAGTTTTTAGATTAGGGGATCCTTACAGTCGAAGTTCAGAGGCTTAATTGCCTTTTACCGGTTAATGGTATATAATTAATCAGAATAATTTGAAGTCAGGAACCGACTAAAGGGGTGGGCAGCAATGATTGATATCAAACTGGTCAGAAATGAGCCGGAAAAGGTCCGTGCCGGAATGGCAAAGCGGAGAGCACAGGTTCCGCTGGACCAATTTATAAATTTAGATGAAGAACGGCGCCGGAAATTGACCGAAGTAGAACAGCTTAAAAACAAGCGTAATACAGTCTCTAGAGAGGTAGGCCGATTGAAGGCCCAAGGGCAGGATGCCACCGGATTAATCCAGGAGATGCAGGACGTTGGGGGTGTAATTCAGGAACTAGACCAGGCGATTCGGGTAATCGAAGAACAGTTAAATCAAATTTTGATGGTAATTCCGAATATCCCCCATGAATCAGTTCCAGTAGGCAAGGATGAGACTGAAAACCAATTGATTAAAACTTGGGGCGAACCTCGCAAATTTAATTTTCAACCTAGGACTCACGATGAGATTGGGACCGGTATTGGGATCATGGACTTTGAAAGAGCGGCTAAAATTAGCGGCGCCCGGTTTGTGGTTATGTCCGGTTGGGGCGCCAAGTTGGAGCGGGCTTTGTTCAATTTTATGCTTGATTTACATTCCGGGGAGCATGGATATACGGAGATCTTTCCCCCGTTTTTAGTGAACCGGGCTTCGATGACCGGCACCGGCCAACTCCCCAAATTTGAAGAGGATATGTTTAAATGTGCTCCCGGTGATTTCTACCTAATCCCCACCGCTGAGGTGCCGGTAACCAATCTACACCGGGATGAAATATTAAGCTTGGAACAACTGCCGATTAGATACGCGGCTTACACGGCTTGTTTTAGAGCCGAGGCCGGCTCCGCCGGCCGGGATACCAAAGGGATAATTCGTCAACACCAGTTCAACAAAGTTGAGTTAGTCAAGTTTACCAGACCGGATGAGTCCTATCAAGAACATGAAAAATTAGTTCATGACGCCGAGGATGTTTTACAGAGGCTGGGGTTGCCTTACCGGATAATGCTGCTTTGTAGTGGGGATCAAGGTTTTTCAGCGGCCAAGTGTTACGATTTAGAGGTATGGCTGCCATCCTTCAACACTTACCGGGAGATTTCCAGTTGCAGTAATTTTGAAGATTTTCAAGCGCGGCGGGCTAATATCCGATATCGTCCAGCACCTGGAGATAAACCGGAATTTGTACATACTTTAAACGGTTCCGGAGTGGCGGTGGGTCGAGCCGTGGCGGCGATTTTAGAGAATTATCAGAATGAGGACGGTAGCGTGACTGTTCCGGAGGCGCTCCGGCCATATATGGGTGTGGAGAAAATGACCGTCAAATAATTCTATTTTGGTAATGACTTCGGATATGAATAACTAAAAAATCTGCGAAAAATAGCTGCAGGTTTTTTTATTTGCTAAAATATCATTTCCTTCGAAAGTATTTATTTTTATTACATTTTATCTAAAGAAATCTTTGGGAAAATCTATCTAAGTAAGAAGCGCCAGCCTTAAATTCAAAATAAATTTGGTGGCTAATTATAATATTCGGACTTTGGGTTAGACTAAATACTCAAGCGATTGTTTTTTTAGAAAAACATTGGGGTGATGCAATGCGAATATTGATGTTGAGCTGGGAATATCCTCCGAAGGTAGTGGGAGGAATCGCCCGGCATGTTCATGATTTAGCAATTGCTTTGGTAAAACATGGAATGGAGATTGATGTCGTGACCTGCGGCGCTCAAGGAGCTCCTGAATTTGAAGTTGATGAGGGAGTAAATGTACATCGGATCAATATGAATAATCCGATAGCGCCGGATTTTTTAACTTGGGTATTGCAATTAAATTTGAACTTGGTTGAAGAGTCGATTAGATTGGGGGTAAATGGGAATAAGTTTGATTTGATCCATGCCCATGATTGGCTGGTGGCTTATGCGGGAAAAAACTTAAAGCATTCTCAGCATATTCCTTTAATTTCAACAATCCACGCTACCGAATACGGAAGGAATAATGGTCTCCATAATGAGCTACAGCGTTATATCAGCAATGTGGAATGGTGGCTGGGTTATGAATCGTGGCGGGTTATCGCTTGCAGCCGGTATATGGAGGGTGAGTTGAAAAGGGTGTTCCAGATGCCGGAAGACAAGTTGCGGATCATTCCCAATGGAGTATATCCAGGCGAATTTCAAAAGACCAACGTTAATCCGTTAAAAATAAGAAACCGGTATTCTTCCCCAGATGAAAAAATCATCTTCCATATCGGGCGGATCGTGAGGGAAAAAGGACTTGGAGTCCTTTTGGAAGCCATGCCACGGGTACTTGAAGTTGAGCCCCGGGTCAAACTGGTGATCGCCGGCAAAGGGCCGTATTTGGATGAATTGAGGCATCGCGCCTATCAATTGGGCATCTATAGCCGAATCTATTTTACCGGTTATATAGATGATAATACCAGAAACGCCTTATTCCAAAGCGCTGACGTGGCGGTATTCCCAAGTTTATATGAGCCGTTTGGAATAGTGGCCTTGGAAGGAATGGCCGCGGGAATTCCGGTGGTAGTCTCGGATACGGGAGGAATGAGCGAAATAGTCAAGCATGGGGTAAATGGATTAAAAGCTTATTCTAACAATATTATTTCCTTGGCTGATAATATTATTTGGGCGTTGCAACATCCGGACCATACATTGCAAATGAAGCATAAAGCCATGGAGGACATTAAAAACATTTATAATTGGGAGCGGATTGCTTCAAAAACCATTGAAATATATGAACAAGTGTTGGTCGAATTTTATAGTTCGCCGTGGCGGAGAACGATCTATCGCGAACCAGGGCGCGAATTCACCCAAAAAGATCATGAAGAAATGGACCGCTATCGAAATATCCAGTAAAAACGGAGGGACGGAGCATGAAGGCTGTGATCATGGCAGGAGGCAAAGGCACAAGATTAAGGCCATTGACCTGCAACAAACCAAAACCGATGGTACCGATAGTTAACCGGCCAATGATGGAGCATATTATATATTTACTTAAGAAACATGATTTTGAAGAAGTCTGGATAACTTTATTTTATTTACCGGAGTTAATTCAAAATTATTTTGGGGAAGGTTCCGAATTCGGGATGAAAATCAATTATTCTCTTGAGGAATCTCCATTGGGAACGGCCGGAAGTGTGAAGCGGATTATTAATAATTTAAACGATACATTTTTAGTAATCAGTGGCGACGCGTTAACAGATATTAATCTGGAAGAAGCGATCAAGTTTCATAAAGAAAAGATGGCCAAGGCAACTATAGTACTGACCAAAGTCTCCAATCCCTTGGAATATGGAGTAGTGATCGCAGACCGGAAAGGCGAAGTCAAGCGGTTTTTAGAAAAGCCCGGATGGGGAGAGGTTTTTAGCGATACGGTAAATACGGGAATCTATATTTTAGAACCGGAAATTTTTGATCTTTTTGAACCCGGTAAGGAATTTGATTTCAGTAAAAACCTTTTTCCAACGTTAATGGATAAAGGGAAACTGATCAGCGGTTATGTGGCTGATGGTTATTGGTCGGATATTGGGAATTTGGAACAGTACCGCCAAGCCCATTATGATGTCTTAACGGGAAAGGTTAAGGTTTCAATACCGGGAAGAGAGGTTAAACCTGGAGTGTGGTTAGGCGAATCAGTGGAAATTGACCCTAAAGCCCGGGTGGAAGGCCCGATCCTACTGGGTGATTATTGCCGGGTAAAAGCTGGCGCCCAGGTGGAGAAATTTACGGTAGTAGGTAATTACGGGATAATCAATGAAGGGACAAGCATTAAACGGGGGCTTATTTGGAACCATTGTTATCTGGGGCCTTATTCCGAGATTAGGGGAGGTATTTTGTGTCACCACACATATTTAAAGGGTAAAAACACTGTATTTGAAGGGGCGGTTTTAGGTGAAGGCGCATCGATGGGCGCTAGATCGATTTTAAAACCCAATGTGAAGGTCTGGCCGAATAAGAATATTGAAAGCGGATCGGTGCTCAATGAAAGCATGATTTGGTCAAAAAAAGGGTCACGGGGCCTTTTCGGTAATAACGGAATCAGCGGGACCGTAAATCAGGAGCTCATCCCGGAGCTGGTCGCCAAATTGGGAGCGGTATTCGGAGCGTATTTAAAACCGGGGACCAAAATTGTGGTTGGCTCCGATAACTTCCGGGCAGCCAGGGTTTTTAAACGGGCGTTCATTTCCGGAGTTTTAACGGCTGGAACTGATGTTTATGATTTAGGAACATTGCCTACGGCTTTAACCAGACATGCAGTAATAACTTTGGGAGCTCAAGGTGGGGCTCAATTCCGGATCAATCCCCAAAACCCGGAAGGTTTATTGATCGAATTTTTAGATAAACAAGGTTTGAATATTGATAAAGGCGCGGAAAGGACCATTGAGAACTTTTTTATGAGTGAAGATTTTCCAAGGGCCGGAGTAAACAACCTGGGCGAACTGGCGTTTGTTCCCCAATTGATGGAGCCTTACCTAACCGGTCTTGTAAGTCAGGAAGTTAAAGAGTTAATTAAAAAGCGAAATTTTAAAGTGGCCAGTTTATATGATGGCGGAAATATCTCCTTTATTCTACCCGGATTGTTAGAGATGTTAGGTTGTGAAGTTCATTCCGAAAGTTACTATACCGATAGTTCGAACCAGCCCAGGGTTTTGCAAGAGTTATTAAGCGCTATCGGAAATGCGGCTAAGCTGATCCAAAACCAAGGCGCTGACCTGGGGATTGTGGTGGACCAAAATCATGAAAGATTGCTATTAATCGATGAAAGCGGCGATTTATTAAAAGAGGAGCAATTAAACGCTTTACTCTCATTTTTGGTGCTAAAGTATAAACCGGAGGCGGTTGTTCCCGTTCAAGTCACAGCCCCTCATTATATTGAGGTGTTGGCCAGGGAATTTCGGGGTAGAGTAATTCGAACCAAAGCTAATCCTCGATCCTTGATGGAAAAAACTGCTCAGGAAAGATTGTTTCCTACCGTAGACGGGCTGGGAAGTTATCTGCCCCAGTTCGACGCGTTATTTTCTTTGGTAAAAGTATTGGAATTGTTAGCTAGGGAAGGGCTCTCCTTATCAGAGGCCAAGGCGATGATACCCAGGGTGGAACGGGGTTATCAAGAAGCGGAATGCCCTTGGAATGAAAAAGGGCGGGTGATGCGCCAATTATACGAAGAGAATCAGGACCGACAGGTGGAAACTACCGATGGGTTGAAAATTTATCATGAAGGAGGTTGGGCTTTGGTTTTGCCTGATGCTGACGAGCCGGTATTTAAAATATATGCCGAAGCCAATACCAGTGAGGAAGCGGACGCTTTAACTCAAATGTACTGGAACCGGATTAACGAATTGCAACTTCATTAAAGTGGAGACAGGAGAGGGAAAGGGATTCAAAAAAGAGATCAATATTAAATAGATAATGGTCGGGATAATGGTGGGTCAGGGGCGATCCAAATCGCCCTTGATTTGCCGCTAGATAAGAACTTGACATTGATCCGGGGTATGTGTTAGAATAATTAATGCATTCCGAGTGAGCTCGGAGGAGTGTCCGAGTGGTTTAAGGAGGCGGTCTTGAAAACCGTTGTACCGCGAGGTACCGGGGGTTCGAATCCCTCCTCCTCCGCCAGAGAAAAGTTAAAAGTATAAATAGTAAAACAAAATCTCAAGTATTTTTCCTTTTTCCTTTTTCCTTTTTTCTTTACACTTTGCATTTTGTTTAACGGAGAGGTACCCAAGCCGGTTGAAGGGGACGGTTTGCTAAACCGTTAGTAGGAGCAATCCTAGCGAGGGTTCGAATCCCTCCCTCTCCGCCAGAGAAATAATGCAGCCCTAGGCTGCTTTTTTAATGGAAGCGCCAAGAATTGCAGTCTTTACTTTGGGATAATTGTATGTTATAATTTTAATCTGCTAAAAGACATGCGCCCGTAGCTCAGTGGATAGAGTGCCTGACTACGAATCAGTAGGTCGAAGGTTCAAGTCCTTCCGGGCGCGCCATTTTCAAAAAATCAAGGGTGAACTAGTACACCTAAAAATACACCAATTAGTGAAAAAACCGCTCCAAGTTAATCGGAGCGGTTTATTTATTTTTGTCTTTTAATAAATCAGAAATTACATAATTGGCATACCGTAATAATTCACGTTCAAATAATTTCCAATCTGCTTCTGATATACTTTTACTTTCACCAGTTGAGGTGGTAATTTTGCACTCGAATGTATGATTTAGTTCAAGTTCTCTACAATACTTTTTGTTAACTTTCTTTCTAAAACCACCAAGATTTATTTCTTCAAAAGAAAGCGTGTAACCCAAGGATTCTAATAAAGAGATTATTGCATTACCCTGTTTTATTTCACATTCAAGCTTGTTTATATAATAGGGATCTTCCATTCTGTTATTCTTAAAATCAGTTTTACCTTTTAAATAATCAATACTGACAGAAAAATAAACAGCAATATTATTAAGCATAGGATCATCCGGGAGTATTTGACCATTACACCACCTACTTACAGTTTGAGGAGTGACATACAAAGCTTTTGCTAATACTTGTTTCTTAAAACCATTATCATATAATTTACGTCTTTGAATCAATTCATTTAATCGAAAACTGAATATTTCTTTTGTACTCAATAGAAAACACCTTCTTTTTTTTTTTTTTTTTGGATAATAAATTAACATGATGCAAGTAAAAAACGGAATTAGTTATTATTGAAGTAACCATGTTAAGTCATATATAATTATAACACGAGACAAAACGAAAGGAAATAATAAAAGGAGGAAAACCACGATGAATTATAATTCGTCTGATTACATCACACCAAAACTTATTAAGGAACAATACTTCAGCGGTAAAGAAGGAAAGCCTACTTTACACCTTGCGGCAATTTATAACTTTTTCAAGCGTAAAGACTTTCCAAAAATACAAATTGGGCGAAAGTTATTAGTTAGAAGGGAATTATTTATTGAATGGTTGGATAAAGAAGCGCGGAAAACCGGGTAAAACACATAAAAAAGAACGGTGACGCTATGAATGATTTAATAAATGAAGTTGTAAAAATAATTGCAGAAGGTAAGGTTTTAAGAACTGGAAAAGATGGTAATCCCAAAGCTGTATGTAGTTTTTCCAAACATTACACCTTAGAGTATGTCAGGAAAAACTTTAAAAATTATGCTGTCAAGCTATCAAAAGATATAATTTGTTTTGATTTTGACAAAAGAGAAGAATTTTTAAAAGCTTTTGAGGTTGTACAAGCTTTAAATTTACATTGCATAGTTATTGAATCAGTAAGGGGCGGCGGTCATATTTATTTCTTTAACAAAATGCAAAAGGTTAAAGGTGATAGTCAGGGCAATAAAACAGGCTTAACTTTAATCGTTGATATTAAGAACGGAATCGGCAAGAACGGAAACGAGCATAATTCAGCAGTAATGATATGCGATAACAGCCAAGAAAGAAAGGTATTATATTTTAATCCTACCGAATCGGGGGAACTGGGCGAAGTAGCCATATTTTTCATTCCTGTTAAATCGTCGTTTGAATTTATTAATATGAGTGATGGTTCTGGTAGGAATTCTAGTTTTTACTCATATATCTTAGCTTTACAAAGTGAAGGATTTACAGTCGAAGAAGCAAGGGAAACCATTAGAATCATTAACCAATACATATTAAAAGAACCACTATCCGAGAAGGAACTTGAAACAATTTTAAGGGATGAAAGCTTTTTAAAACCTAATTTCTTTAAAGGAAAAACCTTTTTATTTGATCGGTTCGCAACTTATATTAAGAATAACAACCATATTATTAAAATTGATGGTCGATTGAATATTTATATTGATAATTATTATAATTCTTCCCTTGAAAAATTAGAAAAAGTTATGATTCAACACATTCCATTATTAACAGATGCTAAACGGAAAGAAGTCTTGAAATACCTGAATATAATTTGTGATGAACGACAACAGGCAGATGCAAATATGATCGCTTTTAAAAACGGAATTTATAATATCAAAGATAATTCATTTATTTCTTTTTCACCTGAAATTATTATTACTAATAAAATTAACTGGGATTATAACCCGGCTGCTTATTCTGGAATTGCAGATAAAACACTTAATAAAATTGCTTGTAACGATAATTCAATAAGGTCATTATTGGAAGAACTTATTGGGTATTGTTTATACCGGAGAAATGAATTAGGAAAGGCTTTTATATTAACTGGGGATGGTGCTAATGGTAAAAGTACATTTATAGCAGTTCTTAATCGTATTCTAGGCGATAAGAATATTGCAGCTAATGACCTTAAAGAACTTAGTGAAAGATTTTCAACAGTTACTCTTTATGGAAAATTGGCAAATTTAGGCGATGACATTGGAGATACATTTATTACAGACCCTTCATTATTTAAAAAAATTGTAACCGGGGATAAAATTGTTGCAGAACAAAAAGGACAGCCTAAATTTGAATTTAACCCATATTGTAAGATGATTTTTAGCGCTAATAGTGTACCTAGGATGAATGACAAAAGTAATGCAATTATTCGAAGGTTGATCATTGTTCCTTTTGAAGCAAAATTCAACGATACAGATGATGATTTTGATCCTGAAATAAAGTATAAACTGCAAAGTCAAGAATCAATTGAATATTTTATCAAATTAGGAATTGAAGGATTGAAAAGAGTCCTTGAAAATAAGAAATTTTCAATTTCTGAAAAAGTTAAAAAAGAACTGGAAGAATATGAAGTTTCAAACAACCCTATTCTTTCTTTCCTTAAAGACTGCGATGATGAAAGTTTTCAAATTGAAAATGAACCAACCTCAAGAGTTTATGAACATTACTGTAGGTTCTGCGATAAAAATAATTTTCAGTCATTATCAAAAACGGCATTTTCTAAACAGTTAAAACTTCATGCTAGTTTTGAAACTACTACTGCAAATGATAGGGGAAAAACAATTAGAGTGTATTGTTTAAAAAATCACAGTTAAATCACAAATTATCACACATGAAATCACACTTGGAAGCATTGATATTAAAGGAAAATCACATTATCACAGATGGTAACAACTTCTTAATATAAATAACAAGAAATAAAATAAATAAATTTACTTAGAAAAATAAAGTAATAAGAAATTACACTTCTAAGTGTAATAAGTGTAATTTTTTAAAAAAAAAAAGGAGGTGAAAAAACATGACAGGAACGGAATTTCTAACTTTAGTTAGAGGAATCAAAGAAATAACAGTTATTGAATGGGATATTGAAGGGGATTTGTTTAATCCGGATGTGGTTAAAGTCGCAATAGTTGCAAATAGTTGCATAAAAATTAAAATTACATGCCCGAATCCATATAAATCAAATCATGATGATATATTCATTCAATATTCGGCAATCGCTTTAATGATAAATAAATTCATGGAGCTTATCGGAAATGATTTTCAAATATGTTTTGCGGATGATATGGTAATTGCAATAAATTACGCAAGAAAAGAATTACATATAAATGATTTTTTGGACAAACTTCCGGGTAATAATAAAATTCCAGTTCAGAAGATGTTGGCGGCTTTAACTGATACCGATTTAGGGTTTATTGTCCAGTCCCTAATCAATAATAAGCCAGTACCCGGAAATATTGTTACAAGAATAAACGAAGCTTTTAAAATTGCCGGTTACCCTCAATTCAATTGGGAGAGTTGCAGAAGTGATTTTGGATTTAAGGGAAAATTTGATTTCAGTTAAAAAAACTATAATGACGGGAAATGAATTAAAATGAATGATTTTTGAAAAAAAAGGTGGTGATAACATGGCGAAATTGAATAAAGAAAAAGTTGCAATGAACCTTCTTACCTGCTCTACATTGAAAGAAGCTGCTGAAAAGTCAGCTATTTCGGAAGCAACACTTTATAGATTGCGGAAAGACGAAGTGTTTCAGAATATTTTGCAGACTTTTAAAAATGATATGTTCAATGATGCCATGCAAAAAAGCCAGGGATATTGTTTAGAATCTTTGGAAGTATTGCGAACAATAATGAATAACCCTGCTGCAACTGATTCTTCTCGTGTAGCTGCTGCAAGAAGTATCCTGGATATGGGGATAAGCATGTATGAAAATGAAAACATTGTTCAAAGGCTTGCTGAACTGGAAAGAAGGTTGAAAAAGTGATTAAGAAAAAGATAACCTTGAAAAAACAGATAACCAAACGACTTGAAGAACTGGATATTCAAGTGCCAAATAACAAGCCTTGTATTGCTTTTATCGGAAAACTTTCTGATGGCAGATATGAAGTAGAAGAACATTACATGGGGAAGAATTCCAATGGTGTTGAATGTACTCAAAGGTATGTTGAAAGAATCATTGATACTAAAGAAGAATATTTTGCCCAAAACCCTGATTGGGATGTTTATTATGGAGAAGCATCAATGGTGGAGGTTCTCAAAGACCTACTATACAATGAACCCTGGCAAATTGCAAAACAATATTCAGGAATTGAAGTTAATTTTCAAAAATTATAAACGAAAGGTGATTAAAAATTATGAAAACAGAATTTAAGAACAAAATTGAAAAATTGATTTCAAATTACAAAAAAATTACTAGTGAATTTTTAAATCAAATTGCAAAATGGGAAGCTGACCAGCTTTATGCGGCTGACTACCGAGGCGAAAAAATCCGGGAAATTAAAGCCGAAATGCAGACCAATGACACGGAATTTAATAATCAACTTAAAGCTATTATCATGGAAGAACAAAACAGTATTTTAACCCGTACCATTAAAAAGTCGGATGATTATCAAGGTCAAGTAAGTAATGCAATCGGGTTTATTGATTTACTGGGCGATAATATAACTGATGAAAAAGCCTTTGAAATGGTTAAACCATTCTTTGGTGATTATTCGACAGTGAAAAACTTCTATTCCGTTCTTACTACTAGATACGGTAAAGACGGCTTACCCGTCAGCCTTGTTTGTCTTGGGTTACTTGACCGGGCTATAAATAATTTGGATGTTCTTAAAAATAACTTTGCCCATGTTTTCAATAATGGGACTTATAGCCAAAACAGCTTAGGTTATGTGATTCAAACTGATATGCTTCTTAAAGAAGCCCAAAACATTGATGATATTCTTGGAAGGGCTGATGGATTGCCTTCTAGTTCATTTGAGGATATTCAAACGGAATTACATAAAGAGGGGATGAATTTATAATGTCGGAGGTATTATTAAAGCAAGACTATGAAGCGGTGCAATCTGAATTAGTTGACTTAGAAACGGCGTTAAAAAGTGCCTATGATAGTTATATAGATTCGCTCTGTAATTATGTTGAACGGTTAAAACTTTTTAATGAAATGAGAACAAATATGATAAATTCTTTGGTTGAAAAATCAGAACAGGACAGTTTTATTTATCGTGCTGCTCCACCTTTGGAAAATCAAGCCGTTAAATATCTTCTGGATAAAGACTCTACTGGAAGAACAACCAGTTCCCTTGTATTGGTTGAAACCTGTAATTCTAATGAATTGATTGCAAGGAAAGCCGATTAACCAAGCACTGGGGAAGGTTAGCTGTTTTTGACCTTCCCCTATTTTAAAAAAACAAAAGCCGCTCCTTTCGAAGCGACCCTAAGTAAACCCTAAATTAATTATACCAAAAGGAAGGGGCGGTTTTCAATATGACAAATGAAGAACTGGCACTAAAAATACAAAGCGGGGAACAAGATTTAATGACGCAACTGTGGGAACAAAATCAAGGCATTGTTAATCAAAAAGCCTATAAGCTATTTTCACTTTACTGCAATCGTTGCGCTTCATGCGGGGTTGAATTGGATGATATTATTCAAATATGTTTTTTCGCTCTCCGTGATGCCGTACAAGCATATCAACCAGAGCGGGGATATAAATTACTATCCTATCTTAAATTCCCGCTTTTGAACCATTTTAACAGTCTTGTGGGTATCCGTGGAAAGCGTAACTTACTTGACCAATGCAAAAGCTTGAATGAAACATCTGGGGAAGATAATGATTTAGAGTATATTGATTTATTAGCAGACCCAAACAGCGAAGAATCTTTTGAGGATATTATTGATAATCAGTTTCAATCGGAGTTGCGGGAAACGCTTGAAAAGTCAATTTCAAAACTACCTGCGAACCGCGCAGACGTTATTCGCAAACGATACTTTGAAGGTGAAACGCTGCAAGAAATTGCTGCTAAACGAGGAGTGAACTCATCCTATATTCGACAATTAGAGGTTAACGCCTTGCGAAAATTACGCCAAGACCTCACTTTACAGTCGTTCCATGACGAAATTCTTTCGCGTTGGGCTTACCGGGGTACTGGTTTAACTTCATTCAAGGAAAATTGGGAATCAAGCGTTGAAAGAGCGGTTATAAAAATGGAAGAACTTATAGACCGTAGACGGAAAGTATTGAGCAGATTTGATAAGTTAGTGCAAGAAATCCATAGATCTCTAGGCTGAAAGACTAAGACACTTCTATTTAGGGGGGTGAATTAAATGAACAAAAACATTGAAGTAATTAATCCCCATTTATGGGCCGTTAGATTTAACCTTATTCCATTAATACCGGAAATTGATTATAAACCCGATTCGGAGATTCCAGCTTATACGGAATTTGGGCGAGTTACTAATGATGGAGTTCTTATTTTAAATAAGGATTACCCCGGCTTTAGGATTTTAAAAGAATGGATGCCACGGGTGATGCGAAAAAAGGACAAGCAATTAAAGAAAGAAATTAAGGTTTCACAGGGTATAAAAAATAGAACCGATTGGCAAATGGTATATTCATCAATGCTTCAAGTCGAATCAGAACGGAGAGGAAAAGAAAGGGGTGAAATCTGATGGCTACAATTAGATCAGCGATTCAAGTTTATGATGGTTTTTCAGGCCCACTTAAAAGTATTACCAACGCTTTAAATATAACAATCAATAGCTTTGAAGCACTTCAAACCGCTTCCCACAATGCCATTGATACTAATAGCATTCAAACGGCAAGGCAAGAATTAAATAAAGCTGAAGTTACATTTAATCAAATTGAACAAGAAATTAAAGAAGCTGACAACCAACAAAAGAAATTTAACGATGATATTCGCAATGGTCAAACCGCCGCTAACGGTATGCATGGGGCTATAATTAAAATCGCTGCGGCGGTTGGAACCTATTTAGGGATAACTAAAACATTAAATTTAGCGGATCAAATTACGTCCACTAAAGCAAGATTAAATTTAATGAATGATGGTTTACAAACTACTTCCGAATTACAAAATATGATTTTTGCTTCTGCTCAAAGGTCTAGAGGTGTCTATTTAGATACTACGGCGGTTGTTTCGAAACTTGGAATATTGGCGGGGCATGCTTTTTCATCTAACAAAGAAGCTGTTTTCTTTGCGGAACAGATGAACAAACAGTTTAAAATTGGTGGCGCGAGTGTTCAAGAACAGAGCGCGGCAATGTATCAATTAACCCAGGCCATGGCATCGGGACGGCTCCAGGGGGACGAATTCCGATCTATTATGGAAAATGCTCCATTATTGGCGCAGTCGATTGCAAAATATATGGGAAAATCGGTTGGCGAACTTCGGGAACTTTCAAGTGAAGGTTTAATTACTTCTGAGATTATCAAAAATGCAATGTTTGCGGCGGCAGACGAAACTAATAGAAAGTTTGCAGAGTTACCTATGACATGGGAACAAGTTTGGACTTCAATCCAGAATAAAGCGATAAAAGTTTTTGAACCTGTATTAGCTAAAATAAGTAACATTGCAAACAATGAAAACTTTCAGAAGTTTACGGATGGACTTATAAATAGTTTGGTAATAGTTGCAAATGTTGTTGCAGATGTTTTTAACCTGATAACTGCAATCGGTGGTTTTCTCTATGATAACTGGTCGTGGATTGCCCCTATAGTTTGGGGAGTTGTAGCGGCTATGGTTGCCTATAATGTGGTAAGTTTAATTACTAATGGGTTATTGGCTATACATGCCATTCAAGCGACATTAGCGGGAGCGGCGCAAATGATGCAATCAGGAGCAACATTTACGGCTACGGCGGCGCAACATGGTCTAAACGCTGCTTTATACGCCTGTCCTTTAACTTGGATCATCCTTTTAATTATTGGGTTGATTGCTTTATTTTATGGCGCTGTAGCGGCAATTAATCATTTTGCAGGAACTTCGATAAGTGCGACTGGTGTAATTTTTGGGGCGTTTACTGTTTTGGGAGCGTTTCTTTGGAATTTGTTTTTGGGATTATTCGACTTAGTTTTAGGGGTCGTAAATGGTTTAGTAAATCCTTTTATAAGGTTTACAAACTTTATTGGAAACATATTCACTAATCCAATATCAACTATTATTTATATGTTCCAGGGAATGGCTGATAATGTTTTAATGATGCTTGAAAAAATTGCTTCAGCAATGGATTTTGTATTTGGTTCTACAATGGCTGAAACGGTGGCTGATTGGCGATCAGGTTTAAAACAAATAGCCGACGATGCAGTAAAACGATATGCGCCAAATGAAAATTATAAGACTATAATGAATGAACTTAATTTAAACACAAATAGTTTAGGATTAAAAAGATTCGCTTATGGTGATGCGTGGAATGTCGGTTACAGTGCCGGGGAAAGTTTAGAAAGTTTTGAACTTGGAAGTGTTTTGGATGGAATTTTTAACAATACTAATGATACTGCTATCAATACATCAAAAATAAGTGATTCAATGGATTCATCAGAAGAAGAACTTAAATATTTAAGAGATTTAGCGGAACAGGAAGTTATTAACCGCTTTACAACTGCGGAAATTAGGATTGATATGGGTGGTATTAATAACAATGTTAATTCTTCTGTTGATCTTGATGAAATGGTTACTTATTTGGAAGATAAACTTTATGAAACTATGGAATCAGCAGCGGAAGGAGAGCATGTGTAATGTTTGAATTAATAATTAATACTGGAACTGGGCTAGGAAGCGGCTTTGGTGAAAATGCTAATCTAGTTAAATATTATCAACCGGCTGTTTTGGACGGTGTAACTTGGGAGACAGTAAGAAAAGGGCAACCAGGAAGATTAAATTTTTCTATTGTATATGATGGAATCGCCAATTTTGAAGAAGGCAACGAAGTTATTTTCAAAGTAGATGGTAATAATATTTTTCGTGGATTTATATTCACTAGAAAGCGCAACAAAGAGAACATAATAAATATTACTGCTTACGATCAATTGAGATACTTGAAAAATAAAACCATTTTTAAGTATCTTAATGAAACCGCTACTGAAGTAATTCAAATGTTAGCTAATGAGTTTAAGTTACAAACCGGAACGCTTGAAAATACTAATTATAAGATTGCTGCGCGAATTGAAGATAATATAACCTTATGGGATATTATTTTAAATGCTTTAGATATTACATTTGATAACACCGGGAGAATGTATGTACTATATGATGATTTTGGAAAACTGACTTTAAAAGACATTGAATCCATGAGGGTTAATCTACTGATTGACGAAGAATCCGGTGAAAATTTCGATTATACTTCTAGTATTAACGAGGAAACTTATAATCAAATCGTATTATCACGAGAAAACGAAAAAACAGGCCAACGAGAAGTTTACCCACTAAATGATATAAACAATATTAAGAAATGGGGGGTTTTGCAGTATTATGATACGGTCGGCGATAAAGTGAATATGGCAAACATGGCTGAAACTTTATTGAGACTGTACAATAAAAAAAGCAGTAATTTTTCAATTTCAAATGTCTTTGGAGATGTCCGGGTTCGCGGTGGTTCATTTGTCTTAGTAAAGTTAGACTTGGGCGATGTTAAGATTCAGAACTGGATGTTAGTAGAAGAAGCAAAACATATATTCAGTAAAGATGAACATTTTATGAGTTTAAGGTTAAGAGGTGGTCAGTTCGATTAAACCCGGAATCTCCGGGTTTTTTTCATTTCTTGGAAGTCATGATATAATAAATTAAAGGGGTGAACCCGGAAATGACTAAAGATGAATTTATCACTAAAGCCAAAAAACTTGGGTATTCTGACGAAGATATTAATGAAATCATAAAAACCCATGATGAGGCTGAAAAAGAAGGTGTAAAAATTCCTTGGGAAATTAATTTAATTGAAGTACCTATTGAAACTCTTATGTCACAAGCAAAACCAAGTTTTTTTGATTCTCCCTATTTTATTGAAGAATATGGGAATTGGCATTTAACTAATGATGCACCGGAAGAACTTAAAAAAGAGTTTGCGGAATATATGAAAGAATCAGGAACTTATTCAGAAATTGAAAATTAAGTTTCAAAATTTCTGATGGTTAATTTCCACCGGGTTAAAGGGATCTGTTAAATCCCAACCTTCCCACTTGGCTAAAAACTCGTCCAGTGCCACTTTTCTTATTTTATAACTGCCAAGCTTTAATACTGGTAGTAAACCCGCTTTTACTAAGGTGTAAACATATGCTGGGTTAGTTTTAATTAACTTGGCAACCTCTGAAACAGTGTACAGTACATCGTCTTTTGATGATAGTTGATTCAATTTACCACTTCTTTCCAGTAATTGAAACTTAATATTCGAAAAAGTACTCTATAACAGGAGTGCTTTTTTATTTGTTTCGCTGGGAAATCAAGTAATTCTTAAAGTTTTCCATCTGCTTAATTTCATCTTTGGTGAGGTCTTTATAAGGGTTTAGAGATTCAATATATTGAACTTCGGCGGCTAGTTCGCCATTTTTATTATATTTTTCATCCCAGGCGCGGAAATCAATCCGGCCAAGAAGATAATCACTTGAAACCTGAAAAAAATTTGCTAATTTCTCCACTATATCACTGCTAGGCGATGATCTTACCCATTTGGAAATAGCTCCGTTTCCCAAACCCAATTCCTGTTCTAATCTTCGTTGTGAAATGCTTTTTTCCTTGCACAAATCTTTTATTCGCTCTAATAAATCCATTGTAATCTCCTTTAATTAAAAAGCGCAGAAAATATTCTATAATAACCTTGACTATTAGAATATTTTCTATATAATGAAATATAGGTGTAGAAAATATTCTACATATGGAGTTTTTAAATTTATTTATCTCCTCCATCATAGAATATTTTCCTTGTTTCCTCAATACATTTCTGAAATTCAATACAGAAGGGAGGTGGACTAACTGATATATTCCAAAATCAAAGACCTGTGTAAAGTGAAAGGTATATCGGTTTATTTTTTAGAGAAAGAACTTAGTTTATCGACCGGAAGCGTATCTAAATGGAAAAAGTCAATTCCGGCAGTGGACAAGCTTCAAAAGATTGCTAATTACTTTGATGTTCCAATCAATTACTTTCTGGAAGATTAACAAATTACTGACACTCTGGAATAGGTTTATTTACAATTTTTCCTCTAGTAGAATAGTGAGTTTTTAAAAGAACTAAGTTTCAGAATACAAATAGGGAGCGTGTTATTAATGAATAAGACTATTAAACAGGCCTATTCTGATTATTTGGAATCTGGAATTATTACGGATGATACTTACAACAACATATTTAACCGCTATAAAGCTATTTTGGATGAAATTGAAAGCTTACTTCCAAAGGATAAGAAGCATTTAACTAGGGATTTGGATAATGCTGAAGGGGAATTGCTTGCTTGTGAAAGCGAAAAAGCTTTTGAAGCTGGATTTGAATCAAGATTAACAAATACAGAAAGGAGGTAAACCTCATGAGCATTCAGAAACAGCTTGACCGGTTAAAAGAAATTGAAAGCCTTTGCCAAGTGATAATCCAACATGAAAATATACCTTCTTCCCAAAAAGACTGGTTAGAGGGTAGAGCGGACGCAGCCAGGATGATATTAGAAATTATGAATAGAAAGGGGGAACGTTTTTAATGAAGGCTTTCCGGATTATCATTTATACGATATGTCTTATAATCTCAACCAGTTTGATAATGTATTTCTTATATCAGTTATCAGATAACCCAATCTATCATTGGGGCGTTCCCGTGGGAGTAATAGCGGTTGAACTGTTGGCCCAGTATTTTTTATCATTGGGAAAAAGCAAGATAAAGGATAAACGATATTTACAAGGTGCTGCGCTTATTTTTGTTTATGTCTTTTATGTCCTATTATTCGGCGTATTAAGCGCCGTTGCATTTTTTGCGGCTGAAATATCTGTTAATACTACGAAAACTGATAAAGCTCAACAAATTAACACTATGGCCCAAAAGCGATATATGCAGATTGATGAATTGATCGCTTCTCTTAATCTGCAAATGATAACGGAAGCCAAAACCGGGTTTGGCCGGAATAGCCAAAAACTATTGAACGAAATTAGACGCTTGGAGACAGAACAGGCGGCGCTAATTGACCGGATGAATGAAACGGATCAAGATGTAGTAAGCGCTGTAAATTCATTTTCTGCATTAGCTGAAATACTCGGGGTTAACGATAATATGTTAGCAATCGTTATTTTTGGGAGCTTAATCTTATTTATTTATATTGGTTTGACGGTTTGTAATCCTGATTTGGAATTTGGGAATGAAACGCCTTCTAAAGATGAAACGAAAAGCAAGAAACGCATATTGAAAACCATAAAAAATGAAACGGCTATTTGTCCGGTATGCGATAAAACGTTTCAAAGAAGAAACGGAAAAAATTATTGTTCTTCCAACTGTCGTTTGAAAGCGTTTCGCCGAAAGGAGATGATTACAAATGGCTAAGCGAAGGGCGAACGGTGAAGGAACAATACTTAAACGAACCAGAATAATAAACGGTAAAGAAAAAACCTTCTTTGAAGCGCGTATAACCATTAATGGGGAAAGAATAAGCCTTTACGGGAAAACGCAAGGGGCGGTAAAAGAAAAACTAGACGATGCTAAAGAACAGACCCGGAAAGGTATTTATATAAAAGGTGATAAAATAACCTTTGGGGAATGGCTAGATATTTGGCTTAAAGAGTATACCGGGGATATTAAACCGGGAACCTATGATTTTTACGAATATCTAATCCGCTATCATATTAAACCCGATCTTGGTAAGCATCGATTGAATAAAATAACTACCGAAGCGCTTGATAATTTCTATAACCAGAAAAAGAAGCAAAAGAAACTGCGCCAAAAGAAAGATGTTAACGGAAAACCGGGGGAAGAAACCTTATCCAAAAAACTTGTTGGGGATATTCGAAAAGTTATTGGAATGGCGCTAAAGAAAGCAGTTAAAAAGAAAAAGATTGCTTTCAACCCCAATGATTATACTGAAGCCATAGGTAAAGACAAGCCGGAAATTGAGTATTTAACCCCGGAAGAAATTGTGGACTTCTTGGAAAAGGTATCTGATGATTATTGGTATCCCGCTTTTGTTACTGCGCTGGGAACCGGGTTAAGAGTTGGAGAAATTGCGGGATTAAAACGAAGTGATTTTAACTTTGATGAAGGATTTGTAAAGGTTCAACGAAGCATAGCAAAAGTTAAAACCCATTCAGCCGAAGGCCCGAAAAACAAATTGATTATCCAATCGCCTAAGACTAAAACGAGTATTAGAAAAGTGCCTTTGCCCGTCGATGTGGTTAATGTTATTAAGGACTTATTCAAGCAGCAGGATGAAATTAGGGGAAATGTGGTAGAATTACACAAAGATTATTTTGTTTTTTGTTGGCCTGATGATCGAATGGTTAACCCGGCGTTTCTTACCAAGCATTTCAAACTATTAATCACTAAGATAAAATTCCATAAAGATATTCATTTTCATTCCTTGCGGCATAGTTACGCTAGTTTACTTTTAGCTCAAGGGGAAGATTATCGGGTTATCCAAGATAATTTAGGCCATAAAGAATTATCCTCTGTTACCGCAATGTATGCCCATGTTATTGACGAATTAAAGAAAGGTTCAGCTAGAAAAATCGATGGCTTTACCAAGAAGAAAAAGACAAGCTAATAATGTAAAAGATAATAGACTTCGTAAGCGTTTTTTAGTACACCAATTTTTACACCAACGGGAATAAAATAAGGTAAAATCAAATAAAACTAATTGGGAAAACTTGGGGCGAAATATCTTTATAAACCCTTGATTATACTGAACTTTTAAAACAAGATAAGACGAAATAAAACAAGATAAAATTTAACTGGCGAAACTACGAATCAGTAGGTCGAAGGTTCAAGTCCTTCCGGGCGCGCCATTTTCAAAAAATTTTTAACCATCTTCAAAAGGGAAGATGGTTTATTTCTTGTAAACCTAAAGCATAAGCATGGGAACATGGTCAAGCAAGCCACCCGTTTGACGGGTGGTCTTGACTTAGATTTATGGAATCCGAAAACTTATTGTGGAAGCAGTACCCGGTGGGAATTAAGGTTAGCTTTAGGCCGGTATTTCAACAAATCGATGAACGCTTCCAAGCGGGTATGAATACCCGCCTCACCGGAGTGCTCATCGATGATCAAGTGAAGCACGGGAATGGAAAAATCGGTTGAAATAGTTGAGAGGATGGGCATGGCGATGATCTCCGGCATACAGGTAAATGGGGCTAATTGGATGATCCCATCCATTCGGTTAACGCCGGCTTCGATCCCGTGGGCAACCGATTCCAGGCCGTGGCCACCGACATGGCTGTCCAAATAAGGATAGGCCAATTGGAGCAGATGGGAGCGGCCCTTCTTGGTGGTTGGAAAAATATTGAGGTGTTCTTCGATCCAGTCGCTCAGATAAATGCTCCGTTTGACCTCGACTCCCATCTGGCCGAGGATTTCCTCGATCTTAAAATTAATCCGAGGTTCAAGTACCAGATAAATTTCACCAAGCAGCATGATTTTTAAAGGCCGGGAAACATGAACGAGTGGTATTGATTTCAATTCCTTTAAAAATAAGTCAAGGACCGTCTTAATATCCTTGAGGCTTTCGGCTTGGTCGATAGCGTGATAAAATTTATTTTGAACCAGAGTGGCGGCGCCGTGATTAGCCTCTCCAGCCCTGATTTGGTTGGCGTGTCGGTCGAAAACATCGATGGCCCGAGCCTTTTTCCAGAAAACATGGAGCGCGTTAATGAGTGCCGCAGGACTGTGCCTCGGTATGAACTTTTTGATTTTACGGAACAATTCGCCGGGATCGGCGTTGGGCGCTTCCAGGGTCACAAGTTCAACGTCATAGCCAGCTTCGAAGAGGGCCTCCCGTTGTACTTGGGAATAATATCCGAAACGGCAGGGGCCGACTCCTCCGGCCATTAAGATTAGTTCCGCCCCTCGGGCGATTGCTTCAACATAGTTGCCTAAATTCACTTTAAGAGGAAGGCAGGCGAATTCCGGGGCTAATTTAGTCCCGATGGCGATGGTGCTTTGGGAAGTCGGCGGTGGGGCTACCGGTTGGAGTCCTAGATTAGAAAGCAGAGACTTCATAGGGATCGCTAAAGTTCCCATATGAGGAAAGGTTGCTTTGATCATCATTACACCCTTATTGTGAGTTTCTTAAATTATTTCCTATTTGGGCTGGGATTATGATCAAGCATGAACT
>JAEWZY010000065.1 GCA_023394955.1 Bacillota bacterium
CATGATAAAACCATCTTATCCATTGAAAATCAAGGTGTTTTCTGTATTAAATATTATTTCAACATTGATGCGTACCAATATATATGAATTCATAACCTATGTTAAGCGAAGCGTAATAATATAAGAAAACACTTTGATGATTAAATATTAATACAAAAGCCCCGGCCAAATGGCCGGGGCTGATGGTTTTAACGGACAAACCAGCAAGATTAAGCTGTTATTTATATGTTCAACACCTATTAACCCTTGATCCTTCCATATAATTTAAAGGACTCATGAAACGCATTGATAATTACGCTGAGTTTGGCCCCGGTCTGTTTCCCGGCTTGCCTGGGATAATGATGGACCCCGGACTCGACCAGCCGGTAACCGGCCTTTTTAATCTTGGTCAAGATTTCAACGCTAATCAACGCTCCTGAAGATTCAATAGTAATATTCTCGATCAATTCCCGCTTAAAGAGTTTAAAGGCGCAATCAATATCTTTCACTTTCAACCCGAATAATAAACGGGCCCAACAGTTCCACCCGAAAGCATTCAGTTTCCGAATCCAGGGGTCGGCCCGCTTAATCCGGTAACCGATGACCCCGTGGATCTCCGGGTCAGCTTTCATCAGTTCAATGAAAGAAGTTAATTCTCCCAAATCAAACTGGAGATCGCAATCGGAAAAAAAGATCAGCCCATAACGGCAGCTATTAAAGCCGGTTTGTAACGCGCCACCGTACCCTTGATTTTTTTCATGCCGCTTCAGGACTACCCTGCTGTTTTTCGCGGCATATTCCTCCACTATCTCCCTAGTCCGGTCCCGGCTGCCGTCATCCACTATAATTATTTCATAATCGCAACCCAGCGGTTCCAATACAGATATACATTTTTCAATGGTACCACCTACATTTTCCGCTTCATTATAGGCCGGAAAAAACAGGCTGATTCCTTGCTGTAACGGATCTTTTTTAACGGCGGTCATCATAGCACCTCTTAATTAAGTATTTCTTTATTTAAAGATCACTTTTTTGTAAATCACAAAATTCCAGGAGACAACCAAGGCGACTGCAAAAATCTTGGAAATCAAATAATAAACCTTAAATACACTGGTCAATAAGTATAACATCCCGTTGGAAGCGAATAAGTTGATCACAAACAACCCTAAATACATGGCTAACTGAGTCGGTAAATTTTGTTTGGATTTAAAAGACCAAAACCGGTTCAATAAAAAATTGAGCCAAAACACAATGATATATGCTATGGAATTAGAGTAGATGTACCATAATTTTAAGTGATCGGTAAGCAAATAAAGCAAGGATGTTTCTGTTATAAAAGATAAAAATCCGACTAAAACATAACGGTAAAATTGAGCAAAGGTATTAAAGGTAAAAAGCCCTTTAAAAAAATGATTAAACCGTTTCACAGTTTCCATTTCATTTTTCCTCTTCGTTTTATTTAATATCTCTTCTGTCCTATTAGAAAAGCCAATCTTTAGGGAACCAATTCAAAACCCGGTCCGCATAGGCCTGCGGGACTTCCAAACCGGTAAGCGCCGGGTAAAAAAGGACCAACAGCAAAAGCGCCGCGCTAAAATACGCATAGACCAACCTTTTCCCGGTAATGCCCTGTTCCCAAAGGGATTCCAATAAAAAGGCGATCATGATAAAATACAGAGGCAGCGCCGGATAAAAATGATAAATAAAGGTGCAGCGGCTCACCAAAACCCATGGTAAATAAAGGGAGAAAAAACCGATTAGGACCATGTAAAATATGGAAAAACGTCGGTTTGTTATTAAATGATAACCCATGATCACTATGGCGATTACCCCTAACCACCAAATCAATGGATTACCCATGCTGACAATGGTGCCTTTCATTCCAGGTCCCGCATGAGCGGCCCTATACACCCATAAGGGCTTAAAGCAAAAGGGCCAGCTCCACCAGGAGGAAGCAAAGGGATGGGATGCCTGGAGTTGGGAATGATAATTAAACATATCTCGTTGGTTTTTAATTATTTCCGTAACCGCTTTGGTCGAAAAAGCTTCTCTTATCCCCTGGCTGTTCAGATAAGGCAGATACCCAAGGTAGTATAACCCCGGGACAATCAGGAAAAAGGCCAGAACAAATATTAAAATCGTTACCCCCACATTACCCTTCCAAAAAATCTTCCCAATTGTTTGTAACTGTTGAATGCGTTGCTCACCTAGGTTTTGGCCCTTTTTCTTAGCCGTAACAGTTAAGCAAGCGCGTTCTTGCCGGTACCGCAGGTATTGGCCTAACTTCAACAGGGCGATACAGCCGACTACTCCGGCGAACCCATAGACTACCGTCCATTTGACACCGGCGCCCAAGGCAAAACTGACCATCAATAAAACTACGGTAGGTAAGGATTTCCGAAGAGGGGCCCCGGATTCCTGTTCCCTAATAAATTTGAAGGTGAATAAGTACATTAAACCGATGAATAAAACTGAAGTCGTATCAATAGTCGCATAACGGCTTTGCACCAACGGCATGAAATCAATCATCCCTAAACCCATGGTACAATAGGCCCCAAAACGGGTCGCCAATATCTGGCGGCCCAAAAAGAACAACAAAACCATCAGCAAAATTCCCATTAAGGCATGGACTACACGCATCCCGAAAGGATTCATCCCAAAAATTAAGATTCCCAGGCTTAACAGATCTTTGCCAAATTGAGGATGAGTGGTTTCATAGACGCTGCTACCTTTGACAAACTCGTAAGCGGTTCGTCCGTGATAGATTTCATCAAAATAAGTGCTATTCAGGTAAGAAGGTTTAACGGTCATTAGCTCTTGTTCGTCAAAGAGCGGGTGCTCTTCGGGTACGGTTCCGGTGCCGGAATTAAAAGGGAACACCGTTCCCGCCGGTAACACATGTTTTTCCCCATCTAAAAAGGCAATTTCATTGATTTTTCCAGCCGCCGGATTAGGAAAGATCCGGATCCGTTGGACATTGGCGGCTTGCAATGGGAAACGGTTTAAAAGATAATACTCCTTCGCATTGTAGGTTTGACGGTTCCAATATTCTCCGTCGTAATATTCAAATATTAACTCTCCGGCGCCTTCCGCGTCATAGATGGCCACCGAATCAATTGCCGAAGGCTTTTCAAACACAACCTCCACTCCCTGCTCGGGGCTTAACATTTCCAATCCCTTTTGCGGAGTAGACCAAGATCCAAGTCGAATCAGAACTAACAATGCGTATCCCAGGACCAAAACGCTCATAATCAAATAGTCGCGTCTTTGCATTACAAACGGCTTTTTGGCCAATTTATCGGTCAAGTTATTCCGATATTTTTTCGCGCAACTAATGAAAAACTGCTTTAACGTCCGCCCTTTTCCCAACTGCATTTGGCAGATCAGCCAAAATGCGATGAACAATACAGTATGGATTAATCCAAGAATATAGACGCCTCGTTCAAATACATTATTATCCAACAAATTCTTAAATTTCAAAATTACCATATGCATATTCAAGAGATAACTTAGATTGAGCAGCAAGGTAATGAAGAATAATTTTTTATCTTTGGTGTAACCGACCAGTAACAAAAGAAACGCTAAAACCGGGAAGAGATAACGTTCGTGCATCCGCGGGAAAAACATAAAAAAAGCGTAGGAAGTAAGCGTAAAAGCTACGGTCAACGCCGCCAAAGTCTTCTTCTTCCAATAATACCAGCAGCTCCAAACTACGCTGATGCCGAATAGCATTAAACCTAAGCTCCGGTATGTTACCCCAAAAAAGATCCCTTGGCCGTCATTAGCGTAGTTTCCGTTTAACAACGCGATAAAGTTGCCGGCATTCATAGAGGCGTAGGGGTACAACTCCGCCTGTTTAAAATACAGATCAAAGATCCAGGTCAGAGACTGGTTTATATTAAATGGTAAAATTATCAATATGAATGCGGTCAGCCCGGCAAAGAACGTACTGAGCCAACGTTTCCAATCATAATTAATTACCAGGTAAAAAAGGAGTAACGGAATAAAAGCCAGGGTCTGAGCTTTGGTCAGGAACGAAGCAGCCAAACAAACTGCTGCCCATTCCGGTTGTCGCTTGGTTAATAAATAAAAGATCAATAACATTAAGAACATATAAAAGGTGTCAACCTGGCCCCAATAGGAAGAATTATAGATGATTGAAGGCAGAAACATATATATTACAGACAAAACCCAGCCCAATACCGGATTTTTTTTCTTTAGCAACAGATATATTAGCCAAGCGGTAGCAACGTCACAAATAAATGACGGCGCCTTCAGCAAGAAGTTGATCATAAATTCATTGCCGCCCCACCGGAATAACTTAATCAATCCGCCGATCATCCAATAAATATATAAAGAAAAAGGCGGATAATCGCAATAATAACCCGGAACGTAAAAATGCAACGGACCGGTCTCCGCGATCCGTAACGCCCATGCTTTAAAGTTTCCCATGTCTGTTGTAAACGGGACCTCACCGTATAATGGGAACCTGATGATAAACGATAAAACCGCCGCTGTAAAGAACAACTCCGGCAACCTCTGAATTAGCTTTGGCTGGAGCAATAACCCGTCAAGCTCCTTGGGTTTCAACCATAGACCGGCTAATAATAAAAGATACAGCAAGATAATAAGAACCGGATAAAACCAAGAATCGGCAAAGGTTTTTTCGGTCGAAGCTTTGCTTCCCGAATCCGTCAGTTGGTGAGGTTGGGATTGGGGTGGGTCGATTTGCTGGTAAGCCAATCCCCAATTACTAACCTGTTCTAGTTGCAGCCCGTCAAAGTAAACTTTACCGGTATTAGTCGAACCAAAAAAACCGAGCCGCACCCCAAGAGTCACTTCTTTTTGCCCCGGATAAGTCCGAAATACCAATTCCAAAGGTCGCCAGCCGGTAGTGGCGTTGATCCCTTCCGAACGGACAAACCCGCCCATCACGCAAAGATTAGCGCCATATTGCCCTTCCGGGATCCCTTCAGTGGCTACCCATCCGGAAAAACGATATACTTGATCCCCTTTGACCTTCACTCTCTGAATCATCCGGCAATCGTTCTCGGTTTCGGACTGGATAACTAAAGCGTATTTCCCATCATATACTTTACTTTGAGTCAGTGAAACGGAAGCCCCCGGCATCCAATAATCTAACTGCCAATATTTCGGTTGGTCATGGCTTCCTACAGATTCAAAATTGCTGTTTTTCAGAAGATTAACGGGTTTCGCCGTTACCGGCCTTGCCATTCCTAGCAACGCCAACAGACAAATCAATATCAACCAGCGCTGTTTCATCCTTTACTCAACTCCTGATCCGTTTTTTATCATCTAAAATAGCATAAAGGTTCGATCACATTACTGGAAAATCAAGCACAAACGCTGTCGTATAAAACCCCAACATTAAAATGGAGGTGTAAGTAAAGAGCGCGTCGGCGATTTTGTTACGCAGCCCAAGCGCTAGTAATAGATAAATCGGAAACAAACTAACGATATAACGAAAGCCACTGATTAACCAGGTGGAAGAGGCGCAAACAAAGATATAAGCTAGCATATAAGCGATATAGGAAAGACGTATTTTACCGAAACCATAAAAGATTAGACCGATAACTAGAAAGACGCCCAACACTTCGGGAATCCATAAAGCCAATCCTTGAGAAGGTTTCCAGCTAAAACTATTTTGAACGTAATTCTTAATGTTTTCGCCAAAAAACCCAAAGTTATTGTGCCAGTGTTCGCTTTGGTGCTTGAGAAAAGCAAACCAATCTCCGGTGACTACTTTATTGATAACCAAATACATAATTAAACCGATGGCAATCAATAATATTCCGTACCCTTTTTCGAAAAAAAACTCTCTGCTGAAAACTTTGAACTCCTTTTTTCTTAACCTCTGGATTACCTGCCGCTCCTTTACATATTCCATCAAAGCCGGAAGCAATAATAAAATTCCGAAATTACGAGTAAAAGCGGCCAAACATCCAAAAAATCCGGCTATGAGCCACCTTTGCTTACGCAGGTAATAAAAGCAAATAATGCTTGTGGCTAAAAAAAGGCTATCAGTATAAATAATATTCAAAAAAAAGGATTGGGGGAAAACAAGTAGGAACTTTACTCCCCGCCAAGCGCTCTTTTCATCCTCATCCATTTTCACCAACTTAAAAAGATAATAGCAGCTAAAGATGAGGCTAAAATGAGAGACTAAAAAACCGGCCCATACATAATTCCGGGTGAAGAGCGTAAATAAGCGGACCATCAGCGGATAAAACGGGAAAAAGACGATAAAGAATCTCATTTCCCCTTCCCGGACATAACCATGTTCGGCGATATTCAACAGATGCCCGGCGTCCCATTTGTTCCAGATCCATTCCATGGTCCCTAGAAAACTGCGGCTTTCATCGCGGAACAATACAAGAGCCATATATCCGATTAAGAAAAGAACGATCCGGGAACCAACCACCAGTAAAGTTATTTTCAAAAACAGATGCAGTGAGTTTCTGTACCGTATTTCGGCTTTGATTTTCCGGGTGAATTGTGATATTTTAAACGCTCTATGGATTCCCAATGGTGGAAATCCCTTAAAAATTTCGGTTTCGACGCCAAAACGATAAATGATTAATAATAATGCCAACGGCAATGAAAAAATAAGTATCAGTTTTGCTATTTCAGCAATGACCATCTTTGACATCCTTTCCGGAAACAACAAAGTTGTCGAATGATATTAAAAGCTCCTGTACTTACCATGAAGGTCATTGAATTTTACTTTAATTACTTCTTTCAACATCTCCATTGATTCCCGAAGATATCCTTTTGGCTTGTGTTGGTTGTGATCCCGATCCTCCCAGTCAACCACAACTTCTTTGATTGCAATACCGCGACGTTGCGTGATATGTAATAGTTCAACATCGAAGGAGGTGACCCTCCATCCCCGGATCTCCGTATTGCCTTCAAAATAATCGAGTTTGGGCAGGACTTCCCGGGCTAAGCTTGTCCGAAACATCTTAAACCCGCATTGAGTATCGTTTATCTCCGACAGCAACATCAACTTACGGAATTGTTTAAATACCACCGAGCCAATCTGCCGATAGAACGGAGCATTTTTACGATCTAACCGGGAACCGATAATTACGTCATATGAATTAATGTATGGCAACAACTTTTCCAATTCCTTCAAAGGAGTGGATTGGTCCATATCGGTAAAAAGAAGGTATTTTCCTCTGGCTTGTTTAACTCCTGCTAAAATAGCAGCCGGCTTTCCGCCATGAGGATTCTCCAATAAATAAAGATTTTCTTTTTCAATCAAGAATTGCTTAACCAAGTCTTTACTACGATCCACAGACCCATCGTCGGAGATGATCAACTCCCAACTGATCTTTAAGGTTTTCAGAAAGGAGTATACTTCTTCCAGAACACCATGCTCCAAATTGACCTGTTCGTTATAACAAGGTATCACAATTGTCAGGACAATCCGCTCCATAATAGCACCTTCTACTGAGCTTGATTCGGTTTCCATGTGGCCTCTGACAGTCCACTTACATCTCCTCCGGTAGGATGTTTAGATGTGATACTGCCAATACCCTCTAATTACCTTGGGGCGGTTTCTAAAGCGCTACATTCGGAATGACTTTAGTAAATGAGTTTTCATTCCATTTATTTTAAATAATATTCGATATAGTTTTAGCGAACCCTTTTCCATCGGTTTCATAAATTAATATTTTTTAGTAATTGGCCGATGCGGACCTCTTTGCAGTCGTTTATCTCCCGATAATTTACGGCATTCAGTAAATTAACCGGCTTCTATCGAAAAAAACAACCATCCGATAGTTGAAAAACCATTTAATCATATTCCCGGGTTTGAATAAGGCCAATAAAAAAGACTGTCCCTTGACAGCCCTTTATAACAATATTGTCCTAAATCTTTTGGCAAGAAGAACGAATAATCAATTCGGGTTGGATAATCAGTCTCGGTTTCTCGATCCTGCGTCTAACCATACTAATGATCAGGCTAGCCGCCTGCATACCCAAATCTCTTTTAGGATGTTTGACCGAAGTTAGCTTCACTTCAGATGCGGTAGTCAGTCCGGAATCATTATATCCAATAATCGAAATATCGTCCGGAACTTTAAGCCCTAATTGACGAATAGCATCCAACGCCCGAAGCGCATCCAAATCATTATAACAAACAATCGCGGTTGGACGTTGAGGCCGCTCCAAAATCTCCAACGTAAAATGATAGGGAAAGGTCGCAAAATCGCTCCGGTACGAATATTCCCCTATTAGACCCGGTTCGGGCCCAACGCCATAGTCTTGTAAGGCTTTTTTAAATCCGACATGACGTTCGACTCCTTGACTTGATTCAATATTAAATATACCAGCAATCCTTCTATGGCCTAAATCCAATAAGTACTGGGTCGCTAAATAACCGCCCCGGCAATCGTCGAGGATCAGATAAGCCGGATCAAGCTCTTTCCAGAAAGAATGTATAAACAAATACGGGATTTGCCGCTTCGCTATTTCTTGATAATAATGAAGGTTCCGGCATGGATTAATGCTTTTAGCCGGTTCAATGATTAAACCTTCAATCTCATGGTCTAAAACCCTTCGCAAACATTCCCCTTCCCGTTCCGGATCATCCTGGCTAAGATAAAGTTTGATTTCAAACCCGGCATCATTGAGCCAATGTTCAATTCCCCGAACAATATCGGGGAAAATATAATTGCTAATACTTTTGATGATCAACCCAATTGGTTTAGGTTTTCTCGTTTGGTCGGAAACAAAAGTCCCCCGCCCTTGCTGACGGACAATCCATCCTTCCTTCTCCAATTCACCCAAGGCCTGTCTAACTGTTTGACGGCTCAATTTAAACTGTTTTGCCAATACGTTTTCCGTATCCAGCTGTTGTCCGGGGACCAATTCATCCCGTTGAATCCGATCTAACAAATACCTTTTTAACTGAAAATACTTTGGAGATAAACTGTTAGTGTCAAACATAAAATTCTCCTTGTTCATTATACTATAGATGCCGCAATAAGCTTTTGACTGCAAGAGGTTATTGCGACATATTCCAATTGATTAACAAATTAAATAAAATGTGTTTTGCTCACGATGGAAAAGCATCATCAGAATATAATTATACATCGAAACATATTTACAATAAAGCAAAATATACTTACTACTTTTTTCCTGCTCCTCGCCGGATAGTCGCAAAAAAGGGACTGCAGCTTAACTCAGACCTAATTAGGTAAAGATTGACCGAGAAAAATAAAATAGCTTTTTTCGACCCCGATCAACAAAATAATAAATATATATCTGAAAAAAACAATCCGAACCATATTGGAAGCCTTATTATTCTTTTGCTAGGAGATTTTAACATTTTATAAGCTAATAATCAATACTCAACAGGCTTACAATTTCGTTAACGACAATTATTATTTTTTAGATTTATGTTTTTAACGTTTTCAAGAACCAATAAGGCTCCTAATAACCTAAAACCCAAGGTTTTAAAACCCTGGGTTTTTATTGTCAAATTTGTTTTTCAACAAAAAAGGACTAACTTTAAAATAGTTAAGTGATTTCCTATTTCGCTCTTGGATGAGCGTGATCATAAACTTCACGAATCCGATCTTTCGTTAAATGAGTATAAATCTGAGTTGTGGAGATGTCGGCATGTCCTAGCATCTCTTGGACCGATCTAAGGTCGGCGCCGTTCTCTAAAAGATGGGTCGCAAAAGAGTGTCTTAAAGTATGGGGTGTAATATCGATTTGGATATTCAAATTTTCGGCGTAACGTTTGATGATCTTCCAGAAGCCTTGTCTCGTGAGCCCCTTGCCGTGGTGGTTGAGGAAGAGCACTGTTTCAAAAGGAGTTGACGCTAGAAATTTCCGGGCGTGATCGGTATACATTTTTAAATACTTGGAAGCGATTGAACCAAGTGGTACAATCCGTTCCTTGGAGCCTTTTCCGAAACACTTGATATAACCCATTTCTAAGTTAACATCATCCAATTTCAAAGCGATTAATTCCGATACCCGTAAACCGGTTGCATATAAAACTTCAAGCATTGCCCGGTCTCTAACTCCAATCGGATGTTTGAGATCTGGTTGATCCAACAATTGTTCTACATCTTCAACCGAAAGCACTTTGGGAAGTTTCTTTTCTTGCTTGGGAGCGTCCAGGTTAATAGTAGGATTGCGTTCGATGACGCTCTCGCGGACCAAGAACTGAAAATAAGATTTAATCGCCGCCAAACTCCTAGATAAAGTGGCGGTAGCTTTACCCTTAGATTGGAGTTGCAATAAATATCCGATCACTGTAGCTTGAGTTGTTTCTTTAATCTCCAAATTTTTCTTTTCTTTAAGATAAGTTAAGAATTGTTGAAGATCCCTGCCGTAAGACTCTAAAGTGTTCTTCGCTAAACCCCGTTCATCGGAAAGATAATTAAGATAGTCCTGAAGATGATCTTGCAAAAGTGTCAACTCCTTTAGTTAACTTAAAGCGTTTTCATAATCTGTCCCTAATTTACAGAAACAAATTTTTTAATTAAAGCTTAGATCATAAAAACCGCTAAAACTTCAACATAAAATGAGTTCGACAACGACAATACTAATCCTCTTTTTTAGCTTACAGGAAAGATTTCCAATTCAGTCACTAGATTACTTTAATCAGCCATGCTGTAAACAACGGGGTTATGTATCCTTGAATAAGACCGGCAAAAGTCATAATCAATAACACCACCAGAGTTAAAACAGCGCACTTAACAAGCTCTTCGCCAACCGCCACCTGTTTCTTGGTGAAACGAATTTTTGTCAAAGCCGCGGCAATATCGATAATAGCGATCACCATTAGAAATAAAGCCGGTATAATCAATAAATTATGAGGTATTACACTGGTTAAAATCAATACTAGGCCTTTAAACCCCATCGTTCTTAGTAAAAAACTAATACTATAGCCGATGATAAAGCCACGAGTAAAAATTAACAACAAAGCTAACGGCAGACCGATTACACTAATACCCATAAAAAACAAAAAGAAAACGGTTTTAAGATTAGCTACTATGGTCTGACGCGTATAGACACTATTGGGAATAATAATTTCACCATGAAGCCCTTGATTAAGATAACCCAAAAGATTATCGCTTTGTGCCGGATCTAAAACTCCGGTTGCTAAAACACCAAAGATGATACCCATTATAAATAATATTAATACTAAGATAACCAAAAAAATTCGCTCTCTAAAGTATTCCTGTATAATAAGACGCAAGCGTAAAAAAAAGAGCATCCTATCCCCTCCCCTTGTCCACTATTTAATTATTATGGTCAAGCTAGGGAATTTATGCTTAAACGATATTACACATTGAACGCCGCGTTACGCGATTTAAATTAATATTAAAAAAGCAAAGCTTATACTTTGTGACATTAAACTGATTCTATATTTAGAAACCCTTCCCCAATAGCCATTTTTAATAAGTATTCTCCTGCCAGCACATCTTCTAAAGAATTACTGCTGGCTGCGACAATTGTAATCCCGGAATTTAGTTTGGAAGCAGTTTCAAGAGCACGCAAAACTCCGATTCGGGCCGGTTCACTACCTTTTTTCAAAGGAGTCCGAGCTACGGTAGCAGTTAACACAGCTGGAGCTCCATTATTGTAAGCTGCGTCAAAAGCTACTCCCCCGGTGTCGGTAACGAAGAGAGCCACTTTTTCATTGAAATCGGCCATCTTAGTGATCTCACTTCCAATATTGGGTATGATCAACCCGGCTTCCGCCCCGGAACGGACTACTCCGGCTAAGGCCAATTCGGCGTGTTTTTTTCGCTCTTCGTCATCTCCATATCTTGGTTCGGCGATCACGATTAAAGGCGTCTTATGTTTAAGCGCTTTTTTACCGGCTAGGTATCCGATTCGATCCGGGTTAAGATTAACCGGGGCTTTACATCCGGTGGGAGATGCGCCGAAAACTGCCAATGCTCCTGTTTCCAACGCAGCTTCAGCGCTGGTCGACATATCGATTACATCGACAATAACCACTACATCGCCTCGCCTTGCGCCTTCCACCGCTCCGCTGGCATTGAACGTTAGATTCAATGTTGGCACCGACAATTACTTCACCCATTCCCGGCAAACTTCTCTAAATAGTTATGTTAAATATCTAATTTTCATAATAATTATTTTCATATCTTTGAAAGATTCTAACCAATGACCTTACCATAACTTCTTCATTTCAACCATTGAGATAGTCAAGGCTGTTTTGCCGTCGATGAAGCTATCACTGTTTAAATGGCCTAATACATCCGCTTTCGATAAGCGGACAATCTCCAGGAATTCATCAGGGTCACGCTCTAACTGAGCTGGTTCTAATTGGGTGGCCAAATATAAATGAATAATTTCATTGGTAAAACCCGGAGTTGTCCAAACCGAAGCCAAATGCATCAGTTTACCAGGTTGGTACCTGATTTCTTCCGCTAACTCCCGACGAATGCATGCGACCGGGTCTTCTCCGGTCTCTAATTTGCCGGCGGGAATTTCTAAAATTACTTCACCGGCGGGATAACGGAATTGTTTTACTAAAAGTGCCGTCCCATCATCTAAGAGCGGTAAGGCGGCAACCGCCCCCGGGTGTTTTAAGTATTCCCGGGTCGCGGTTTTTCCATTAGGGAGCACTACCCGGTCCCGGTGAAAATCTAAAAAATTTCCTTTATGAATTAATTCATTTACCTGAAATACTTCTTTTAAATTCCGATTCATCTTTTCACTCCATTAACCTTGATAACGAGCCTAATCGATCGCTCCTGGCCAAACCGGCTAAGATTCCACCTATTATTGTATGACGAAAAAACCAAGGATCATCCGTGATTCCCCGTCCCATGGTAGTCGTTGGCAGTCCGGATTCTTGGAAAAGGTTTAACGCTTCGCTAGTATCATTAATTAGATACCATTGGTGCCGGTCCAGCAAGTTATCTTTTTTGATCAAGGTTTTTATCTCTTCCAATAGATCTCCGTTCAAGTCTGCGGATAAACCGACTAACGCCGGATGGTTGGCGAAATCAAGGATAGTAAGGCTATGGTGACTAATACCCCGGTGCCTTTCCCGTAAGTCGGCAAAACTCACCCTCGGAACAGCCACCGGAATTCCGCCCAACCGGGTTATTAAATCCAAGATCCAGGACTGTTCGATCCCGCTAAAGCCGAGCTTGGTTCCGGTCCCAACAATACCAGGGCCAGAGGCTACAATAATCAAATCAGGTTTAATTCCTTGGTAGGCCGTTAATAAGGCGGAAGGAACGCTAACCGCTTCCAAATCGCCGCCGAAAGCTTGCCCTGCGGTGATGGTCAGTTCCAACAGCCCTTTTGCTTTTAAGTCCCGGACCAATCCACTAAGGGCGATGGGTAAGGCTGCGGTATCAGTCATAATATAGGCTATCTTCGGAATATAATCCAGACAACTCCTGAACCCGAGGATCACTCCGGGAAGCATACTATGTAAAGGCGCGGCGATTACCGGTGTCCCGTTTAACGAAACGGCTTCAACCAATCCCTCATGAAAAGGACTGGCAGCTTCCTCAGCCGCCAGTACCGAAAATTGCCATGGAGTATATCGCAATTTCATAATATGCCCATCAGTTTCAGGATGGTTATAATCAGAATCAGGAATTACAAAATAACGTCCTCCTGTTCCTAAACCCAGCTCAACCGCAGTGATATTTAAGCTTACCCGGTCACCGGCTGTTAATTTACGATTGAGTCCTAGATAATTGTAGGCTTTCATCGGTAAAGAACGGTTATCCACTTGAACCAAGAGTTCTTGCATTTCAGGGCATTCATAAAGAACGGCCAGAATTTGGCCTTTGGCAACTAGCATCATAGCCTCTTATCTACCTTCGGTTTCGTTTGAGAAGATGGGTCGGGGTATACATCAACTCCGTATAGAACAATTTTCGCTCCAGTTGGTCGATACGCGCTTGATATTGATTAAAACGCAAGTCATTATCGCTCTTCCAGAGAAGAACAAAACCCCAACCGCAGATTAAAAAGGTAATTAAAAATGATAACGGCTCGAAAAGATCAAACTTTAAATACCAAAATATAGAAAAAATTGACACTTGTAAAAGAAATAATCCGAAATAATAATTATTATCTCTGGTAGGTTTCCATTTTATCCATTTATTAATTAATTCCCGCATCGATTTCAACCTCCGTCGGTTCCGTTTCACTATTAGGAGCGGATTTTTGGCCGATCCACTCCGGTATTTTAGGCAATTCATTTAAGTCATTAAGTCCGAAATACTTTAAAAATTGTTTAGTAGTACAGTACATAATCGGCCGTCCCGGACTTTCTTTACGTCCCGCCTCTTCAATTAAACCTTTATCGGCTAACGTTGTGATAGCGCTTTCCACGCTTACGCCGCGCAAGGCTTCAATCTCGGCTTTGGTTATCGGTTGTTTATAAGCTACGATGGCCAAAGTCTCAATAGCTGCTTGTGACAGACCGACATTCCGCGGTACTTTTTGAAGTTTATCAATATATGGCGCGCACTCGGGATGAGTGCAAAATTGAAAGCCATTCGCTACTTCATGAATTTGAATACCCCGTTTATGATGTTGATATTCTTCGACCAAATCAAAGATGATTTGTTTCACTGTATGTTCGCTAATACCGACAATCTCCCCGATGGTTTTAGCGGTAATCGGTTCGAAAGATGCAAAGATTAACGATTCAATAATTGCCCGGGCCATTATCAAGTTCATGCCGTATTACTCACCTTTTCAGGGATTGAGATTAAAATTTCTCCAAAAACCAACGATTGTGAGGCTGATATCTTCCGGAGCCTAATTAATTCCAAGACAGCTAAAAAACAGGTGATCAGGCCTAATTTAGTCTTGACTTCGAAGAATACTTTTTTAAAGAGCATCTTACCTTCCTTGCTTACCAAGTCCATGATCTCAGTCATCCGCTGTTTAATGGAGACTTCCTGTTTGGGAAGGGATTGGATGGGTTTTTCTTCAAGACTGTCTAAAATTATCTTAAAGGCGTCAACCAGATCCCAAATGGAAAGATCCTTAAGAGGATCGACCGCCGCAGTAATCTTTTTATCAGCAAACTCTCCGCCGCTACGAGTAAAAACCAATGATTGATCAGTCTCCAACTTTTGTAAAGTAAGGGAAGCTTCCTTGATCTTTTTATATTCAATTAGTTTTTGGGCAAGTTCCCAACGAGGGTCCGCTTGATTTTCTTCGATGGTATCTTCCGGATTAAGGCTACTCTGGGGAAGCAACATTTTAACTTTGATCTGCATTAAGGTGGCGGCCATTACTAAAAAGTCACCGACTACCTCTAAATTAAACATTTGTAGCGTTTGGAGATAATCCAAATATTTTTCAGTAATAATCGCAATTGGAATATTATAAATATCGACTTCTTCCTTTTCGATTAGATGAAGGAGTAAATCGAGAGGGCCCTGAAAGACATCTAATTTGATCTCATAGTCCATTTCAAACCTACTTCGAAAATAGTCCCTTTATAACAGCCAAGAGACGCGAGACGTAATACGTGAGCGTTCAAGCAATCCTCATCTTTAACATCCCTCAGCCCCAGGATAAGCCGGCGTTTTTATAAGCTAATTTTTACTATCGGCTGTCTGTAGCCATGTTAATTCCGGACTCTGACCATCACGCGGAGGATCGTGATGCCTCCTGATCATCTCCACTACAGCCGATTCAATTCCGAAAATCTTGGCCATGTGGGCTCCACGGGCGGGATGAATCAAATCTACATAACAGCCGTACTTAACCTTTTCCCACCTGGATTTAGGATTGGTAATGGCTAACTTGCCACGAAGAGTCGGTTTTAACCTGCGGACCATTCCCACAAACAACCTGCTCAACAAGGTGAAGTCACCTTCTACTTTTCCAATATCATGCAACAAAGCAGCCTTAACCAATGCTTTGATTTTAACCCCCCGCAAATAAGCGGCTTGGGTAAGAACAGTCCGGGCGACAGCCAAAGAATGGCGCTGATCAACCTTGCTCATTTGGGAAAAGAGAAATTTACCGGCATCATCAAGATAATCATCGATTATTTTTTGCTCTTCTTTATTCATCCCAGGAATCCACCCACTAAAGATTCGTTTCAATACCCCAACCAAAAAGCATCTCTCAAAGGATTAATTATTTTCAGACTTAAAAAGCCAAGATCTTTTTAAGGTAACCTTTAGTTCTTCGCCACTATTAAGATGATTTCCTCCCCTAGAAGTCCAAAATGGAAAAAGAATCAGGAACAATTGCCGAAAACAGCCGAAATTTTTTGCAACCGTACCGGTATTCGATCTAACGAAATCAGATCTTGATAAGTTTCACGGGCTACTATTAGATCCGCTTGTCCATTGATGACCGAAACCATGGCCGGTCTCGGCAACCGATTATAATTGCTGGCCATTGAATAATTGTAGGCGCCAGTTGAAAAGATAGCTAAAATATCTCCGGATTCCGGTTGGGCAAGATGAACATCCCAAATCAACATATCTCCTGATTCACAACATTTACCGGTTACTGTAACTAGTTTTTCAGGCTTGAGATTAGCTTTGTTGGCAATAATCCCTTCGTACTCAGCTTGGTATAACGCCACTCTCGGATTATCGGCCATTCCACCGTTAACTGCCAAGTAACACCTTATTTCAGGAAGTTCTTTAATGCTGCCGACAGTATACAAAGTAGTTCCTGCCTCTCCCACCAAAGAGCGGCCTGGTTCTAAAATCAATTTGGGAAGAGGATAATTTCGGCTTTGAGCTTCCTCCTTGACCGCGCCACCGATGAGATTCACGCAAGACTCGATGGTTGCCGGCTCATCTCCTTCACGATACACAATTCCAAGTCCGCCACCCATGTCTAAAACCTCGGCCTCAAATCCGGTCAGCCGCCGCAAGTCATCTAAAAAATCGAACATTACTTTAACAGCCAATTTATAAGGTTCAATATCAAAAATCTGCGAACCGATATGACAATGGATTCCTTTAACTTCAATTCCGGGCAGAGCTAGCGCGTGACTAATAACTTGGCGGGCTACCCCGTCTTGGATCCCCAGTCCAAACTTGGAATCCTGTTGGCCGGTTTGGGTGTAAGAATGAGTATGGGCTTCGACTCCCGGAGTTAATCGGAATAAAACCGAAGCTTTTTTACCTTTTTGAAGGGCCAAAGCGTTTAAATTCTCAAGTTCGTAAAGGTTGTCCACGACAACTATTCCCACTCCGTATTCCAACGCCATTCGTAATTCTTCGGGAGATTTGTTATTGCCATGGAAGAAAATTTTTTTCATCGGAAAACCCGCTTTATAAGCGGTGTAAAGTTCACCGCCGGAAACTACATCCATGCCGAGTCCTTCCTCATCGATGATTCGGCTAACAGCCATGGTCATCAAGGCCTTACTGGCATATATAACCATCAAGTCCGGGTAAATGGAGGCTAAGTTTTCTCGGTAGCTACGGCATTGGGAGCGAACCATCGCTTCATCCAACACATATAAAGGAGTCCCAAAATCACGAACTAATTCAACCGTATCGCAACCGCCAATCTCTAAATGTCCAGCTGTATTTACCCGCATATTGCCACGTAACTTCATAATAAAGTTCCTCCTTCAACTCAGTTGCATATAAAAAACGTTCCGGAAGAAGGGAGACCCTTTGTTCCGGAAACAAACCAATTTCGTTTAATTTTAACATTTTTTTCTGAAAAACGTCAAGTAAAACAATGAATTTCAATATCAATGCGTAAAGGGCGAGGCTGGGGGAGAGAAAAAACTTTAAACGCTAGTTCACTTAATCTAATACTTAAATGGCTTAATCACCCATGGCTTTAACTCGGACCTTCCCCTTTAATGAAAGCAACTGCAACCAAGAAATTCCCTAATGATCGAGTTCAACGGTACTTCACAATCGGCAAGCGGTTTGAAATAACTTAAAAACTTCAAGATACGCTTGGCTTCGGTATATTCGGGGTAATCAGGGGTTATCCCGGTCAGTAAAGGCTCGGCGTAAGATTTTAATACTGCCAGTTCGTAGATTAAAGCGGAATTGAACATTACATCTGCTTCCTCTTGAAACGGAAAAATGTGTTGTTCTTCTCCCCTACGGACCATCGGCCATAAGCCGATGGTAGTTACAGCATTATGACCCCTAAATTGATGATCCCGAACTATTCTTCTGATGATCCGGTTGTCCGTCGTGGGAATCCGGTTATGATCGTCGATGTTTAATTGAGTTAAAGCACTGATATAGATTTTAAATTTGTGATCTTTAGGTATTTCTGAGGTCAGACGGTTATTCAACCCATGGATACCCTCGATTATTATTGGCTGCTCCTCGGTGATTTGAAGCGTTTCATCTCTAAATTGACGCTGCCCTTTTTGAAAATCATAGCGCGGCAGTCTAACTGGAAGACCTTGTATTAAACTAGAAATTTGTTCGTTAAATAGTTGGAGGTCGATGGCCTCAAGACATTCAAAGTCAGGTAAGCCGTCAGCCCCGACCGGAGTCTGGTCACGGTCGACAAAATAGTCATCAATGGAAATCGAGATCGGCCTTAAACCGTTCACCCGCAACTGGACTGCTAATCGTTGCGCAAAGGTTGTCTTCCCTGAAGATGACGGACCAGCTACTAAGATCAACCTAATCTGATCCCGATCCATGCTGATCTGATCCGCAATTTGGGCGATCTTCTTTTCATGCAGAGCCTCGGCAATCCGGATCAAATCGCCGCCCTTGCCTGTAACCACTTGTTCATTAAGGGCGCCCACATCCCCGACTTCCAAAATTCGACCCCATTTTTCAAATTCATAATAAATCCGAAATAACTTTTGTTGTTCTTCAAATTTTGGAATGGTCGAAGGGCTTTGTACAGTTGGAAATCGCAAAATAAAACCGGGAAGATAGTATTTCAACTCAAATTGTTTTAAATAACCGGTCGAAGGAGTCATATAGCCATAAAGATAATCGGTATAATTACCGCAATGATACACGTGAAGTTCGGGCTTATCTCTGAATTTTAAAAGACGGACTTTATCATACCGCTGATTCTTGTCGAAGAAACCGGTTGCTTGCTCCAAAGGTATTGTTTCCTTGGCAATAGGTTCATCAGCATCGATGATGTTCCGCATTTGTTCCGCTATTAAACGAATTTCACGCTCGGTCAGGGGTTGATTGTTTGGGCAGTCAATCTCGCCATAGATTCCTTTACTCAGTGAATGCTCGATCCGGACCTTACATCCGGGCAGTACTTCTTCAGCCGCCCTAAATAAAACCAAGGAAAGGCTTCTGGAATAAACCCGGACCCCATCTTGGTTAGAAAGGTCAACCAGCTTTAAATTGCCGCCTTCTTGAGGGATATAGAGCAAATCATGAAATTGATTATTGAGAATCGTCGCTACAATCGGCGAATTGAAACGAGGTTGAAATTCGTCGGCAACCTTTTTTAAGTTTGTTCCAGCTTCAAAAACACAGACACTTCCATCCGGCAAAGTAAATTCTAAATGTTCGGCCATGTTTTCTCCTCCGTGTTTTAGGTCAGTGTTATATTATAGTGTCTCCATTAGCTTTATTCGTCTTAATTTCTTTTGATCGGATTTCCAAGATTACCTTTTTAGATTCGATGATGTTTTGTATCATATAAAGACAAACTTCGCCGTTTTGACAAAGTTTGCTTTATATAAGAATCTCGTTAAAAACCAGAATTTTTTAAAGAATCAGCCGGGCTGCCGGGGTTATTACCGCCACTGCCGTTAATAAAGAGCAAAATTCCAATACATATTATAGCGATAATTGCGATAATCAACCCATATTCAACTGTTACTTCGCCTTTAGCTTCCTTCCAAATTCTAGTTATTGCCTTTCGCAACAATACTCCCGACTCCTCTAATATTTTCAACGTGCTACCAGCCCTTTTTTATATGCGTAAACCGCTACTTGAGTCCGGTCGCCAAGTCCCATTTTTTTTAAAATACTACTAACATGGTTTTTAACGGTTTTCTCGCTAATATATAGTTTCCTAGCAATATCCTTATTGCTTTGACCGCAGGCTATATAAGATACTATCTCCATCTCTCTTTGGGTTAATCCCAAATCAGCAGGAGGTTTGATAGTTTTTTCATCCGATAATATCTCGCGAAATTCATTAATTAGTTTAGTCAATAAGCGCGGTTGAATATAAGCGTCGCCATTTGCTACGGCTTTAACAGCTTCCTGAAGGATATTGGCGCTTACATCTTTTAAAATATATCCTAAAGCCCCGGCTTTAATGATCTTTGAAATCCGTCTCTGATCGTCGTTGGCAGCCATAAGAAGCACATTTACTTCAGGGGTCTTCTCAATGAGTTCTTTGGTTAATTCGATACCATTCTTAGGTAGCAGGTTAAGATCGATTAAAACAACATCGGGCTTAAGTGAGATCACTTTATGGATTACTTCCTCAGCGGACTGAGCTTCTCCAATAACTGAAATTTCATCCGTTGAACTAAGCTTGCGTTTTAAAGCTTGTCTGATCTGAGCTTGACCGTCGACAATTAAGATGCTGAACGGCATCATTACACCTACCTAAAAACAGTGATCAGCTATTAATGAAAGGGATCATTATTAGTTTAAATTTACAGATTTGCCGAATAAAACGGAGTACATTTCTCCCAATTTATATTGACCAAGATCCATCCGGAGGTAGCTTTTCCCATTACCACGACTTACTCGAGATGAAGGCAACCAATTGATCTAAGAAACAATGAATTTGATTGATAGTCTATTAACTGATTCGGCATTGTCCAAAACGAACTTTAGTTAAAAATCCTCTATTTAAAAACAGGTAAAACAAAAAGAACCGAATTTCGGTTCTTTTCACTGTTTTGTATGCTTTTATTGTTTTTGCAAAAGGGAAACCTTATCCAGCTTCTCCCAAGGTAAATCCAGGTCGTTTCGGCCAAAATGGCCATAAGCCGCTACTTGTTTATAGATTGGTCGTCGTAAATTTAAATCCCTGATAATGGCCGCCGGCCGGAAGTCAAAACTCCTCCCAACCAGATTGGCGATGGCTTCATCCGGTATTTTTCCGGTACCAAAGGTATCAACTAAAACCGAAACCGGTTTGGACACGCCGATGGCATAGGCGATTTGAATTTCACAACGTTTAGCCAATCCGGAGGCGACTACGTTTTTAGCGGCATAACGAGCTGCATAGGCTGCCGAACGATCGACTTTGGTAGGATCTTTGCCGGAGAAAGCCCCACCCCCATGCCGCGCCATACCGCCATAGGTATCAACGATTATTTTCCGTCCGGTCAAACCGGAGTCCCCCTGCGGCCCACCGACAACAAAACGACCGGTGGGATTAACCAGATATCTGGTTTTAGCATCCAAAAGCCGGGATGGAATTACCTCCTTAATAACTTTTTCAATGATATCTTTCTCAATTTGGCCGTGTTCAACTGCTGAATCATGTTGGGTGGAGATGATTACGGTATCGATTCGCTTAGGCGTATCATCCTCATATTCAACAGTTACTTGACTTTTCCCGTCAGGACGCAAATAAGGTATGGTTCCATCTTTGCGAATTTCAGAAAGGCGTCTGGTCAGTTTATGGGCTAAGCTAATCGGCATCGGCATATATTCGGGAGTCTCATCGCAAGCAAATCCAAAAACCATTCCCTGATCGCCGGCGCCGGTTGCTTCAATCTCCGCTTCACTCATTGTACCGTTTTTAGCTTCGAGAGCTTTATCGACTCCTAAGGCAATATCGGGTGATTGCTCATCAATTGAGGTGATTACGGCGCAAGTTTCGCTATCAAACCCAAATTTAGCCCTGGTATATCCAATTTCGCGAATAGTTTCCCGAACGACTTTAGGAATATCCACATAACACTCGGTGGTGATCTCCCCCATGACCAAAACCAAACCGGTGGTAACAGCTGTTTCGCAAGCTACCCTCGCTTTAGGATCTTCGGCCAAAATCCAGTCAAGAACAGCATCGGAGATCTGATCGCAAATTTTATCCGGATGTCCCTCCGTAACAGATTCTGAGGTAAATAAATGTTGGTTGGCCAATTAACTACTCATCTCCTTAAATAAAATAAACCCTTCCGGGACGGAAGGGGAATTACCACACATTCTCATCTTCCAGAATCCTCTGGGGGAATTGGCACCCAACGAATTAAATCTCAATTCTCGGGTTGCCGGGTTTCATCGGGCCTTTTCCCTCCACCTCTCTTGATGAGTATTAAATTAAACCGGGATTACGGCACTAACATAAAGCTATTGATGTAAATCCTCATAAATTTAAGCATAAATCACTCATATTGTCATTCAATTATAAGTTATATCCGTTGTTGTTGTCAAACAAATTTTTGGAAAAAACAAATTTGTAATCCGACTTCCATTACCAGTCATTAGTCTTATAAATACTTGTTAATTTCAGCCGTTATTGCCTTTCTCTGCTGAAAACCGACTAGTTTTGAGACTGGAGCTCCTTTCACGAATAAGAGGAGAGTAGGTATGCTCATAATCCCATATTCAGAGGCCAACTCGGGGTTTTCATCCACATTTACCTTTCCGACTTTGATTTTCTCCCTGTATTCCTCGGCAACTTCCTCAATCACCGGCGCCACCATTTTGCAAGGTCCGCACCAAGGAGCCCAAAAGTCTACTAAAACCGGCGCATCTGAATTAATAACTTCATCTTGGAAATTGCTTTGATCGTAATTATTCATTTCACACCCACTCCATTTCCTTATTCAGGCTTCAACAGTCAAAACTTGCAACAGGTTTGTTGAACCAGGCACTCCGGTGCGAACACCGGCGGTAATTACAATTAAATCGTTGGTATTAACAAACCCGGCTTTTTTTGCCCCCTCAATGCTAAGATCGAACATTTCGTCAGTGTTTTGGGCCGGTGGGGCCAACACCGGATTGACACCCCAGGAGATGGTCAATTGTTGGGCATTTCTTTCTGATGGTGTCACGGCCACAATAGGCGAGGGCGAACGGTACTTGGAAACCATCCTAGCGGTACTGCCCGATTGGGTAGAAGTAATAATCGCGGCCGCCTTTAGATCCATTGCCGTTTGACAAGTGGCGTGACTAATGGCGTCCGCCACGGTTGGAAACGAACCCACCCGTTTTTTAGCCAAAATTTCTTCATATTTTAATGATGCTTCAATCCGTTCCGCCACTCGTGACATTATATGTACCACTGCCACTGGAAATCTTCCCACCGCCGTCTCTGCCGAAAGCATTATCGCATCGGTGCCATCCATAATAGCATGGGCTACATCAGTTATCTCCGCCCTGGTAGGCCTGGGGTTACGGATCATTGATTCCATCATTTCAGTGGCGGTGATGACAGGTTTTCCGGCAATATTACAGATTTCTATCAAATGCTTTTGAATTAAAGGGACTTCCTCGGGTGGAACTTCAACTCCCAGATCGCCACGGGCAACCATGATACCATCCGCGGCCTGCAAAATGGCTTCACTATTTTTGAACCCTTCCTCATTTTCGATCTTAGCGATCAATAATTGGTCTCCGCCTAAATTGTTGACAAGTTCTCTAATCTCTATGATATGTTCAGCTTTTCTGGCAAAAGAGAGCGCGATCAAATCAACTTGCTCTTTAATGACGAACTCCAGATCAGAACGATCCTTTTCCATCAAAGCCGGTAAATTAACGGATATTCCCGGTAACGTCAGACCTTTTTTAGAGGTGAGTTCGCCACCGCTTACCACTTCACATTGGATGTTGATTTTACCGATCTCGATAATTCTTAGTTCTATCATACCGTCAGCTAATAATATTTTTCCGCCAAGGGTAACATCTTTGATTAAAGTAGGATAATCCACAAAAACACACCCTGAAGTCTGCCCTTGCTCCTGATCAACCGTTAAATAGATCCGGTCGCCATCATTCAAGACTAACGGCTCAACCGGTAATTTACCGATTCGTATTTTAGGGCCTTGCAAATCAGCGAGAATCCCGACGGGTTTTCCAACTTTAGCAGCTACCTGGCGGACCAATTTAATCCGATGCGCATGTTCTCCATAAGTACCATGTGAAAAATTAAGCCGGGCAATATTCATCCCGGAGTTAATCATCTTTTCAAGAACTACCGGGTCGGAGCTTGCCGGACCGAGGGTGCAAATTATTTTAGTTTTTTTCAAGAGAAACCTCCTTGTAGAAACGGAAAGTATATATTTTTAAAGGCCAGCCATAATGTGGGCCAGTTCCAATTCGCTATAATCAATGGTCTTTTTGGTTTTAATGGCGGTATTGAGATCGAAAACTTGAATTTCATTTCTGCTAAAACCGATCATTTTGTCCGTCTCGCTATTTAATAAAAGGTCAACTGCTTTGGCGCCCATCAATGTGCCGAGTTTCCGGTCAAAAAATGATGGCGTCCCGCCGCGCTGAATATGGCCTAATACAGTGATCCGTGTGTCGCATCCGGTTTGATTGCGAATATAGTTTCCGACAATAAACCCGCTGGATTTTTCAAATTCTTTTGGATCGCCATTCAAACCTTCAGCGACTAAAATAATACTATGAGCTTTGCCTAACTGAGCGCTTTTCTGAAGTTGGCGGCAGATTTCGTCCAGATTGAAGGAGATTTCCGGGATTAAAATGGCTTCGGCTCCTCCAGTGAGCCCTGCTGCGACTGCGATAAAACCGGAGGTTTTTCCCATAACTTCAACTACATAAACTCGATTATGAGAAAAGGCGGTATCGCGGATCTTATTCATTGCATCGAGAACGGTATTTACCGCGGTATCGAACCCGATTGAAAAATCGGTGCAACCAATATCATTATCAATAGTAGCCGGAATAGCAACGGTTTGAAATCCCATCTCCTTAATGACCTGCGCCCCTCGAAAAGAACCGTCGCCGCCGATTACGATTAAACCATTTAGTCCTAAGTTTGATAACTGTTCCTTCGCCTTTTCGCGGCCCTCAGGAGTGCTAAATTCAGGGCAACGGGCTGATTGTAAGATAGTGCCTCCCCGTTGTAGAATATCCCCAACCGACCGGGAGCTCATTGATATGATTTCCCCATTTATAAGCCCACTAAAACCTTTTTTAATCCCGAAAACTTGACAATCGTGATAAAGAGCTTTACGAACGATGGCTCTGATGGCGGCATTCATTCCAGGAGCGTCTCCCCCACTGGTTAAAATACCGATCTTCATAAAAACGCCCCCCTACTTATTTCGAAGAAAAATGACCATAGTTACGAAATCGCCGAAAACGTTCTTCCAATAACGTAGCGCCCGATAATTGCAGCATTGGCAGTAAATTTCTAATTAACGCTTCTTTCAGATTTCGAGCTGCTTCTAATGGATTTTTATGAGCCCCGCCCAAAGGTTCGGGAATTATTTCATCCACGATCCCCATCTTCAACAAATCTTCGGCGTTTATTTGAAGGGCTTCGGCTGCCTCAGCGGCCCTCGAAGCGTCCTTCCAAAGGATCGAAGCGCAGCCTTCGGGGGAAATTACCGAATAATAGGCATTTTCCATTATTAATACCCGATTGCCAACACCGACCGCTAATGCCCCCCCGCTCCCACCTTCGCCAGTAATGACCGCAATTACTGGGACCGTTAAATCTGCCATGTCCCGAATGTTCCGGGCAACCGCTTCTCCTTGACCTCTTTCCTCGGCTTCAATACCTGGATAAGCTCCTACCACATCGACCAAACAAATAACCGGACGGTTAAACTTCTCGGCCTGTTTCATTAATCGTAAAGCTTTCCGGTATCCTTCGGGATGAGGCAATCCGAAATTACGGTAAATATTTTCCTTAGTATCTCTCCCTTTTTGTTGGCCGATAACGGTAACGGGAATATTGTCCAGATAAGCTATTCCGCCAACCATAGCGGGATCGTCGCGATAAAGGCGATCACCGTGCAATTCAATGAAGTCGTTAAAAATCATTCCGATATAATCCAAGAAAGTAGGTCGTTTGGGGTGTCTTACTATTTGAATCCGCTGCCAGGGAGAGAGGTTGTTGTAGACTTCAACACGAAGCGCCGCTGCTTTCTGCTCCATAGCTGCGATTTGAGTAGTCATATCAATCTTTTTTTCCTGGGAAAAACGCCTTATTTCATCAATCTGCTTTTCTAATTCGATTACTGGTTTTTCAAACTCAAAGATCGGACTGATATTGCTACCCATTACCTAACCTCCGTGTTATGAAATTTGACAAGTTGAGTGATGGTAGACTTCAAATCCTTGCGTTCGACGATCATGTCGATAATTCCGTGTTCTAACAAGAATTGAGATGTTTGAAAACCAGCGGGCAAGGTCTGCCTGATCGTTTGCTGAATAACCCGAGGGCCGGCAAAGCCGATCAAAGCATCAGGTTCGGCAATGGTGATATCGCCTAGGGAAGCAAAGCTAGCAAAGATTCCACCCATGGTGGGATCGGTAAGGATTGAAATATATAGACAACCGACTTCCGAGAGTTTATTCAAAGCCTGGCTGGTCTTGGCCATTTGCATCAGGGAAAAAATACCTTCGTGCATTCTAGCTCCACCTCCACCGCCGGATACAGCTATGAAAGGTAACTTTGTCGCAACCGCTAATTCAATGGCCCGGGTAATCTTCTCTCCTACTACTGAACCCATTGAGCCACCAACAAAATTAAAATCAATAATCGCTAACACCATTGGAATACCATTAATCAGCGCTTTTCCGGTGATGGCCGCTTCCGTAAGATCGGTGGCTTTTTGGGATTTTTTAAGTTTAATATCGTATTCCGGAAAATTTAAAAAATTAATCGTTTTTAAATTGGTTTCGGTCTCTTCAAATCCGCCATCATCGACTAATACCTTTAATCGTTCCTTAGCGTTAATTCGGAAATGAAAATTGCACTTCGGACAGACTCTTAAATTCTTTTCGATATCTTTATGATACGTTATTTGAGCGCACCGATTGCACTTGACCCATAAACCATCCGGAATATCCTTCTTGTCAAGATGGGCGTCAACTCCTGGTTCCAGTTGGCGCTCGGATTTTACCGTGATATATTTAGGTTTAGTTTTAAATAAGTCCTTTAGCAAAAATTCCACTCCTATTCAACCCTGTATACCTGTTTAAGTAGCTGTTAAGAATTTAGGGGAAATGTAACACCAAATAATAATTAGTCTATATTGTATTACAAAAAAAGCAATATTCGCGAAAAAAATTTGGAATCCTGCTTGCTATCTTTGTAAAGCATTATTGATAACTTCATTAGCTTCTTCGATCTCCATCTCCGATACCATCACCTCAATATTTTTTTCTTCTTTTTGCGTAACTCTGGACTCTTTCAACTTAACCAAGATGCCTTCAGTCTCCAATAATTCTTTGAGAATTGAGGCAACTTTACGGTTAGGGGCGATATAAACAACAATCCACATTATTATACCCCACTTTTTTTAGCTTACTTTATCAGAATATATGAGAAGCATATGCTTGTCAAGATCTTGTCATAGTTTAACAGCAGTATCTGAAAACGTCAAGTCATTTTTTGACTCTTAATCTTGGTTCAAAAAACAAACCGGTCTTACCTTGAAATTAATAAAGGTCAACCGGTATCCAAAAACTATTTCAATTACTAAATTATTGTTGCCTTAAATTGAAGCGCTGGCTATCATCGAATAGCCGGGATTGTCCTCGCTTTCAACTTTTCCAAATTGACTATCCTTAAGGGTCAACGACTTCAAAAAGTCCCCGTTAATCACTGCTTTTGTCTTGCCTATGATTTGACCGTTTTCTACTAATAAGCCTTGGTCGGCGGTGAGGGAAAAATTTCCCGAACTGGAATCCTGAGTATGAAGGCCCAATACGGACAAGACAATCAAGCCGCGATCAACGGTTCTAATAAGATCATTCCAAGGCAGGATTTGAGATCCGGTCTCTAAAAAAACACCTCGCCCTCCCACCGGAAGCGGTGTAGGCGGCATGCCAAGTTTTTTTCCATACTTTACGTTTAAAACCGGACTTCGAAGTTTACCGTCACTGATTAAAGCCATCTCTCCACCAGGTACTCCTTCATTGGTACAGGGATAAGAAAAAGCGCGCCAGGGAAGTAGATTATTTATTTTGAGTCCTAGATCTTCTCTCAACACTTGGGAATAGTTTCGAAAATCCTCGGCAGAAAACCGGCTCTGGCGGTTCACTACTAAACTGCCATACAAATTGTTAAGTAAAAAATATCCTAAAAACGACTCAAAGATATCCGGTGGAAACAATAGCTTTAACGGGCCTGATTTTATATTAGGCGCTTGTTTTTCCAAAAGCATACCAATCCGGCCGGTCTCTTCAATAATACGGTTGATTTCGGTCTCATCTGGCCATTTTTTTTCTTGATAAGACTGTCCATAACTATCGTTCACTGCAAAGAAGAATTCCACCGGCGTTTGAGTGTATCGTTTCAGTAACCCTTGAGAATTAGCGATAGTCCTCAAGCCTTCATAACATTTTAATTTACCATCGACCTTTCGCAATCCTAGAGTTTGCAACCTTTTTAGCCCTTGATTCAAAAGCTGAAAAGGTTTTTCGGTTTCCTTGCTAACTATCGCCTTCACTTGATTATCTTCCAACACAACCTCGGGTATTTGTTTGGGGGTATACAATCCAGCTCCGCCCGGATCATGGTAAGCAGTGGTTTTCCAGGTTTTGATATACTCAGAGAACTCTTCAATGGATTTTAAATCAAGCTTGGCGGAGGTGTAGCGGTTGTCTTTCCAAATCAAGTAAAGTTCCCCAGAGACACTTCTTTTATAAGCTGGCGCTGAATAGGGACCACCGATGCGATTGTCCTTCAAACCAACTTCAATACCTTTCGATTCATGAAGATCAAACCGCCAATCCATCAAATCAAGATCGCTTTTTATGTATCTTTCCAAGGAATTGATAAGCCTTCCAAATAACTCCATCTTATTTACCCCCAATCATAATCTCAGGGTTTTCCGCAATTAATAAAAATTGATGTGACCCTCCGCAGCTGGGGACCGATTGACCCATTTTGCCACAGGTCCCCATAGCATCAATTTGTAATGGACCTAAAGCGGCGACTACTGATTGGAGCACGGAAAGGACCTTACCGCTAAAAATAGCCGGTTTGTAGAGGACCGGTGTTTCTCCTAAGAGATAAATCCCGCTACAATGAAAAACAAAATCTCCAAAAGCCGGGTTGACCTGACCTCCTTGAAAACCGGTTAAATATAATACTTTTTCATGGGGCGCGACTAATTGTCGTTCAATCAAAAGCCGATATAAATTATCCGGTTTAATCCCTTCGAGTGGCATCTTCATTGGTATCGGATCATCCATCTCGATTCGAATATTGGTCATCCTGGCGATGGGAAGTTGATAAAAATTTTCGACCCGTTCGGCCCCGGTATATTGAACTCCGGCTTTGGCGGCTGAAAATATATCGGCCAAACCGGCCTGAAGCACTCCATGATCTACAATTTTTACAGTTTGACGTTCAATACCCACGGCGCTAATTGGTTGGTAAGCATAGTCGCCTTCGATGGGGCCGTCGATGATTGAAAGCTTAGGATTGGCCACTGCCATACCCGTCTTTAGCCGCCCGTTATCACCTAAGATTGAACTTTCCAACCCATCGGTTTCAGCGGCATGTCCAAAAGCTTCATGAGCCAAACCTTTCGCTAAAGCGTAATCAATTACTAATTTATAATGGCCGGCCGGAAGATCTTCCGCTGAAAGAAGATCAAGACTAAGGTTAGCAGCTCTTTTAGCCCGTTGCCGAAGCCGGTCTAGGTTTTGTTGGGTAACAATGACTCCCAGATCAGTCCCGGGAAGATTAGCATAAGTTGTCGCAGTTCGAGAGCTTTCTTTAGCCGTAATCATATGATAGATAAAAGAGCGCGGAGTGTTAAAAATTACATCGGTCCCATCTGCTCTTACAATACGCCATTCTTCATCAGTTAATCTTAATAAGGTCCGCACCGACAGCCTGGAATCGATCTCAGCCACCTCCTCATTAAGCAACTGCAAGCGTTCTTCGATTTCATTAAGAGGCATACTGTCAAAAGGGTATTCCGGCCGGATTTCAATGCGTTTTCTTAAAGGTGGGACTTTGAAAATCTCTTGATTTGGTTCGCCATTAAAGGATTCCGCCTGGGCGGCAAGGAATGCGGCTTTTTCAATCAATTCCGCAGTTACTTCCGGGCTTAACTGATCGGCGGCGGCAAATCCCATAAATCCTCTCCGGTTGAAAACTTGAGTCCCCAGTCCTTCCAAAACTCCGGTACTGACCTCTTCGATCCGCCCATTATTAATATTGACCGTTAAATCTTTCCGGCTTTGAAACCGGGCGATAAAATAAAGCTCCTTTTCTTGAGTTTGCTGACGGCAGACTTGAATAAGGCGATCATAACTATCGACTCTCATCCGATACCTCTTTCCTGAAACTTGACGAAATATATTTTATAATTCTTAAAATCATAGGACAGCTTGAGATTTGAATAATGGATTATTTTTAGAGTGCCCGCATCATTATTGATTATTCGTTCTACGTTACGTGTTGCTTATATCTAATTCAAATGTTCAGCCCGGAATCTTGTTTCAGCTGCAACAACTTGAGGAGCCAATAATTCAATCAAAATTTCACTGTAATGCGTTAGATCGAAATCCGGGTTCCAGGTCCAGAAGTCTAGCGCCAAAAATTTCTGTTCGGAAAACATCTGAATCAGAATAAAAGCAGCTTCAAATTCACCGCTAATCAAAATAACGGGCAGAGTAGCGGTTCGAACTACCCAGTTAAAATCGTTTACCGTTAACGCCCTAGCCATTTCAGTCGCTAATTGTAAAGGATCTTCACACAGTTTATTCTGGCACAAATAGAGGTCGGCTAGATAATGCCTGCCTAATTTTATATTCATCCCCGGACAGCCCTCCCCGGGAAATTTTTCATTTTCCAATTCATCTAAAACATAATATGATTTTGACAGGGCTCTCGGTGAAGTTTTCCTATAAAAAATTAAAACTACTTATTTGAGGAGTGTTTCTAAATCCGAGATAATTCTTCGGATATCAGCTAATTGGACGCTGGTTTTCTCCATTGAATTCTCCTCAATTTGACGGCGTAAATTTATTACCGAATGTTCTAGGTCGGTTACGGTCCGATCAAGGGAGAAGTTAGCCATGGCAGGTTGTGGCAGTATTTGTCGATGGGCTGCGGCATTCAATTCAAACTCTTCTCCCCAAACCGGAATTGACGGTTCAATCCCGAATTTTTGACGGATTAAAGCCGCCAATTCTTTTTGGGCGTTATTTTCACCGTGAGTAATAAAAATTCCGCGAGGCAATTGTTCAAATCCCTCCAGCCAATCGATTAATCCCCCTCGATCCGCGTGGGCCGAGAAACCTCCGATGGAATGGATTTGGGCCCTGACACCGATCTCCTCGCCCATAATTTTAACTACTTTAGCGCCCTCTAGAAGCCTTCTTCCCAGAGTCCCTTCGGCTTGATACCCCACAAATAAAACATGAGATTCCGGCCGCCACAGATTGTGTTTAAGGTGATGTAAAATCCGTCCGGCATCGCACATTCCACTGGCGGAAATGATAATCGCGCCTTTAGCGATATGGTTAATCCGCCGCGAGTCCTCAACAGTACGCGTAAAATAAAGATTGTTGAACTCGAATGGACTTTGGTTGTCAGCCAACATTTTTAATGTAGGTTCATCATAATACCCTGGATTATCACGGTAGATTTCCGTTACCGAAATAGCCATCGGGCTATCGATATATACTGGAATTCGCGGTATTTCGCCTTTCAACAGTAAAGTCCGGATATGGTAAAGCAAATCTTGAGTCCGGCCAACCGCAAATGCCGGGATCACCAGGTTTCCACCGCTTTCAACGCTTTCGATGATCAGTTTCTTTAATTGTCCGACTCTTTCCTCGGAGTCTTCATGCAATCTGTTTCCATAAGTCGACTCAATTAGTACATAATCCGCCCGACTTACATAAGTGGGATCCTGAATAATCGGTTGGTTTTTTTGGCCTAGATCCCCGGAAAACACAATTTTAGTGGTTGTGCCCTCTTCAGTAATACAAATTTCGATCAACGCCGAACCTAAGATATGACCGGCATCCAAGAAACGAACCGTAATCTCCGGGACCGGCTTGAATTCTTCCTGATAATTAACGGCCTGAAACAAAGACAAACAATTCACCGCATCGATTGAAGTATATAAGGGTTCCGTTGGAAGTTGGCCTTTGCGGGCCCGCTTCCGGTTACGCCATTCACTCTCCGTCTCCTGAATATGTCCCGAATCAGGCAACATAATCCGGCATAATTCAACTGTTGCCTTTGTAGCGAATATTTTATTGGAAAAACCGTTTTTAGCCAATTTAGGAATTAATCCGGAATGGTCGATATGAGCATGGGTTAATAGTCCAAAATCTAAGTCCGCCGGATTGAATATAAAGTCGCGTTCATTTAGATTGCGGATTTCTTTGCTGCCTTGAAACATACCGCAGTCCACTATAAAACGGTAGCGCCCGGTCTCAACTAGATAACAAGAACCAGTAACGGTGCCTGATGCTCCGCAAAAAGTAATTTTCATTTAGTTACCCCCGTTTCAGTGATCATTCTTCAGTAATCAATTATCCATAAAAACACCGATAAAATGGCGTCTTATATGCATCTGGCAGAGGATGATTATTGGAAATATGTTTAAGTAACTATTAAATATTCATCGTTTGTTGTAAAAGATTCCTTTGACAAACAATAAACTCTTTGCTATACTAATAAATGCAGTTTTTCGGGGTGTGGCTCAGCTTGGTAGAGCGTTCGGTTCGGGACCGAAAGGCCGGAGGTTCAAATCCTCTCACCCCGACCATCAATTTTAACTTTTTAAAGCCGGATGTTGGCTTTATTTTTTTATTTTAAACAACGGCTTTAGAAAAAACATTCGTTAAACCGGCTGTTTTTCCTTTTAAAAATATTTTTCTCCAACTGCAAAAAACAGTCAAATTATTTACGATTCGACTGTTCTTTTATTTGCACTTTTAATTCTATCTCAACCAAACTGTACACGGTCAATAGGGACATAGACCTTAAGTCTTATATCCTCGACCAAACCAAATGTCAGTGTATTCAGCACAGAGCCATCAGCCTTAAAACAAATTTTTCCGTCGGAGCAACACTACTCCAGTTATACCTAAAGTAATTGAAAGAAAAATTGTAAAGATAAAAGCATAAGGAGAATCTTGCATCGGCAACGCTACGTTCATCCCATAGAAGCTGGCGACCATAGTTGGCAGTGCTAAAATAAACGTAATCGATGTCAAAAATTTCATAACAATATTCAAGTTATTAGAAATAATCGAAGCGAACGCGTCCATAGTGCCGGTTAAAATATTGCTGTAAGTTTGACACATCTCAATCGCTTGTTTGTTTTCAGTAATGACATCTTCCAGCAATTCCTCGTCCTCCGGGTACATCTTTAAAATTTGAGTGGTCATGGCAGTGTCTGGGTCCTCATTGGCCATGGGCGATTTGAGTTGAAGTCTTAAGAGTTTCTCCATTACAATTTCGTTTGCCCGTAGTGAAGTCGTAAAGTACACCAAGCTTTTTTGGAGGTTCAATAATCTGATTAATTCTTCATTTTTCATGGAACCATGCAGTTTGTTTTCGATTTCCCCCGATTTTTTATCTATTTGTTGCAAATAGCGCAAAAAATAGGTAGCGGTTTTAAATAACATCTGTAAGACGAAGCGTGTTCTCTTAAAAGTATAAAAAGAACGGTTCTTACCATTCTCAAACTCGGAAACAATTGGGTTCTCCTTCAAACAGACGGTTATTACTAAATGTTCGGTTACAATAATCGCCAATGGGACCGTATCGTAAAAAAGTGAGCCATTTTCACCTTCAGAGATCGGGACATTGATCAAGATCAAGAGTTGGCCTTCATCAACTTCAATCCGGGAACGCTCTTCAGCGTCAAGCGCCGCCCGTAACAAATCGTGGTTAATACCGGCCATAGCGGAAACTTTCGTAATTTCCGCTTCAGGAGGGTTAATCAGATTAATCCAAATTCCTTTTTCAGCTAAATTGCCAATGGCGGTTAATTCGCCGTTTACAGTAAGATAAGCATGGAACATAAGGCCATCTCCCCTTCCGTCAATATGATTGCTTCATAATTTAAACTTGAGTTCGGATTCCATTGGAAGAAGAACCAGCCTTATTTGTCTTGAAGAAGCACTTTAGAAACAAAAACTAAAAGAAGTGGTTATCAACAATGGAGTTTCCGATAATCGGTTATTCAATCCGGTTAGTCGCCAATTACTAGGGTCTCCCTCCACTGTCTTCACCTACCTTTTATTATTGAATTATTTCTTCTCTTTCACTATATTCCTGCTGCTACCCGTTGTCAACTGTATTTCTAAAAATTTATTTTGAAAAAAAGTTTCGAATTGGAAACGTTAGTACGATTACATAAATATTTCTTAATATAATATTTTTTTATAATTAAAAAGACCAGTCATAAAAACCGGTCCTTTTTCTATTAAAATCAACTATAAAAAGTGAACTATCACCTAACCTACTTTGACTTTTACTTTTCCATCTTCTTGCGCGAACTTAATGGTTTTCATCGGGCATTTCTCGACACAAATTCCACAAGCGGTGCACTTTTCCGGATTAATCTCAGCCAAATAATCGGTTACGGTAATCGCTTGCTCAGGACAGTTCTTGGCGCAGATACCGCAGCCGATACACCCTACTTTACAAGCCTTCCGTACTTCAGGACCTTTACTATGGCTTTTACAGAGTACCATTACTTGCTGATCCTCGTCAATCAATTTCATCAACCCCCGGGGACAAGCTTTAACGCAAGCGCCACAACCGGTGCAACGCTTGGGATTAACTTCCGGAAGGCCATTGTCATTAATTCTTAAAGCATCGAACATACAAGCCCGGACACAATTTCCAAGTCCAAGACAACCATATTCGCAGACTTTCGGGCCTCCGTTCAACATGCCGGCCGCGGCGCAATCAGCCACGCCCATGTAATAAAAACGGTCGACCCGCTCCGTTTTGCCTCCCTGACAAACCACTCTGGCATGTTGAGGCTTGGCGTTACTGTCAAATTCTACGCCCATGATCGCAGCAATTTCAGCAGCCACCCGCGCTTTTCCTACCGGACAGGCGCCGACCGGCGCCGCTCCACCGACTATCGCGTCCGCTAAACCGCTACAACCGGGATAACCGCAAGCTCCACAATTAGCTCCCGGCAATGCTTCAAGGATTTCTCCCACTCTTGGATCAGTCTCAACCGCCAGTTTCTTAGAGGCGAAAGCGAGAATGGCGCCAAAAACCGTACCTAAAATACCTAATAAGAGAACCGACACTATTATCGGGGACATCTCTTTTCACCTCCGATTTAAAATAAACTGCTTAAATAGGACTGATAATTTGACAAATTAAAATTAGCAAAATATTCGAAAAAGCCTTTCAAATTTAAACCGCTAAAACCTAAAAAGGCGATGGAAAGCAATCCGGCAGTCAATAATGCGATTGGAAAACCACGTAAGGACTTGGGAATTGGAGCTGAAACCATCCGTTCGCGAATACCCGCGAATACTATTAATACCAGCGTAAAACCAAGAGCGCCTCCAATCCCGTTAATAACCGATACCAAGAAATTATAATTACTGTTAAAGTTGATTAAGGTCACGCCTAAAACCGCGCAATTGGTGGTGATCAAAGGTAAATAAATACCAAGAGCTTGGTACAAGCCGGGACTGGTTTTTTTGATAACCATCTCTACAAACTGGACCAAAACCGCGATTACCAAAATATAGGTTATCGTTTGTAATACTCCAACGTTAAAAAAAGTCAATAGTTTTTGAACGCCATAGGTTATTCCCGATGCCAACGCCATAACGAAGGTAACCGCCAGACCCATGCCAATGGATGTATCCACTTGACGTGAGACGCCCAGGAAAGGACAGATACCCAAAAACCTGACTAAAACGAAGTTATTGACCAGAATGGCGCCGAAGATTATTACCAAAATATCAATCATTAGTTAGCCCCCTTCCGGTTATTAAGCCAATTAATGAAACCTAACATTAGGCCGAGTGTGATAAAGGCGCCCGGCGGCAATATCATAATTAAAGCGGCATTCTCCTTGGTAAACAATTTGAAACCCTCAAATCCAAAATCTTTAGCAACCAAGAAAGTGCCGGTGCCGATAATCTCCCGTACTGCGCTTAATCCAGCCAAAGCTAGAGTGAACCCCAGCCCCATTCCGATTCCATCAGCCAAGGACCGCCAAATGTTTTGTTTAGATGCAAAGGCTTCTGCCCGAGCCAGAATAATACAGTTAACCACGATTAATGGGATAAAAATTCCCAACACCGAATGTAGCCCTGGTGTATAAGCGGCCATCAATTTGTCAACAATGGTAACAAACGAAGCAATAATCACTATAAAACATGGAATTCTCACTTCCGACGGAATAATATTCCGCAGTAACGATACTAACACATTTGAACCTACTAAAACCACGGTAGCGGCCAAACCCATTCCGATTCCGTTCATAACGGCCACACTCACCGCTAGAGTGGGACACATCCCTAAAACCAGACGGAAAGTCGGGTTTTCGTTGAAAATACCATTCTTGAATATTTTAAGGAAGCCCATTGGTTCACCTCCATATTAATTAGTTGTAGCCCCGTTGACTGTTCGAATATTCTGATCCGTATTAACCTGTGAGCCGGTTGAAGACTGACTTTGGTAAAACTGTAATACTTGATTTATTCCCCGGACCACCGCTCTTGATGAAATTGTTGCACCGGCGACTGCTTGGACCGTTCCATTATCTTTATTTATACGTAAATTCGCTCCTGGCAAGGCATTCTTAATAGCCGATTGGCCGATGAATTCCGGATCAGTTATCTTAGTTCCCAAACCAGGTGTTTCCTTTTGATCTAAAATTACTGTTTCTCCAAGTTCACCGGAGTTATGGACTCCGATTAACATCATAATATTACTGCTAAAACCGGTTGCCGATACCTTACAAACCCAACCTACTTTGGATCCATTTTTCAAACCGACTCTTATATCTTCAATATTTGAAGTTGCCGGGTCACTTTTAGCTATCGCGATCAATTCCGGTAAGCTGGAAAAACTGTCGGCTTCGGATAAAGCTTGTTGATATGCGTTAACCTCGGCTTGAGCCTGAAAGGCTTCAATCTTGGGTTCGGTAAAAGAGTTGACTAACGCCAGACCTCCTCCGGCAACCGCGCTAATTACCGCCAAAATAATAATTAAACGCAAAGAATCACGCATCGGTCCTCACCTCCCCAAAACGCCGCGGTTGGGTCAAACGATCCAATAAAGGAGTAAAGGCGTTCATAATTAATATTGAATAACAAACTCCTTCCGGATAACTACCGAAGATTCGGATTAGCATGGTTAAAATCCCACAACCTACGCCGAAGTAAATCCGCCCTTTTTTGGTCACCGGCGAGGTTACCCAGTCAGTAGCCATAAAAAACGCTCCTAAGAATAACCCGCCCGCTAAAAGATGGATTACAGGATCTTTCTGAAATACAAATGATAATACGATTACAGTTCCAAAATAGGCGCTGGGGACCCGCCAATCGATAATTCCTTTACTTATCAGGAACAATCCGCCTAAAAGCAACAATATGGCGGAAGTCTCCCCTAATGAACCGGAAATATTGCCCCATAATAAATTCAAATAAGGAACCTCTAATTGTAAACTTTGTAGCGCTCCCATTTTATCAAGGTTTAGTACTGTGGCGCCGGCAACGGCATCTACCTTATCGCCGGCCCAATTTAACGCCTTGGCCGGCCAAGACCAAGTGGTCATCGCCACCGGCCACGAAGCTAACAAGAACGCTCTCCCGATCAACGCCGGATTGAAGGGATTATGCCCCAACCCGCCGAAGATGTGCTTTCCAAGTCCAATAGAGACTACTGCGCCAATCACGATCATCCAGACTGGCAGTTCCGGAGTGACGGTCAAAGCTAATAACAAGCCGGTCAAAGCGGCGCTTCCGTCATTGACGGTTACCTTCTTTTTTAGGGCTTTTTGAATTATATATTCCGTTAGCACACAGGCTGCTATGGAAACTAAGACCAGACTAAAAGCTCTAAAACCAAAATTCCAAAAGCTGAATAGGGTTGCCGGCAGTAATGCCAGAAAAACCATTTTCATCGCTTTCTCCGTAGATATTACATCCTTGATATGCGGAGCCGGCGAAACCACTACTTGCGTATCAAGCATTAAATCGCCCCCTTCTTCTTGGCTGTCGCAATTTTGGCCTTAGCGGTCTTGATATTTTGGACAATTGGACGGCGGCCCGGGCAAACAAAAGTGCAAGAACCGCATTCACGGCAATCCATAATTCCATATTTTTCAGCTAACGCCAGATCTTTGATATCAATGGCGTTCGCTATAAAACAAGGCATCAAATTATAGGGACAAGCATCAACACAACGTGCGCAACGAACACAAGGCGAATCTTCCAAAAGCTTGATTTCTCCCCGTTCCTGCACTAAGACGCCGGAAGTTGTTTTGATCACCGGAAGGTCTAACCGGTATTGGGCTGGTCCGGTCATCGGTCCACCCAAAATAATCCTACCAGGAGTACCAGTGAAGCCGTTACAATAATCAACCAATTTATTAACTGAAACGCCTAATTTGACTCTTAAATTGCGTGGGTTATTTACCCCTCCGGTAACTGTAACCACCCTACCAATTAAAGGGACGCCCTCTTGAATAGCTTCAGCCAAGGCGCATGCGGTTGCAATATTATTAACCACTACGCCCACATCGATAGGAAGGCCTCCCGAAGGGACCGTTTTACGCGTAATCGCGTTAATTAGCATCTTCTCTTCGCCTTGCGGGTATTTCACTTCCAGCGGTACCACTTGAATCCGGGGATCAACCGCGGCTTCACGGGTCAGGATTTCGATCGCGTCGGGTTTGTTTACCTCTATCCCGATAAAAGCCTGTTCAACACCGGCGGCTTTCATCATCGCCTGCAGGCCCAAGATGACTTTTCCCGGGACCTCGACCATCAGCCGATGGTCGCAAGTAAGATATGGTTCGCATTCGGCCCCGTTTAAAATTACCGATTCGACCTTCTTCCCTTCCACAGGTTGGTACTTGACATGAGTCGGAAACCCAGCCCCGCCCATACCAACCAATCCAATTTGCTGCATCAATTCCCGAATCTGCTGGGCCGAGAGATCCGCTAAACTTGACTGGGGGCCAAAGGCGTTAGCTCCGCTGTTATCATTTTCAATGACAACCATCGTGACTTTTCTACCGTTGGGATGGGGTAATTCGCTAATAGCGGTAACCTTACCAGGAATACTGGCATGAACCGGAACTGAAACAAAACCCTTAGCCTGGGCGATAACTTGTCCTGCTTTGACTTGATCTCCGACTGCCACGATCACCTCCGCCGGAGCGCCCAAGTGTTGCAAGACGGGAAGAGTAACCTGTTCAGGTTCGGGCATGATTTCAATACTTTTGGAAGCGGTAGCTTCTTTAAAATAATGGAGATGTACTCCTCCCTTAAAGGTTTTAGCGCGCATTTCGTCACCTCGCAAAGTCAATTCTAATTTAGAAGTAACGATAATTTGTGATTGAAAAAGAAAGTCGGATAAAAACAAAAAATATCGTTACATATAAAAAACTTCTCACAATTATCTAATATATCTCATTAGTAATAATGAAACAAGTATTATTTTCAGGATCAAAATCGTTATTTTTTTCACAAATAACACTAAAAACAAGCTATTTATAATTGGAAAATTCTTGTAAAGGCGATGGGCATTCAGAGTATGAGATAAAAAGGATATAACGAAACAATCTATTACCTAAGGCAGATATTCGCCCCGAAGAGTCCCTGCCCTGGTTGACCTGGTAATTTAAAGAAAGAATTTACAGAAACAGCTAATAAAGCTGAGCTAATCGGCCTTCATCAAAGGATCTCCTTGATTAGAGCCGGACGTTCAACTGTTTGGTGAGAGAATTTAAAGCAGTCAAGCACCTTTGAAAGAACCCTTTCGATATCCGCTCTATTTTGGGCATGAATTTCAACCAGCGCCTGGCCTTTTTCAATTCTATCTCCGACCTTAGCTTGGAGTTTTAACCCCACTTCCGGTTTGATTGGATCCTCAAGCCGGTTTCTTCCGGCGCCCAGTTCCATTGCTGCTAATCCTAAAGCACGGCATTGGATCCGTTCGATCCAACCATCGGTAGGAGCTTTAATGATTTTAATCTCGGAAGCTGTTGGCAGTAAACCAGGATTATCAATTACCCCGGTGACGCCTCCCTGGGCTTCAATGAGTTCTTCGAATTTGGCTAGACCTGCTCCGGAAGTCAGGGTTCTACTGATTTTTTCCTTTCCTAATTCGATGGTCTCACTCAACCCCGCCAAGTGCAGCATGATCCCGCCAATAGTCAAACAGAGATCCGTCAAATCCTTGGGTCCTTCCCCTTTTAAAGTGGCGGTTGCTTCCGCCACTTCCAGACTATTGCCGATGGCCAAACCCAAAGGTTGATCCATATCGCTTAAAACTGCCTTGAACCTGCGTCCAGCTCGGTTCCCGATTTCCACCATGGTCCGGCCTAAGTTAACGGCATCTTGATAATTATGCATAAACGCGCCATCGCCGAATTTTACATCTAAAACCACAGCATCTGCGCCGGCTGCTAACTTTTTCGACACGATACTGCTGGCGATCAAAGGTATACTTTCTATAGTGGCGGTTAAGTCCCGCAAGGCATACAGCTTTTTATCGGCTGGAACCAGTGTTTTGGTCTGCCCGATTAAAGCAATCCCAATCCGGGCGACTTGTTCTAAAAATTCATTCCGGTTTAAGCCGGCCCTAAAGCCGGGAATCGATTCCAATTTATCAATGGTGCCCCCAGTGTGACCCAGGCCCCGGCCGGACATTTTAGCTACCGGTACCCCGGCGGCCGCCACTAAAGGTAATAACACCAACGAAGTTTTATCCCCAACTCCGCCGGTACTATGTTTATCAACTTTTGGCCCGTCGATCTCCGATAAATCGACAGTTTCGCCCGAATTGGCCATCGCTATGGTAAAAGCGGCGCATTCATCGAAAGACATCCCTTGAAAAAACACAGCCATACACCAAGCGCTCATTTGATAATCGGGGATCTCGCCCTTGACGAAACCGGAAACTAAAAAATCGATTTCCGCAGCGGTCAATTCCCCGCCCTCCCGTTTTTTCCAGATCAAGTCGTAAGCGCGCATTATAGAACCACCCCCAAAACCAAAAATCGAGTCAATATGTTTACTGTTCACTATCACTGATCTCTGTTAACTTAACCCCATCACCCACAGGCCACGGTTCCAGATGAAACCAGTCGCAAAGGGATGCGGCAATGTCGGCAAAAGTTTTCCTAGTACCGAGGTTGATTCCTTCAACCAGTCCCGGTCCGGAGATTAACAGCGGAGTATACTCCCGAGAATGATCAGTACTGGCGGTGGTTGGATCTCCGCCATGATCAGCGGTTATGATCAGCAGATCACCCCTTCGAAGCCTGGGTAAGTTCTCTCCCAGCCAGCCATCGACCGCCTTTAAGGCACGGTAATATCCTTCGCTATCATTGCGGTGCCCATAGAGCATGTCAAAGTCGATACAGTTGGCAAAGACCAACCCTGTAAAATCTTGGCTGAGCAATTCACTGATAACCGACAGAGTCTCCTGATTATTATAAGTATGGTTAGAATCGGTTAAACCTTGCCCCGAAAAGATATCTTCAATTTTACCCACCCCGTAAACGGTCAAGCCCGCTTCCTTCATCCGGTCCAAAACCGTAAGTCCAATGGGCTTTAAAGAGAAATCTTTCCGGCCGACGGTCCGGTAAAAACCGCCGGTTTCTCCTAAGAAAGGCCGGGCTATCACTCTGCCTACCCCATGCTCGCCTTGTAAGATCTCGCGGGCGATCTCACAGTAACGATATAGCTCCTCTAGGGGTACTACTTTTTCATGGGCGGCAATTTGAAAAACGCTATCCGCCGAAGTATAAACGATCAGCTCACCAGTTTGAAGATGTTTCCGGCCAAATTCTTCAATAATTACCGTACCGGAAGCCGGTTTATTACCTAAAACCCCCCGTCCCGTTTTACCAGTGAACTCCCTAATTATCTGATCCGGAAAACCATTAGGATAAACCGGAAAAGGTCTTGGTAAAATCAGACCGGCCATCTCCCAATGCCCGGTAGTTGTGTCCTTACCGGGAGACGCTTCCGCCATTTTTCCGAACACTCCGCCGGTGACGTCATCCGCTAGGCCCTGAATTTTAGTTAACTTTCCCAACCCCATCCGTTCCAGATAGGGTAAATCCATTCCCCCTACCGCTTTGGATAGGTTACCCAAAGTATTGCTGCCTTGATCGCCATAAACTGCGGCATCGGGAAGTTCTCCTACTCCTACACCATCTAATACGATTAAAAAAACCCGATTAACGGACATGCCGATTACTCCGCTTTTTAATATGATTATACTCCATTTGCCGCTATTAGTTTAATAATTGAGCGTATTATAATTGCGCAGGCTTAATGGTAATCAAATATTGTTTCGAGATTCGATCTCAATTACCCTTTTTTGTTCATAAACTCCCTTTACGACGCTGGAGAACTTATCCAAAAGCAGCCCTAGATCCACTGAATAGGAGATATAACTCACCCCATGGTTAATCCAGGTTACCGCTTCCTCCGGTGACTCGACAAAAGTACCAACCAGTTTCTTTTTGGATTTTACTTTTTCAACGATTGCGCCCATTTTGGCAATTAGCTCCGGATGGTCGACTTGTCCCGGAATTCCCATCGATTGTGAAAGATCATAGGGCCCGATAAAAAGCAGATCGATTCCTTTGACCTCCAAAATTTGGTCTAAATTTTTCAAACCTTCCAAACCCTCGAGATGGGCGATTACGATCGTGTTTGCATTAGCTTGTCTAAAATACTCAGCTTTAGTAGAACGAGAATATTCGGCAGCCCTTACATACCGGCAGACGCCTCTTTTCCCTTCCGGATAATAACGGGCGGCTTCGGCGAGTTTCTCCGCTTGCTCCTTAGTATTAATCTCAGGTACTTCAACCCCATGGGCGCCGATATCCAAAGCCCTCAAAATATAATGTTCCTCATTACGCGGCACGCGAATAATAGGACTCACACCAACTAATTCGCAAGTCCGGATCAAGTTTTGGGCTGTTTCATAAGAAATGGGCCCATGCTCCATGTCGATAATGGCAAAATCAAACCCAGCCAAACCGGCAATTTCATATATTGCCGGCTCAGTACTTTTACAAAACGGTCCCAGCGCCCATTTCTTATGTGCCATTTTTTGTTTTAGCCAATTATCCTTCATTATTATCATTCTTCCTTATTTATAAATTTTTTAAATGTAAACCCATGAATATTTGAAAGACTATTATCCTTCCTTTTCAAAAATTCGACATTCACCATTTACCGGCAGGTTAGTCAATCTTCCCGCTTCAATGGCCTTTTCGGTAGGAGCCAAGTTTGCATCGAAATAATGGGCTGATTTGAGCCTGACGATTAGATCCTAATATTTCTCTCCCATGGTCACGACTGGCTTAAGATCCATATCATAAACATTCTGTTCCGGGGACAAATTCCTAGGTAATATCAACCCAGTTAAAATCAATGATTTTTACTTTTGTTTCGTATAGCGGAACGTTGTTTCGTTTTCATGTTTAAATTATATTACCAAAAAAATATTCGTCTAGCAAGTCTACACATCTACCTATACTTGTGTTTTTACCATAAATGCGTTATTATTAAATAAAAATTTCAGTTTTTTGAAAATGCTTTGACTATTTTAACCATGTCGTGCGTTACAACTTACTGCGCCACAGAGCGGTTAAATTATTTAAAGCAAAGGATCTGCCGTATAGTATCTATCTGACTTCCTAAAGGATTGTTTTGTATGGCGAAACATTATTTCATTTTTTTACTGTTAAACCATTTCAAATCAACTTTAATTAGGTGATTTGAAAATCATGCTCTTTTATAACAAAATTAGTTTTTGATTCCGAGTATTAGATGGAGGTTGTTTAATAAAATGGCGATACCAAACAGCGCTAGTATTCATGCGCTTTCAAATAAATCTTTGTTAAATGACGGAATTATCAATTCTGTAATTCGGGCTTTGGCTATTCTCGACCTCTTGGGCCAGTCCGACGCTGAATTGGGAATCACTGAAATCAGCCGCGAGCTTTCATTGCATAAAAGTACTGTTTTCAGATTGTTATCCACTTTAGTAATTGCGGGTTATGTCCAACAAAACCCTAAGACTGAAAAATACTATTTGGGTATTCACCTTGTTCAATTAGGAATGAACGTCCTTAATCATATTGACTTACGGAGAGTGGCAAAGCCCTTTTTAAATAAACTAATGAGCAACTGTAATGAAGCAGTTCATCTCGGGGTCTTGGATCAGGTTGAAGTAATTTATATCGACAAAATTGATATGGAACGTCCTTTGACAATGGGTTCCCGTATCGGAGGAAAGTCTCCCGGTTATTGCACGGGTTTAGGAAAAGTTTTACTCGCTTACGCCTCTAGGGATACTCTAGAACATTTACTCTCCAAAGGGAAATTAATCCGTTATACACCTAATACTATTACGGACCATAATAGTTTAATGGAGCATCTTGCCCGAATCCGCGACCAAGGATATGCGGTTGACGACGAAGAACATGAGTTAGGTATCCGTTGTGTGGCTGTGCCCATTCGTGATTACCAAGGCCATGTAATTGCCGCGCTTAGTGTCTCAGGCCCTTCCTTACGGATGACTCGGGAAAAGTTAGACCAAGTGGTCCCCAAAGTAATTGAAACCGGTGACCGGATCTCGCAAGCTTTGGGTTATAATCCTTAATTGTAATAATCCTTTGATCATTAATCTAGTTTGAAGATTAGTTCCGGTTTGTCCAGATAAAGCCCTTGTCCATGATCGACGCCGATTACAATTAATATCTTTAACCTTCTCACTTTCAATAAACTCAGCCACAGTTTTTGATGTCAAGAACGCTTGCCAATTGATGCACTGCTTCCACAAACCAACTCTGTACAGATTCACGATTCAAAGTTTGAATTAACGACGTCCAATTCTGATTTTAAAAAATGCAGGTTTTTTCTTAAAAAAAAGCGAATTTTGATGGTTGATAATAAAGCAGACATGATTGGAGTGAAATGATGAAAGATATCATTTTTGGGGTTGCCGGCGGCCTGGCCTTGTTTATCTATGGAATGAACCTAATGGGCGAAGGACTTAAGAAAGCTGCCGGAGAGAGAATGCGTATTATTCTGGAAACGATTACCAAGAACCCGATCGCCGGAATAGTCGTGGGAACATTAGTAACCATGATTATACAAAGCAGTAGCGCCACCACGGTAATGGTAGTAGGTTTTGTAAATGCCCGGCTAATGACATTGCGGCAAGCAATCGGAGTAATTATGGGCGCCACAATCGGGACCACGATCACCGCCCAGCTAATCGCCTTTAATATTGGGGATTATGCTTACTTAATCGCCGCTTTAGGATTTATCATTTTCTTTTTCGTAAAATATAAAAACTGGCAATATATAGGCGAAGTTTTTTTCGGCCTCGGGGTCTTATTTATCGGTTTAAATACCATGTCCGATATGCTTAAACCCTTAGCCGATCACCCGATCTTTGCCGAATGGATTGTAAATCTAGGCAAACACCCGGTTATGGGAGTGATAGTCGGGAGTATAATGACCATTGTTGTTCAGAGTAGTAGCGCTACCGTTGGTGTCCTCCAGGCAATAGCCTCCCAACCGGTATTAATAAACAATACGATTCAACCTTTGATCCCCTTGACCTCAGCAATTCCTATCCTATTGGGCGATAACATCGGCACTACAATCACCGCTCTCTTAGCCGGCATCGGAACAAACAAATCCGCTAAACGGGCGGCGGTTGCCCATACGCTTATAAAAATTCTCGGTACCCTAATTTTTATATTGCTAATGCCGTTGTTTCTCAAATTCGTACTATTCATTTCTCCTCAAATCGATCTCAAACAGGGATTAACCGCCGTCGACATTATCAAGCGTCAAATCGCTAATGCTCATACCGCATTCAATACCCTGAACACTATTATCTGGATCCCCTTTGTTGGGTTTTTGACAATGCTGGTAACAAAGATGATCCCCGGCGAAGACGTCTATATCGAAAAAGGAGTTAAGTTTCTTAATCGCCGGGTTATCAATAATGCGGCGGTTGCTTTGGAACTTTCCGCTAAAGAGCTGGTCCGGATGGGTGAATTTGCCGACAAAATGCTATCAACCGTTAAAAACGCTTTTTTCTCTCTTGATACTACGAAAAGATCTCAGGTCGATGAGCTCGAAGAAACCTTAGACTATTTGCAAGAGCAGATCATTAATTATATGTCCACTGTCGTTTCTCAAATATCCTTAACCGAACCCGAGTCCTTACGTTTGACCGATCTGATGCATGTCGTCGGAGATATCGAACGTATCGGCGATCATTGTATTAATGTGATTGAACTATCCGAGTATAAAACCAAGGAAGGACTTAAGTTTTCCGCCCAAGCAAACGAAGAATTGGAAGGTATTTTCGATCTCACTTCAAAAATGGTATCCCGGGCGATTAATGCTTTACGCGACAATGACTTTAGCGCAGCCCATCATGTGCTGGAACTTGAGAAAAAAATGGACAAGTTGGAAGAAGAGTTAAGGTATAATCATATTAGCCGCTTGAATCAGGGCGCTTGCAACCCCTCTTCGGCCGTATGTTATGTGGAAATTATGAAAAACTTAGAGCGAATCGCGGACCACTGTAATAATATTGCTGAGGCGGTTTTGGATCTGGAGAAAGAGTAACCCAAACCCTTAAATAAGTTAAAAAAAGAGCCGTTAATCGAAATTATCGGCTCTTTTTGGTCTTGATTAATTTAATTCTTGTAGACGTTCTCTAATTTTAGCGGCTTTTTCTTTGAAACCATCCAGTTTAGTCCTTTCCTTAGCCACAATCTCCGGCGGGGCTTTTCGACTAAAGGCCGGGTTTTCAATCCGAGTCGCTAACTTATGAATCTCCACTTCCAACTGATTCAATTCTTTGCTATAACGCTCTTTCTCCTTGGCGATATCTACCAGACCAGCCATGGGCAAAAAGATAGTAACACCTCCGGCAACAGCGCTCACTGATTTTTCAGATTTAGGAGCATTCTCATCAAGTATCCGGCAACTTTCCAGTCCAGCCAGGTTTGAAAGGTAATCAAGGTTTCGTTCTAAAATTTCACGGTTTTCGAAAGCGCCAATCAAAATAGCCGGGACCTTCCTGGCCGGCGGAACATTAGCTTCTTGCCGCATATTCCGGATGGCGCGAACTACATCGATGATTAGGCCCATCTCCTTTTCGGCCCCTTTGAACTGTAGTTTTTCGGATGGATGGGGCCATTGGGCAACCATAACGCTTTCGCCCAAATGGGGTAAGGCTTGCCAAATTTCTTCGGTAAGGAACGGCATGAATGGATGTAATAATTCCATGGTTTGCCGGAGGACCCTGGTTAATACCGCCTGAGTGGTGCGGCGCTCTAAAATATTTTCCTTTTGATAGAGTCTTGGTTTAGCTAGCTCAATATACCAGTCACAGTATTCATTCCAAAGGAATTCATACAATAAAGCGGCGGCTGCGCCCAGATCGTATTGTTCCAATAATCGGGTTACTTCAGCAGTAACCTTTTGGGAACGGGTCAAAATCCAGCGATCGGGGAGCGACAACCATTCTACCGGCAAGTTGTCGCTCTCGCCCATTATAAAGGATTGGACCAAGGAAGCCCGGAGATTGTCGATTAGGTCTCCCGCTTGATTGGCCTCTTCATGCATTAAGATAAAACGGGCCGCGTTCCAAATTTTATTGGTAAAATTACGGCTACCTTCCACCTTTTCCATTTGGAACCGCTGGTCCTGCCCGAGGGCGGTACCGGTGGCCAAAGTAAATCGTAAGGTATCCGCGCCATAGTTATCGATGATCTCTTGGGGATCGACGATCGTTTCAGGCCTGGATTTACTCATTTTTTTGCCATATTTGTCCAAAACTAAACCGTGAATCAGAACATCCTTAAAGGGTTCCCGCTCCATAAATTCCAAACCCATAAAGATCATTCTGGCGACCCAGAAGAAAATGATATCCCTTCCAGTGACCAGTACCGAGGTGGGATAATACTTTTTTAATTCCGGGGTCTGCTCCGGCCAGCCCAATGTGGAGAATGGCCATAAGGCCGACGAAAACCAAGTATCCAAAACATCCGGGTCCTGCTCAAGATTACTGCTCTTACATTTACCGCATTGCCCCGGTTCAGTCCGGGAGGCGATGACTTCATTGCAATCTTGACAATACCAGACCGGGATCCGATGCCCCCACCATAATTGACGCGAAATACACCAATCCCTGATGTTTTCCAGCCAACCCAGGTAAATCTTGGTGAAACGTTCCGGAATGAAAGTAATCCGGCCATTTTTAGCCGCCTGGATCGCCGGGTCCGCCAAAGGCTTCATCTTGACAAACCATTGTTTGGAAATTAAGGGTTCAATAATTGAGTCGCACCGGTAACATTGGCCGACAGCATGCCGGTGAGGTTCGATCCCCACCAAATAACCCTCCTGTTTTAGCTCGGCTACCAACCGTTCCCGGCATTCGTAGCGGTCCATACCGGTATATTTACCGGCTGCTGGGGTCATCCGGGCGTCAAAGCCGATTACCGTGATTTGGGGCAGACTATGACGGAGCCCCATCTCAAAGTCGTTAATATCATGGGATGGTGTTACTTTCACCGCTCCGGTCCCAAAAGCCATATCCACATATTCATCGGCAATAATTGGAATCTTCCGGTTCATCACCGGCAGGACCAATTCTTTGCCGATTAGATTTTGGTAACGGCCGTCCTCAGGATTGACCGCCACAGCAGTATCGCCCAGCATCGTTTCCGGCCTGGTGGTCGCCACTTCCAAATATCCGGAACCTTCCGCCAGCGGATACCGGATCTGCCAGAGGAAACTATCACGGTCCTCGTGTTCCACTTCAATATCGGAAATAGTGGTTTGACATTTGGGGCACCAGTTAATCAGATAACTGCCCCGGTAAATCAGGCCCTTTTCATAAAGGCGGATAAAAACCTCACGAACAGCAGCGGAACAACCTTCATCCATAGTAAACCGTTCCCGTTTCCAGTCGCAGGAAGCGCCTAAGCCTTTAAGTTGCTTGATAATTGTTCCGCCGTATTGTTCCTTCCATGACCAAACCCGTTCTAAAAATTTTTCCCGGCCCAGATCATGTTTGTTCAATCCTTCTTTCGCCAGGGACTCTTCCACTCTGGCCTGGGTGGCGATGCCGGCATGATCGGTCCCGGGCATCCACAGGGTATTATAACCCTGCATCCGGCGCCAACGGACCAATGTATCCTGAAGGGTATTGTCCAAAGCATGTCCCAAATGAAGCACACCGGTGACATTCGGGGGCGGAATGACCACGCAAAATGGATTCCCTTCATCGTTTACATCAGCATGAAAAAAACCCTGCTTCAGCCAAAACCGGTACCATTTCTCTTCTACCTCTTGCGGGTTATAAACTGTTGGCAAACTCATAGTATGACCTCCTTAAAATAGACGCGGGCATAAAGCTTGAGGAATGAGTAAAAGACCAAAGTCCGGTCTTATTTTTAACTGATATTGATTACGTCTAATATCTTTTATTAGTCTCACTAGCGACTCGCGTATCGCGCCTCTTGACTAATAAAAAAAACCTCCGTCAAAAGGACGAAAGTCTCACTTCCGTGGTACCACCTAATTACCCAATCAGGGCGCTCAATCGCGATAACGGGCTTACCCGACCGGAGCTAACCATATTATACAGCTTCACCCCGGCGACTCCCGGACGACCTTCAGCTTATCCAAGTGAGGCCTCGCACCATCCGGCCCCTCTCTCCAACTCGTTTTAAGCCTACTCCTTCCGCTCTCGGTCTTTAATTATAATTTCTTTTACTATACAATCATTCTGAAATAGTGTCAAGAGAAGAAGTGTTTTTATTCAATTATCAGATCGATGCTAGCTTCTGCAAGACATTAATCGCTAATTTACTTGAGCGATAGTTTTTAAGCTGAACGATGATTTCCTGCCGATTGATTAAGACCTGTTCCAAATGGGGGAAGTCTTTTAAGAGAGCCCCTAATTGAGTCCGGCCCCATAACTTGCCGGCCTGATCTGGGTCGGTGGTTAAAATAAACCACTCCGAGTCAACCCGGCAATCTCCGGTCCGAAACTGTCGATAATCTCCCCACACTCTTTTTTTTTGGTTGACCCGGTAAAACTCCATCACTACTCCTGTGTTTTCGCTCACTCTGATTTCCAATCCCGAATTAGTTTTAAGTGAACCGATGGAATTTTCGATAAACCTGATTCTAAATTCCTTACCTTGAAAAACGCTGATAATTTCGGAATAGACATTGGAAAACAGCAAACCGCGCCTTTGGGGTTGGGTATTTAATTCCCGGGCCAGTTTTTTTAGAAGCAAGTGATGATAAAGCTTGACCGGCCAATTAGTGCTGAAAATGGAGATTAATAAAAAAGCGGCGCCAAATAAAACGACAAAGTACATGATGAACCTCCACTTTATAAGTAGAAAACTAAAAATTACTAGTAATCCGATTATGATAGCTGGTTAATTTCTCTTCCTTTAATTTTTTAAGGAAACACACCAGAAGCATCAGGGCAATTAACGATAGAGCCGTGAAGACTAAATTAGCCCGGCCTTGAATTGAAGTCAAATTAAAATCGGTAATCATCGTTCCAAATTTAACCGGAATGATGACTAGGAGCCCGGCAGTTAAAACATATCCCCCGGCCTTATGGAAAAACAACCAAAGCCCCGCCAAAAACGAAAGTGGCCCTAAAAATGCCAAATCCAAGACTTGAATCGCTAAAAAATTTTTCAATTCCATATAGTCAATAGTTAGTAAAGGCTTGGAAAAGGGTATTGCTTCTTGGAACCATAGAACCTCCGTTAAACCAGCGGCCACAATCATAAAAAACGCTGTGACGCGTAAAGGAGTAACAGGTGTAAACCTAAGGCGGATCACTTCGGGGTCGATAGTAGTCAATTTAACAAATAACAAACAAAACGATAATCCGGTGATTGCGGTATGTAAAAGAAAAAGTTCTCCGGAAACTCCTCCGAAAGAATAACTACTATATACATAGCTTAAATATCCCATTGTTCCAATCCAGAGTAATGTGCCTCGAAAGTGACTTTGAGCAGCCAACCAGGTGGAAAAGAATAAAAGCGGTACGAATATCGCCACTATTGCAAAGTCTTGATGATAAATTAGCCGTAAAATGCCGGGCTCCGTATTTAGGTATAGATCGGGATGATATAAGCCTTTACCGGCTGCTATCGCAGCCATTAGGGCCAATAATAGGGAGAATATATTAATATTGGTGGCTTTTCTCATTCCAACCTCCAATTAATTTTCTCTTTATTATGTGATTTTGCAATGATAATATTCTTTTCTTTCCGGATATTTCCTCCTTTCCTCTTCAAACAATAGCTTAATATTACATAGTTGCAATGATAATCGACATGGTACAAAAACAGAAATTATTAGTAATACAGCCCTATTTACTTTAAAGAACTGTTTTTATAAATCATTAGCTCATATTATGAAATGGGAGGTGAAGTTAGATGGCGAATACTTGTACTATTTTAAGAAGGATCGAAAAGATCTCCCAAAAACTAGCCGATCTTTTATCTCGACCCGTATCTCGTAGGGCTGTCGATAAAATAATCAACCAGATTCGGTTATTAAAGGGGAGTGTCCGGGAGCTTCCGATCGCCAAGAAATGGAAACGGGATATTCTAAATCGGTTGAACCAGGCGCTGCGGCTTTTAAAAGACGGTAAACTAAATGGCGCAGTAACTAGAGTTTTAGCTGTTCTATCAATATTACAAGTGGTTGTTCTCAAGGTTAACAACCACCGGGTCCCATGCGCCCAAGGATTAACTATCGTTCATCCTAGCAAACCCTTTAGCACCATCTGTCAAATATGTAATTGATATTCACCTGCATAAGGCTGTTGATTAGTTCAACAGCCTTAATAATTTATTGTAAAATAATCCGGTTTACTTTATACTAATTTTGGATTTATAGAATGATGGCGACTTCAAAGGAAGAAACAAAATATCTGCAACCATTTATTACTTTTCGGCCACCGGAAATTCATTAACGGTCGCTAAAAAGTTACAGCAACAATTAGGTGAATGTGAGTTGGCCAGATTGTTTCCTTGATAACAAGATCCTGAAACGAAAGAACCTCTGGCTTAACGCCGGTTTCTACATTACCTTGCCGGATAATTATATCCCAATTCTAAATCTGCCGGGTGAAGCGGAACAACTGAAACAATTTAGAGTCTGCGATGCCAAGATCCCCCAAACCGTTTTGTATCCAAAGCAAGATTACACTTTTCGACCAATACTCTGATCCATTTATCAAGAGGTAATAATAGAATACCGATAATTAAGAGAATATGACATAAGGCAAAAATAATTACCTCCGAAAAAAGAGGAGGACGCCTGAAGAGAATAACAAGATGACTTCCGTAGATATGTTCTGGAAGAGCCACCGGATTAATAAGATGCCACATTATATCTAAAAATCCTGAAAAAATTAAGAGCATACCGCAGACAGGAATTTTTATTGTATTTCCCGGAGTCCCCCCGCCCATCCGATAGGCAAAAGAAGTCGCGAATGTAATCATCGGGTAATTTAATAAGTATAATGCGGTATAAAATTCCCCAAAAGCAACCTTATCAATTTCGGCCCCAAAGTACCCATAGTAACTAATCCGAGGTATGATATAGCCAAGAAATACGATAAAAGGAAGTATTGTCAATATATATCCGTTTTTTAGCTTATTAGGAAAAGTTGCAATACCCACGATAATAAAGGCGAAAATTAGGAACTTAAAAACCAAATCCCATATTGTGCTAATATATTGGTTGCGAGGAATAAAAAACCAAATCGCAAAGAACCCTAAAAGACCCAAGAGCATACAAATAGCCCAAAACCAATTTTTTAAAAATTTCATTTAAATCCTCCTTAACATTATTATTGTTATAGAATTTACTACAACCGCAATGTTGCTTTTAAACGATAAAATTGAATTGCTTTTTGTAACACTTTATCATTACTGAATTTGTTTCCAAAATACCGTAGATTATTTAATTCCTCCTTGCTTTTTTCCGCTTTATTGCGGTTGTGCATAATATGGTAATTTACGATCGTATCATCGGAAATATATTTAGCATTGGCTTTTGCCAGGCGATATCCTAGGTCGGTATCTTCATAACCCCAGCCGGTAAAATTTTGGTCAAAACCTCCCACTCTATCAAGCAAAGTTTTGTCAACAGAAGCATTCCCGGTTATAAAGCCAATGTATCGTAAAGGATGGTAAGGATTTTTTAAGAATAATTTTTTGATACTATAATAGAATTCTTTTTTTGAGTTTTCTTGAATTGTTTTAATGACCTCAAAAAAACTATTTTCATTACATAATTGCTCAATGACTGATTCCGTAAGTTTTGTATCCATTCTTTCTCCCAATACAACACAATCTTCTTGATGTCTAGCTAAATGTTTGGAGATAAAATTTGGAGCGGGGATTCGATCATCATCGACAAAAATGATAACATCTCCGGTAGCTCTTTCGATTCCTCTATTCCTGGCAGCTCCTCTGCCAATGTTTGTTTCACAGAAGATTTTAATGGGTTCAAAAGTAAATTTCATCGCTTCGAAGGACGAAATCGTGTCCGGACTGCAACCATCAAAAACAATAATGACCTCCATGTTTTGGTCTACTTGATTTTCCAGTCCTTTGACGGCTAATTTTAACCTTGAATTCTTATCTTTAGTAGGAATGATAATACTACATTTTTTAGTTCCCACAAATATTATTAGCCTCCTTTTTGCTTATGATATATGATATTTTCTTTTAAGATTAGCAATCGTATCCACGCTTGGGCGATAATTTCCCGATGTTCTTTTAAGAAATGCTTCAAATTTATAATTGATTCGTTTAGCTTTTGAGGATCATTACCGCCGTGCGCCAAATGGTAGCCCACTATCGAAGAATTTTTTCGAAATTGTAATCCGCGTTTGTGGAGACGATAAGCTAACTCAATATCTTCATGTCCCCAACCTTTAAAATTTTCATCAAATCCCCCTACCTCTAATAGATCCTTTTTATTCACCGAACCATTGTTGGTAAAAAAGAGCAACCATTTTAACGAAAAATGATTTCCGAATATTTTGAATAAGGTATTAATAAAAACCGGTTTGTAAATTAGACGTGATTTTTCATTAAGAAACGAAAGATCACCCCAAATTTTCTCTCCGAAGTACAACTCTTCGATCTCAGTTTCATAAAGAAAGGTATCCTTGGTTATCCCCATTAACACCCATCTTTGATTATAGCCGGACAGATGTTTTAACACAAAGTCTTTAGCGGGAATCACGTCATCATCCATGAAAATTATACGTTCGCCGTTGGCCCGGTTAATGCCAAGATTTCTAGCGGCTGAACGCCCCATGTTTTTTTCAATCAGAATTATTTGAGGTTGGTAGGTGAAATTTAGTTTGTAAAAGGCCTCCATGGTTTGACTACTGTTGCCGTCAAATACTACGATAACTTCGATACTATCATCCACCTGTTTTTCCAGGGCTTTCAAAACCAGCCTTAACCGGGTAATTTTATCTTTGGTCGGAATAATAATACTGGCTCTAATTTTATTTTTCATAATTTCACCAACTTCATAAAGATTAATTACGAATTGTTCTTTTACTCCTGGAGAATAGTCGAAAGCAAATTTCCATTGAAAGTATTAGTAACAAGTTTGTTAAGGCCACACTCACCAATGCCCCGGCCAAATTCCAATACTTAGTAGCTATCAATTGTAAAGAAAGTGAAACAGGTAAGATTAATAGAATTGTAAAACCGGTCATTAACGCGCTTTTATTTCCTTCCATATTGTAGATGGATAGATTAATCTGGTAAATAGTGTATAAGGCGATACTTATTGAAGATAAAGCAACATAGAGATAGTTTAGTTGATAATTATGACCGAAAAGCTTGATAAAAACAATGATTGCCAAGCTTGAACCAGTGATAATCACAAACAGGATCAGAGGTGAATAAACTCGTATCTTTCTTTTTACCAATTGATTATTGTTTGTTTGAGCGATAAGTGGTACGAAAACTACTAAAAATACCTCATAAAAAAGGACCGAAAAAATATTTTTAATGAATCCCTGATAAGCGTTGTATAAGCCAACCTGCTCCGGAATACAAAAATAATTAACAAAAAATATATCGCTCACAAAAAGCAAACCTCCTAAAAACATGCTGATTGAGCTAGTAATTCCATACTGGTAAATTTTTTTGATGATCGCCCAGTTGATTTTGGTCAAAATTTTAACCCTGATCCGAATTATGACAAGTACGCTGAATAAAATTTGAGAAACAGCTAAACTAAGAAAATAATATTTCAAACTCTTTTTATGAAATCCCCAATAAAAAAGGACAATCATTAATAAATTAACAATAGTTGTAATCATTCTAAACTTACAAATGTCACTAAAAAGTTTCTGCCCACGTAAATAAGATTCGCTTAAAGCGCTAAAACTGATAAAAACAGCCATTATGATTCCGGTTTTCCAGAGGTAATTCGAAATATTTAGTTGGTGGACGAAAAAAGGAAAGACACTTAGAAAAAGAATAACCAACAATGAAACCGAAAAAAAACTACCTAGTGCGGAATAAAATATCAATTCATTCCGCTCCGTTTCACCACTAATCGGTAAATACTTATACATTGAACTATGAACACCTAACAGCATTGGCACAAAAACAAGATAGGAAAGATTATTGATAATTCCAATCTGACCGAATTCCGACGAGGTAATTGTCCTAACGGTAATAATTGTAACAATTGTCAAAAACAGACTAGCGATTATTTTATAGATCAAGACTTCACTAAAATTGGTTAAGAAATTTTTAAGAAGTTGATTTCCGGTGATGAACTGGGAATAAGCATCTTTAAGAATGGTAAATTTCAAAATTCTTTTAATTTGAAAACTCATAGATTGCCTCAAAAAAAACATTTATTAATTCAGACGTTAATTTGAAATAAAGCTATTTGATAAGAATTAACATAAATTAACCAAAAAGTAACTCCAACCCATAAAACAAAGCTAAACATCAAAATTCTATCGTTTAAGATTGTATTGGCCGGATCTCCCCCCGCTTCTTCTTTATATACAAGAAAGAGATATCTAAAAATTGTAAAAATCACAAAGGGAATCGTGCCCATCATCTTAATGCCTATCGGACTATAATAAGAATAGAGAGAGTAAGCGATAATTGTTGTTGAAATGGTCATCCCAATTAATTGGTCGATTAACACGTTATGATTATAATCAATTAATATTTGGCGGTGGAAAATACCATCTTTCTTAAGTATCAATATCTCCGCTCTTCTTTTACACAACCCTAAAAACAAGGCCAGTAAAAAAGTACACAATATTAACCAGGGGGAAGGCGAAACCGGTAAAACTAAAGATCCGGCAAGAACCCTTAATACGAAACCAAAAGCAATTACGAAAATGTCGATAAAAACTACATTTTTTAACCAAAGTGAGTAGATAATATTTAATGCCATATAAGCCACGAGGATGTAAAAAAAATATAAGTTCAGATTCCAACCGATTACAAGGCTACCGCAGAGAAACATGACTCCAAAAATTACAGCGTTATGAACTTTAATGACACCTGCCGCCAAAGGCCTATCCTTTTTTTGAGGATGCAGTTTATCCCTTTCACAATCGATGATGTCATTCAATACATAAACTGAACTGGAGATGCAACAAAAAGCGATAAATGCAACCGTGACCATTACCAATTTTTCAACAATAAAAAGTTGCCCTGAAAATAGTAGCGCAGCGAAGACAAAAGCATTTTTCAACCATTGTTTAATCCGAAATAATTTCAGAAACGTTCTAACAGTTAATGGTTTGCTTAACAGTAGGCCGGGACTGGCGCTCATTTTAACTCCATTCATTCTCCAACTCCTTTCTGGCGATTTCGGATTGCGAACCCAAGATTATTCTAAGAATGCTAATTGGATCAGGTAGGTTAATAATGCTACTATGAATCCTAATATACATCCCCCCAAAACCTCAAACCAATTATGCCCTTGGCTTTCTCTTAGATTATAAATATTATTGGTGGGTAAACTATTTAAAATTTGAGCATATAGGCCTACCGCCCGGCGAATACCGGTTGCATCAATAACTGTTATCATTAATATTGCGCAACCCAATCCCACCTCAGGCTCATTCCATCCTTTGCTTAAAATAATGTAAGCCAATGGGGCTGATATAATAGTAGTGTGGGTGGATGGAAAACCTCCGTTCCCTATCTTTCTTTTTGCTTCCATCCTGCCATAGCCACAATAATTGACCAGATATTTTACGGTTCCCGATACAATCCACCCAATAAAAGGCAGTATAATATAGTAAAACAAGACCGGCTCCTCTTTTCAGTTCTCGTACCGTAACGGCAAAAACCAACTAAGTTTCTGAAATTTATATTTTAATCTTTACTAAGGAATAAATCAGTTTGTTGTCTGCAACTTGTTTCTCTTCCATATTTTTGTATGATAACCCATATTTTATAAAAAAGGAACTACTAAAAAATATAGACACTTTTACTCTAGGCTCTGATTGAAAATAAACCTTTTGCACCCGGACTAATCGGACTAATTTATTTTCATATGATTCCCATTATAGTTATGGAACAATGTGAGCATAATCAATACTACCCTGCCTACCGCTCTCGCCAGCATCTTCCCCTTAATCGAACCATATTAAAGCCGAGTTTGAAAAGGCGATAAAAATAGCCCGGAAGTCCGGGCTAACAGGTTTGGCTAATTCTATTTAAAAACGTTCTTAATGATAAAACAACCGTAAATTAGAGTAAATCATCACAATTCCATACTCATCACAGGCCGCCAATACGCTGTCGTCCCGCACCGATCCGCCGGGCTGGACAATATAACGGACCCCGCTTTGGTAAGCCCGATCAATATTGTCCCGGAAGGGGAAGAAGGCGTCCGAACCGACGGAAACCCCTGTTAATCCGGCGAACCATTGTTTCTTTTCCTCCTTGAACAATCTTACCGGTTCTTCGTCAAACATTTCCCGCCATACCTTGAGCTCGTTTTCAGTAATATCGTCACGCAGATAAAGATCGATGGCATTATCCCGATCCGGTCGGCCTAAGCCTTTTTTAAATTTGAGATTGAAAATCGCGGGATGCTGCCTTAAGTACCAGAGATCCGCCTTGTCTCCGGCCAGACGGGTGCAGTGAATCCGGGACTGCTGCCCGGCGCCGTTACCGATGACTTGTCCGTCAAAAGCGTAACATACGGAATTAGACTGGGTATACTTTAAAGTAATCATCGCAATGATCAGGTCCCGCTTTGCTGCATCGGACAAATTTTTATTGGCGGTCACGATCTCTTGGAGATCCTCGAAACTAGGGACCTTATTATTTCGCAGTTGTTCAAAGTTGATCCCGAAAATGCTCCTCACTTCGGTATCCCCCGGTTCATAAGCGGGGTCGATTTTAACGATGTTATATTTGCCGTTCTTTTTAGTTTTAAGAAGTTCCAATGCTTCGGGAGCGTATCCCGGCGCGATGACCCCGTCGGAGACCTCCCGCTTCAGGATTTGGGCGGTTGGTAAATCCACCACATCGCTTAAAGCGGCCCAATCGCCGAAAGAAGACATCCGGTCCGCTCCCCTGGCTCGGGAATAGGCCGCGGCTAATGGCGATAAGTCCAAATCCTCGACAAAGTAAGCTTTTTTTAAAGCGTCACTCAGCGGCAAACCGATAGCGGCCCCAGCCGGGCTGACATGTTTAAAGGAAGCGGCGGCGGGTGTCTTTAAGACCTGCTTCAATTCTTTCACCAGTTGCCAGGAGTTGACGGCGTCCATGAAGTTAATGTAACCGGGATTGCCGTTCAATACTTCCAAAGGCAATTCGCCCTGGGGAGCGTAGATTTGGGCCGGTTTTTGGTGGGGATTGCAACCGTACTTGAGGGTGTAAGATTTCAAAATAATACCTCCGTTGATAAGATTAGTTTAATTTTACTTGCTAAATGGTCATATTTCCTCTTTGATATTAATTAATTTTAAAAATTGGACGTTTACCCTTAAATTTGGTAAACCCAAATTTATAACCTTGCTTTTTGGCCTCAAAAAGTGGCGTGATTACCGCTCCTTCCGGGTAATAACATATTTTTCTATTAATACACCAAGTCATAGGATAATGTCCAAATTCGTCACCTTTAGATGCGGCGATTAACTTTATATCTTTACGATAAAATTCTATACATTTACCGGGGTAGTCGTTTAGTGAATCTAACTCACCTATACTATACTGTTTCACCCGCCTTTGAAGCTTGATATCATCCTCAAAACCATATTGGACTAGGTCTATAACATAATATTTCTGATTTGTTTTAATATAATTGAATACATGACCTCCTATGTCAGCCCAATAGTTTATAAATCCCACTTCCTCGTAATCGCCTTCCAACACATACTTTAGTACGTTAGCGTTGGTGCCACAATTGCCTTTATTAACTAGCAAAGCATTATCGCCGGGACGGTTAAAATGCCAAGTATAAGCGCCTCTATTAACCTTAGTATCACCGCTATAAGAACCAAATTTGGCTAAGGTAAGATACTGGAGAAGGTCATAAACCGTACTGATGCGTTCGCGGATTTTCTCCGGATTTCGTTCGTCAACCAATAATTGAACTGCTTCCGTGGTTAGCTTCGGCATACCCAATCCCGGAGGAAGATTAAAAAATCGGACTGCTTCCGGATTGGGACAATCGATAAGAGTACCTAATTTATCATTACTTGAAGCTTCTTCGGCATAGGCTAAATATAAAGAAGAACCAGCAAAAGCCAAGACTAACACGCAAATCAATAAGGTAATTCTATTTTTCATTCATATCCCTCCAGTCGTACTTGAGAGTGTCAATATAATACGTCCTTAATTTTACATTATTTTCTAGCTAAGTACAACCTAACTTTATGCGGAACAGTAATTTTCCTACCATTTTCTTTATATTACAGATCCTTAAAACCAACCAATAATGCCCCATTATGCTTTTCACTATAATGTTCGTAAACTACCTTAATCCGTTGAAATCCGGCGTCATTCATTATTTTGGTCTCGGTCTGCGCTGAGCAAGGGATATCAATATGATAAAACATTCCTTTTTTTAAGATACCGGATTTCTTGAGTCGAAGATATTTTTCAAGCATCTCCCCCTCTTCTTTCTCAGGGACCAGATAATCGTCGTTAATAAATTTACCACCCGTTTTCAAGGAACTGAGTATTTGTTTGTATAACGGTAGTTTCCTCTCAGGCAGCCAATGATGCATAGTAGCGGAAGCGACAACGTAATCGAATCTATTCAGGCCAAAATCATAGTCAAAGTATGACGCTTTGATGAGTCCGATTTGATCCGAAACATCTTGATACTTCTTCCGAAGTGATTCAAGCATGTCGCCGGAGAGGTCGATACCTAAAAACTGGGCATTAGGGGTTCTTTTCAAGATATACTCGATTTCCAGTCCGGTACCGCAACCCAAATCTAAAATTCGAACCGGTTGATCGGTAACCTCAAATTCCTCGGCTAATAAGATTTTTTCCTGATGATAGTTGGGATTTTCCATCATATGAGCTTCGTAACTGGATACTCTGGCGTTAAAGAAAGTAGCCATTTCTTCGGGGACGGGAAAATGACTCATAAAACCTTCCTCCGATTTACTTTTCCGTTCAAACCTGACTCATACAGTTTACCATATATTAATCTGAGTTAACATATACTAAACTCAGGGGTTTATCATTATCGATCACAATGTAGGATACAACAATTAAAACCGTGGTATTTTGGCCACGGTCTTTGGGATTAAGGGGGTGATTCGGTTTTAAAATTCTTACCTGAGTTAACCATATAATCACTACGATTAATTACTCTTTAAAACATCATCTATTTCCTTGAAAATTTCATCCGCTAATTTAACATCTAACGATTTTAAGTTCTCGTTGATTTGTTCAGGCCTCGAAGCGCCAATTATTGCGGAACTGATAACCGGCAAGCGTAATATCCAAGCTAAAGCTAACTGTGAAAGACTCATTTCTAATTTTTCGGCAATACTATTTAATTTTTCTACCTTAGTTAAGTTTTCATTTGTCAGTATTTTAAGAATAAACCCCTTCCCTTCCTCAGTAGTTGCCCTGCTCCCCCGAGTAAATTCTTTCCCCAAACGGTATTTACCGGTCAATAGCCCTTGGGCCAAAGGAGAGAAAACTACCAAGCCAAGCCCTTCTCTTTCACATACCGGTCCGATTTCCTCCTCAATATCCCTTTCGAGCATATTATAACGAGGCTGATCGGATATGGGTTTGCGGAAATGATTTTTTTCGCAGATCCGTAACGCATCAATAATTTGTACGGCCGACCATTGGCTTACTCCATAATATAATACCTTTCCCTGGGAAATCAAGTCATTGATAGCCCATAAACTTTCTTCCAAAGGGACCGAATCATCGTATTTATGGAATTGATAAAGGTCGATATATTCTGTTCCCAACCGGCGTAAACTGGCATTACATTGTTCAATAATATGCTTTCGGCTTAAGCCACGGTCGTTAGGTCCGTCCCCCATAGGAGCATATACTTTAGTCGCTAACACATAAGATTCCCTTGGGTAAGCCGACAGCGCTTTCCCTAAGACTTCTTCGGCGGAACCAAATCCATACATATTAGCGGTATCAAAAAAATTAATTCCCAATTCATAAGCTGTTTGAATACATTTTTCCGAACTATTCTCATCCAAAGCGCTCCCATAAGTTATCCAACTTCCTAAACCCAACTCACTTATACGAAGTCCGCTCTTACCAACTTGACGATACTTCAATCTACTATCCTCCCAATGCAATTTTCTTTATCCTTTAACTGCTCCAGCTGTCAAACCTTGAACCAAATATTTTTCTAAGAAGGAGTACAAAATTATAGTAGGTAAAGTAGCTACAACCGAAGCAGCCATCAGATCATTCCATTGGATCCGAAATTGGCCGATATTATTAGCAATTCCCACAGTCATGGTATACATTTTGGGAGTGGTGGTCAATACCAAAGCAAATAAAAATTCATTCCAAGCCTGAAGAAACGCAAAAATTACAGTTGCAGCGATTCCCGGTAATGATACGGGTAGAATGATGTGAAAAAAGGTTTTCAACCGCGAACAGCCATCAACCATGGCGGCCTCATCAAGTTGAATTGGTATGCTATCAAAAAAGCCTTTCAACATCCACAAACAAAACGGTAATGAAAAAGAGGTGTATGCGATTATCAACGCTGTATAACTATTAATCAAACCCATCTTGCTGGTCATTGAAAAATAAGGGATAACTAAAAGAATCCCCGGAAACATCTGGCTGACTAATACAAAGACCATTAGAGATTTGCCATATTTAAAACGAAACCTTGAAAATCCATATCCGGCTAAAGCAGCTAAAATCACTGAAAACAGCGTTGAAAACGATGCGGCTATAGCGCTGTTTTTAAAGTAAACACCAAAACTCTGAATGGTCCAAATATTTTTGTAGCTTTCCATAGTAAAAACTTTAGGGATCCAGTTAACGGGTGTATTAAAAGTCTCACTAAGGTTTTTAAATGAAGTCGAAATCATCCAAGCAAAGGGTAACAAAGAAAAAATCGAAAGCGCAATCAAACCGAAATAGATTAGAGGCATTCGTAGCTTCATTTTTTTAAACATTATCATCCCCGCCTTTCTCTGTTTTAAATAATTATTCGGTCTTTAGCAACTTTAAATATAAGAAGGTGAAGACTAAAAGTATTAGGAACACAATCACGGCTAATGCAGAAGCATACCCAATCTGGAAATATTCAAAAGCATGTTTAAATACTAAAGTTACCAGTACCTCAGTACTATTAGCGGGGCCTCCGTTGGTCATTACCTGAACAAGGTCGAAATATTTGAAAGTCCAAATTGTATCAAGAATCAAGCCTATGCTTATAATGTACTTCAGATGCGGTAATGTAATGTATCTGAATTGTTTAAAACCGGTTGCGCCATCAATCGAGGATGCCTCATATTCTTCTTTGGAAATGGATTGCAACCCGGCCAATACCATAATCATAATAAAGGGAAATCCTCTCCAAACATTGGCTAAAATGACCGAAGGCATTGCTAGGTTAACATCTCCTAACCAGGCAAAAGTTCCATTTAGCCCAATCCGAGTCAACAAATCATTAATTACTCCAAACTGTGAATTAAACATCCATTTCCAAGTACCAGCCACCACAACCGATGAAAACATGTATGGAACCAACATTATAATCCGAAACGGGGTCCTCATTTTAACCGGTTCGTTTAATAGTAAAGCAGCGCCTACACCAATTATCAAATGAAAAAGAACGCTCATTACTGTAAAAACAACGGTATTAATAAAAGATTTCCAAAATGTCGAGTCTTTAATAATTTCGTTATAGTTTGAAAAACCCACAAATTTATTTATCTCAGCTGTTATATCTTGATTAAAACTCATATACAAAACATTCATTAAAGGAATAATTAAAACAAAAACTAATACTAAAATCCCGGGTGTAACAAAAAAATATCTTGAAAATCTGTTCTCCAAAGCCCTCACCTACTTTATTTATGGATTAAAATCCAAGTTTGAGCAAAAGGAAGGAATGAACCTTCCTTTTGCTATTTATTAAATTATTTTGAAGACAACAACTTGTTGATACTATTAGCAGCCTTTTTAAAGGATTGTTCCGGAGTTGACGCCCCAACTAAAGGAGCTTGCATGGCATCGCCAAGGATATTTGTGATCTGCGACCACTGGGGAATGGTTGGAAACATTAGTGAGTTGTTGGCCATTGACAAAGCGACTTTACCGGTAATATCCTTCTGAACAATAGGATCTTCCAAGGCGTCTTTTCTCGAGGGAGTCATCCTGCTAATTGAATGAATGGTAACTTGACTCTGTTTGCGACTGAAAAATTCAACAAATTTCCAGGCCGCTTCAGCATTCTTTGTTTTTTTACTAATCACCCAATAGGTGGAAAATTGGGGACTATATGATTTGCCGATATTGGACGGCATTGGCGCCATCGATAACTCGGATTTAACAGACGGATTCTTAACGATAATTTCGTCCAATGCTTGTACCGGGCTTTGGATCATAGCCACTCTTCTTTGAGCTAAAAGGGTGCGGGCTTCGTCAGCGGCAACATCTGTCGGTCCCGGAGGAACTAATTTATATTTAGTGGCTAACTCCGACCAAAATTTCAACGCTTCAATCGCTTTCTCTTCGTCCAAAAGGGATTTAGTATTATTTTTATTTAAAACATCGGTCCCGTTATTATATAACCAAGTTAAGAAGCGTGTTACCGCGCTTTGTTGGTTTGACCCATGCATACCATAGGCCCATATGCCTTTTTCAGGCTGGTTGACCTTTTTAGCGATCTCTAGAAATTCCGCCCAAGTGATCGGCTTGTTGGGGTCTAGTTCAGATAGGCCCGCTTCTTTAAAAATTTTCTTGTTATAAGTCAATACTACAAAAGAACTCCAAGCCGGAATACCATATGTTCCTTTGCCTACATCCACTAACTTCCACGTGTTGTCAAAAAATTGTTTTTTGTAGCGGGAACCGCCTTCCCGATCGATGAAAGATTTCAAATCAAGCAAATATCCATCCTTATGCCAACCGCTAACCCAGTAATCTTGCGCCCTGACTACATCAGGAGCTTGATTGGCCCGGGCTTGGGTAACATATTTCAAGGAAACCTGGCTAAGAGGTACCGGCTCTCTTTCAACCTTAATGTTGGGATATTCTTTTTCAAATTCATCAATAATCTTATTCATAGCGGTAGCCGTCGGTTCGACGGTTAGCTGAAAATCGCAAACCCTGATGGTAACCTGTTTTTCCTTCGCCTTGACTAAATTGAAACATAGAGGTAATCCCAAAAGCACTACTGCCAATAACGTTAAACCAACTTTTTTTGACATATTTACCTCTCCTTTTTAGTTGTTAATTTTAGAATGAAACAATGATTACAATTAGTTTTAATCACCAATAGCGATTACTTCGACTTCCACTTTAAAGTCCGGATTAGCTAAAGCTTTTACTTCAACCGCTGTAGCCGTTATCTTGTTATCTCCCAAATACTTACTTCTCACCGCAATGACCGAAGGCAAGTCCTTCATGTCGACCAGATACATGTTTACTTTAATGACATTGGAAAAACCGCTCCCGGCTTCTTTTAAAATCGAACCAATATTTGTCATGATTTGGTCCATTTGTTTGGCCGCATCGCCTTTGCCTACAATGATCCCTTTTTCATCAGTAGCTACTTGGCCGGATGTAAAAATTAAGCGGCTAGCTTTAACCGAAACACCATGTGAAACCGGAGCGGCGACTTTGGAAACACTAGCCGGATTCAAATCTAAACGTTCCGCCATGTTAATCCCCCCTTTCATTTAGTTTTAATCCAAGCCTAATAACTTGGCAGGATTCTTTTTAATCATGAATTCCAATTCTTGTTGAGATACTCCCGACTCCAACAAGCAAGCTAAAAAGGTCCGTAACCCTTCCGCCGGTATAGGGGCATCCGAATTACCCAAATCCGTTGATAAAACCATATGTTCCGCCCCAAATTTTTTAACAAGGTCAACATATTTGTCAATCTTAGTTAACGGGATCTTATGAAATGACCACATATGAGGTTCGCACATAATCGCGCAAATCTCTAAATACGCCCCCATTTTAACTAGTTCTTCCATCTGATTGTCATTCATGTTGACGACTTCCCAGATTGGGTGGGTAATAATTATCTTTTTAACTCCGATCTTTTTAGCTTCCTTAACTAACGCCATGGACTCTCCGGGAGAAAGATGACCTGTTGCCAAGGCAACATTCTTTTGAGCGATTAACTCTAAAATTTTGATCGCTTCCGGTTTTAATTTATTGTTTTCTAAGACCGTAATAGCTTCAGCTAAAGAAGTCCGGTGGTAAAAAGCGGAAACATGTCCCCGTTCTTGGAAAAACTTAATATGGTTATAGGAACTAATGGTCGAAAACCAAACTATTTTTGCCCCGTCGCCATGAATTAAAGCATTACTTACCGCATCCGGGTTTAAACCGCCAACCGCCTTATTCAAAACAATCGAACCATAAAGTGTAAAATCTTCCACTATTTTATTGGTTATATAAGCTACGCCGGTTGAAGGGAAAGTAAGTGATTTTAAAACCGCGCCTCGCATTCCTTTTGCCTTTAATGTTTCAGCAAGTTGTACCGCGTTTTGGGAACGGTAATCTCCCTGAAACTCCGGATCCACATGACAGTGTAATTCAATCCCGCCATTCATCAGTTCATTCGTTATTTTATTGATTTGAGTAACTATATCCGACATATCTACCACTCCATTCTCTATTCATCAAACATTTCTCGTTCAATTTCATTTAAATGTTCAAGCATTGCTCGCCTTGCTTCTTGAGGCGATCTTCTTTGAACAGCTTCTAAGATACGGTTATGAACCAGATAGTACATTTCGGGGTCCCATAGTCTATCACCACTATTTTGTTTCATGTGTTTCCATAAAACCTGTTTCATAGCGGTCAAGATGTTGTTTAAGGTGTCGTAAAGGATACTATTATCACCAGCCTCAGCAAGGGTTAAATGGAAATTTTGGTCAAGTTCGTCCATTAAACCATGATCCGCTTTCACCTTCTCCAAACTCATTTGGTCAACGATAACCGCCAACCTTTTAAGTACCGCCGGAGTAATTTTTTGAGCAGCCAACGCAGCTAATTCAGATTCAATAATCTTTCGTGATTCTATTATTTCGGAAGGGCTGTCATACATCGAAAGCTTATTGACTAAAGTGTTATTTTCAATATGTTCTTTAACATAACTACCGCTGCCGGTTTTAATTTCGATTATTCCGGAAAGTTCCAAAGCGCTTAGCGCTTCGCGAACAGTTGGCCGACTGGTCCCTAGTTGTTCAGCCAAAACCCTCTCGGGCGGTAATTTTTCTCCTGGTTTTAAAGTTCCATTTTCAATTAATGCAACTACTTGACTGGCAATTTTAACGTAAGCTTTGGTATTTTCAATTGGTACAAACATTGAACATTTATCACCTCCTTTAAATTTCTTTGGTATCAGGCTGCCAATTTGCTAAGTGGTTAATCTGTAAACCTGCTAGACCAATTTTATGATCAGTTATTCTGCGCTTCTTTTTAAATACCTTCTTATAATTAAACAACTTATAAATTTTTTTGTTTCTTATAAAGGTATTCATCTTTCAAGTGAATAAATTTCATAATTCATTTTTCAAAAAAAGGCGACCAATCTCCCAGTGTTACGAAAGTACTTTCAAAAAAAGATTCGGTTTTATGTTTTACTCACAACCTTATGCGACAGATTTACGACAACCTTTCTGATTGACAGCAATTATTTCTGATACAATGAACGTTAACGGCATAATCCGAACTCTTCCGGTGTTTTGGCGTTGCTAAACCATCCATTAACGTAAATCTTAACTTTATCATGATATTTTCCGCCAAGCAGACGATAAACTGGCACCCCAAAAGCGCCTTGCCGTTAATATCACCAAAGGCAGGTTTCAACTGCGCTTAAAGCTGACATCGGGACCGGTCCGTTTCGCCAATAAGAATCACGATAAATGTTATGATAATGAAGCTCAATATCCAAGGGGTCTTTTCCAATTAAATAACGTTTTAATTCCTCTATTGCGCCTACCAAAGCCTTTTCCTTATATTCCAAAGTAGCTTCGCCAAGACCGGTAATGCCTTCATCAGTATATATCTTTACTAATACCCAGTTAGTGCCAAAAACTGGGAGTATTGTTGTTAACACAGCGATTAATAGTAATAGATGACTCAGCCTAATTTAGCTCAAAAAAACACCCCTAATTCGGGGTGAAAAAAGAAACTGTTTATCTCGGAATACAGATCTGTTGCCCGATAAAGAGCCGGTTGGGGTCTAATCCCGGATTAGCTTCTAGTATCGCCTGCACAGTGGTATTAAAACGGGCGGCAATGCTGAACAAGGTATCCCCGGCGACTATAGTGTACATAAATCCAGAACATACCGGCGGCTGTAACACCGGAATGCAGATCTGCTGTCCAATAAAGAGCCGGTTGGGATCTAGCCCCGGATTGGCTTGTAAGATCGCTTGCACGGTGGTATTAAAACGGGCGGCAATGCTAAATAAAGTATCTCCGGCAACTACGGTGTAGAAAAATCCCTGGCAAGGCTGGGGCTGAGGTACGGGAATACAAATTCTTTGTCCAACAAAGAGCATGTTGGGATCAAGTTCCGGATTGGCTTGCAAGATAGCTTGGACTGTGGTATTAAACCGAGCCGCCAGGGTAAAAAGAGTATCCCCCAGGACAATCGTATAAATAAATCCGGGACAAAACGGCGGCCGGGAGTTGGGAATGCAAATTTGTTGTCCGATAAAGAGCCGGTTGGGATCCAGTCCCGGATTGGCTTGTAGGATCGCTTGAACGGTAGTGTTAAACCGGGCTGCTATACTAAACAAAGTGTCTCCGGCGGCAATAGTGTAAACAAATCCCGGACAAGGCCTAGGTTGCGGAGCGGGTATGCATAAAGGCAGCCCCGGCCTTAATCCGATCAGATTTAAGAACAGATTTTCCCTACGGATCGCAGCCTCAGTAGTATTAAACTCCCTGGCGATGCTCGCCAAGGTATCGCCCCGCCGGACAATATATATTGTCCCACGACAACGGACCGGAAACGGTAGTCTGAGCCGTTCCCCAGGAGTTATCTGAGCTAGGTTAAGATCGGGATTTGCTTCGGCTACTATTTCCCGGGTGACTTCAAAAGCCTTGGTCAACGTCTCTACCGAATCGGATTCAATAACCTCCAACTCAAAATAATCATTATTTAGATTTTCGTTTGCTCCAATCATTGAATCTAAACCACCTCCTAATCGTTGGCGGGAACTGAATACTAAAGCTAATTCCCGCTACCATTATGCTATGTGCCTAATCCTCCGGAGGTGATTTTAAAAAAATTAATCTACCCTAAACCGCTCCACAAATTGACCCATAGGTTCGCAAAATTCCTGCACATCTCCATCCATTTCCCCCACTTCAATTGGATAATAATCCCCCCCACTGAAAACGGCCCCGCAAATTATTACCTCACCCTCCTCGACCCGGACCAAAAACCCGACCGATTCTACTAGCTCAGCTGAGATCGCCACCTCATCATCGAGGTCATCCGGGGCTGAAAGGGAATATCGCTTGCCGTCTGCGCAAGGAATTGGTTCTCCGACATTGATATCGCTGAAAGGTAAAAATAAAATTCTCCCTTGAAGCAGCAAGTTCTTGACTAAATCCAGGTTAATTTCCTCCACCCCTAACTCATCCAGAGCGCCTTCTTCCGAAAAACAGACAATAATTGATGCGGATATATCATTGCTGCGCAACTCAAATAACTCCCCGATGAATCTCAATAAATCATAATGCTTTAGTGGATTCTTAAATTCTTCCATCACAACCTCCTGATCATTAATCTGATTACGTTAGTATTAATATCGGAAAAAACCCTAATCGAATCAAGTTCACAATGGTTCAAAAACCGCCTGCTTTAACTTGACTTTACTCCTTTCATATGTTAGTTTGATTACGAAGCGCGACGGGATCATTCCAACGGTCTAGTTGCCGGAGAATGCGGAAACATTTTTGAAACAGATATCCCTTTAGACAATACTATTAAACAGGAGTATAGGAGCGTACAATGGGACAATTAACCGGGCCAAACAAGCAAAACCGCTTTCGCTTATCAATTATTATCTTGGTAGGATTGGTTTTATTAGGTATACTAACATTTGGATATATTTTAAAAAAGGAGACTGCCACAGTGGAACAACCCCAATTTGAGAAGTTCGCGTCCAATCCCCAAGTTATTCTAAAAACCTCCCTCGGTTCAATCACGTTAGAACTCTATCACGAACAAGCCCCCATCACCGTTGCCAACTTTCTACGCTATGTTGATGAGCAGTTTTATGACGGCGCCATTTTTCACAGAGTGATCCCGGGTTTCATGATTCAAGGCGGCGGTTTTGACGAAGCTATGGATGAAAAAAAGACCGGCGCTTCCATTAAAAACGAAGCCGGAAACGGCTTGTCCAACCGGCGCGGCACAATCGCCATGGCCCGGACTTCAGTTGTAGACAGCGCTACTTCACAATTTTTCATCAATATTGTTGATAATGTCTTCTTGGATCACCGGAACGAATCGGCGGACGGTTATGGTTATTGTGTTTTCGGCCAAGTAATCGAGGGGTTGGAGGTTGCGGATAGGATTGGGAAGGTCCCCACCCGAAACTTAGGCTATTTTCAGGATGTCCCGCAAGAGCCGGTAATTATCATATCAGCCCGGCGAGTTAAAATAAATAATAAGACCGATTGATTTTAGGAGTAACTAATAAATTTAAAGTAGTAAAATTGCTCGGCTATGATGTCTACGTATAATTTCGGCAAAAATTAACCATAATGATAATGGCGGCGGCGGAAGCCAATCGTCGTATCTGTTGACACTCCTCCTTAATATGCGCCCATTAATTAAAGACTAATGTGTCGCTGGAGGGGTGAATCGCGACGGCGAAAACACGTCTGGTCCACCCATAGCGGCAAGGTACACAGGTGGTTTTCGTAAAAACATCAGCAGGCCGCCACATCTACTACCAAATAGCTACCCCATCCCTGATTACCTCTTGATAGACGGATTGCCCCGACCAAACCTCCCAGGTGTCTCTATCAAAGATCATCAACTTAAAATCAGTGCCGAAGGAGTCATTAATCCCGGCTATCAAATCCTTCATTGACTGCTTTTGATCCAAACTAACCTGTCCTTTGGTGATTACTAAAAGATCCGGATCGGAATCGTCGGTGGCCGCCTTTTTTACGCCGTTGCCGAACACCACTAACTCTTCAACATCAAAATCAGCGATGAAACGTTTTTGAATCTCCATCAGAGCTTTTTTAGCATTATCGGAAATGAATAAACTATTGATAGCCATTGCTCACACCTCTTATGTCGGTTTAAAGTTCGTTATACTAAGCAATGATGAATTCTCCGAAAAAAGTAAAAAACCTCTTGTAGAGGTCTTATATACCAGCAATTCCCGTTATTTACTCTTTCACGGCCCGCATCTTACTCTTTTGGCCCTTGATATTTCTTGGCCACTTGCAGCCTGGTCAAGGCCCGTTGCAAATGAACCCGGGTCCTGGCGAAGCTGACTTTTTCGGCCATTGGCCGGTAGAGTTCGGCTTCAGCCCGGCTTTTTTCAGCCAGGGCCCGCTGAACATCAATATGTTCGGCTAGCTCAGCTGCTTCAGCCAGGATAATTACTTTATAAGGGGTGACTTCCATATACCCTTCGCTGACCGCCATATAATAGTTAACACCATCTTTCTTGTATCGGAGAACCCCTGTGTCTAAAATAGTCATCAAGCGGATATGCCGTGGCATAATCCCAATCATTCCCTGGATGGTAGGAGCCACCACGTATTCGACTTCCTCAGTCAATTCTACTTTAGTCGGGGTGACCACTTCCAGTAATAGTTTATCCCTTTTTCTATCGCCGTTTGTCTCCACCACCGGAAGTCACCTCCTGGAGCCGTTTGGCTTTTTCCGCCGCTTCTTCAATGGTCCCGACCATAAAGAAGGCTTCTTCCGGCAGATGATCGCGCTTGCCGTCTAAGATCTCCTTAAAGCCTTTAATACTTTCGACAAGAGGCACAAACTTACCGGGAATACCTGTGAAATTTTCGCCCACGAAGAACGGCTGCGACAGAAAACGTTGCAACCTTCGGGCCCTGGCGACAATAAGTTTGTCCTCATCACTCAACTCATCCAGTCCCATGATCGCAATAATATCCTGTAATTCTTTATAGCGTTGTAAGGTCTCTTGGACTCCCCGGGCCACTTGATAATGTTCCTTACCCACAAAGGCCGGGGACAACAATCTTGAGGTCGATGACAACGGGTCTACCGCCGGGTAGATTCCCAGTTCGGCAATGCTCCGTTCCAGATTAGTGGTGGCGTCCAAATGAGTGAAAGCAGTGGCCGGAGCAGGATCGGTATAATCGTCGGCCGGAACGTAAACGGCTTGGATCGAAGTAATCGATCCTTTCCCGGTCGAGGTGATCCTTTCCTGTAGAGCGCCCATTTCATTGGCTAAAGTCGGTTGATAACCAACCGCCGACGGTACCCTGCCCAAAAGGGCCGAAACTTCGGAACCGGCTTGGACAAACCGAAAAATATTATCGATAAACAATAGCACATCTTGGCCCTTATAATCACGGAAATACTCAGCCATGGTCAACCCCGTCAACCCCACCCGGAGGCGCGCTCCAGGCGGTTCGTTCATCTGTCCGAAGACCAAAGCGGTCTTGGCGATTACTCCCGATTCCTTCATCTCAAGCCAGAGGTCATTGCCCTCCCTAGTCCGCTCACCTACTCCGGTGAAAACGGAAAACCCGCCGTGATGAGTGGCGACATTCCGGATTAATTCCATAATGATTACGGTTTTGCCCACTCCGGCCCCTCCAAATAAGCCCACTTTGCCGCCTTTGGGATATGGGGCTAGCAAATCGATGACTTTGATTCCAGTCTCCAAAATCTCTTGTTTAATGTTTTGTTCTTCAAAACGCGGCGGTTTACGGTGGATCGGAAGCTTCAAATCAGCTTCTACTTTCGGCCCGCCATCAATGGGTTCACCCAGAACATTGAAAACCCGGCCTAGAGTCTGAGGGCCCACTGGGACCATAATCGGTTGATTACTACTGGCAACCTCCATTCCTCTGACTAACCCGTCGGTAGAATTTAAAGCCAAACAACGGACTCGGTTATTGCCTGAATGACTCATTACCTCAGCCACAACTTCTCGTTGGCCTTGGTTTTTAAGCTCCAACATTATTTTAACCACTGTATTAATAGCCGGGAGTTCTTCCGGTAAAAATTCCACATCCACTACCGGCCCGATTATTTGTACGATATGTCCAATAGCCATTCTATTCTCCTCTATTCGATCGCAATCAGCATCTATTCCTTATTCAACACTTCGGCGCCGCCAACAATCTCCGTGATTTCCCTGGTGATCTGAGTTTGACGAATCCGGTTGAATTCCAGTTCATATTCTCCAATAATCTCCGCGGCGTTATCGGAAGCGGCCGACATCGCCGCCATCCGCGCCCCAAGCTCACCAGCCTCGGTTTCCAAAAAGGCGCGGAAAATTTCACTTTCCAAATAACGGGGGAGAATACTATCAAGCAACTTTTTGCGAGCCGGTTCAAAAATGAAAAGACCGCTTTCCTCTTTGACTCCGGCTTGGGCGGGATCAATGGGCAATAGTTGAAAAGGCCGGGGTTTTTGAGACAAAGCCGAATAAAATTTGGAATAAAAAAGATAAATCCGATTAAACTGTTCCTCAGTGTACCAATGGATGATTTCTTTACTAAGATCTCGGGCCATTCCAAAGGATACTCCGGCTACCGGTCCTTCAAAGCTTTTAAAAACCGGGACTTGTTTTTCTAAGAAACGGCGCCGGCCTTTTAACCCGATCAGATAGTAAGAGACATTACTCCGAGCGCAGAGTTTAGCGCCGAACTCTATCGCCCGGTCGGCGATCTCGTGGTGAAAATCCCCGGAAAGACCTTGATCCCCCGTAAAAACGATGATTAAATCCCTCAAATGGTAACAATGCCTTCGGAGCAATGGATTGAAAGACCAAGCCGTTAAAGCGGCCAGATCCAAGGTGACCTCAGCCATCTTTCGGGCATAAGGCCGGGCAGATTCCAAACGGGCTTGGGCCTTTTTCAGACGCGCCGCAGCCACCATCTTCATGGCGGTAGTGATATGTTGAATATTCTTGGTGCTGGCAATCCGATCTTTTAACTCACGGCTGGTTCGCATGTTTCATCCTTAAAAACTTAATTTATTCCCCCACCGTTCTTTAAAACGTATAATCAACTGTGCCAATTCCTCGGTCAAGACTTTATCCAAAAAACAGATCTCTTTTAAACGTTTATAGAACGGCTGGCCTTCGATCTGCATGAAATGAAGGAAATCCTTTTCAAAACCGCGGATGACGTCAACCGGTATCTCATCTAAAAAACCTTGAGTCACTGTGAAGACTAATATTAATTGGTCTAAGATTGACATAGGTTGGTATTGATCCTGTTTAAGAATTTCAATGATCCGAACCCCCCGGTTTAAGCGGGCTTGGGTCGATTGATCAAGTTCCGCTCCAAACTGGGCAAAGGATTCCAATTCTCTAAATTGGGCCAAATCCAGCCTTAACCTCCCGGCGACTTGCTTAATCCCTTTGATCTGAGCATTTCCTCCGACCCGGGAAACTGATAAGCCGACGCTGATAGCGGGACGAACTCCCCCGAAGAACAATTCGCTGCTCAAAATGAGCTGCCCATCGGTGATGGAAATGATATTCGTCGGAATATAAGCGGAAATGTCACCGGCCAAAGTCTCCACGATGGGGATAGCAGTCATCGAGCCGCCTCCATTGGCGTTATTCAATTTAGCCGCCCGTTCCAACAAACGGGAATGAAGGTAAAATATATCCCCGGGAAAAGCTTCCCGTCCGGGAGGACGCCTTAACAGCAAGGACATAGTCCGATAAGCGATTGCGTGTTTGGAAAGGTCGTCGTAGATTATTAAAACATCCTTTCCTTGCCACATAAAGAATTCGCCCATGGCGCACCCGGTAAAAGGGACCAAGTACTGCATGGAAGCTTGTTCATCGGCGTTGGCCGCGACTACGATCGTATAGAGCATTGCCCCCTTGCTCTCCAACACATGGACAGTTTGGGCTAATTTCGAAGTTTTCTGGCCGATTGAGACGTAAATACAGATCACTCCCGTATGGCTCTGATTGAGAATTGCATCGATGGCTATGGCAGTTTTCCCGGTCTGCCGATCACCGATGATCAACTCCCGTTGGCCCCGACCGATTGGGATCATGGTATCAATGGCTTTAATGCCCGTGTGAAGCGGGACCTTTACCGGCGCACGGGCGGCGATTCCCGGAGCGTCGTTCTCTACCGGCCGGTAATCGTTGGTAATGATCGGTCCTTTGCCATCAATTGGTTGACCTAAAGCATTGACCACTCTGCCGATTAAACCCTCGCCAACCGGGGCTTGAACCACCCGGCGGGTCCGGCGGACCAGATCCCCCTCTTTAATCAGGGTCTCATCGCCTAACAGCACGCAACCTACATTATCTTCTTCTAAATTAAGGGCTAGGCCGTAGACTTTGTTGGGGAAAGCCAGCAACTCGCCCATCATGATTTTTTGAAGGCCGTAAATTCTAGCTATCCCGTCACCGACCTCAAGAACAGTCCCAGTCTCCTCCGCTTCCAAGTCCAAATGATAATTGGCAATCTGTTCCTTGATAGCCGAGACGATCTCCTCTGTGGCAAAACGCATCTTATCCATCCTTTTATGTCATTCGTGAAACTAAACAGTTTTAACCGATTCCGGTTGTTATCTGATCCATTAAAATCTCTTTAATTCTGGATAGTTGTTCACCCAAAGAACCGTCGTAGATCTTATCGCCGCGCTGAATGATAACTCCCCCCAATACATTGGGATTAACCCGGAATTCGGGGTAAATTTTTATTTGCCATATAGCTTCCAACTTATTCAGGAGCGACTTTTGTTCCGCCTCTGTCAGCGGTTGGGCTGAGATCAGGGTCACCGTCTCATAGCCCTGTTCCATAATGACAAGTTGAAGCACTGTCTCCATGATTTTGGTTAACAGGTCTTGGCGTCCCCGATCGACTATTAAATTTAAAAAATTCAAAAATTCTTGAGGTGTTCCGGGAGGAACTATTTTTTGAAGCAAAACCTTTTTCCCCTCCGCGGGGAACTTAGGATGCCTCAGCAATAAAATCAATTCCCGGTCTTTAAAATAACTACCTAAAGTTTCTGCGGTTGCACGGGTTAGATCCAGTTGGTCCCGTTCCTTCATCAACTCCACCAAAGCTTTGGCGTAATTATGGACTGCCGGTGTGACCATTGTCAAATGCTCCTCGGTTGATCTCTTCTAACACCCCGCGAATTAAGGCATCATTCAATTGAGAGGTTTTATTTTTTTCAAAGACTTTCTTCACGGATAGCAGGGCCAGTTCAACCGCTTCTTCTTTCAGTTCCGACCTGGCGATTTGTTTGGCCCGTTCGATCTCGTTTTGGCTTCGTTGGCGCAATAGATCCGCCTCCCGCCTAGCTTGGGTAATTAACTCATTACGGAGCCGTTCAGCTTCATTACGGGCCCTTTCGATTATTTCATAAGCTTCAATATGGGATTCCTCCAGTTTTTCCCTGGCCTTCTCCCGCATTTGCTCGGCGTCTTGTTTGACCTTTTCCGCTTCGGCATAGTCATGAGCGATCTTATGGCGCCGTTCTTCCAGAATCCCTTGGATCGGCCGGTATAAGAGTTTGACCAGGACATACATTAAGATGATAAAATTCACCATCATCACTAGGAATGTCCCGGAATTTAATGTAACCCCCATGGTAAGCCTCTCTTTCTCTTACTGCTTAAAAACAAATATCTATCCCAGTCTTCCCAGCAGCATAAAAGCGATTACCACTGTGATAATAGGAATCGATTCCACCAGCCCGATGCCGATTAACATCGCTCGAAAAAGACCTTGCTCCACCTCAGGTTGGCGGGCGATGCTCTCTAGGGCGGTAGACACTACTTTCGAGTCGGAGAAGGCAGCCGCAAAACTAGAGCCGACGCAAATTGCTCCGATGACGATGATTGTTGCTAAAGTATTCCAGTCCATTATCAGTACACCTCCAGATTTTAAAAGCCGAGATTAATATCTCAACTCACTATTGTGTTTTGGCCGCTTCCGCCCCCGGATGGTCTTCCATAACCGTTACCCCGGTATAAGCCAGGCTAAGGATGGTAAAAATGTATGCCTGGATCACACCGATTACTACGCTCATTAACAACCATAAGCTAGGGACGACTACATGAAAAACATCAGTCAACTTTTCAATTAAAATTTCACCGGCGAAAATATTGCCGAAAAGCCGCAAGGCCAATGTTAACGGCCGGGTAAACAATTCCAGCAAATGAAGGGGTAGGAAGAAACAATTGGGTGATACAAAATGCTTCAAATGCCCTACCAGCCCGTTCTCTTTAATACCAATATATTGCATCCAGATTATCACCAAAACCGAAAGCCCCAAAGTAACACTGACGTCCCTGGTAGGGGAGGCCAGCCCGGGGACTAACCCTAACATATTGGAGAATAAAATAAACAGGAATAAAGATCCGAAAAAATAGCTGTATCTGACCCCGTGCCGTCCCAAACTATCAACTACGATGTTATTGATAAACTCGACGGTTATTTCCAAAAGGCATTGCCACCGTCTCGGGATCCGGTCCAATTTCCAGGAAGCCGCCACAACCAATAGGATAATGCTCCCCATTACCACCCAAGTCATAACGATAATCTTCGGTTCGAAGGTTAAACCCGCCCAGGTAATGATATCGGAGGTTTGTTCCATATTACTTAATTCCTTTCGATTGCCTCAGTTTCAAGAAAATTAGCACGCTGATCATAAAATAAACCGGGCCGATTTAATCATTCCCGATCTCCTTTGGGCCGATAGGTTGCAGCGGCCAACAAGGTCCAAACGGGAATGGTAATGATGAGCCCATGAAATAAAGGCTGGGCTGCAGGTATTAACCACCAAGAACCCGCCCTTAAAAAAACAACTAGATTAATGATCCTAAAAAAAAATCCGGCGATAACCGCAGCCAACTTTAGACTGGTCCCGGTTTTGCGAAGTGCGCCGAATCGCAACCCTAAACCGGTGTAATCGGTAATTAAGACCGTCAGGCCCAAGATCAGGGCTCCGGTTACCCCTTTAAGATTAAAGCCAAACACTAAGGCTAAGTTAACGCCGGCTAAGGCGGTGAACCAATAATTCATTTCTTTCCAGCCCTGAAAGCGATGGCGAACATCTCATAGAGTCCGAGAAAGAGTCCGGTCAACACTCCGGTCAAGGACATATTAGACCAATGAAGTTCTTTTTCCAATAAACGTCCTAAAAAATACCCGCCTAATATCATCAGACCTAGATTGAGGCTTAAGGAGCCGTATACGGCCACCGCCCGCCATGTTTGGTCATTCTTTTTCCGACTGATCTGAATCACCCGCTATAAAATTAATTTACCGGTTCAAAATCAGCCGGTCTGATCTTGGTAAGAAATATTTTAAGTAAACCAGTTTGGTTTAACCGATTCCCGGCCCACCGGCTCAAATAGCGCTTACCAGAAAACCCGGATTGCTTTCACCGGGTTTTTCATGTTGTCTATTTTGTCCCGAATAGCCGGTCACCGGCATCCCCTAAACCGGGGATGATATAACCATGAGAGTTGAGGCGTTCATCCACCGCCGCCACGTAAATATCGACATCGGGGTGTCTGTCTTGGACATTTTTGATGCCTTCCGGCGCGGCAATCAAACAGACTAACCGAATTTGAGAGGCGCCCCGTTGTTTTAAAAATTGGATTCCAGCTGCTGCCGAACCGCCGGTAGCCAACATCGGATCGAGTATAATCAATTCACGCTCGGTAATATCCATCGGAAGCTTGCAATAATATTCAACCGGTTGTAAAGAATCGGGATCGCGATAGACCCCAATATGACCGACTTTGGCGGTGGGGATCAACTTTAAAATACCGCCGATCATCCCTAATCCGGCTCTTAAAATCGGCACTACCGCTATTTTAGTATTCATAGTCCGGCACTGAGCCGTGGCTACCGGAGTTTCGACTTGGATCCCCTCTACCGGCAAATTCCGGGTTACTTCATAGGCCATTAACATTGACACTTCTTCCAAAAGTTCGCGGAATTCTTTTGGCCCTGTATTTTGGTCCCTAATAATTGAAAGTTTGTGTTGGATCAGGGGATGGTCAATCACATATAAATTAGCCACCGAATCAACTCCTTATTATGTAATTTATTCAATCAGTATCGGCCAGCGAATCCTTGATTTTTGATACTACCGCTTTCAATTTCCGCTTGATTTCGGAAGCGCAAACCTGGTAAGCTTCAATGTTTTGACCATAGGGATCGGGGATTTCCAAGGAAGTTAATTTGGCTTGGATCTGCTCCAACTCCCTTTTTTCGGAGGCGATTTCCTGCTCCATCTTTTGCTCGATTTGGCGCAACTCTACGTCAAGAGCCCTCATCCGGCGGCGCAAATCCTCCAGTTCCGGGCTGCGGTTTTCCAAATACTTCCGTCGCTTATCTTCCAAATGGAGGCGAAGTTTTTCAGCATGATTCATCAACGCTTCGATCTCTTTGACGCCTTCGGCGAATTCGGCCAAAGTAAAAACCTTATGATTAGCTGTGGGCAACATATTTAAGACCGCCTTTTTCTGGTCTAAAGTCATTGTTAAAACTAAATCGGCGGCATTTACCATCTCAGGACTAACACGTTGGGCACGGTGTCCTTGAATATTGATCCCCTCATGCTTCATTACTTCGACTGCATTGGGCGAGGCAATGTCACCGGTAATAGCTCCGGTTCCAGCGGAAACAACTTGAATAGTAGCTGCTTTTTCACTCAAATCTTCAATTAACATCTTACGGAGCAATGCCTCAGCCATACTGCTGCGACAAGTATTTCCCGTACAAACAAAAAGCACGCGCTTGATCATTCGTTACCGGTCTCCTCCACTGGCCGTATAAATTTGAATTAATTAGGAAAATATAACTGCCTGAGTATTTCTAAATTAACAAATTCCACAATAGATTATTAAAATCCTGTCTAGTGAGAGGAAAATATGTCCTCAAAATGGCTTTTTCATAGTCAAACAGCCGTTTGGCTCGGGTTGGAATGCCCAACATGCTGTAATGATAAAGTTTTTGAAGGCGTCCGCTGTCAAGACTATTTATTATGGAAATGCGCGGAATGTGGCAATTATCTTTCGCTGAACCTCAAAAAACTTACCCAGACTATTTAACAGGTCCAAATATAAAATACAGCAGACATCTATTTGACCCTGACCAACTTCGCTTCGATCTTCCCGATTTTACCGATTTTGCGAATGACCAAAGGATAACGCCGGGGTGTCGCCGACAATAAGATGGTAATCTTTTTCTCAGGATTAACGATCTGGTAATGTTTATCAAATTCCCCGCATTCCAGGCTTAAAGATCCCTGGTTTTCAGTTCCCTGATAATTGATCTCTTTAATTTCGCCATCGGAATAAAAATAGATCTGATTGTCTCCCAGAGAGATATTTTTTCTGAGGTAAAACTGTAAGGAGAGGACATCCTGGACATAACCGGGAACTTGAATTTCCGTCTGTTCCTTGGCCCCGCCGTTTTTAGAAATGGTGCGAACCGCCAAACCGTTGGGATAGTCAAAAATTACTTCCTCGATCTCCAGGCCATCCTTATCCGAGATTTGGCGTCGGATCACCCACGGGTATAAACCTTCCAAATCCAAAATGATCTCTTCCCATTCTCTGTATTTAGTAATAGTTTTAGCCAGTCCCACCGTATCCATATCACTTTGAATTCTAAGCACGGGCCGTTCCCGGTAATTACCGGATTCAACAACCCGTACGGTTTGATCAGCCCCATGCATCATTGATCTGATATAGACTTTATATTCGAGAGACTCGCCTACCTTTGGCGGTGTGTAATCATCCGTCAGGCCGGCGGCGCTCATCCAAAGAGCGCTAAGAGTCAATAAAGTCAGAAATATTCCCTTACGAAACATGGATTATATTACCTCCCGCCGCTTTGCGCAACCGGTTAATTACCGCCGTCCCCACCCCGCGATCGGCAATCCCTTCGATGAAGATAATGTCCGCTTGGAGTTGGTCGCAGAAGCGCAATAATTGAAAGATTCTGCCGGCGATGATCTCGGGGCGCTCCCGTGACCCCATATCAAGCACCCATTCATTGTGGTAAGCAGCGATGTTTTCGGTGGTCCCTAAGACCGCCGCTTTCTGGCCTTGTTGCTTCCGGGTTAACCGCCGGTTAATTTCAGGCACGATCTTTTCTGGTTCGCCTTCAAACAAGACAACCGGCGCCTCCGGCGCATAGTGCCGGTATTTCATGCCTGGGGCTTGGGGACGTTCGCTATCCCCGGGTTTGGCCGTTAAAATAGGTTTCCCGATAACCTCCTCCATCTCCTCCCGGGTAATTACTCCAGGTCGAAGAAGCACAGGGGCGGCGCCGGCCAGGGATAAAACGGCGGACTCAACCCCTGCCGGACAAGGTCCGGCGTCAATGATCAACTCAATCTTCCCCGCTAAATCGTTGATAACATGCTCCCCCAGGGTCGTACTGGGCTTGCCCGACAAATTGGCGCTGGGAGCAGCTACCGGAATATCGGTGAGCCGCAACAGCTCCCGGGCGACCGGATCGGAAGGCATTCTAACCGCAACTGTATCAAGGCCGGCCGTGACTACCGAAGATATCTCCGGCCTTTTGGGTAAGATCAGCGTTAACGGACCCGGCCAATAACGTTCGATTAATTTTTCCGCAAGGAAATTTATAGAACTAACAATTTGGCTGAGTTGATCCGAATCATAAATATGCAAAATTAAGGGATTATCGACCGGTCTTCCTTTAACCGCAAAGATATTTAACAAGGCACTTTCGTCATTACAGACTGCGCCAAGACCGTAAACGGTTTCAGTAGGAAAAGCCACTAGGCTCCCGCTCCGCAAAATCCGGGCCGCCGGTTCCAAACCTTCCGGCTGATTCCGGTCAACTTTAATGATGGTAGTTTTCATTTTATCCTTAAGCAGTAAACATAAGAATTAGTTTAGCCTTTTAATCTATTTGGCATTTAATCAAATTATCCTGCTTCCGCCGATGGGATTTTAAGATATGTAGATCTATATTTAAAAAAGGTTTAAAATCAGAAAAAGAGCTTTATATTGCAGGAAACATTCGTTATAATCAGAATATTAATTAGTGAATTTTATATAATTATAGGAAGTGTAACCAATGAACGCTCCTTTTAAAAGCTTTTCCAATGAAAACTTACTCTATCTGATCCCCCCCGAGCTGAGAAACCCGAAGGGTTTGGAGCAGGTTTTAATCGAAAACCCGCAAATAAAATTCGTCTCCCTGGTCGGAGTCGATTTGGGCGGGAACGATACCGACGAAAAAATTCCGGTATCCAGTTTTCTGAAGAATGTTGAAGATTTTTTGAGCGGCGGGATTCAGACCGACGGTTCCAGTGTGGTCCTGCCCAAGATCGCCACCTTGAACAATGGTAAGGTTGACTTCATCGCCGATCCTTCGGTCAACTGGTTCGTTGATTACAACTATGAACATTTGGATCCTAAAAGCGACACTCCCATCGGGACCTTACGGATTCCGTCCTTTTTGATTCACAACGGCCATAAAGTTGATTCTCGCTCGGTTCTGGCCCAAACCCTGGACCGGGTTGCAGAAGAATTAACCAAGCTTTTTCAGGCCAACCCTCAATTTCTGTCCAGCCTCGACATTGATCCCGGCGCGGTTGTTGAGATTATTTTTACCGCAGCCACTGAGTTGGAATTTTGGGTCCGCACCCCGGGGATCAAGGTTGAAACCGAGAAATTATCCACTTCCCAAATACTACAGGAACAATACTGGAAACGGACTAAAGGAGCGGTCCGGACCGCTTTGGAAGATTCTTTAATTTTACTGGAAAAGTACGGTTTCAGTCCGGAAATGGGGCATAAAGAAGTAGGCGGCATTAAGGCGACAGTTAGCGGGGACGGCCATTTCAACGACATCATGGAACAGCTGGAGATCGACTGGAAATACGCGGACGCCCTCCAAACCGCCGATAATGAGATCTTAGCCCGGATCATTATCAAAGAGGTCTTCCGCCTTTACGGCCTGGAAGTAGTCTTCAACGCCAAACCCATTGAGGGGGTTGCCGGCAGCGGTGAGCATACCCATTTAAGTATCGCCGCCAGACTCAAAAACGGAAAGGTGGTCAACCTTTTCGCCCCGGCCGACCTTAAAAAAGATTTTATGAGCCCTTTGGGCTGGGGCGCCTTGATGGGCATCTTGAAAAATTACGAAACCATCGGCGCTTTCATTACCGCCAGCAATGACGCTTTCAACCGTTTAAAACCCGGTTTCGAGGCCCCTATTTGTATCGTGGCCTCAATTGGTCATGATCTGAATACGCCCAGCCGGAACCGGACAGTTCTGACGGGTCTGATCCGGGATCTGGATAACCCTCTGGCGACACGGTTTGAAGTCCGCTCCCCCAATCCCCATACCAATACTTATTTAGCTATAGCCGCCCTCTGCCATGGGGCGATGGATGGGATTAATTACGCTCTGAATTCGGCTAAAACCGCCTTGGATTTGGAGAAGGAGTTTTCGAAGCAGCCCGGCGAAGCAGCCCCTTACTTGGAGAAGGAACGTTGTTACCGGAGCGAGGAGGATGTCTTTGAAGCCTTTGGCGTCGAGGAACGGGACCGGATCTTCGGTAAACCTCCCGCTACGGTCTGGGAAAATTTACAAAACTTTGACCGTTATCCTGAAAAAACGGCCATCCTGACTAAACTGGACGCCTTGACTCCAAAAATCATCGAATCCTATCGCCAAGCCATGATCACCCTTTGGATTACCGAACTACGGGACAGGATTATCCCGGAAAACACGACCTTGGTCCGGAGTTTTTGCATGTGTCATGACTCCTCTACCAGCACCGATTATGATGAGGCCAAGTGGCGGGAGATTCAGCAACTCCGGGTCGAATTGCTCCAGGACCGCCAAGAGCAGCTATCCCTCTTTAGCCAGATCCGGGAGGCCATTAAATCACGGGACTACGGCTTAGTTTCCGACCTCCAACTGGAGATGGCGGCCAAGATGGATGGTTTGAAAATGAAGTATCACGATTATGTAAGGAATTTGTTAGGGTAATTTTTACGCTGTCTAAAAACGACTCACCCCTTGAGGTGAGTCGTCGTAGGCATTCCAAGCGGGCAGTCTTGATGAACTAACTTTATAATCAAATTATCTTAAAACATTCCATATTATAATTCCTAACACGCTAAAGATTAAAATATTGAATCCCCAAATCAATCTCAACCGCTTTTTCACTATCCGGTTAATTTTTTTCACCTCAACCTCAATCAGTTCCGTCGTTGACTTTATTCTTTGCTCAAGAGCCTCGATACTGCCGGCTTGCCTTAGTTGCTCCTTTTTGAGATTATTCGTATCCTTATTGATGATATTCAAATCCTTTTTGAAGCTATTCAGATCTTTTTTGAAATTGTTTATATCTTTTCTGAGATTATTCAGATCCTTATCGATGGCAATGGATAATTGCTGAATACCACTTACCAGTTGGGCAACATCCAGTTTATTAGCGGGGTGAGACTCTAACTCCCGTTGGGTGTTTTGAATTAAATCATTCATCTTCAGATTCATCCTTTCTTTCAAATCAATCAAGTCTGAAAGTGTTGCCCCTTTGGCTTTCGATTGCGAGCATCGAATCATATATTCGGTAAGTAGCAGCCGCTCCTGGACCAAAAAACGTTCATAAGGTTTTAATAAGGATAATTCATCCCGTATCAACCAGTTCTTACATTCTTTTAGCTTTTTCCGGATAGTTACCGAATCTATTCCGCCTTTAATGGTATGAAATATCGAACCAAAAAACAAAAATTTCCCTCCTCAGATTACCTATAATATCGGTTGATAGATTCCGTTTTGTTCCATCATCTCAATAACAGGCATTAAAGACTCCGGAGGAGCGTTATGATGGATCAAGGTTTTAAACTGCTTTTTATAGGACGCTAAGGGTAAAATCTTCCCTATTTCAATCTTAACATCCGAATTAAGCCGCTCAAACCCTTTTTTAACTAATTTACTCGCTAGAAAACCCATCCCAAGCGAAGCGACTCCATCTACCAGATCCGCTGCCGAACTTGCTATTTCGGCGGCATACTGGGCAGTATCGGCTAAATTAGCGCCTAAACCGAGTAAATCAATACCATGCTCTACCATCTCGGCTAAATTAATCCCAAAAATACTAAAACCCAGATCCGCAAGGAAAGTGTAAGCGCATACATTAGCAATCACACTAAATGAAGCCCTGGTAAATCCATCTACTCTTCCCCAGATTCTCCCTGGGAGGCGGCCTTCCTTTTTTAGTTTGCGCAGATATAAAATAGCGTTCATTGCTATAAATAAGGGGTTATCATCGATAAAACCCCACATAGTACCGAGTACCAGCGCATATTTATATGCCTTAGGGGTATCTTTTAAAAAACCAAGTATTGCCTCTTCGGTCCCGGTTTCAATTAGTTCGGCCCCATTGACGGTCAACCATTGGATGGCCTCATCAGTTTGGACTCCGGTAAGGTTCCGGATTGTTTCGGCAAAGGGTAGCGGAATTCCGGCGGAAGAAGTAAAATCTTGGGCCATGTGATCGAACCAGTCGCCGATACCTTGGATCCCATCCAAATGATAGGCGGAGATCAGTCCTGGCAGATCGTGGCCGAATTCGATCCGGTGTCCCATTCCACTTCCAGAGTCCCGAATTTGATCCGGCCCATTGCTGAGATGGCCTAGTTGATGATATTCTTCAGTAAAATTGGTTATAAATTCTTTTATCGCAGACATAGCGTTTGAATCCTCTTAGCATTTGTAAATATTATAAAAGATTTTCGCCAACTTCCAAAGTATTCCTGCATATAATGGAAACCGATATAAATCTTCTTCCCTGCCGTTAATATCGGTTTAATGTCTCCCCTGTCCTGGAGTAACTTCAGCGGAAAAACGCATAAAAATACCTATTGACTCCAATCATCCTTTTTGTTATCCTTTGTTTGATGAAACAATTAAATATTGTTTTTGTTTTCTAGGGTTCCGTAATAGAAATTATTAGTCTGGTCCGAGAGAAAACGCACAGTCTGGTAGATTGTGTCCACGGTGGGATAAAAGCCTAGGAGTTGTTTTTCAATACTCCTAGGCTTATTTTTTGCCTATGAGAAGGAGCAAATAAAATGTGGGGATTATTAGTTTCAACGATTTTAACAAGTGTGGCAGACAGCTTTAATCCAATCGCTATAACACAGCAATTTGTCTTGCAGGGCATGGTAAAAAAGCCAAAACATATTTGGTTCTTTATCATACCAACCGGGGTCACGAACTTGATTGGGGGATTTCTGGCCTATTTTGGCCTGGTCGCTTGCATAGGTGATTTTTTCGGTATGCTAATCAATAAGCACGGACAAATGCTGTACACTGCCGAACTGGTACTCGGCATCGCTTTTCTGATGGTCCTATTTTATTTAGTTCAAACGGCTAAGATCGAGTCATTTAAAAGACAGATTTCATCCTTGAATTCCGGCGAGGAGAAAAGCGATGATGAAACAGAAGCCGCGCGTAAAATAAAATCCGTATCGCCAATGGCTTTAGTGGCATTAGGCATGGGCGCGACAATTTCCGAATTGACAACCGCCTTGCCCTATTTTGCTTTTTTGGCAATCCTTTTTAATTACAGGCTTTCACTGATGCAAGTGGCGTTCATACTTATTGTGTATAATACTATCTACACATTGCCATTAATGATTTTATACTTTGTTTATATCAAAGCACAAGACAAGTTCGACCACCTCTATAAGATTATAAAAACGCAGATGACGAAATGGGCAAATCTAATTGCTCCAACTGCCGTTGGCCTTATCGGTATCTTTTTGGTTTATCATTCAATATCGTTTTCGTTAAATTAACGGCCCTTTATGACAAAACTGCTGATTTATTGGATTCATCAGGGTAATAGCTGATCGTTCCCGATTAACGAGAATCGATTTTTGTAATTCATCTTCCCCACGCCAATTACCCATCCAATCCACCCTCAAAAAATAAACAACCCGGATCAACATACACACGCGTAACGGATATACCCTAATCAGGATTTATTTTTAATCTTTTTTTCCACTTCTGGAAAAGCCTTTCTTAACTGAACCACTAACCATCCTCGGGTTTCCTGGTCCCCTTCCTCCCAAACACTTTCAATTTCCCTCATAAAAAAATTGAACTCTTTTATTGTATATATTGGCGTAAGATTATCAAGGACCTCGCTGTCTTGCGCCTTAATGTCCCCTTTTAAAATCCAATCAACCGATACCCCGTACAAATCCGATAACAAAGCTAAAGCATCCGCCGACGGTTTTGTTTTATCATTCTCAATAACACTCAAATTGCCTTTGGAAATACCAGTCTTCTCCGAAACCTGCGGAATAGTCAATTTTTTATTATTTCGAGCAAGTTTAAGTCTTGTTCCGATAGTTTCGTTTCTTTGTTCCAATATTCAATATCTCCTTGACAAAGTTCTAATATTAGATATAATATATTTAACAACTGGTAATAACTCCAAAACAAAACAATCAATAACACCTGAAACAAATCCTGTTTTTCGTGTTATCTGATTGGATACCGGACGAAAACGCGATCAACCCAAAACCACTGACCATAGGCCTACCAACCGAATCAGTCGTTTTGAAAGAAACCTGCGTTTTCGTCCCCTAACTTTTAGGAATATTATAACATAATTAAAAAACAGTTGCTAGTTTACAACTGAGGGTTGGTTTTGAATGTTCGTTCCCGGTTCACTGTTTGTTAATTCAGTTAATACTAATTATCAGTTAAAACGATTTATGATTATTTTGAAATAATTATAAAACAAAAACCGGAAATCAAAGCTGTTAACTGAATAAAATAACCGGATCATGGCTGGGAACTGTGAACGGAACCGAAAGCGCCACCCATATTTAAAAAAAAAGTGAACGAAACAAAAAAGAAGATGCCCCAAAATATAAAAACCAAGCAAAAAATCTTAAAAGAGAAGATCGCCACCGCCCGCAAGGAACTCCACTCCCTCTGGGCCATCCACGGTTGCACCAACGCCGAAGTACTAGCCGGCGCCGTGAAAATGGACGAACTATGCAACCAATATCAGCGATTAATATGTGGAAAACAATCGGATAACTAAGCTTAATATTCTCCTCAATCATACCGGTTTCACCGCCACGGTAAACTTCTCCGCCATTCGCACCGGATAATAAGATTGTTTCGCTTTCCTCAATCCCTCAATCCCCATATCTTCTTCTCTGTTGATAAACTCCATTTCCGCCCATTCCCGGGCTGCAAACTCATGATTAATCGCGGCATATGCCCCATCATACTCTGTGTTCGCCTTCTCGATATGAATCACCGCGGTATTCCGGTTCAACCTTTCTCCCACGGTCAGCGCTTGAATCACCCCATCCACCATGATAACCCCTCCGACCACCCCTAAAGCCCGGAGGTTCCGCAACACAATCGCCATTGCTTCATCTTCGCTGCATGGTTCGGGGTCCCTTACGTCAAACCAGGCGGATCCGATATTCAGACACTCTGCGGCGACTTCCGGAGTCATTGTTTGATACTCCCAATTATATTGGCGTAAAAATTTGTTAAGATGATTGCGCTTGCTATGATATTTCCGCCCGGCCAAATCAATCAGATCAACCGCGGAGTATAGATAATCCGAAGTGTTTTTCTCCAGTTTAGTTGATAAGCCCGGATTAATCCGGCGCAGCCCGGTCACTAAAGGTTCCGGAATCCGCCGTAACTGGAGTTCAAACTTTTCAGCGGCGGCAATCTCCTCCATCAACCGGTAGACTTCTGCCAGCGCAGCCTGATTACCCCAATCCCCGACCGGAGGTAAAAAGAACGGTTTCCATTTGGGATGGGGCGGTTTGGCCATTAAGATCCAATAATCCAAGCTATCAAGATATGAAACTAACAACCCATAATTGCATTGCCACATCAAAAGGTTAGTAAATGTCAAATCCGAGATTTCCGGTTGCAAAGCATTCAAAACCCGGTCAAAACCGGGCTTATCCTCGAGATTTATTTTTCTAAAAGAAAGCATCTTCTCACCATTCTTTGTTGTAATCTTTCACTAACAACTACCAGTCTAAAACTGAAATCAGTCCGAAAAACTAATAATAGGTTCTTCAAAAACGCGGGAGGTTAATCATGTCCCAGTCGAAACCGGAACGAATGAGTCTGATCCTCTTCAGCGGTGATTTTGATAAGGCGATGGCCGCTCTAACCTTAGCCAACGGCGCCGC
>JAEWZY010000072.1 GCA_023394955.1 Bacillota bacterium
TGGCTTGACCCGCTTTGGATAATACCAGGGTGATCGCTGCCGTGGTGGTCGTTTTGCCATGGTCCACGTGGCCGATGGTCCCTATGTTTACATGCGGTTTGGTCCGTTCAAATTTTTGCTTTGCCATGTTAACAATTCCTCCTTATCAAATCTAAGTTATAGATATTTTAATTTCAGGGTTAACTCTTTTGGATGATAGTATCGGCAATATTTTTCGGAACTTCATCATAGTGGGAAAAATGCATTGAATAAACAGCGCGTCCTTGAGAAGCCGAACGTATTGCCGTAGCATAACCAAACATCTCGGAAAGAGGCACATGTCCCCTGACGACTTGAGCTCCGGGGCGGTTTTCCATTCCCTCGATCCGACCGCGACGGGAGTTGAAATCTCCCATGATATCTCCCAAGTATTCCTCAGGAGTAGTAATTTCCACTTTCATAATCGGTTCCAAGAGAACCGGCTTGGCTTTTTGAGCGCCTTCTTTAAATGCCATTGAACCGGCGATTCTGAAAGCCATCTCCGAAGAGTCGACTTCGTGATAAGAACCATCAAAGATGGTCGCCTTGATGTCAACCATCGGATATCCGGCTAACACACCAGTAAGCATTGCGTCTTTAACGCCAGTTTCAACCGGGGCGATATATTCGCGAGGCACTACGCCTCCAACAATCTTGTTTTCAAACTGAAACCCGGAACCAGGTTCCAAGGGCTCCAACTCAAGCCAAACATGTCCATATTGACCGCGTCCGCCGGACTGCCGGACAAATTTACCTTCTGTTTTAACTGTTTGCCTGATGGTTTCACGATAAGCCACTTGCGGTTTGCCAACATTAGCTCCAACTTTAAACTCACGCAAGAGACGGTCGACGATGATTTCCAGGTGAAGTTCGCCCATACCGGAAATGATTGTTTGACCGGTTTCCTGATCGGTGTGGACCCGGAAAGTAGGATCTTCTTCAGCCAGCCGCGCCAGGGATAACCCCAGTTTATCTTGGTCAGCTTTAGTTTTAGGCTCAATTGCAATATCGATTACCGGTTCCGGAAATTCCATCGATTCTAAGATGACCGGATTTTTTTCATCACACAAAGTGTCACCGGTGGATGTGTCTTTTAACCCAACCACGGCAGCAATATCTCCAGTCGCAACCTCATCAATATCCTCCCGGTGATTAGCATGCATCCTTAGAATTCTTCCGATTCGCTCACGCTTATTTTTAGTCGAATTTAAAATGTAAGAGCCGGTCTTGAGTGTTCCTGAATAAACTCGAAAAAAAGCTAATTTACCCACATAAGGATCTGCCATAATTTTAAATGCTAACGCCGAAAAGGGTTCCGTATCAGAAAAGTGTCTGCTGATTTCTTCGTTTTGTCCAGGCACACTTCCCTTTACAGGCGGAACATCCAAAGGAGAAGGCAGGTAATCAACGACCGCATCCAATAGTAATTGGACCCCTTTGTTTTTAAAGGAAGAACCGCACAATACCGGAGTAATTTTTGCGGACAAAGTCCCTTTTCGTAGCGCCGCCTTGATATCCTCAACCGGAATGGTTTCGCCTTCCAAATACTTAACCATCAATTCATCGTCGAATTCAGCCAAGGCTTCCAGGAGCTTACTGCGGTATTCAGCGACTAAATCCGTTAAATCCGAAGAGATCTCTTTTGACTCGGTCTGAGTGCCAAGATCGTCAGTATAAATGAAGGCTTTTTCAGTTACTAAATCAATGATCCCGGTGAAACTATCCTCGGTGCCTATCGGAAGCTGGATCGCCACCGGATTGGCCCCTAACCGGGTATGCATCATTTCGATGCCGCGGAAAAAGTCGGCTCCAACCCGGTCCATTTTGTTGACAAACGCGATTCGAGGCACGCCATATTTGTCCGCTTGACGCCAAACCGTTTCCGATTGGGGCTCCACACCGCCAACCGAACAAAAAACCGCTACCGCCCCATCTAGTACCCGCAAAGAACGTTCCACTTCAACTGTGAAGTCCACGTGTCCGGGCGTATCAATAATGTTAATTTGATGATCATGCCATACACATGTAGTAGCAGCCGATGTGATAGTGATGCCTCTTTCTTGCTCTTGAATCATCCAGTCCATGGTGGCCGAACCATCATGGGTTTCGCCAATCCGATGCACCCTACCGGTATAAAACAGTATTCTTTCGGTGGTGGTGGTCTTACCGGCATCAATATGGGCCATAATTCCTATGTTTCTAACCTGCGTTAATTCAAATTTTCGCGACAATGTTTGTTCCCTCCACAAAACCCTAGAAGCTTACGAATAACCCAATCATCCCATTTGGGTTGTGGCCTAAAAAGCCACTTACCAACGATAATGAGCAAATGCTTTGTTGGCCTCAGCCATCTTATGAGTGTCTTCCCTCTTTTTAATCGAAGCGCCAACACCCTGTGAAGCATCTGTCAATTCAGCGGCCAACTTTTCCTGCATCGTCTTAAAATCGCCACGTTTCCGGGCATTAGTTACTATCCACCTAATACCAAGAGCCAGACGACGATCCGCTCTTACCTCAATCGGAACTTGATAGGTTGCGCCACCAACTCGACGAGGCTTAACCTCTAAAATCGGCATCACATTCTTAATAGCTGTTTGAAAAACTTCCAACGGGTCTTTACCTGATTTTTCAGCAATAATGTTCATGGCGTTATAAAAGATACCCTCAGCTACACCTTTTTTGCCATCGAGCATAATTCGGTTGATAAACTGAGTAATTTGTTGACTCCCATATATGGGATCCGCTAGCACTTCCCTTTTACTTATAAAACCACGTCGCGGCACTTTTACTACCTCCGTTCATTACTTCTTCTTAGTTGCGGCTGCTTTAGGCATTTTTGCCCCGTATTTGGAGCGAGCTTGTTTTCGGTTTTGAACCCCAGCCGTATCCAAGACACCTCTAACAATATGATAACGCACTCCCGGAAGGTCTTTGACCCTGCCACCTCTAATCAGAACCACGGAGTGTTCCTGAAGATTATGGCCTTCGCCCGGAATATAGGCGGTTACTTCCATCCGGTTGGTCAGACGTACCCTGGCCACTTTCCGTAATGCTGAATTAGGTTTTTTGGGAGTAACGGTCGACACACGAGTACAAACGCCTCTTTTTTGAGGGCTACCGCCAGTCTTGATCATCTCTTCTTTGTTAACGTTATAAGTCCAGCCTAATGCCGGAGCTGCGCTTGTTTTGGATGCCGTTTCCCGACCTTTTTTAACCAACTGATTGATTGTCGGCAAATGATCCACCTCCTTCTAAATGTGTCGCAAATAATTTGTCGCTTAAGAATGTTACGACATCTTATCTGATTCCTAAAAGCTTATTTTATAATCGCGACCACTGAAGCCCCTACTTCTATCTGACAAAGCCTTCCCAACTCCTTTTGAGTCAAATTAAGAACTGTAATGGGAATCCTTTTTTCTTCACAGGAAGCAGTAATTTTATTAATTATATGGTCTTCAATATCACTCGCGATAAAAACTTGGGCTATCCTATCCTGTTGAATCACTCTCAATGTCTGTTTTAAGCCAATGATTCTTTCTTTGTTCTCTTTGATAATCTCAATGGCTCGCTGCGTCATACTATCCTCCGCCGTCTTCCAAAAATAGTAGCGCCCGCCTCAAATCAGACACTTTATTATATTAACATCATTTAATTGGAGAGTCAACAAAAAAGTTTAGTTACTAACAAAAAATTAGTCGGGGGTCAGAGTTTGATAAATATGCTAAATATCACTATTAACTGCCAAACCGCCCGACTCCTATTTTTTATTCCGCTACAATCTTAACATTTCGGTAACGCGACATTCCGGTTCCTGCCGGGACCAGCTTTCCAATAATTACATTTTCTTTTAATCCCAGTAACGGATCTTGTTTTCCTTTAATGGCTGCCTCAGTCAACACTCTGGTTGTTTCCTGGAAGGAAGCGGCTGACAAGAAGCTGTCCGTCGCCAGAGACGCTTTGGTTATACCGAGTAATACCGGCTTAGCTGTAGCAGGTTCGCCGCCTTCGGCTTCTACTCGCCGATTTTCTTCTTCCAACTCAAAGACATCAACTAAGCCTCCGGGTAAAAGTTCGGTGTCTCCAGAATGTTCAATCTTCCGTTTCCGAAGCATTTGGCGGACTACAACTTCGATATGACGATCATTAATCCAAACCCCCTGAGAACGATAAACATTCTGCACTTCCTGGACCAAGTACTGCTGAACTCCGTGAATTCCCTTCACTTTCAAAATATCATGGGGATTCGCCGAACCTTCGGTTAGTAAATCGCCGGCTGTAACAAAACTGCCTTCTTTAACTTTAATTCTGGAACCGAACGGAACTTGATATGCCTTTTCCTCATTATTCTCAGTAACAACTGTCAGTTTTCTAACGTTCTTTACTTCGGTAATTTTACAGACGCCGCTATACTCGCTGATAACAGCTTGGCCTTTTGGTTTACGGGCTTCGAATAACTCCTCAACCCTAGGCAAACCTTGAGTAATATCATCTCCAGCCACACCACCGGTATGGAAAGTTCTCATGGTCAACTGAGTCCCAGGTTCACCGATAGATTGCGCGGCAATGATTCCAACTGCTTCACCGACATCAACCATTTTTCCGGTAGCTAAATTTCTGCCATAACAGTTGATACACACTCCGTATTTACTGCGACAGGTCAGGACTGAGCGAATCGCGACTTCTTTAATACCCGCTTTGTCAATTACATCAAGCACTTCTTCGCTGATCTCCGCATTAGCCGGGACAATGACCTTTTTGGTTTCGGGGCAAACGATGTCCTCGGCGGCTACCCGGCCAAGAATTCTTTCCCTCAACTTTTCAATTTCCTCGTTACCTTCAACTATAGCGCTAACTCTAATCCCATCAGTAGTACCGCAGTCATCCTCTCGAACGATAACATCTTGGGCTACGTCAACCAAACGTCGGGTAAGATATCCGGAATCGGCAGTCCGCAAAGCTGTATCCGCTAAACCTTTTCGAGCGCCATGGGTCGAAATGAAAAATTCCAAAACCGTTAATCCTTCGCGGAAATTAGCCCTAATCGGCAGATCAATAATACGTCCCGAAGGGTCGGTCATCAAACCGCGCATTCCCGCTAACTGAGCAAGCTGCGCTGGATTACCGCGGGCCCCTGAGATTGACATCATATAGACCGGATTGAATTTATTAAGGCCTTTATTCATAGCGTCAGTGACATTTTCTTTAGCTTTGGTCCAGATGTCGATAAATCTTTGATATCGTTCGTCACTGGTTATTAAACCGCGCCGGAATTGCTCTTCAACTTGTTCAACCTGTCGTTCGGCTTCGTTTAAAATATCTATCTTACTAGGCGGAACCGTAATATCGTCGATAGCGATTGTGGTCCCGGAGCGGGTGGCAAAATGGAACCCCATCCTTTTTATTTGGTCCAAAATCTCCGCTGTTTTGGCCACGCTATGGGTACGGGCGCACCTGCCAACTAACTTTCCAAGCTCTCCTCTGTCAATAACCCGGTTGGTTAATTGAAAATTAGCGATTGGGTCGGGATCTAAATCAAATTTAACTTGGTCGTTAAAAATAACCCGTCCTACTGTCGTCTCGATCAACTGGCCGTTAATTCGGATTTTAATTTTAGCGTGTAATTCAACGACGCCGACATCATAAGCATTATAGACTTCGATAGCGTTTCCGAATAGCTTGCCCTCACCTTTAGCACCATCCCGCATTGTCGTCAAATAATAACACCCTAATACCATATCCTGAGTCGGAGTGGCGATAGGCCGCCCGTTTGCCGGCGAAAGAATATTATGAGCGGAGAGCATTAATATTCTGGCCTCGGATTGTGCTTCAGCAGAAAGCGGCACATGGACCGCCATCTGATCTCCATCAAAGTCAGCGTTATAAGCGGAACAAACCAAAGGATGAATTTGGATCGCCTTGCCTTCAACCAATACCGGCTCAAAAGCTTGAATGCCCAATCGATGTAAAGTCGGCGCCCGGTTTAATAAAACCGGATGTTCCCGAATAACTTCCTCCAGGACATCCCAGACTTCGGTCTTTACTCTCTCAACCATTCGCTTAGCGCTTTTAATGTTATGAACATACCCATTATCCACTAAACGCTTCATTACGAACGGTTTGAACAATTCCAGAGCCATGTCTTTAGGAAGACCGCACTGATCTAATCTTAAATCAGGCCCTACTACAATCACCGAACGCCCGGAATAATCGACCCGTTTTCCTAAAAGATTCTGACGAAAACGGCCTTGCTTACCTTTGAGCATATCGCTCAATGATTTCAAAGGACGGTTTCCGGGTCCGGTCACCGGCCGGCCGCGCCGGCCATTATCAATTAAAGCATCAACCGCTTCCTGAAGCATCCTTTTCTCATTACGGACAATAATATCGGGAGCGCCTAATTCCAGCAGTCTTTTTAATCTATTATTACGATTAATCACCCTGCGGTAAAGATCATTCAAATCCGAAGTGGCAAACCGGCCACCGTCCAACTGGACCATCGGCCGAAGCTCCGGCGGAATCACCGGTATTACATCCATCACCATCCACTCGGGACGGCTTTCCGATTTTCGGAATGATTCCACCACTTCCAAACGACGGATAGCCCTAATACGGCGTTGTCCGCTTACTTCTTTGACTTCTTTCTTCAATTCCACGGATGACTTTTCAAGATCAATCTCTTCAAGCAACTTTTTAATCGCCTCGGCGCCCATTAAAGCTTTGAAGTTTTGCCCATATTTTTCACGGGCTTCACGATATTCATTTTCAGACAATAATTGTTTTTTAAGGAGCGGAGTATTCCCGTTGTCCACTACGATATAAGAAGCAAAATAAATTACCTTCTCTAAATGCCGGGGTGATACATCAAGTAATAAACCCATCCGACTAGGTATTCCTTTGAAAAACCAAATATGGGATACAGATGCCGCCAGTTCAATATGGCCTAACCTTTCACGACGAACCTTAGAACGGGTGACTTCAACTCCGCATCGATCACAAATGATTCCTTTATAACGGACCCGTTTGTATTTTCCGCAATGACATTCCCAGTCCCGTTGAGGGCCGAAGATTTTTTCACAAAAAAGTCCTTCGCGCTCTGGTTTTAAAGTACGGTAATTAATTGTTTCCGGTTTTTTTACTTCCCCACTTGACCAAGCCCTGATTTGTTCTGGAGAAGCCAAGCCGATTTTTAAAGCGTCAAAATTATTAGCATCCAGCAAGGGATTCCCTCCTTCAATCGATCTCAATCAAAATTAGACTTCTCCTATTAAATCCTCTTCGAATGTCTCCTCAAAAAGCTCTTCATCTTCCTCATCAAATGTATTATCGCCGCTCTCAACGTCATCAATCTCTTCGTCATAAACAGCCTCAGCCGGAACTTCGATCTCCAACCCTAACTCCTTAGCCATCTCCTTAACATCTTCATCCTCTTCTTTAATCTGAATTTCTTGAGCTTCCTCCGTCAAGACCTTCACATCCAAACAAAGGCTTTGCAGTTCTTTGATTAATACCTTGAATGACTCCGGAACGCCAGGTTCCGGAACATTTTCACCCTTGACGATCGCTTCATAAGTTTTGACCCGACCGATGACATCGTCGGACTTAACAGTCAATAGTTCCTGAAGAGTATAGGCTGCGCCGTAGGCTTCCAAAGCCCAAACTTCCATCTCCCCGAAGCGTTGCCCTCCAAATTGGGCTTTTCCTCCGAGCGGTTGTTGAGTAACCAAGGAATATGGTCCTGTTGAACGGGCATGAATTTTATCGTCGACTAAATGAGCTAATTTCAACATATAAACATAACCAACCGTTATCGGGTTGTCGAATGGCTGACCGCTACGACCATCATAAAGTTGGGTCTTCCCGTTCTCAGGCAGGTTGGCCTTTTCAAAAATCTCCGAAATCTCCTTTTCAGTCGCTCCACCAAAAACCGGGGTGGCCACATGATAACCAAGGGTTTTAGCAGCCCAGCCTAAATGGGTCTCTAAAATCTGGCCTAAATTCATCCGTGAAGGTACCCCTAGCGGATTCAGAATGATCTGGACCGGGGTCCCGTCCGGTAAAAACGGCATATCCTCAACGGGTAAAATTTTGGCGATGACGCCTTTATTGCCATGACGGCCAGCCATTTTATCACCTTCGGAGATCTTCCGTTTTTGGGCGATATACACCCTGACCAAACGATTGACCCCCGGTGCTAATTCGTCCCCATTCTCTCTTGAAAAAACTTTAACATCGATAATTCTGCCCGATTCGCCATGGGGAACTCGAAGTGAAGTATCCCTGACTTCCCGGGCCTTTTCCCCAAAAATCGCCCTCAGCAACCTTTCCTCGGCGGTTAGCTCTGTTTCACCTTTGGGGGTAACTTTACCGACCAGGATATCTCCCGGTCTAACTTCGGCTCCGATCCGAATAATGCCTTGATCATCAAGATCATCCAAGGCGCCTTCGCCAACATTCGGAATATCCCTTGTAATCTCCTCCGCCCCTAGCTTGGTGTCGCGAGCTTCAGCTTCATATTCTTCGACATGGACTGAGGTGAATACATCGCCGATAACCAGTTCTTCACTGATTAAAATGGCGTCTTCATAATTATAGCCTTCCCAAGGCATGAAAGCGACCAGGATATTTTTTCCCAAAGCCAACTCGCCCAGGTCGGTAGATGGACCGTCAGCGATAACTTCCCCGGCTTCGACCATCTGGCCTTCCATCACAATTGGCCGTTGGTTAATACAGGTTCCTTGATTGGAACGTTCATATTTCAACAATCGATAAGTGTCGGTGCCTTTATCGGTCTTAACCCGGATCTCATCTCCGGTCACCTTGACAATCGTCCCTTTTGTTTTGGCAAGCACCACTACCCCGGAATCAACCGCTGCTTTATATTCCATTCCGGTGCCTACCAGCGGCGCCTGAGTCCTTAATAAGGGAACTGCCTGACGTTGCATGTTCGAGCCCATTAAAGCCCGGTTGGCGTCATCGTTCTCTAAAAACGGAATCAATGCGGTCGCGATACTTACTAGCTGTTTAGGGGAAACGTCCATTAATTGAACTTGATTGCTTGATATTTCCAAGATATCTTCCCGATATCGCACTGAAACCCGGTTGCGTATGAACTCCCTGGTTTCGGGGTCAAAGGGTTCATTTGCCTGGGCGACAATATATCTGTCTTCTTCATCCGCTGTCAAATAAATAATTTCATCGCTAACCTTGCTGTCAGTAACCCGGCGATATGGAGTTTCGATAAATCCATACTCGTTAATCCGGGCAAAAGTAGTTAAAGAACCGATTAGGCCGATGTTAGGGCCTTCAGGTGTTTCAATGGGACACATCCGCCCGTAGTGGGAATGGTGCACATCCCGCACCTCAAATCCTGCCCGTTCTCTGGACAATCCGCCCGGTCCCAAAGCTGAAAGTCTTCTCTTATGTGTTAATTCAGCCAAAGGATTAGTTTGATCCATGAATTGCGACAATTGGCTGGAACCAAAAAACTCTTTAATGGCCGCGACCACCGGCCGGATATTGATTAAGGCTTGGGGAGTAATCACTTCTACATCCTGAATGGTCATTCTTTCCCGGACTACCCTTTCCATTCGGGCTAAACCGATCCTAAATTGATTTTGCAGTAATTCTCCAACCGATTTTAAGCGGCGATTTCCTAAATGATCGATATCGTCAACTTCCCCAATGCCTCCATGGAGATTAAATAAATATTTGACTACTTCAATTACATCTTCTTTGGTTAAAACCTTAACCGCTTCTTGAGCGGGAATCTCATTGCCATCTTTATCAACTGAAGAACTCACTGTTTTAGCAGGAATATTCAACCCCAGCTTTTTGTTGAGTTTATAACGCCCTACCGGGGCTAGATCATATCGTTTAGAATCAAAGAATAACGTTTCAAACAAAGTACGGGCGCTATCAACAGTTGGCGGTTCACCCGGACGAAGCCGTTTGTATATTTCAATCAGAGCCTCTTCTTCACTTTGAGTGTTATCCCGCTCCAGAGTCAACTTGATACTTTCATATTCATCAAATAATTCGGTAAGATGGTAGTTATTACCCAACCCCAATGATTTAAGCAAGATTGTAACCGGCAATTTTCTGGTTCGATCAATTCTTACATATAAAATGTCGTTTCCGTCAAACTCAAACTCAAGCCAGGCGCCACGATTAGGAATAATGCTGGCTGAATACAAGTATTTACCGGTTGTATCTTGAGTCTTTCCAAAGTAAACACCGGGGGAACGGACTAGTTGGCTGACGATTACCCGTTCCGCTCCGTTAATGATGAAAGTGCCCTTGTCAGTCATTAATGGAAAGTCACCCATGAATACTTCCTGTTCTTTGACCTCGCCGGTTTCTTTATTGATCAACCTAGTTCTAACACGTAAAGGCGCGGCGAAAGTCACATCCCGTTTTTTACACTCTTCAACAGGATATTTAGGTTCGCCTAAAACGTAATCAACGAATTCCAAGACAAGATTCCCGGTGAAATCCTGAATTGGTGAGATGTCCCGAAACATCTCGCGTAATCCTTCATTTAAAAACCATTGATAAGATTTTTGCTGGACTTCGATTAAATTAGGCATATCTAAAATCTCATCGATCTTACCAAAGCTTAATCGCTCCCGGTTTTTCTTTACGGTTTCCTGCAAACTGCTCACCTCTCCAGAATTTGGTCCAATATTTCTAGTAAAAATAAGTAGATTCAAAGATGAAAATCAAAATTCAAATGTTGCCAAAATAAAAATCATCTTTGATTTGCATCCTTAGTTTATACAAGACATATATTATATATAAACAGATAAAAGCAAGGTAACGTTGTTATCCTCGCTTAAGCCTTCGATGATATTGAACACCAATAATATGCTTCAGCTTTTCTCAGCCCGCAATTCACAGTTTTTTTAGTAATACTTAAGTTTTAATCTTTTCCAGTTTCTCACCTTAATACCGGCAGATAATTATGATAACATAGGTATGCGCGGATGTCAATAACAAATTCAAAGGAGCTATCCGCCCCTTTGAATTTGTATCTTATCTTACTTGAGTTCAACGGTAGCGCCGGCATCTTCAAGTTTTTTCTTGAGTTCTTCGGCATCTGCCTTGGGCATGGCTTCTTTAATGTTTTTAGGAGCGCCATCAACTAAATCTTTGGCCTCTTTTAAGCCGAGACCAGTTGCTTCGCGGACTACTTTAATAACTTGAATTTTTTGGGCGCCGGCGTTTACCAAAACTACATCAAACTCAGTTTTCTCAGCGGCAGGTCCTGCTCCGGCCACGGGAGCTGCGGCTGCAACAGCAACCGGAGCAGCGGCAGAAACGCCAAATTCTTCTTCGAACGCTTTTACCAGTTCATTAAGTTCGAGAACGGTCATACCTTTAACTATTTCTAAGACATCATTTACTTTCGACATTTTTAGTTTCCTCCTTAAATATTAAAATCAATACACTGTGTAAACCAAAGGATTTCCTCATTCACCCGCTTTTTGTTTGCGAATCGCTTCCACCGCGTAAACGGCGTTACGAAGCGGTCCCGAAAGCACTGTAACCAGTCCTCGCATGGGAGCTTGAAACATACCGGCCACTTGACAGAGAAGCGCTTCCCGCGAAGGTAGATTCGCCAACTCTTCAACCGCAGCCAAATCAATGACTTTGCCTTCTAAAATCCCGCCTTTTAACTCCAATTTCTTATGGTCTTTGGCGAAATCGGCTAAAATCTTCGCGGGAACAACCACGTCGTTAAATCCGAAAGCCAATGCGGTCGGTCCGCTCAAGAACCGGTCTAATCCATCGATGTTGGCAGCTTTAGCGGCCCTGCTGGTTAAAGTATTTTTAGCTACTTTATACTCAACGCCAGCTTCACGTAATTTTTTTCTCAATTCAGTCACTTCTGCAACGTTTAATCCACGATAATCAGCTAAAATTACCGATTGGGATCTGGAAATTTTTTCTTGTATTTCACTAACTGCAGCTTCTTTTTCCGGCCTTGCCATTTTTACACCTCCTTAGATTATAAATCAAAAGGCCTCCATAGCTCTACTGGAGGCCTTTATTATAAGCCGTTAATAAGGCTTATCCGCCGTGTTTAACCCATCCAGCCTCGGTAGGCGCAATTAAGTCATTATGTCCTAAGGACACCTACTGTCTATGGCAAATATTTATTGATTTTTGCAAAAATTTATCTTTCCACTGCAGCAGCAGTTTGAGCGGCTAATTGAGGTGAAACCCTTACCCCCGGGCTCATTGTCGCGGAAACTACCACGCTTTTTAAATAAGTTCCTTTGGCCGTAGCTGGTTTAGCTTTAACAATTACATCTAATAATGTGCGGAAATTACCAACCAGTTTTTCTAGATCAAATGAAACCTTTCCAATCGGCACATGGACGATACCGGTCTTGTCAACCCGGTATTCAACCTTACCGGCTTTGATCTCTTTTACGGCTTTGCCAACTTCTAAAGTAACCGTGCCGGTCTTCGGGTTCGGCATTAATCCTTTGGGCCCTAATATTTTTCCCAGTTTACCAACGGCACCCATCATATCCGGAGTAGCAACGGCTACGTCAAATTCCATCCAGCCTTTTTGGATTTCCTCAATCAAATCTTCGGCCCCGACCTTTTCGGCGCCGGCTTCTTGAGCTTCCTTAGCTTTCTCGCCTTTAGCGAATACCGCAACCCGAACGGCCCTGCCGGTTCCATAAGGCAAAACTACTGCGCCGCGGATTTGTTGGTCGGCATGTCTAGGGTCAACTCCTAAACGGATCGCTACTTCCACTGATTCATCAAACTTGCCTTTGGGCATTGCTTTAATTAAATTTAAAGCTTCCGCCGGTTCATATAATTTAGCCTTTTCAACCATTTTAACAGCTTCAGTATATCTCTTACCATGCTTTGGCATTTATTTACCTCCTTAGTGGTTTAACGGAATGTTCTTCCTCCCACGTTTTTCGGGATATCCCTAAAAGAATTCATATGGAAAACAATACTTTATCCCGCAAATCACACCATCGCTTCATTATTTAATCTTCGACGACAATACCCATGCTGCGCGCGGTACCCGCAACCATACTCATAGCCGCTTCCACATTGGCGGCATTAAGATCGGGCATCTTTAATTCCGCAATTTCACGGACTTTTAATTTACTAATCGTTCCAACTTTAGTTTTATTGGGAACCCCGGAACCCTTCTCTAAATTAACCGCCTTTTTAATAAGAACCGGCACCGGTGGGGTCTTACAAATAAAAGTAAAGGAACGATCTTCATAAACCGTGATTACTACCGGGATAATCATTCCCGCCTGATTAGCCGTACGTTCATTAAAGGATTTGCAAAACTCCATAATATTGACGCCGTGCTGTCCTAGGGCAGGGCCTACGGGCGGCGCCGGATTAGCTTTGCCGGCCGGAACTTGTAGTTTAATCATTCCCGTAATCTTTTTAGCCATTGCCCTTCACCTCCTTAGAATATAATGTGGTTATAACGGGATTCACCCTCCCACTCACCGGTTAAATCTTCTCTATTTGGTGATAATCCAGTTCTACCGGGGTTTCTCGACCAAACATCGAAACTCTGACTTTAATCTTCCCTTTTTCCGGACTAATCTCTTCAATAATTCCGGAAAAGTTTTCAAAGGGACCCCTGATTACTTTCACTGTCTCTCCCAATCCAAAATCAATTTTAGCGCGGGGTTCATCGATTCCCATTTGATGTAGGATTAATTTGGTTTCCTTTTCCTGCAACGGTAAAGGTTTAGAGCCGGAACCGACAAAACCGGTTACTCCGGGAGTATTTCGCACTACATACCATGAATCGTCGGTTAAAATCATCTCCACAATTACATAACCAGGATATATTTTCTTTTTGGTGATCTTACGTTTGCCATCCTTGATTTCCAGTTCTTCCTCGGTAGGTACTAAAATCCGGAAAATCTTGTCCTCCATCGCCATAGATTCCACGCGGCGTTCAAGGTTGGCCTTTACTTTATTCTCATATCCCGAATAGGTATGAATAACATACCAATTCTTTTCCATAAGCTTCTCCTCACTACCGGTAGAATCCCATTGATTTAAAGATAACTGTTAAACCAACATCCCAAACCCAAATAATCAAAGCGACAACTAAAACAGTTATAATAACCACTATTGTATACATTGTCAGCTCTTTTCGGCTGGGCCAATTGACCTTTTTTAATTCGGCCGTCACATTGCGGAAAAAACGCCGAAAACCTTCTGCCGGCGATGCTTTTTTCATTGCTTTGGTGGGTTGCATTTCATCACCCCTCCATAGGGTTTGTTATAGAAGTACTATAATATTATCTTGTTTCTTTATGGGTTGTTTCCTTGCGGCAAAATTTACAATATTTCATCATTTCGAGACGCTCGGGATTGTTTTTTTTGTTCTTGTTCGTACGATAGTTGCGATTTTTACAATCAGAGCACGCCAAAGTAATTCCTTCGCGCATGGCCGGCACCTCCTCGTTGGCAGGTATATATTTAAAACTCAAAAAAGGCGAAAAAAATAAGACCCTGCGGATCACTATCACTCATAAAATTTACCACATTTGCCCCGGCGTGTCAAGGTCGATTTGTAAAAATATTAGTAGAGATGAGTAATAGGCAAGAGGCGTGAAAGTGTATAAATAAGAAAAGATGTTGAATCAAAACCTGATTCAACATCTTTATCAGTTAACTCCCGAGGCCCGGCCTGTATTGCTTTTGCCTCGCGTCTAAATTACTCAATCACTTTGGTAACCACACCGGCTCCGACGGTACGGCCGCCTTCACGGATAGCGAACCGTAATCCCTCTTCCATGGCAATCGGGGTAATTAATTCAATGGACATTTTAATGTTATCGC
>JAEWZY010000038.1 GCA_023394955.1 Bacillota bacterium
GCCCACATCCTCGTGCCCAAGTGCAGTCGCACCCGCGGGCGAAAGCGTAAAAGAGAGAAAGCCCGCTTAGGGCACGATGACGTCTTGAATGCCAAACGATCTCCGCCATACCAGCCCAGATCGGCCCCCTAGCACAGCCAAAATCAAAACCAAAGGAGCAAAGAAAATGAAAAGAATTGTGCAAATCATGTCTGTTATTTTTTGCATTTTATTAAGTGTAGGCGGATTAATACTGGCTGAAACTGAATCAAATACTGATGTGATAGAACGTATTGGGGTTAAAGGTCCTTTAGAATTTAATAAAACAATTTTTGAGCTTGCATGGAGCGATAAACCAGATGATACATATTATGCCCAAGAATATCTACCTGCAGGTGAAAATCTCGAAACATTCAATCAAATGTTGGCAATACATTTATTTGTCAAGAACATAACGGCAAAGAGTGCTGCTCTTAATAAGGCAACAGAATTAGCAATAAAAATGGGTAAAAATGGTTTAGTATATCTTAAGGGCAATGCAGATGAGAAAACTTTTGTATTAGATTTTACAGTTACCGAAAAAAAGTTAGTGGAGTATAATCTTTATCGTTATCAAGACATTGATGTAGATGGCAAAAAAGGCCTACTGGTTTATATGTATTGTAAACGGGGCTATGGAAAAGATATTAAGCCGTTTTTGAAGGTTCTCAAAGAGGTAAGTACGGATTTACAAAATGAAATGTTTTCCACAGAAATACCTGTTGTGACAATGGAAAATAAGTAGTTATTTCCGGAAAGCCGACTAGCCAACCATCCATGGTTCGGCTGGCGTGAAAGTTGACATTGAAAGTGATGGCTGGTACTGCGGAGATCACTTAGGAGTGTTTTCGGGATTGAGCAGACAAAAAGCCCCAAACCCCTGTGGCATTTGGAGTAAATAATTGCCTTCGCTCAATCTTGGGAACACCTTAGCGGTTTTTATGGCATAAAAGCGCCTGGATGAACGAAACTGCGGTCGAATTCAGCTATGGAGTTTCAAAAACTCAAATCCTTATCTTTGAGGTTTATCCTACAACAACCCGAAAAACTGGCCCCATCCCTTCCAGAAACTATTTAAAGACAGATTTTTATCTTTAACCAATTCCTCTAGTACTGCTAATTTATATTCAACCTGTATCGGACCGGATTGATTCCCTTTGAAGGTTGGCGCGTCCGGATCGAGCAAACATAACGGCGGATATAAAACACACCACCAATTTTTACCCTCGCCCCGGCCTAAAATCACTTTTAACCCCTTATACTTCCCTTCGGGTAATAGCCCAAAAGGATAAGCCACTTCCGGAAAGTCAAACTGCTCCAAACTGACTTTTACGTCCAAATTCCGGTCCTGTTCCGCAATGACTTGACGGGCGGCTTTTTCCAATAAAACCAGGTTAGACTTTAAGATCTCCTCCGCCTGGTCCGGATCTTGGATTCTGAGCAGCAATGGCTCAGTAACTTGTATAATCCGATCTCTGACTTTCAATTTTAAAACTTGATCTTCCGGTAAATTGCTTTCGGCGACAACATGAAGCCGGATTAGATTATTCCGGTTATAAGTCTCGATCACCGGCCCGACCACCCGGGCCAGCCCCGAACCTAAACACCCTATTATCCAAAACAGTACCACAATGATACTGACGATTATTAAGCGGTAACGAAACAAGTTGCTTAATCCCCCTTTTACCAGGCTGCAAATATTTTTCTCAGTCCGTATTTTATTACGGATATCGAACGCAACCGGTAATTATTGTTCAACCTCATTATTTTCCGAAATATAACGCCGCATATGTTTGAGAGCGCTCTTCTCAAGTCTGGAGACTTGCGCTTGGGAGATCCCGATTTCGTCGGCTACCTCCATTTGAGTACGGCCGTCAAAGAACCGCATCTTTAAAATCATTTTTTCCCGGTCGTTCAGTTTCGACATAGCTTCTTTAATCGTTAGCCCTTCAAGCCATTGTCCATCAAAGTGACGCTCGTCACTGATTTGGTCCATTACGAAAATTGGGTCGCCCCCATCATGGTAAATGGGCTCAAATAGTGAAATCGGCTCCTGGATCGCGTCTAAAGCAAAGACTACTTCTTCCCGGGGTACTTTCAACTCATCGGCAATCTCGGCCACAGTCGGTTCTTTGGCGTTTTTATAAACTAAAGCATCCCTGACTTGTAAAGCCTTATAAGCGATATCCCGTAAAGAACGGCTGACTCTTAAGGGATTGTTGTCCCGGAGATAACGCCTAATCTCGCCGATGATCATCGGAACTGCATATGTCGAAAATTTAACATTTTGGGAAAGATCAAAATTATCAATGGCCTTCATCAGCCCGATACAACCGACTTGAAATAAATCGTCAACATATTCGCCGCGATTATTGAAACGTTGGATCACACTTAGAACCAGTCTTAAGTTACCCTGAATCAACTCTTCCCGGGCGGACTGTTCTCCCGACTGTAATCTTTGCAGTAGTTCCCGCATCTTGCTGCTGGACAGAACCGGAAGCTTTGCAGTATTGACCCCGCAGATCTCAACTTTATTCACTAACATCCAGCGTTCACTCCTGTTTTTTCGCTTGGCGCGCGTCTAAGATTGATTATTGCCAAGGGGATCAGGATTTATACTCGATTTATAAGGTTTTCAGATGTTAGCCCATTTAAAACCGGTATTTTAAAAATACAAAAAAATAACAAACCCCAGTTAAACCGAGGTTTGCCTCTCCGGAAACAATGGCAAATCCGTTGCCAATTATATACAACAATTAAGCTGCAAATCAAATGTTAAATGTTACTTTAAACTTTGGACTTTTAACTTTCGATCTATTTCAATAGTTCTACTAATTTTTCTCCAAAGGCTCGAGACGCTTCCGGGCCGCAACCGGTGATTAAATGACCATCGACTTCAACCTGATTCCCGGTATAGATCGCCCCCTTGGTTTCCAAGTCGGACCGGCCGTCCGGAAAGACCGTGGCTCTTTTCCCTTTGAGTATCCCGGCATTGGCTAAAATAACCGGAGCAATACAAATAGCGCCTATTACCTTGCCTTGGTTATAAAAATGCCTCGCTAATTCATGCACCGCAGCGTCGTTAAAATATTGGCTGCTGCCTCCGCCTCCGACGAAGACCAACGCCGCTAATTCCCGATCAATCAAATCCTTGACCAAAACATCCGGTCTGGCCGTCATTCCAAGTTTACCAACTGCCTTCTCCAAACTGGTTGAGGCTGTTAAAACCTTGAAGCCCGCTTTTTCCAGTATCTCCTTGGGAACTTGATACTCTTCATCCCGAAAGGCCCGTTCCGCAATGATTAATGCGACAGCTTTTACCATCTTAATCACCTCATTTTTTAGTTTCGTGATTATTCGATAAAATCCTTTTAAATTAAAGGCAACTAGAAGATAAGTCTGTGTTCTTTGGATTCTCTGGCTATGTTAGTGTCCTCTGCGTCATCAGTGTTACCAGTGTTCTCTACATCATCTGTGGTTTTAGTCCAATCTCTTAATCTCTTTTTTCAATTTTTTAATAATCCGCTTTTCCAAACGGGAGATATAAGACTGAGAAATCCCCAGTAGATCGGCCACCTCTTTTTGGGTTTTTTCACTGCCGTCCCTTAAGCCGAACCTCAGTTGAACAATGACCTTTTCCCGGTCTGTAAGATGGTCCATGGCCGAATCTAATAAGTTCTTATCAATCTCTTCTTCCACATATTTATAAGTCGAATCATTTTCACTGCCCAACACATCAGATAACAGCAATTCATTGCCATCCCAATCGATATTAAGGGGCTCGTCAAATGAGACTTCAGACCGGGTTTTATTATTTCTCCGTAAGTACATCAAGATTTCATTTTCAATACAACGGGAAGCGTAAGTTGCCAGTTTTATTTTTTTACTGGGATCAAAGGTATTGACTGCCTTAATCAACCCAATAGTACCGATGGAAACCAAGTCTTCAATACCCACCCCGCTATTTTCAAATTTACGGGCGATATAAACCACTAGACGCAGGTTACGTTCGATTAGAACCGATTTTACCGTCCGGTCCCCGGCCCCTAATTTCCCCAATAAATAAAGTTCTTCATCATTGGTTAAAGGAGGTGGTAGCGCTTCGCTGCTGCCAATATATGCCACAATCTCCGGTGTAAATCCTAATCGATTCATGGTGCTAATCAGCCTAATTCTGTAATCCCACAACCATTTTTTCCAGCAAGTTAACATTGATTTCTCTCCTTTAAACGAATCTAATATGGTTAAATAAAGACACTAAACAAGCAGAACCTCGGGCATAGGAGATAGAAGTTAGAAGTAGCCTCATATTCCTATTCCCACGTTCTCAAATATTCCATTGATATTTTTATCCATTCTGTATAAGACTTCTAATACAAAACATTGATCTTTATCTACGTGGCGGACACTGACGGTCAATCATGGCTTAGCACCGTCGGCGGAATTAAGGCGTGAAAAGCCCCTTCGGGAGATAACTGATGATTATAGACGCCAACTACTACATGGTTATTTGAAAAAGCTCGTTGTCTCTGCCAGATTTTCAAGGAGTCCGGCCGGAACCCGATTAGAATCCCATGTTCCTTACCGATACTTTTAAAAGGCAATATCCGTACCCTCTCCTGCCAAATGCCCGGTAGTTTCCAGTCCGTACCTAATTCTCCGGAATGCATTTTTTCAATCAGATCCACAACCTCACTTGGGAGCAACCCTTTGACTTGGCTAAATTCAATAATAACCACTGGAACTTTGGTTAATGGATCATATAACCTGTTTCCGGTATCCAATAAAGCATTAAGATTCAGCTCATTTCCATCCCAATTGATTTGAATAGGATACAGACAGATTTGGTCCCAAAGCTTACGATGGACCACCCCCCAGCCGAGTTCCCCCAAGATAAATATGAGAGTTAGATGAGCCCAAAATCGCCACCAAAAATTGATCTCCGATTGAAAATAACGCCGGTTCAAGCTGTCGAGACCCCAATGGATTCCCGATAGTAAAAATGACAACAAATAAAAATAGCCCAGTAATTTCAATGCGCCTCTAACCTTAATCGGAAAGAAAGCCAGACTAACCATTAGTACGGGAACTAGGACCGTAAAAATTAGTGGAGAACCGATCCAAGGGTTAACCAACCCTCCGGAGGCTTGATTAACCATGATTAATAGTTGAAACAGCCCGCCAACAGCCCCTCCCAGGACCAGCCGGCCCCATTTAGATTTAACGGCGCTAATCTGGCCAACCATCCACAATAATACTCCATCCTGAATCCAACCGAGAATTCCTCCTAGGATCGGCAAATCCAAATAGACTTTTATCATTTACCACTCAACCCCTATTTGATTTTATTGCCTACCGACTTAATTTCCTCTTTAAACTAGCTATGTTGAAAAAAGTTTCAAGTGAAGCAGTTGCTAAATTCGCCGGAAATCCTTTCTTTTTTCTTCTTTTTACCGAAAAGCCGTAAAACGATGAAAAGCGCTCAGATCGCCTCTGAACGCTTTTTCTTAGGTCTAAATTATCGGACAGTTATTTTTTTCTCAAAAACGGAGGAATATCAAGTTCGTCAGTGACAAAGGGCTTAATTTCCAAGTCATCCAAACCCATTCGTTTAGGGCGCCTTTGTTCAAACCCAGTGGCAATTACCGTGACCCTAATCTCCTCGCCCAATGATTCATCAATCACCGCACCGAAAATAATATTGGCGTCCGGGTCAGCAGCCTCCGTAATAACTGCCGCGGCCTCGTTAACATCGGACAAGGTTAGATTACTGCTCCCGGTGATGTTTAGTAATACTCCTTTAGAACCTTCAATCGAGGCTTCCAATAGGGAGCTATTAATGGCGCTTTTAGCCGCCTGAGTCGCCCGGTTCTCTCCCTTAGCCGTCCCGATACCCATCAAAGCCGATCCGGCGGTGCTCATAATAGTTTTAACATCTGCAAAATCCACATTAATCAATCCGGTGATCGTTATCAAATCTGAGATTCCTTGGACTCCTTGGCGCAAAACATCATCGGCCATACGGAAAGCATCCACTATCGAAGTATTCTTATCGACAATCTGCAGTAAACGTTCATTAGGGATGGTGATCAAAGTGTCCACATTTTCCTTAAGAGTCGCCACCCCTTTTTCAGCCTGAGTTTGACGAACCCGGCCTTCAAATAAAAATGGTTTGGTCACTACCCCAACTGTCAAAGCCCCTAATTCCCGGGCCATTTGAGCAATGATCGGCGCAGCCCCGGTCCCGGTGCCGCCGCCCATGCCGGCGGTTACAAACACCATATCGGCTCCTTGCAACACTCCTAGTAGTTCATCTTTACTCTCGAGGGCAGCCTTTTGACCAATTTCAGGATTGGCTCCCGCGCCCAATCCTTTAGTTAATGAATCGCCGATTCGCAATCGAATATCTGCATTAGAGCGGTTTAAAGCCTGACCATCGGTATTAACGGCTATAAACTCAACCCCTTGAATTTTCGCCTCAATCATTCTATTTACCGCGTTGGTGCCTCCGCCTCCGACACCTAAAACTTTAAGTGATGCAAACTGATGATTTGCAACATCAAATTCGAGCATCAAACGAGTTCCTCCAAGTCTGTTAATATGTAATGTTAAAAAGCTGTACCCAACGAAGTTGTACCTGTTATTACTTAAACACGTTATCCGTGAAAACCTTTTCAATCCAGTTTCAATAACGCTTATAAATGGTTTTGACCTTGCCTGGCTTACTATCTAACGTGCGACTCGTAATGCGTAACACATATGAAATTTAATATTAGTTTCTGCATTGAACAAAATTACCCTGCCAAATAATGAAAATTTTTTACTTCGCCAATGACTTTGATGTGATAACGGTGGGAAGGTCGGTAACACGCAAATCAATTCGCTCCAGTTTACCGTTGAAATCAGGTGAAAGTAAAATTGCCCGAAGATTAGCTATTTTCTTCTCCAACTCCTCGGTAGTGCCTAGTTCAACTTCTACCTGACGGCTATATTTAGGCAGATCAAGTTGTAACTTTAATTTGGCTAAATCAATCTCGCATATCACTTGGCGTAAATAATCATCGGAATATCTTAATACCTCAAGGGCATTTTGGAAATCGGACGCCAAGATCTTTTCACCATACTTAACATCTTTAAGCTTTGCTCCGATAACAACGGGCAATTCAACCGCTTCGGCCTCTTCTTGAATACCCATTACCAATCCATCGTTGCCAATGATTAATAAATTGTTCAAATAGGATAAAAGGCAGACGGGAAGGCGCTCTTGAACATGGAGCATGACTTTGCCCGGCAATTGTCGTTTGATTTTCACGGAAACGATACGGGGGTCTTTGAGGACAACGTTTTTAATTTGGTCCTCGTTGATTTGAAAAATATTCCGATCAGAATTCAATCCGGCGTTTAAAATTATATCCTCCGAGGAAACACTGGAGTTCCCTTCAATCTCGACGTCACGAACGGCAAAAAAATTAGAATTCAAAAGAATAATCAAGCTTACCAGTATGAATAAAATCCCGAAAGTAATATCAAACCGAGGAATTCTGTTTCGTAATTGGGTTTTGTTTGCGCTCATTAGAACAAAACCGCACCTTCGGCGCGGCTTAACTCCTTTTATAGATTTCTAATATTAACTGGACTTCACCACGTCCCGTTCCCAATTGTTTGGCGATCTCTTCGACCGCAAATCCGGCTTGCCACAATTGCAAAATATTTTGATGTTTGGGATCGGTTATCTCTTGTGGTTGAAAAACCGGTAATATCTCCGCAGGTTCACTTGCTTTTACCGTTAAAGCCTCCGAAGATTCTTTTTCGGTTGCCTCTTTTATTTCCATGGGTTCTTCTTCGGTTAACTTTAAAAAATCCGCAAATGGCTCGTTAAGTATTGGCGCCGATTCTTCCTCATAATTGACCTGGGGTTTGAAAAACTCCTCCATCGGTTTCTCTGGTTCGTCCGACCAAACTCTTTCGGCAACATTCTCAAACTCCTCAATAATAGCAGCTACTAAATTTTCCAATTCATTGACCTCTTTACGGAGCCGTTGGAGAATGTTTGCGATGGAACGCTTATGGAGAACATGGAGAAAATATATTACAAAACAGTTAATGCTGATGGTAATTAAAACTTCCCCGCCATTCAACGACCATGCCCCCGTTTTACTTAAATTTTAATATCAATAATGTTTCCTCGTTTAGTATCAAGCTTGGAAGTTTCATCGGTTTCAGTCTCTTCCTGTTTTTGTTTTTCATTAAAACGACGATATTTTCTACCTTTACCTTCTCCAGACTGCTGTTCGCCGCGAATCCGGTTCCCCTCATTCAAAGCGTTTCCTTGCTGAACTTGTTCCTGACGATGTTCAGACTCCTCAATAACCTGTTTTTCCATGGCCTGTTGCTCAGTGATATAACGGGTATTGTTAATTTGCTGGACCTTCTGAAGGTCGATCGAACGAGGCATAATCGTCTGTAAATCAACAGGTTTAAGCACGATTATCACTTCCCACTACTATGTTGCTGGAACTTTCTAAAAACCCGAAAGTTTTGGCAACATTATCTTTCTTGACTAAACTTAACGGTAGGGCTGTATCTGAATCTCTCCTTCGTTGTAAACTAAAACAGCGTACTTAATCTCATCTTGAATCATAATCGTCGTTTTGCCCATCGTAACCCGAATGCCGGGATAAATAACATCTTTGACTCTAATTTTACCTTTTTCTTTCGACTTAACTAAAATTTCCTCAAGCAACTCTTGGCGTTTGGCTTCGGCTTCATTGATTTGCGCTTTTAAGGCATAAGAAGTCTTGATTAAATTTTGGAGCATTTCTTTGCGGTCGTTGGGAAGATTCGGCATCTTACTTAAGAGCCCAATCGCTTTCTCCGCTTTATCGAGACTTTCTTTATTAGTCTTGAGCTGTTCCTCTAGCTCTTGTAATTCCAGTTTTAACTTTGGTTTAACTCCTACCTCAAGCTCAGTGACTGTGCCTAGCCTTGAACCGATAGTCTTCGCTGAAATCTCTTCTCCGGAACGAATTAAACCGCCGACAATGAGGCCCTTGCCTCCTTCACAAACCACCCTTTGATCAGCATTGACTTGGCAATGCATAATTGCTTCACGCACTGTGATTGTGCCTTCACAATCAACAATTGCATGTTCAATATATTTTGCGGAAAAATCACCACCGCAAACTACCTTGCCTTTATCCATCCCGGAAATTCCGCCCTTAATGAAGATATTGCCTCCGGATTTAATATCGGCGGAATCAACATTCCCATAAACGGTCACATCGCCTTCCGCCTCAATTTTAAAGCCGCTTTCTACATTCCCTTGGATGATCACGCTGCCTAAAAAATTAATATTGCCGGATTGGAAATTGACATCCCCTTTGATTTCGTGAACTTCGTGGACGCCGACTTTATTGTTGGCCAAAGATGGCTCGCCGTTAATAGTCGAAACAATCGCCAAATTATCTTCGGTCCAGACCACATTTTTACCTAATTTAACTTGTTTATCTTTGCCAGGATTTGCTTTAACCTCTTCCCCCCGGACATTCATGCCAGGTTCTCCGGGTGTAGCGGGGATTTTTTCAACAATCTTCTGTCCAATAGTTACATTTTGCAGATTCTGAATCTGTCGATAATCAACCCTGCCAAATTCATCCTCTGTAAAAGCTTTTCGAAACACCCCGGTTTCAAAAAGATAATTAATCTCAGCATCGGCTCCATTAACCGGAGCTTTGCCTGTAGCGATCAAAACCGGCTTCATTTGGTGTTTGGTGATTGCTTCACTAATAGCTTCATCAATAATTCCAAAAATAATGTTTTCAGAACTGATGGCCTTTAGCGCGTCTTCTTTGACAGGCCAATTCCCTTCGCCCATGGGAGGCTCGATCACCAAATAAGCTTCCATAGCGTCATTCGATACTTGAATCCTGCACCAACCGTCCCGATCAGGCAGTTTATTTATGGTCGTAGGATTTTGTTCGGCCATATTTACACCTCCGCTGTAGATTTACGCCAGCGATTTAATCGGCCTCGTAATCTAAAAATCGCTTTGGTATGTATTTGTGAGACCCGAGACTCGGAAATCTCCATAATTTCTCCGATCTCTTTCAAAGTTAAACCCTCATAATAATATAAAGCGATTACCATCCGTTCCCTTTCCGGTAAGCTCTCAATAGCGTTTGCTAAAGTTTCTTTTACTTCCTCAATTTCTACTTGATGTAACGGGTCTTCGCTTTCATTATTTTTAACCAGATCCAATACCCGGACCGAGTCGTCTTCATTAGAATGAACCATCCATAATTCATCCAACGAACTTAAGGTAGTGCAACTCACCTCGGACAGGAGTTGATAAAATTCCTGAATACTAACGTTCATTGCATCACTGATTTCTTGGTCCGTAGCCGAACGGCCCAGACGGTTTTCCAGCTCAGCGCATACCCTTTCTAATTCACGCGCCTTTTGTCGCACCGAACGCGGGACCCAGTCGTTACTCCGTAAACCGTCAAGAATAGCCCCTCTGATTCTGGCAATGGCATAAGTTTCAAACTTTATTCCCCGCGAGAGATCAAACTTTTCGATCGCATCCATTAGTCCAAAAACTCCAAAGCTTACCAAATCGTCAAATTCCACATTTGAAGGCAAGCCGATCGCGACTCGACCTGCAACGTACTTTACTAATGGAGCGTACTTCAGTATGATTGTTTCTCTGGTGACTTGTGATTTAGAAGTTAGATAATCTCGCCACAAAGTTTCTTCACTCTGAGCCGTTTTATCAACTGACATAGCTACCCTCCTTACTTTGATCATCCCAAACCTTCCATAATTAGCTTGACTTATCCCTTGATTAACTTTGTTTTCTCTTCGGGTACCGTATATTTAAAATTAGATTTTTGACATCATTATAGTCTGAGCAATTGTTTTAACTTGAACCTCACCGCTGTCCAAATCTATGGTAACACTTTTACCGGTATTACCCCCCACACAACGGCCAGATATCTTAAAACCAGACTTTTGACAAGCTTCTTCAATCACTCTTAGATTACGTTCCCCAATTTTAAGCCGTTCGTTTTTATTCTCATGAACGAACATCTCGGCGCCTCCAACCAGCTTAATATCGAGACGATGAACGTCGGCGCCTATTTTTACTATCTCCTCCAACAAAAAAGGAAGCGCAGTATCGCCAAATTTAGCCCGATTGTTATCTCCAGTAACCATTGAACTTAATGGAAGCATTACATGAGCGATTCCTCCAACTTTGACAACGGAATCGTAAGCGCAGATAGCCACACAAGAACCCAACCCCAATGCCGCAATCTTTCTCGGAGCTCTAGCAACCTTTAATTCAGCCATCCCGACTTTAATTATTTCTTCCATTCAACTTCTACTCCAAGAGCGTTTAGTAACGAATCCAACGCACCCGGATCAGGTACTAAAAAGAAATGGCCGTTAATTTTCCTTTGGGTCAGACTAAATTGAGTCTGAATAAATAAAGCATAATCCCCAACCATCCCAAAGTCTAACAAAGCCGTATTTAAAATAGCTCCGACCATATCATTGGCCAAGATCGGAACCGAAGACAGAACATTATATCCGGTTAACTTGGTTAAAGCATAAAGGTATGCTCCGGTCATAATATTACCGATTTCCTTTAACGCTGATCTTTCAAAGTCGTCTAGAACCGGCTGGTCATTTTTCGACCCGGTCAACATCCCCGCCAGGGTTAAGGCTTCTTCTTTGGCGAAAACAAAGATGATCTTCCCGGGAACATCGCCGAAGACTCTCATATAAATACCGAACACCTCTTGTTCCGCTCCACCTAAAATCTCGCTGACTTCATGCAAAGCGACTATCGAAACATTAGGAACAGTCATGGTAATCGGTTCCGAAAGCAATTGCGATAAAGCGGTAGCAGCATGTCCCGCGCCTATATTCCCGATCTCTTTTAATACATCTAGCTGAAAATTATTAAGTTCAGCTATTTTCATCATTTTGCTCCTTCGCATTTAAGGATTCAAGCTCTTTCATTTCTTCCGGCGACAAAGCCCTTTCCAGATTTAAAAGAATAATCAACCGTTCGTTAACTTTAGCGACGCCGCTCAAGAAATAAGCATCGACCCCTCTAGTAATAGAAGGGGCGTTTTCGATGGCTGATACATTAAGCCGAATGACTTCGACCACAGAGTCAACGATCATCCCTACCTGCCCGTCGCTGATATCTACAATAATCACTCTAGCCTCGTTGCTAGTCTGACGGACCACCAGGCCGAAACGTTTACGCAAATCAACTATAGGAACGATCTCGCCCCGAAGGTTGATCACACCTTCAACGAAAACCGGCGACTTGGGAACTCTGGTTATTTGTTGGTCCAATTTTTCAATTTCACGAACTTGTAAGATATCGACCCCAAATTCTTCGTCGCCTAGTTTGAAAATTACCAACTGTTTACTTTCTTCAACAGCTTCGACTTTATCTTTTAGAGCCATCCCCTTGCCTCCTTCTCGGTTTGTTTACCGGTTAAAAGTTAAGCTGAGTCTTTAATAATTTTTTAAAACTTCATTACCCTTATTTATTGACTTAAAAAATCCGTTTTAAGCAACAGCTCTAAGATCCAAGATTAAAGCGACCCGGCCATCACCAAGGATGGTGGCCCCGGCTATTCCTTTTATTGAGCCAAGGTATCCGCCTAAAGATTTAATAACCACATCTTGTTGACGCAACAAGCTATCGACAATACATCCGATTAACCGGTCGCCAATTTTCAAAACCACTACATCAAGTTCATCAATTTCAGGATTTTTAGCGCCGGGTGTATCCAAAATGTCTTGAAGCCGGATTAACGGAACCACTTCACCCCGTAACATAAATACTTCCTGCTCGCGAATGTGTTTAATCTCACTCCGGTTAAGACTAGTAATCTGTTCAATATAACTCGAAGGCAAAGCATAAATTTCGTTGCCCAGTTGGATTACTAAGGTTTGAATGATAGCTAAGGTTAGGGGGAGACGAATTGAAATAGTGGAACCTTCACCATAATCCGAACTAATACTGACTATCCCACCAAGAGAATTAACCTTCTCCTTAACCACATCCATTCCAACTCCACGCCCGGAAACATCAGTGACTTTTTCAGCAGTTGAAAAACCCGGTAAAAAAGTTAATTCCAAGATTTGTTCTTCACGTAATTCAGCTAGGGCTTCCGGAGTAACAACCCCATTTTTAACCGCTTTATCCTTTACCTTTTGGAGGTTGAACCCCTTTCCATCGTCACTTACAGAGATGAGAACACTATTGCCCTCCTGTCGGGCATCCAGAGAAATCTTGCCTTGTCTTTGTTTACCGACCCGTTCCCGTTCATCGCTGGATTCCAACCCATGGTCGACAGCATTTCGGATGATATGTACCAGTGGGTCTCCGATCTCATCAATCACCGTTCGGTCTAGTTCGGTTTCACCGCCATGGATTTCCAATTCAATTTCCTTATTCAATTCTTTGGCCAAATCCCTTATTAGTCTTGGAAAACGGGAAAATACCGTTTCCACCGGGATCATTCTCGATTTCATCACGCTATCTCTCAGGTCAATAGTCAAACGGCCTACTTGTTCAATTACTTCTTCAAGTTCCCTCGAATCCACTGCCGCTCCGATTGACTCCAAGCGTGATCTACTGATAACCAGCTCACCAACGAGATTCATTAAATCATCTAGTTTTTTAATTTCCACCCGGACTGTTTGAGTATTAATCTTTTTCTCAGCATGGTCTACAGCAGATTCTTGCCTTTTTTCAGTTTGAAGTTGGTTCAAGTGTGGTTCCTCAACCAGCACTTTTTCAACATCCATGATGTTGGTAATGTTCTTAATAAATTCTTCGGAAGGATTTGCGGTTAACACTCCTATAATAAACCGAGTATCGAAATTCTCGTCTTCTAAATCTTTAACCGCAGGCATACTTCTAATTATCGTTCCGCTTTTTTCGATCTCCCGTAAAACCATAAAGACTCGGGCGCCCTTTAATAAACAATCCTCAACCAAGGTCACATCAATATGTAAGAGCTTTTGGCCACTAGTCGTCGCTGCGGTAATCTGCTCAATTTCCGCTTCCAAATAACGAAGTTGCAGGTTTTGACGTTTCTCCGCCTTAACCGGTTCGATATTACCGGAAATAAATCTGTGCAAATCCTGGACTGTACCGGTAATCTCGATGTCCTCTTCTTTACCCTCGCTAATGGTGGTAGTCAAAATTTCCAAAGAGTCGACCGCTTCAAAAAGGCTATTCATTAACTCGGATGTAACTGTAATCTCTTTGCTGCGTAACTTACCTAAGACATCTTCCATGGCATGGGTCAGATTAGCCATTTTGTTAAAACCCATTGTCGCGGAAGCGCCTTTTAGAGTGTGGGCGGCGCGGAAAATCTTATCCAAAACGGAATGATTATCCGGTTCATGCTCCAATTCCAATAAAGATTGGTTTAAGGTAAGGAGATGCTCTTGACACTCGTCCATAAATACACTAAGATACTGGGATGTTTCCAAATTACCCACCTCCCCAAGGGTTAAATTAGACCTTTCAAGCGTAATTCCTGCTGTTTATAGATAAATTTGAGGATTTTTTGTTTTTTATTCTCAGGAATGTCATTAAATTTAAAGGCGGTCCAATAAAGATCAACCGAGCCCGGTTCCGGATTTGGATCTCGTTCCGACCTGACAACTTCAGCCTCTACATAGATTTCTTCCGTTTCATTTTCCAAAGGTAAAACAATAATCATTTGATATTTTTTCTCCGCCTTAAATTCTTCGGAAGTTTCGATCTTAACTCCTCCAGCGCTTAAATCTATTGAATTCATGGTACAAGCCGCTACCGGAACTCCGTTCCGGTAAAAATATAAAACCTCCACGGGAATATTGATGCTAATCCGAAAATCGGCCCTACGTTGCTTACGTTTAATTAAATGAGGGATATACATTGTAATATAAGCAAAGTCCCGGGTCGCCGGAGAAATTACCTTTGATTGAAACTCATACATTGCATCTTTTTTAAAAACACAAACGCTGAGCAGATCGTTTTTTTGTAAAGGTATCGCTCCATGATCATTCCGGGGCGCGGCAACAATCAACTCGTTATCTTCACTGTTGATCACCCTACTGTTATAAACGCCTTGATACCTTCCGGAGGTTATTTCAATTTGGAGATAATCGTCAACTTGAAATATGCTCATTATGATCCACCTGTTTAAAAATTCCTAATAAACGTTCAAAAAAGGATATCGAACCGGAGGTAGCTTGAGTATCTCCGTTTACAAGTTTAGATGCGATTTGGCTGATGCTCTGGGCCACTACCGAACGGGGATGACCAAGGATGAATGGTTGCTGTTCTTTAACGGCTTTCGGGACTACCGGATCTAGCGGGATAAAACCCAACCTTTCCAAATCCATTCCCAAAAACCGTTGCGACACAGCTGATAATCGTTCCATGACCTCTTCAGCCTCTTTTTCATTTTTAACCATATTAACCACTACCCGAATGGGAAGATCCCGTTTGGAAGCGGTTATCACTTTAATGATCCCGTAAGCATCAGTTATAGCCGTAGGTTCCGGTGTAGTTACAATAATAACTTCTCCGGCGGCTAATATAAATTTTAAAACGCTTTTCGATAAACCGGCTCCGGTATCAATTAAAATAATATCCGTGGATTTTTCCAATTGATTCAAATGTTCTAAACATTGGGCCAATTTTTTATCGCCCAGATTTGCCAGTTTATACATGCCCGAACCGCTGGGAATGATCTTCATTCCAGCCGGACCATTAATAATAATATCGGCAATTTTCTTTTCGCCCAATAGCACATGTCCCAGGTTATATTTAGGAATTAGGCCTAACATTACATCAACATTCGCTAATCCTAAATCCGCATCGACCAGTAGGATTTTTCGACCCAGTTTTGAAAGAGCGATTCCTAGATTAACCGCAAAGTTTGTTTTGCCAACCCCGCCTTTGCCGCTGGTAATAGTAATGACTCTAGCCGGAGTTGTATTGATTGTATTTTCTTTGACAATTGCCCTTAAACGTTCCGCTTGGTCCGCCATCAAATGACTCCTTACCGAATTAATTCGAAACTACCGTGCTCCGGCCATAAGAATTACCCTTGAACAACTGTGAGATCAGTTTGTTAGGTTTGGCGACTTCAATATCGTCCGGGACATTTTGCCCGTTGGTAAAGTAAGATATCGGACGTTTAATATTCATAGCTAAACTAACGATTGGCCCCAGAGAGTTGGTCTCATCCAGCTTGGTAAAGACCAAATGAGTAAAGGCGATCTTTGAAAAACTTTCGGCAATGGTTAACATATCTTGATATTTGGTAGTCGCGCTGATTACCAGTAAAATTACTCCGATTCGGGAATTCGATAAGAACCGTTGCAACTCATCCATCATGGCTTGATTGTGAGGACTACGTCCGGCGGTGTCGATCAAGATCAAATCGCAATCTTTCAAGTTGGCGATGGACTGATTTAAATCCGACGGAGTATAAACCACTTCGACCGGTAAATTAATAATATCGCCATATGTTTTGAGGTGTTCCACCGCAGCGATCCGGTAGGTATCAATAGTAATCAATCCGACTTTCTTACCCTCAAATAAATTATAATTGGCGGCAAGCTTAGCAATGGTTGTGGTCTTACCTACCCCGGTCGGCCCGATTAAAGCTACTATTTGCTGTTCGCCTGCTTGTTCCGGTAGGATCGGTTCGGAAAACATTAGTTTGGTGGCCAATATCTGCTGGCAATAGATTAGGCTCTCTTCTTGAGCGTTATTCTCAAATAAATTCGCTGGAATTTGCAATAATAAATAATCAATTATATCCCCTTCCATCCCCAAGCTTTGCAAATGTTGCCGGAGCCAATCAGTATTACGGGAACGTTCCGGTTGGGGAATGGAAACCCCTACCGGTAATAAATTAGGTTTAGAAGCAACTTGTCGAATCAACTCTTTCATTTCGGCGATTTCATCTTTTAATGATTTTAAAACCGGTTCGTCTGTGGCGGTAGCCTCTTTTAAACCGAGGACAAAGGATTTTTCATCAAAAATCATTGCCGGTTCCGGTTGTTTTGCTTCCACCGCCGATACCTGGACCGATGGTAAGGGCTTAAAAACCGGCGTGGTTTTCGGTTCCGGTTCGATCGGTCCAGACGGTTTTGAATGGGATACAACACCTGCTCCAGTAGATAAAAGCGATTGCGACTTGGTTTCGGTTGTTTTGGAAGCAACTGCATTATCAGTGATTGTTTCATCGACTGCCGCAATCACTTCGAACCGGCGCCGGCGGAAAAATCCGAGAAACCCTCCTTCTTTAAAGGGTTTAGTATGTAATATTATGGCATTGCGGCCCAGATCGTTTTTGACCCGAGTGATCGCTTCCTGAATTGAATCAGCTACATAACGTTTCACTCTCATTGATCAACTGACACCACCCCTACAGAATGAACTTCAGCTTCAGCAATAATCTCATTATAAGAAAGAACCATAATTCTCGCAGCCAATCTTTCCGTTAATTTTCTAAAAGTAAGTCTGATCGCCGGCGAACAAAGGATTACCGGTTGATATCCCGAACCGGTCACTTCTTTGACCAATGCACTCAACCGATCGTAGATATTCTGGATCAGTCGGGGATCCATGGAAAACGCTCCGGTTTCTTTAACATCTTTTTGGGTTTTCATTAAAATCTGTTCCAAACCGGGATCAACCGTTATTACCCTGATAATGCCATCATCCGTCTGGACCATTTTTGTGATTTGCCTGGCTAACGCCTGGCGGACTGTTTCGGTTAAATAGTCAATATCTTTGGTTAACGGAGCATTATCGGCCAAAGTCTCTAAAATCGTGACCAGATTTCGAATAGGTATACCTTCTTTTAACAAGTTAACCATTACTTTTTGAATCTCGCCCACCGACATCAAGTTAGGAATTAACTCGTTAACAACCACTGAGTATTCTTCTTTGATATTGTTTACCAAGGACTGAGCTTCCTGACGCCCTAACAACTCATAAGCATGGCTCTTGATAACTTCAGTTAAATGAGTAGCTAAAACCGACGGTGGATCAACTACAGTATACCCGGCGATTTCCGCCTCGTCACGTTGGGTTTCCGTAATCCATAAGGCCGGTAAGCCAAACGCAGGCTCCGTAGTTGGTATTCCCTCAACTGGTTGGGCTACTATTCCCGGATCCATCGCCAAATAATAGTTAGGTATAATTTCGCCGTTGGCTATTTCAACTCCTTTAATCTTAATCACATAAGATGTGGGCGACAATTGCATATTATCGCGAATCCGAATCGGCGGCAGCACCATCCCCAGTTCCAACGCGGTTTGTCGCCGGATCATGGTCACCCGTTCAAACAGATCGCCGCCTTGGTTCGGATCAACCAATGGTATCAAGCGATATCCAATCTCAAGTTCCATTGGGTCGATCTGGAGTAAAGAGCTGACATTTTCAGGGCCTTTTTGTTCTTCGTCGGCAACAGTTTCGCCCTCCAAAGCATCCTCTTCAGAAGATGTGACTTGTATCTGATTCAAATAATAAGCGAGACAGGCAACGATCGCAGCCATTGTAAAGAAAGAAAACTTAGGCATGTTCGGAATCAAACCAAAAAAAGCGATCATCCCGGAGACGAAATAGAAAATCTTAGGATAAGCCATTAACTGCCTGCTCAAGTCGGAGCCTAAATTATCCTCCGAAGCCGCCCTGGTAACCAAGATACCGGTAGCAGTAGAAATCAATAATGCCGGCACTTGGCTTACCAATCCGTCGCCGATTGTCAATAAAGAGTATGTCCTAAGCGATTCTTGGATCGAAAAACCTTTTTGAGTGGCTCCAATAATAAACCCGCCGATAACATTGATAAAAGTGATCAAAATACCGGCCACAGCATCACCCTTAACGAATTTACTGGCGCCGTCCATTGCCCCGTAAAAATCAGCTTCCCGTTCGACCTCCCGCCGCCTAGATCTAGCCTGAACTTCGTTGATTAAACCAGCGTTCAAATCGGCGTCAATGCTCATTTGTTTACCGGGCATCGCATCCAAGGTAAAACGGGCGGCGACTTCGGCGACGCGCTCCGAACCTTTGGTGATGACCATAAATTGAATAATCGTTAGAATGATAAACATTACAAACCCGACTATCGTATTGCTTCCTGCCACAACATTGCCAAAAGCATCAATAACCGCCCCAGCTTCGGCGTTTAATAAAATAAGACGGGTTGACGAAACGTTCAAGGCCATTCGAAAAAGGGTAGTTACCAGCAACAAAGTGGGAAATACCGAAAACTCCAGGCTTTTCTTGACATTCATCGTTAATAACAAAATCGTAAACGCGATTAATAGGTTAATGGTCAGTAAAAAGTCCAACATCCAAGAGGGCAACGGAATAAGCAACATTACCAAGATCAAAACGACAACGATAATTATCGAAACTTCACTCATTTGTCCAAAGCGTTGCGATGTTGAAGGGTTTTCTACCTGGGCCACTCTTTTATACCTCAGCTTTGAATTTTTAGTCTATCGAATATACTAATCTCCTGACCACTGCCTTTACGCATGCTTCCGTTTCAATCGGTACACATAAGCGAGGACTTCAGCAACGGCTTGGAAAAGGTTGGCCGGGATTGCTTCACCAATGTCAACTGTTTTATAGATTGCCTGCGCTAACGGCTTATTTTCAACTAAAACCACATCATTGGCGGCGGCGATCTCTTTTATCTTCTGAGCGATGAAGCCCTCACCTTTGGCGACCACTACCGGGGCCGCCATTTTTGAAGAATCATATCTCAAGGCAATTGCCAAGTGAGTAGGGTTGGTAATTACTACATCAGCCTTGGGCACATCCTGCATCATTCGGCGCATCGCGATTTCGCGCTGGCGTTGCCTGATTTTATTTTTAATTTGAGGATTGCCCTCAGTCTGTTTATATTCGTCCTTGACCTCACGTTTGGTCATGCGTAAACTTTTCCTAAATTCCCAACGTTGGTACAGATAATCCAAAATAGCCAGGACCAATAGGAAGACACATATTTTGACTGCTACTTGATAGATAATCCGCCAAACCGCCATCGCCACATCAAACGGCGTTTGACGGACCATATCCAAAAACAGAAAGAGATGTTCGCGAATGGTTGAATAAGCAAAATAAGCTACAATTGCTAACTTAATTATGGATTTAGCTAATTCTACAAACCCACGGGCGCTGAATAAACGCTGTAAACCGGCGATGGGATTTAACTTGCTAAACTTCGGCTTCAACGGCTCCAAAGTGAACATCGCCCCTACCTGGATGAAATTGATAACTAACCCCGTTAGTAAAGCCCCTAACCCCAGCGGAAGAAATAGTCTTAAAAACATTGTCCCGTGCCGAATAAGCAAATCCCCTAGATTACTGTCGCTAAGTTCAGTGTTGAGTTCGCCCGGAGAAAGATATTGTTCCACGTAATTGATGAGTTCCTTATAAAACCAACGACCAAAAAAATTTAAGATTACGAAAAGAGCTAATAACACTAGAACTGAATTTAATTCGGTGCTCCGTGGGACCTGTCCTTTTTTACGAGCTTCTTGTTTTCGTCGTGGGGTAGCTTCTTCCGTTTTATCCGGGTCCTGGGCAAAAAATTGGAGATCGAAACCCGTCCCTCGCGGTTCGGACAATAGACAACAGGCAATAGGCAATAGGGTTGAAGCTGGGTTCCCTATTCTACTCACTGATAACTGATAACTAGTAACTAACAACTGATCGCTGTTCACTGTAAAATCTCCACCCTTCATCTAATGAAGGCGCCTTAGCATCAACCGCATCATTTTAAAAGTATCACCTGAATTGGAAAAAGTCGCTTCAATTAACATTATATAAACTGAAATGAAAAAAATCAGCATAATTAAACCCAAAATAATCTTGATTGGAAAACCGACAATAAAGACATTAATCTGTGGGATTAGTTTGGCGATAATTCCTAATGCCACATCAGCCAAGAAAATCGTGCCCATGATCGGAAGTCCGATTTTAAACCCCAAATAAAACATATTGGTAAATGCCATCACAAAAACTCCAACTGCTTCTTTTTTTATCAAAAACATACCCGGTTTAATCACTTGATAGCTTTGAATGAAAGAAGCAATAACCGTGTGATGGCCGTTGATCGCTAGAAAAATCAAAGAAGCCATAATAAAATTTAGCTGTCCCAGTAACGGCATTTGAGCGCCAGTGGTCGGATCCAGAACGTTAACCATTCCAAAACCCATTTGGACATCAAAATAGTAACCGGCGATTTGAATAGCATACATTGTCAGGTTAACCATGAACCCCATGATTAGCCCGGTTAAAATCTCCTGAATCAGTGTATAAACGGCCATTCCGAAAGTAAATTGATTTAAATCGATACCCCCAACAATAAAAGGAGCCACTACCAACGCCAGACCAAAAGCCAAAACCACTTTAACCTGAGGCGGAATGTTGCGGCTCTGAAAGATCGGCGCAGACATAATCATTCCCGAAGCCCGAGTAAAACCTAATAAAACTTGAGAAAAAGTTACGCCGAATATTTGCTCAAAATTCAACTTATCCTCCTAAATCATCGAATAAAGGTAAACTGGTATAGGTTTCCAAGAATTTTTTCGCTAAACGTTATAATAGTATGTAACATCCAGGGCCCAAAGAAAATCATCGCTAGTAAAACGGCAAGAATTTTAGGGATAAACGTAAGTGTCTGTTCATGGATCTGCGTTGTTGCCTGGAGTACACTAATAACCAGTCCAACTATTAACCCAACTCCCAACATTGGAGCTGCGACCAGTAAAACCGTAACTAACGCCTCTCTGATTAACGCGACAACAAAAGTATCAGTCACCGATTTTCACGGCCTTTCTTCCCTGAAATTCATTAGTTAAAGCTTAGCAAAAGGGATCGGGTGATCAAGTGCCACCCGTCAACCATTACAAAGAGCAGGATTTTAAAAGGTAACGCTACCATCATCGGCGGTAGCATCATCATCCCCATAGACATCAAGGTACTGGCTACAATCATATCAATTACTAAGAAAGGTACAAAAATTAAAAAACCAACCTGAAACGCTGTTTTAAGTTCACTGATGATAAACGCGGGAATCAATACCTGGGACGGGATTTCTTCCTGGTTTTGAGGACGGTTTAAGCGCGCCGCCTGGATAAAAAGCTTCAGGTCCTTCGTCCTGGTTTGTTTGAACATAAACTCCCGAATTGGTTGCATGCCCCGGACCAAAGCCGTTTCTTGAGTGATTTCCCCTTTTAGGAACGGTTGAAAGGTTTCGGTATTCACCTTACTCCAGGTCGGCATCATAATAAAGACAGTTAAAAACAAAGCCAACCCGATCAGCACCTGATTAGGCGGCATCTGGTTGGTCCCGATGGCAGTCCGGGTAAATGACAAGACTATCACAATTCTAATAAACGAGGTGGTCATTATCAAAATAGCCGGAGCTAGTGAGATTACGGTTAGTAAAATAAGAATCTGTAAGCTCTGGGCTATTTCGGTAGGTGTATCGGCTGGGTCAACTCCCACTTGGATTCGGGGAATGGGAAATGTAGCCGCTCCCTGAGCTATACCTGGAATAGCCAGTATTAAAACTACACAAGCGAGTAATATGGATAAAACCTTTAACTTATTCACGCTTATGGACCTTGGATCAAAAACACTCATGAAAACAGGCTTTAATGATTTAACTTGATTATTATGCCGCTTGTCCCTTGCCTCTTGCCCGGTTTCCATATTAACCTTTACCATCTCGGTCACGACCTCGCATTTTCCAGGAACGGATCTTTTCCAATCCTTCCTGTAGACGTTGCTTGTTATTAGTTAACCCGGTATCAACCGTTGCTCCGGAATTCAACCCGTTTAAAACCGGGGTAATCAATTCGGCAAAACGTCCGGTTGGCTTTTTGGGGCTTGTTTCCGCCGTTTCTAATAATTCATTATAAAATCGATCATCATCAAATTCTTTGAGCAAACCGATACCGTGTTCTACGCTTCCTACCAGTAAAACTTTTCCGTTAACTAATAATAGATAAAGATGGCGATTGGGTCCTAAAAAAAGACTCTCTGCCACCTTAATATGCCGCGCCTGTGAAAGGCCGAATCTGCCAGCCAAGAATCTGGTCGCCCAAAACGCTAAAACCACAATGATTATTAATGAGAATAAAGACCAAACCCATTGACCGCCACTAAACTCCGGCCCAATTTCAGTTTCTGTTTGTGCTAAGGCCGCTCCCGGCAGGAGGAACAAACCAGCGCTAAACCCTAGCCAGAAGCTGCCCGCCCCGAATAACCGGGGATATATGTATTGCTTCATGATAGGACTTTTCGGACAGCTTCCAAAACTCTTTCGGGTTGGAATGGTTTAACTACAAAATCTTTAGCCCCTGCTTGAATAGCGTCAATAACCATCGCCTGTTGCCCCATTGCGCTGCACATAATGATCTGGGCTTCGCCATCAAGTTTCCGAATCTCCTTGACTGCTGTTATCCCATCCATATCCGGCATGGTAATATCCATAGTTACCAAATCAGGGCGAAGTTCCTTATACTTTTCAACCGCCTTAGAGCCGTCTTCAGCTTCACCAACTACTTCATAGCCGCCTTTGCGCAAAATATCCTTGATCATCATGCGCATAAACGCCGCATCATCGACAACGAGTACTTTGTTACCCACCAGAAATTCCTCCTTTAGGAATTATTGAAGTGTATTTGCTCTTTCGATCGGGCTAATGATATCGGTAATTTTAATGCCGAAATTTTCATCGATAACCACAACTTCGCCTTTGGCAATCATTTTACCGTTGACGTAGACATCCACCGGATCTCCCGCCAATTTGTCAAGTTCGATTATTGAACCGATACCAAGGTCTAAAATATCTTTGATTTTCATCCTGGTTCCACCCAGTTCTACAGTTACCTGTAATGGAACATCCAGAATTAACCCGATATTCCCCGTTTCCTTACTAGTCTTCCCATTATTAATAGGGCCAAATTGAGCGGGTTGTACCATCACCGGCGTCTTAACCTCCGTTCTGTAACTTGAATTAATCGGGGTCGGCGCAGGAACTGCCGTTGCAGCTGGCGCAGGGTAAACAGGCTCCGCCATCGATTGGCTTGCTGATGGTTGGGCTATTGGTTCGTAAGCCTGAGCTGCTATTTCCGGAGTTGGTATCGGTGCGACGGTCGGCGTAACGCTTGACGTCGCCGAAGCCGCAGCTATCTGAGTCTCCGCAATCAATCTGTCGGACAATTCGATAGCTAAATCATAAGTAACCACCAACATCAACTCACTATCGACCAGACCGTCGATTTGTAACTTAAATGAAACAACTACCACTGGGCTATCTAAATCCAAATCACGCACAATCGACTCATCGTTAGCTAGATCTACAATTTTAATCCGAGGCGGATCCACATCGATCCGTTGTCCGAATAGAGTCGATAACGAAGTGGCGGCATTTCCAACCATCTGATTCATGGATTCCCCAACCGCGCTCAACTCTATCTGGTCCAAGTTTTGTTTAGGGTTAGAACCATCCTTCCCCATCATCAGATCGGCAATTATAGCCGCATCGCTGACTTTTAAGATTAGAACGTTACTACCGACCAACCCCGTTTTATAGTCCACCTCTACTAGTACGTAAGGGAGCGGATGCTGTTGTTTAAGCTCTTTTTGAGTGGTCAGCACTACCGTAGGAGTATCAATGGTCACTCTTTTATTCAACAATTCCGATAATGCGGTGGAAGCTGTGCCATAGCTGATATTTCCGATCTCCCCCAGCGCATCCTTTTGCATTGGAGACAGCTGTAAGGAATCCGCCTCTTCACCCTTGAGCAGAGCATTAATTTCTTCCTGGGTAAGAATTTGTCGATCCATGAACCTCTCACCCCTCTCGAACTATCTTTCCAATTTGAATTGCCATTCTATTTTCAGAAACCCCAGGCGAACCTTGGAATTTCACTTGATTGCCGATTTTTATATCTAGAAACCCTTTGACATACTGATCGAGCTGAATTACATCGCCGACATTGATATTCAACATCTCGCCCACGGTAATATTAGCTCTTCCTAATTCCACCGAAACCGGGACTTGCGCTTGATTTAACCGGCGTTGAATATTAGCGACGCTTTGAGCGGTGGACGGCTTGGTTGCTTTGGCAAACCATATTTGAGCGTTTAAACGGTCCAAAATCGGTTCGATTACCGCGAACGGAAGACAAATATTCATCAATCCGAAAGCCTCAGCGATTCTCAACTCCAGGGTTATTAAAACCACCATATCGGTGAGTGGGATAATCTGAGTAAACATCGGATTCAATTCAATAGACTCCAAAACCGGGTTCAATTCGGCGACTACTTGCCATACTTCTCTGATATTCGGAAAAATCCTGCTCATTACCCGTTTGACCACTGTTTGTTCGATATCCGTCAGCTCTCTAATCTTTTCCATCGAATAACCATAACCGCCCAGCAGCCGGTCGACCATTGCAAAAGCCAAATGAGGAGATATTTCAATAATAGCGTTGCCTTCCAATGGTTTCAAAGAAACAATCGTCATAACCGTTGGATTATGTAAGCTTTTGGTGAACTCTTCATAGGTCAGTTGGTCAATGGAAACCACTTGGGCTCTAACCATACTCCGCAAGTAAGTCGAGAGTGAAGTAGTTAACAGCCTGGCAAAGTTTTCATGTAACATTACCAACGTCCGTAATTGATCCTTGGAAAGCTTATTCGGCCGGCGAAAATCATAAGGCTTTACCTTACGCTTTTTTTCTTCGGATATAACTTCGTCGGCTTTGATGCTTCCAGACGAAAGAGCCTCTAGTAGGGCGTCTATTTCCGATTGAGATAAAACCTCAGCCAAGCTGAAGTACCTCCTACTGTATTATAAAATCTTGAAAATAGATATTGCGAATCTTCCCGGTAGTCATTAATCGGTTAATATTATTAATAATTTCGCTGCGAACTTGGTCTTTCCCTTCTTTTTCAATAATTTTCTCTTTCGTTTTTGATGCTAAAACATTAATTACTAAATCTCTAATCTGCGGAATCCGTTTCGAAACCTCTCCCCCGGTCTTTTCACCGCCATCCAATTCAAGCACAATATTGGTTTTTAAAAAATGTTCAAATCCTTCCTCGGAACGAATGTTGACTAAAATATCGTTCCCAAGACTCACCACCGGCCCCATCTCTTCAACTTGCTTTACAATGACTTTAGCAGGGGAATTGGTTTGTTTTAAAGTTATTACAATAAAAGTTCCAAAAAAGATAGTTGTCACTAAAAATGAAAAAATTCCGATAAAAATAACCGCTTTATTATTATTAAGAATACTGCCCTTTGAATTAGTTTTGCCCGCATCTTCCGGCATCGTTCTTTACCTCCCGCTTCAGGTTGATTAATTATTGACCATCAACTTTTGGCTGATTTAAAACATTAACTGCATTGCTTCTAGCCGCGCCGGTAATGATCACTATATCCACCCTCCGGTTCCTGGCCCGGTTCTCTTCGCTATCATTGGGGACCAAAGGATGATATTGGCCATACCCCGCCACCGAGATTCTTTCCGGTTCGAATTCCACCCGGTTAATTAAAAACTTGGCCACATTGATCGCCCTCAAGGCTGATAATTCCCAGTTAGAAGGGAATTGAGCGCTACGGATCGGCAAGTCGCAAGTATGGCCTTCGACTCGCAGCGGATATCTGCGCGCCTTTAAAATTCTACCGACGCTTTCTAAAACCGGATAAGCTTCAGAAGTGATCGAAGCCGACCCAATATTAAAAAAGAGTTTTTCTTTAAAACTGATGGTGATCCCTCTTTCAGTAATGGTAACCTCCGCTTTTCCCTTCCATTTGGTATCCTCTACCGCTTTTTTAAGCTCCTGATACATCTGTTCAACCGGTGAAGGAACTATCTGAGCGTTAAAAACCGAGGGACTGCCGGTTAAAACTCCGCCTTCCCCACCGAAAGCAGCCCTTAATGAAAGTTGCATTTCTTGATATTTTTTCGAGTCAATGCTGGAAAAAGCGAATAGCGCTACAAAAAAGCAGAGCACTAAAGTGACCATATCGCCATAGGTTACGTTCCATAACGGCGCCCCGGGCGCCGGTTCATCCGGTTTCTTTTTAAGCAATGGATCGCGTCCTTTCATCCCGATCGGATCGGTCGGTTTTAAGGTTTGAACGCTGGCTCGGCGATAAGAAAGCTTTTAGTTTCTCTTCAACAATTCTTGGGTTTTCACCGGCCTGAATCGACAGGATTCCTTCAATCATTATTTGCCGTAAAAACATTTCCTCTCCGCTACGTTTGGAAAGCTTTCCGGCAGCGGGAGTACAGACTAGGTTCGCCCAAAGCGCTCCATAAAAAGTGGTAATCAAGGCCACTCCCATTTTAGGGCCGATGGTTGCCACATCATCAAGGGTTGCCAGCATTTGGATCAAGCCGATAACGGTTCCGATCATCCCAAATCCCGGCGCCAAAGCAGCCCAGGATTCAAAAAACGATTTAACGGATTTATGACGTTCCTCCATAAATGCTAATTCGATTTCTAAAATATTTCTGACTAAATCCGGATCAGTTCCATCGACAATTAATTGAACTCCCTTTTTTAAGAAGGGATCGTTTGATTGCTGGATCTCGTCTTCCAACGCTAATAAACCTTCCCGTCTGGCTTTTCTCGCAAACTCAACGATCTCTTCAATCGCTCCTTGAATATTCAACGATTTGGCAAAAAAGAGATGCTTTAAAGATCTTACGCTCTCCTTAAAGATGCTGAATGGATAGTTGACCATCATCGCCATGAATGAACCGCCAAAGGTAATAAACATCGACGGCGGATCCACAAAACCTATTAACGGCCCATTGGACGAGATCCCTAAGGCTAATAATACCAGTCCGCCAACTAGCCCTATTAAAGTTGATAATTCCATCAGGCGTCACCTCAGGTAGTACCTTTAAACTCGGTAAACTTGTCCCCGGTCATTTTACGGTACTTTATTATTTTTGCTACCACTTCGGTTGCCGACTCCTTCACAACCAACCTTTTGCCGGTAGTAAAAGAAATCACCGTATCCGGAGTGGCTTCGATAGTCTCTATCAAATGAGGGTTAATCCATATTTCCTGACTGTTCAAACGTTTAACCGCGATCATTATTGGCGCTCCAGTTTACTAATACTTATTAAAATCACTATTTACACCGGTTATCCCATCCGGCATCTTCGCAATTGATTTTGATTCGACCGGTTTATAATTTATATATCGTCTATAATTCTAATTTCTTTTAGTACCGGATGGTATTTATTTGATTTTATAAAATTAATAGCCTTTAAAATCGCTCTTTTAAACCACCCAATCAACCTCAAAACAAATCAAAACGGCATATTATCGCCAATTATTAAATTTCGGTTAACACGGTCGCAGATTTAAAATAGGGGAAGGAAACCATTCCTTCCCCTATTTAATTTTGAATTACCGTTTTAAATTGACTAATTCCTGAAGCATCTCATCGGAGGTGGTAATCACCCTCGAGTTCGACTGAAAACCGCGTTCGTTGACGATCATATCGGTAAATTCTTGGGATAGATCCACATTGGCCATTTCCACTGCGCCCGGTGTGATCTGGCCGCGACCGCCCCGGCCGGCGACCCCGATCTGCGCCGTTCCGGAGTTACTGGTCTCCGAAAAGAGCGTGTCCCCGGAACGGGATAAACCGCCGGGATTGTTGAAATTGGCCATTGCTAATTGGCCTAGATTCTGATTCATTCCGTTGGAGAAGACCCCGACGATAATTCCGCTCTTATCAATGTTGATGCTCTGCAATTCACCCATGGGATACCCGTCCTGGAAGGGCGAGGACACCTCAGTCATCGGAATGGTCGGATCATAATTTTCATCCCGCGGATCCAGCAAACCGCCGGAATACTGGCTGACATCGCTGAAGTCGGGGACGATCACCACCGGCCTGGCGCCGGGCGGAGTAAAGGAGATATTGGTCCCGGTGGATGAGATCAATTCACCGACGTTACTATAGATCAAATGCCCGTTGCCCACCACGACCCCGCCATCATCAGTGCAGACCCAGTCCCACTCGTTGACCCCGGTCTTAGTGAGAGTAGTGGTCAGATTATGGCCGCTGCCCAAGGAATCATAGACCCGGGTAATGGTCGTCATCGACTGGGCCTGGGTAAAGGTCCCGGTATAAGTACCTTCTTTACTGGTCACCTCTAATGTGGGGGTGGCAGTGCCGGAAGCGAATCCACCTAAGGTAACACCCAAACCAGCTGTAGAATCAATCTGGATCGGAAAACCTGTAGAAGTAGTGAATTGAGTACCGTTCCAATGTATAGTACCGGTAAAAACCGTAGCTCCGCAAGTAATTGTCCAAGCATAATCACCATCTGCCGGCCAATCAGGAACACCCGCCGGATCATCAATTCTCAAATCAAACGTAACGTCATTTCCAGCGCTGTCCGGAATGGTAATAGTTGTATCCTGTGGCCAAGTGGGTAGAGGTGCTACCACCGATGAATCGAACCCGGTAAAAGCATAGGTCTCACCGGACGGGATAAAAGCGACAAACTCCCCTCCGTTAGGAGCTCCTATAACCGGACAATTAACCACAGTTGAACTTCCTAAAGGAAAATTGACTGTAAAGTTCCCCAAGGTATTGCCGATTACGTTTCCGTTACTGTCGAGAGTAACCCTCCCCATGCTGGGAACGATGGTGACACCCGTAGTGGAGCTGGTAACTACAAAATCATATTCATTAAACCCGACCGGAGTCAATTGAATATCCAAGGCGCAGCTCTCCCCGGTTGGCGAACCGACCGACATAGAAAGATAGTCCAACAGCCCGTCCAGGTTTTTGTCGAGGTTACCGCCATAAGTGATTTCGGTGGTGGCGATCGGAGCGATCGTCTGGCCCACCGGGATCTTGATGTTTTGCAACGGAGCGTTGCTGTTGATATTGCCCAGGTTATCCGCCAGCCAGCCCCGGACCATCATCCCGTTGGAGGCGTTGACCAGACGGCCGTCCCGTTCCAGATTGAAATTACCGGCCCTGGTGTAATACTCCCGGCCGCCGTCGCTGAGGACGAAGAAACCGTCCCCCTGGATGGCGCAGTCCGTGATTTTTCCGGTATTTTGAAGATTGCCCTGGGTATGCAGGACATCGATACTGGATAAATTCATACCCAAACCTACCTGGACGGCGTTGATACCGCCCCGGTTCCCGTTGGGCGCCGAGGCGCCGCGGAGGGTCTGGTTCAAGGTATCCTGAAAAGTGACCCGGCTGGCTTTATAACCGACCGTATTCACGTTGGCGATATTATTGCCGATGGAGTCCATCCGGATCTGGTGGTTTTTAAGCCCGGTGACTCCGGAATACATGGAACGCATCATAATAAAACGACCTCCTTTAAATCAGTTATTAGTTACTAGTTATCTAGTTAACCAGTTACTAGTTGCTAGATATCAAATTATGATTGGATTTTGATTACTGGAAAACACTAGTAACGCTTTGGTTTTTCCCGCCTCCATCGTTCGGCGGGTTCGAGGCTTCCTCGAAATCAGAGGTCCGGCCTCATTGTTTCACGATCACGGCGCTGTCAATGTTGGTAAAGACATTGTCCTTCAAGCTGTTCTCATCAACCGCGGTAATCACGGTCCGGTTTTTAACGCTGACCACCAATGCCAAACGGTCCATTAAGATTAATGATTCTTTAGCTCCCTTGGCTTCGGCCTTATTTACAGCGTCTTTGAGCAGCGCCATTTCCTGATTGCCAAGAGCGATCTGCCTGGATTCAAGACGTTTCAGCGCATGAGACGAAAATTTAATTTCCGATTGTTCCCCCAGTTTTTCCTGAAAGATACTTTCAAAACCCGGTCCTTGATCGCTCCTGACCCGTTGGCTGTTTCCAGCTGGTACTGGTGTTGCCGGGCTGATCTGGGGCGGTCTGATGATCAATTTTTCATCCATTTACATCTTCCCCGCTGGCTATCACATTCCAAATGTCTTTCAATTCAAAGGCGGAACCGATGTTATACACATCCCGGTATTCGACTTCGACATCGTTTCCGTCTTCGTCTTTACCGATCACCAGTTTAACGGCGGGGTTGCCGTCCCGGCCGTTTCCAATCTTAGCGCCGGTAACTTTAACTTCGTACAGAACATCGGTTTCCTTACCAGCGTCGTCGAAGTCCCGAACTACCACCGTCTTGCCGGCCAGCTTCTCGGCTTGTTCCAGAGTTCCTTTGCTGGTAACAAGACAGTCGGGGGTCAGTAGTTTAATGGTCTGGCTGCCGTTTAACCCGACCAGCATCCTCACGTCGGCGATACTAACTTGTTTCAAGCCGCTAAGTTCTCCGGCGCTGTCATACTCCCGAATATAAACGTTGTTGCCCACTAAGGACTCGGCTTCAGTCCAAAGGCCTTCGCTGCTGAAGGTGGTAGTAGCCTCACCGAGCTTCACCTCGCGGCCGTTATCCAGCCGCAAGTACATTTCGCCGCCGACATCCCTGGAAGAAATCACTTTGCCATAAATCAATTCTTGAACGCCGTCGGTAATGACTTCCGCTTTGACGTAACTCCCGATCATCATCGTAGCCTGCTGCGTCATGGTAGCCTTCGCAACGTTCTGCATCTGCTCCAACGAGGTAAACTGGGCCATCTGGGCGATGAATTCCTTATCATCCATTGGATTTAACGGGTCTTGATTTTGCAATTGTGTGACTAAAATTTTTAGGAATTCATCCTTTCCCATATTATCCCCGGTCTTCCGCTCTACCGTGGAACCATTACTAACTGCGCCGGTGTAAATTGAAGTTACTCCCATACTATTCACCTCCTGTTTTTAAGATCAAGCGATTAAATCGATTACAGTGTCGATCCGCGCCGCTGGTTTTGTCTCTTCGGCGGCTAAATTCAGTTCTTCCCCGCCCTTACCGGTTGAACTGTTGAAATGGTTGAAACCTTCCCGGCTATTAGCGGCTTGCTCAAAGCTATCGTTGCCTTGCTGGTAACCGACGGATACCATGATCGAGTCGACCTGCATCCCGCTTTCCTGTAGATTCCGCTTGAGCTGGCTTAAATTACTTTCGATGATCTCCTTTACCTGCTGCGACTCGGCGACGAACTTAGCGGTCACTACTTCATGCTCGATGGTTACTTTTAATTGCAGCTTCCCAAGCTGTTCCGGTCTTAAGTTGACCTCCATCTCGCTGCCTCCGTTTTTAACCACCACTTTAGCGTGTTCAACCAGTTGCGCAAAGAGTTCTTCCCTGCTCGTCGAGGTTGCTCCCGCAGTGCCGGATGTTTGCGCCTGAATGGAACTACTAACGGAAGATTGCGAAGGAACAATGTTCAACACCGGCGTCTCGGTCTTAACTTCAGAGGCTTCATTAACGGTAAGATGAGTTTGGATCAGCGCTAGGTCAACCTTACCACCCTTTTCGGACGATTGCTCATGTGGCGTAAAAATTTGATTTCCGCCAATTCCAGAGACGGCTTCAGCTTTTCGGTTCTCACCGAAAACCATCTGGTCAAAGTTTAGGCCTTCATTCTCGATTTTCAGGTTAGCGTTAGAATTAACCTTAACCAATTCGGAAATATGCCCTTTAGCGTCATTCTGCCCTTGGTTGGAAAGGGATTCACCTTCGGTGGAGGTTTCCGGATAAAGCTTTTTTAGATTAGCCTCTACCGCATTAATCATCGATAGCTCGGAATCTTTCTCACCCGGCTTCGCTCCTTCAAGTTGGTCCCCGACGCCAGTCTGAACGTTTTCTTGAACACTAGCTATAACCTTGCCGAGTTCAGACATTTGGATTGCTTCCGGCTGAGTTTCACCTCGAATAACCGCTTCAGCCCCGGCAAGATGGGCGAGTAAAGCAAGGATCGCATCTTGGTTGACATCCCCCCCCGCCTCAACCTTTGGTTTTTCTACGTTGATGTTCTCATCAGCGACTTTTTCTCCGGCATCTTTCACTTGTAATCGGGACGTTTCCTTCACTCCGCCATCATCATTAACTTCTTGATTGGGTTTCGATTGGACTCCCGCCTTTTCAGAATGGGACTGAGCAACCGCTTTACTCTCTTCTCTTTTCGGCTCCGGTTTTGTTTTGCGCTCATTCGAAGGGAACCGCTCATGTTTTTCCTGAATCCGATCGTTCTCCACTTGTCTTTCGTTAGCGCCTTTAATGAATTGCTCAAAACTAAGCGCCCCGGATTCCGTCGTTTTTTCGGGGAATAAAGCGTTCTTAAAATCTCGGGCTGGTTTAGAAGGGGCCGCTGGGGGAATAAAAATGAGATTAGACATGTATCCACCTCCTTTCCTAAAATTGAACGCATTAATCCCCAAGGATTTAACACGTTTAATATAGTTATCGGACGGTTTCTACAAATCAATTAGGAGCAAATCTTAAATGAAGATAAGATATATATATCTTTTTAGCGGTTACGGTACTTATTCAACCGGTCCTGGGTTAACTTAGCCAGGTATTCCGCTGGCATATTCTCTAAAATCTTTCTCACCTGGCTTTGTTGGAGTTGATCAAAGATCAAATAGATAGTGTTTTCCGGTAATTTTTGAATGACCATCGCCGCATTTTTCGGTTTCATGCTTCCCAGGGTCGCCAGGTAATATTTGAGCTCAGCCTCTTCCTTGGCCAAAGCTCCTTTTTGAGCGGCGGAAAGCTTTAGTCCCGTTCCGTCCGATCCTGTGGAAACAGGATGTTCTCTTTCCCAAGCCAATTTTTCAGCTAACAGTAAGTCTTGTTCTTCCTCCAATTTGGTCTGATCTCTCTGAAGCTGCTCTTCTCTGTTTTTTAATTCCGCTTCCCTTTCCCCCAGAAGCTTGCTGCGTTTTTTGCCTAGTTCATAATTCTCGGACAAATCCTCCAGGCCGGGAATATAGCTAAGGCCTTGAATGAAAAGGTCTTTAACGTTAAGAACGCCCATAAAATTCAAGCTGCCTAAAACCAAACAAATCCCGAGCAATACTATTAAGATTCTGCCAAAATTGAAAAAACCCCGGTTCATATTTCACGACCTCCCGGTTTTCTATAACAAGAAATCTACTTCATCCTATATTCTGGTCTCTGATAAAGCGCCCTGTCCCCAATTCATCAAGGAACTGGATCTCGGCGCTTAATTGTTCGGCCTGATATTCCTGGTAAGCTTTTTCTTTGAGTTTTTCAAGAATTTTCTTTTCCTTGGAAGCTTCAATTAATCTTTCACGGCGCACGGCTACTTCACGTTCGCATTCTTGGAGTTTGAGCAAAGCCAGATCTACCTGGAGATTGAGCCACTTGAGGTAATGGTGGTAATTATTGGCCTCTTCAGGATCAATCCGTTGTTGAAACTTCTCCCGGTAAAGCTGGATGTTTACTTCAACCTCCTCCTGCCAACGGGATAATTCCAGCCTTGCTTTCTCACGGCGGAATTCGGCCTCGCGCAACTCTTGTTTTCGTAAATCTTCCACTCTGGTTTTAACTTTTAAGACTGTTTCCAGTTTGAATTGGAATTTTTTCATTTACCGCCGGCGCCTCCCATCATTTCAATCAAGCGGGAGGTAGTGTCGGTATAAGATACTTTTTCTTCAATTCCTTGCTTTAAAAAATCATTGATGGTCTGAATCATATCAATGGCCTTATCGATCTGGGGATTACTCCCTTGCGAATAAGCGCCGATATTGATTAAATCCTGATTGTCCCGGTAGGTCGCCAAAATGCTCCGCAGTTCTCCGGCCGCCTTCAGGTGCTCCTCTTTGCCCAATTCAACCATAAGACGGCTGACACTAGCTAAGATATCAATCGCCGGATAGTGATTTTGATGCGCTAATTCCCGCGACAAAACAATATGGCCGTCTAGGATTCCCCGGACCGCATCGGCGATGGGCTCGTTCATATCGTCCCCTTCGACCAGAACCGTATATAGACCGGTGATCGTTCCCACATCGGAAGTGCCCGATCTTTCCAATAACCGCGGTAACATGGCAAATACCGAAGGAGTATAACCCCGGGTCGTCGGCGGTTCACCCACTGCCAAGCCCACTTCCCGTTGGGCGATGGCAAACCGGGTCACCGAATCCATCATCAGAATGACATCTTTTCCTTGGTCTCGAAAATATTCGGCAATGGCGGTAGCCACCATCGCCCCCTTGATCCGGACCAAAGCCGGTTGGTCGGAGGTGGCGACGACCACTACCGACCGGGCGATCCCTTCCGGTCCTAAGTCACGCTCTAAAAAGTCCCGGACTTCCCGGCCCCGCTCTCCGATTAAACCGATGACATTGATGTCCGCATCAGTGTTTCGGGCGATCATTCCCAATAAAGTGCTTTTGCCGACGCCACTCCCGGCGAAGATTCCCACCCTTTGCCCCCGGCCACAAGTTAACAAGGAATCAATCGCTTTAACTCCCATAGCCAACGGAGTATTGATCCGCCTCCGGTCGAGGGGATTGGGCGGAGCGGCTTGCAAAGGATAGTGTTCACCGGTTAATAACGGTCCTTTATTATCATAAGGACGGCCCAGGCCGTCCAATACTCGGCCTAACAGTTCCGGCCCCACTTCCACCCGGAGGTTTTGGCCGGTGGCGATAATCTCACACCCCGGACTGATCCCGGTTATCTCCCCGAGTGGCATCAGCAAAACCCGGCCCGATTTAAAACCGACCACTTCCGCGGAGAGCATCCCGGAGCGGTCACCGACTTTAACCAGGCAATGTTCGCCCATGTTTACCGCCGGTCCGTCCGCTTCAATGGTTAATCCCACAATCTGACTTACCCTGCCGGTACGCCTAATGGAATCAACTATTTTGATGGCTTTTAAGTATTTAGCGGCGCTGAATGGTTCTACTTCAACCGGGTTCATTATTCCGACCTACCTTTAGGATTTCGCTCATAATCCGCTCCAGTTGGGATTTGACCCTGGCATCCGCCTTGCCGTGCTCGGTCTCGATAAAACAATCTCCCGGAAGAATCGTTTGATCCCCTTGGACCGCAATCACCTTCGGTTCACTAAAAACCTCCTGTAAAGACGGGAGATTTTCCTGAAGCAACCTCAGAGAATCGGGGTTAATCTTCACGGTAATCGAATTAGCCGTAGCTACCCTGGATAGGGCTTCCTTTACAATTGATATTAATTGCTCCGGATCGCTTTTCAGCTCGGAACCGATAATCTTTTCGGCAATCCCAGTCACTAATTTTAATAATTCCGCTTCCGAAGCGGCAATCCGCCGGACCCTTTCCACCTCGGTCTCGGCAAGAATCTTAATAGAGTTAGCCAGGTTCCCTTCGGTTTCTTGTTTTGCTCTGGCTAAGCCTTCCTGATATCCGGTTTCCGAACCTTCCTTTTGAGACTCTATTTTCAAATCTTCAGCTTCTTGCCGCGCTTGATCGAGGATGGCCTTAGCTTCCTGTTTGGCTTTATTAAGGGTTTCATCCGCTTGTCGCTGGGCTTTTTCAATTATTTCATCCCTGTGGAGCTCAGCTTTTTCTTTGATTCGGGCAGCTTCCTTGTGGGATTGTTCGATAATCCCGGAAGCCTCTTCCTCAGCGGCGCCGGCAATATGATCAGCATTTTCCCGGGCCAATTTGGTTAAGAGATCAGCTTCTTGTTTGCTTTGATCAATTAATTCTTCGGCCTCCAAATTAATTTTGAACAAATCAACCTGGGGAGCAACGGCCTTCTCCTCGTTTTCTTCGGTTTCCCGAGATTCCGCGGTTGCCTTTGTTTCAACCCTTTCGGGGACTACCGCAACGGATCCGCCCCTCTCCTCCGTCCGGTTTTCCTCGGGAGGGAGGAAGGTCTCCAAAACCTCCTCTAATGCGGCAGCCGTTTGGGACTCAGACTCAGAGGGGCTATTTTCCACCGTCTCCTCTTCTTCCTGATTATTAACAAAAAAGGCATCCACATCGACCGGATCCAGCCGACACGGATGAGCCTCGACAAAATGTTGAGATTTGATTATCTTAGACAATCAATTCATCCTCCTTGCCTCTGGAGATGATAATTTCCCCAGAGTCTTCAAGTTGTCGGATGACATTAACGATCTTCTGTTGGGCTTCCTCAACGTCGCGCAAGCGCACCGGACCCATATATCCCATATCTTCTTTGAGCAACTCAACGGCGCGTTTGGACATATTACGGAAGATAAGATTCTTAACGTCCTCACTGGCGGTCTTCATTGCCATTGCCAAATCTTTAGCGTCGATTTCACGGAGGATCCGTTGTACCGAACGGTTGTCAAGCAGTACAATATCTTCGAAGACGAACATCCGGCGTTTGATCTCATCGGCCAATTCCGGGTTTTCCTCGGCTAAAGCTTCCAGGATCGTTTTTTCAGTACCCCGATCCACCCGGTTAAGGATGGAAACCACTGACTCAACTCCACCGGCGATAGTAAAGTCTTGCATCACAAAGGAAGAGAGTTTCTTTTCTAAAATTAATTCTACTTCCCGCAGAACGTCCGGAGAGGTCCGATCCATCGTCGCCACTCTTTTGGCGACTTCCACCTGTTGGAGGGGGGGCAAGGCCGAAAGAATTATCCCGGCTTGTTCCGGGGAGAGATAAGCCATTACCAAGGCAATAGTTTGCGGGTGTTCGTTCTGAATAAAATTCAACAATTGGCTTGGTTCGGTCTTCCTTGCAAAATCAAAAGGCCTGACTTGGAGAGAAGCGGTTAACTTACCAATAATGTCATGGGCTTTGTGAGAACCCAGCGCCTTTTCCAGGATTTCACGGGCGGAATCGATTCCTCCCGATAAAATATACTCTTGAGCCAGGCAGATCTGATAAAACTCTTCTAATACCTGGTCCTTGACCTCGGCGGGCACCCGGCGAATGTTGGCGATCTCCAGACTGAGTTCCTCAATTTCGTCTTCGCGTAAATTTTTCATAATCCCGGCCGAAATTTCCGAACCAAGCGACAATAGCAAGATCGCCGCTTTTTGTTTACCGGTAAGTTCTTGTGGTTTTGCCACGGGTGTTCACTCCAGTTTTTAAGATTCTTCGGAGAGCCAAGCTTTTAGTAAGACTGCGACTTCTGTCGGTTTCTCACGGGCAAACTTCTCAATCGCCATTAGCCGTTCGTTTCTGGCCCTTTCCTCAGGAGTAATTTCAATGGCGACAGCTTCTTCGGAAGTATATTTGTCTTCAACCAGGGTATCGATTTTCGAACCAACGAGCACGCCTTCGGCGGATAGCTCTTCGCCTAGAATTTCTTTTTCTCTCTTTTCCCGCGCCGCCGGCGAACTCCGGCGGGCAATAATGACGATGGTCAGTAATAAAACCGCGCCCAAAAACGCGCCAATAATAGTATTCCAAGGAATTTCAACCGGTTCTTCCGGAGCCGGTTTGGAGAATTCAATAGTCTCCACGGTCAATTGGTCGCCCCGTTCTGTCATAATTCCAACCGCGGCGGCAACGGTATTATAAACTTTCTCTTTAGTTAAGGCCGGTAAATTCCCGTCGACCCAAACTCCGACCGTTAGCCGGTTAACTTTCCCGGGCGAGGCGACTCGAAACTCTTCCACTTTGCTAATCTCATAGTTGGTGGTCCGTTCCGACTTTTCCGCTTTATACTGAGTTACTCCTGAATCGGTCGCTTTATATTGGGTAATATTAGTATCGGTCCCGGGAACACCCACACTGGAGCTTCCCGTCCCTTCGTAGGTTTCATGTTTCTCCTGTTCACTGCGGGGAACCCCTTTATCGGCGAAAGATTCGCTCTTTTGTTCCTGATAATCAAGGTCCAAGTCAGCATTGACCCTAACTACCGCCTTATTAAACCCGAAGACCTTGGAGAGCATACTCTCGACCCGCCGTTGCACTTGATTCTCGTAATCATATTTGACGCCGAAAACATCCTGGATCGAATCTGTCCCGTGCAGTCCACGGTTTCCGCTCCGTCCGGGACGGAGCATGGCGGTTAAGTCATTGGCATAATTATCGATAATGGTGACATTTTCTTTTTTCACGCCCGTGCTGGCGGCAACCAGATTGGCAATGGAATCTACCTGGGCTTGGGTAAGCACGCCCGGACTTCTCAGTTGCAATTGGACCGAAACCGTACCCTCCGGCTTATCGTCGGCGAAGATATACTCAGTTGAATCCGGCAGATTTAACAAAACCTTAGCGTCAAAGATCCCATCCAGCCGCTGCAAGGTCCGGCTCAATTCACCCGCGATCGCCCGTTGCCGGTTGATTTGATTGGTAAAATCGGTTGTGCTGAAGGAGCTTTGATCGAAAATCTCCCAACCAACCACACCCCCGCGGGGAATCCCTTCTTTTAATAAATTGGCCCGGACCGAAACCGCGTTAGGGACTTCGATTCCACCGCCAACCGAAGTCCGGTAGGGAATCCGCAGTTCTTCCAGCTTGGTAACGATCTCACTCCGGTCTTGTTCGGTAAGACGCGAATATAACAATTCATAACGGGGTGTTCTGGCCCAACGGATTCCAAAAAATAATGTCCCTAATACCAACAGCAGAACCACCGCAACGATCGTTCGCCGGGTGGTATCCATCTTGTTCCAGAGATTTTTGATCTGGGTTAAAATCTCGTTCACATTAACCTCCTAGAGCTCATACCAAGCAATCAAATAAATAGCCTTAGAAGGCGGGTTAAATCTGGGTCCGCATAATCTCTTGATATGCTTCCAGCACTTTATTCCGGAGTTGCAAGGTAAAATCAAAGGCTAACCCGGCTTTTTCAGCCATTACCATTGCCTGATGGATATACTCCAGGTTACCGGAGGCCATCTCGGCATTGAGTTCCGATGATTTTATCTGAAGCGTGTTGACCTTGTCCAAGGCTTGTCCCAACATTTGTTCAAAGGAAGCGCCGGCCAACGGATTTTCATCGAATGGTTTGGATTCCTTTTCAAGTTTAATGAATGATACCGGACCAATTGGCAACGTATTCATCCTTGATGACCTCCCTTTCTATGCCCTACCTATCTCTAAAGCGGCCCGATACATATCCTTGGCAGAGTTAAAAGCGGTAATATTCGCTTCATAGGACCGGCTGGCTGAGATTAAGTTGACCATCTCCACCACCGGGTTGATATCGGGGTAAAGCACGTACCCGTCGGCGTTAGCGTCGGGATGAGACGGATCATATACCAAACGGGGCGGATTCTCATCCGGTTTGATCCGGACCACTTTGACCCCGGCCGGACGCGCAATCATCTGTCCTCGAGAGTTTAGCGCTTCATCGATTACTTCCATAAATACCGGGACTTTTCTGGTATAAGGCCCGCCTTCTTTGGTCCTGGTGGTATTGGCATTGGCGATATTGTTGGATATCAGATCCATTCTAAGCCGTTCGGCTGTTAAAGCGGTAGCGCTGATATCAAAATTGCGAAATAAATCCATTCAGGTCATCTCCCTTCGATTGCCTTTTTCAGGCCATCCATTCTCTTTTTCCAGGTCTGGGTGATTGATTGAAAGAAGAGAGTATTCTGAGCGTCTTGCGCCATTTCGAACTCGACGTCGATGTTGTTGGTATCGTAACGGCTCAGGGTTTTGGTCTCTCTGTTGATCTTAATCGGCCCCAATCCCGGCTGGGAATTGGCGAAATGCAACGGATGGGTTCTGACCATTTCCAACTCATCTTTATTAATCCGGTCATTCAAGGCCTCGGCGAAATCTACGTCCAGCCTCTTATAGAACGGGGTGTTCACGTTGGCGATATTTTGGTTGATCAATCCCTTGCGGACCATCGAGGCGTCCATGGCTCGTTCCAGGAGTTTCGACGTCCGGTTTTCCGTGAGTTTTTCCCACATTTCAACAGCACCTCATCCGAAAAAAATGAAAGGTTATCTAAAACACCTATAACAGTAATCGGATGAAGCCCCTTTAAAGTTTAGTTCTTTTTGAACTTTCAGGCAAGAGACGATCGGCCATAGGCAAAAATAAAATCAAAAGCATCAGGAATAAATCCTTCCGCCGCTAAGTATCATTTCCCCGCCTAGCTGTGCAACTACTTTCCACTCACGCCTCGTGGCTCATGCCTGTCTACAATAGAATTGCTTCGCTATCATCCGGGTAAATCCTGCCATATTGGAAACTTTTTAAGAAATTCCTCTAAAAAACCGGATCATGCTTCTTTTCCATCCGGAGAATCCCGCCCAAGTCTTAGTTTAAGGAGAGTTGATTTTATCTTATCTGAATTAACTTTATAATCAGGTGAAAAAATATCACCCCAAAGTAGTAGGCGACTACTTCACGGGTGATATCAAGAGTTTACTAATGCAAAAGACCAAGAAAACTATTTGACCTTTTTTAAAACGGCCTCATGCGCGGAAACTTTAAAGCAAGGCGGTCCACTTTGCCCTCAATCCGGTTTAAAGCGTCAAAGATACGTTCATTAACATCGATTTGGGCCTCGCGGGCGTCAAACAAAGCCTGTAATTTATCGCCGTGATCATTCTCGATCCGGATAACGGCCGATTCGACTTTTCCCAATCGTTCATCGATTGTTTGAATGTTCTGCTTAATCTCCGTATTAGCTTGGGAAAGCTTGACTAAATGATCCAAGACCAATTCTTGAAATTTTTCATTTTCCATACCGCTCACCTCGAAATATTCGAGTTTTAAACGCCCCTTCCCCAACTTGGAAAGAAAAGCAAAGTCGCAAGGAACTACCAAGCTTCTTTTGTAATTATACCCGAAAAACCATTTAATTGCCACTCTTGAATATATGAAACAATTTCACTTGTCGGGTGATATCATGAAGATGAACCATTTATGCAATTCAAGCGAACCTGGAACCATCATTCCTTTGCAATTAGATTCATTAACATTTTTCAAAAGATAGACACTACCATCTTCGAAATCCTAAAACTACCAGGGTGAGCGAAACAAGCGAAGAAGCCCCACCCGAATGATCCTGAAAATTCGCAAAACGAGGCGGGGGAATGACAGAATGGGTCGGGGGAACGACGGAACAAACCGAGGGAATGACGGAATGGGTCGGGGGAATGACAAAACGAGGCGACAAAGTGACGGAACGAACCGGGGGAACGGTAAAGCGAGGCGGGAAATTCACGGAACGAGCCGGGGGAACGACGGAACGAACCGGGGGAATGACGGAACAAGGAACAAACCGTATCATTTTACCCCAACACCCTCAATTTTTTGACTTTAATCTCCCGGCCTTTTCCCTTCCAATAAGCGAGGATCGTTATCGCCACTAAGATTTGGACAATAGTTCTAGCCATCATAGCGTTTCCCGGCAGGTCAAATATTTCTCCGAAAAAGTTGACGCAAAAATGAACTAAAATTCCCGATAAAATACTGCGCCGATTGTTATGGTAGATCCAATCCATAATAATGCTAAGCGCGTAAATCTGCAGATTGAAATCAAGAAATAAAAAAAGCGACTCCTTCAATAATCCGTACTGATAAGTCCCCTTAATTAAAAATAAAGGCCAATGCCATAAAGCCCAAAAAGAGGCTAAGATAATGCTGGAAATTACCCAATTATACTTTCGCTCCAGATGATCGAGGGCAAAACCCCGCCATCCGATCTCTTCGACAATCGGGCCGTTAATCAACATCAACACTGCAAAGGAAATCAAAGCAAGCGGGTTTGATAAGTAATTATTCAAAGCGGTGAATTGCGGCAAAGCGCCGGTGAACCAAAAATTGAGTCCAATCCCCAAAACCGTAGTCACAGGAATCAAACTGAATATAATCAAATACCACCCTTTATCGATCAGGCTAAAGTCAAGAATTCGATTCCGGAAATCCTTTAGATACTCCCGGTCCCGCTTCAAATAGGCGCAAAGGATCCCAGTTGCGGAAGGGGCGATCCCTCCCAGGGCAAAAAAGATTAATGTGATAACATTGTCAAGAGTCAAACCGAACATAATCGGTATCGACCAGCAGACCCAAGACCATAAAAAAGTAATACTAAAGTATTTTAATATAACTTGAGGTTCCATTTTCATTATCTTGACCTGTCTTAAAACGCCTCTCCAATACAAAAATAGACACCCGATCCCCCATCGTCACTAAAACCGATATCTAACCTGATATTAATTTTTTCCCGTTCATTAAAGGCATAACGTAAGCCAATCCCGGCGGCTTTTTTAAGATCACTCGCTTTAAAAGCGTCCATCCGGTGAGCAACGTCTCCGATGCCGGCAAAAACATTGCCGCCGAAGCGTTTATAAATCGGAAACCTGTATTCTCCCTGAAAAGCCAGGAGATTGTTATCCCTAAACCTCCCCTGGTAATACCCTCTTAAAAGACTTGGCCCCCCTAATTGCGGCAATAGTTGAAAGGGCAAATCCCCGTCGCTGTACATTAAAAAGCCATGTAAAGCAAGCACCCGTCCGTTCCCAAAGCCGAAAAAAATGCGTTGATCGGCTTCCAATTGAAAACAATCATTAGCATTGCCGATGGATTTCGGGTAAGAGGTCGCTTTCAGCTCAATACGAAAACCCTTCTCCGGAAAAAATCGATTGTCTCTTTGATCGTAAATAGCATGTAATCCCAAACCTACTACAGTTGGGTCGCCACTTCCGTTTACTCCGTTTCGGTCGAGTAAACCTCCTTCCACAACGTCTTCGACTTTATACTTTAAATACCTTAAATTGGGACCCAAATAAAGACCTTTTTGAATTATTCGCAACAAGCTTCCCTCAAAACCGAGAGTATCCAAGGTATAGTCCTCTTCCATCTCTTCCGTGGTCGAGTTACCGATCCCATAAAACTTGTCGGGAAATTTGGAAACACCGCTTTCAAACAATAACTGATAACCGCCGGCAATATATTTTGCCATACTGAAGTACATTTGAATCTGGTCTTTTTGGGTATAAGTCAGCCCCCCTTGAAACAAATCGGTTTTAGCGCCGCTCGCCGGATCCAGATATAAAAAATAAAAGCCGCCCCCCGTTCCTGTTTCCGGTGTATAAAACAATACCGGGAGTAATGTCATGTTTGAAGTTTCTTCCTCAGCATAAATTGTTACCGTAAAAAATGATAACAACATAAAAAACCCGACAATCAAAATAGCATTCTTCCGGCGCACGCGCTCTCTCCCTAATCTATGATTAACAAAAATCAAAATCGAAAAGCCCGGAAATCCGGTGAAAAGTATCGGTACGATTGAAGACATAACACTTTATCGGGATACAATACCTTCCTCCCTATCTCACTTCCTCGATCCGATACTCCTGGGCCCCCAGGTTTCTCTTTTCCAACTCACCCAACTGGATGAACGGATTTTTATGATGCAGCCTTTCAAACAAATGGCCGGTCTCGCCCAGCTGATATCCTTTGGGAATTCCCGCCGGAATCAGATTTTCCATTTTAATCGCATCTAGAGAAGCCCGCTCAACCGCCACAATATCCTGAGACGCCATGATCCCGATGTCCGGAACCAGAGCTGGAGTGGTAAAACCCCAACAATCGCAGAGAGCAGTAATGTTCATCAAGAAATTAATGTAGAAAACCTTCTCTTTTGGGAAATGCTTTAGCACCCCATCGGTACAAAGGGCCATACCGGTCTGGAAGTCCTCGAAACGATCGGCGTCCATGGTAATGGCGCCGCCGGGACAGACTTTTACACAATGCTGACAAAAGGTGCAATGGTGATAAAAGACTTCATACTTACCTTCGTTAGTGAAACTATTGGCGCCGTGGTTACAGTTATTGACGCATAACTCGCAATGGGTGCATAGACTCTCATCCCAGTTAAGCCCCCCCTCCAAACCGTGCAATTGCTGTCTGGTTCGGTCGGTGACACAACCCATGGCGATATTCTTGCAAGCGCCTCCATAGCCGCAAGCGCCGTGGCCTTTAACGTGGGACAAGTCGATCAAAACCTCCGCCTCCAAAATATTCCCGCCGATATCGAGATTCCTAAAGGTTTTAAAGTCCACTGTTTCCTCGATATAGTATTTACCGGTCACCCCACAAACGGGAACTATCGGCGCGCCCAAAAAATCTTCGGAATAACCGCGGGTCTTGGCGTTGGCCACTTCATTATCGGTAATGTAAACCTTAGCGCCGTATTCTTTCAACTTGTCCACCAATATCTTGATGAATAACGGGTGAATGGTGGAGTAGCCGATATTCCGGCCTAAATGCATCTTAATGGCGGTCCAGTTATCTTTAACTGCATTTTTTAAAGGCATTTGAGCCAGCAAACGCTCGAATTTGGCGGGAAGAGTAGCCGCAGCGTCATACTTTTCATAATCGACCGCAGCGAATAAAATTTTAGAACTCATTATTAACCTCCGAAATGTAAATTTTAAAATATGAGATGGAAAAGGGATAACAAAATTTATTTCAATTTATCTAAAAACATAACCCCTAACGATTACTCCATCGTAATCTCCACCACTGCCAGCTCCAGCTCCAGCCTGGACTCCCGCTGGCCGGTCTTGATCCGGTAATCGGCCTGAAGTAGCCGGTTCAATATCTTTTGTAATTCAGCCAATGAAAAATAGCGCGCCTGTCCGAAGCTTTTTTCGGCGACGTAAGGGTTGATCCCTAAAAAACCCGCTAAACTCCGGGAGGTCATCCCGCTCTCCTTCGCCTCCAAAGCGGCGGCGATATTTCGGAATTGCCGCGACAGGGTAGCCAGTATTTTAAGTTCATTCTCACCGGAGTCTAATAGCTCTTCTAAACGGGGCAGGCCTACTTTGGGATTTCTACCGGCCACCGCGTCAATTAGCCCGAAGATATCAGGTTCCGGCCCACCCGGCAACAACGCCTCCAATTCAGCGTCGGTCATTTTCTCATTTTTACCGGTATAAATAGCCATCTTTTCAAGCTCGGTACGGACCCTGAGCAAGTCGCCATTGGTCCTCTCCCCTATCAACCGGGCTTGTTCCAGTGATAGCTCCAACCCCTTTTTTTGGGCCCGTTGTCTGATCCACACCGGCAGATCGGCATTGGTCAGTTTATTACAATCAACTACTGGGATTCGTTTTTGCAGTTCCTGATGGATTTTTTTTCTCCCATCCAGCTTTAGGGCGGAAATAAACAAATAGACACCCTGAGGCAATTGGTTGAAACCTCTTAACAGGGCTGTTTCGATCTCGCCGGATGCGTTTTCAAAGTTATTAAGGTGGATGATCCGGGTGTTTCCAAATAATGAACCCGTCTCCAAATTGGCGGCCAGTTCCTCTGCGCCAACCGTAACAGCGTCAAATCTGATCCAATTGAACTCCAGTTCGTCTTCGGGAAGGATTTTCCCCGAGGCCGCCTCCAGCAGTTCTTCATGAAAGAGGTTTTCCCCACCTAAAAATAAGTAAACGGAAAGCAACCGTCCCTCGTTAACCTGTTTTAAAAACTCCGCTCGTGTCATCAATTATCATCCTTGATTGTTCTAACCATAATCCGGTCTTTATATATCCGGCAATCGATTATTCCCAGAGAATCGGTGCGGAAAATTTTCGCTCCCAATGATCGCAACCGATTGACCGTGGCGGTTCCCGGATGCCCAAAACGGTTCCCCGCCCCAACCGAGATTATTGCCAGCCCCGGTTTTATCTGTGATAAAAATGAAAGTCCGCTGGAATAGTTGCTTCCATGGTGCCCTACTTTTAAAAGGGCTGCGTTCAACCGATGAGGCATTCGGCTTAACAATAATTCTTCGCCTTTGAAGGATAGATCTCCTGTTAACATTAGCCTGATTTTTCCGAAAGAAACCAATAGCACTACTGAACAGTCGTTTTCCGATCCCAGGTTCGGGACCTCCAGTACTTCAAGACTGGCCCCTTTTCCCATTTTAAAGATCATTCCTTTATGAATTGTCCTGTGACTAATCGGCGTTGACTTGATTCCGGCTTCGAATGACAAATAATCCTTCGTTTCCTTCACGGGCGGCAACAGTACCGCCTTAGCCGGGACCTTATTTAGGACTTCAATTAATCCACCCCAATGGTCCTGATGATAATGGGTGAGAATAACCATCTCCAGTCCCATGATTCCGGTCTTTTGGAAATAGGGAAGAATAGCCCGTTTGCCACGTCCCTTGTCGCCGCCATCAACCAAAGCGTATTCCCCGTTGGGGGAACGGAGCAAAATCGCATCCCCTTGGCCCACATCAAGGAACACAACTTGAAGATATTCCCCCCGGATTTGGTAATAGTAAACGCCCCAGACAACCAAATTAATGAATAGCAAAAGCCCGATTAAGACTGGACCTAGTTTGAACTGCCGTTGTTTTCGATTAAAAATATTTGGACGGAGTGAATCGATGAAAAGCGCCAATCCGATATAATAACCGGCTATCCATGGCCAAGGCCATTGGGGGGACCATGAAGCCGCCCAGGAAAAACTACCCAGCCAGTTAACGAATACTTTAATCAGATCCAAAAGTTGTTGAATCAAAGCTAAAACCAGTCCACCCAAGAAGGGTTGGAAATTTCCAATTGCCTCCCCTGCTAAACCGCCAATGACTGCGACTTCTCCCGGAAAAATCAATAATATGTTAGCCAGCGGGGATACCCAGGAGACCATCTGAAAGTATTGGATCAAAATAGGAACGAGCATTAACTGGGCGCTGACGGATACCAGCAGAGCCTTCCAAAGCAAAGCGAGGAATTTCCTCTTTACCGGTAAATATTCGGCTAACAACGGGTAAAGGCAGCTAACCCCGGAGGTGGCGGCAAAAGTCAGTTGAAAGGAAGGATCGAATAAATTGTAAGGGTTCATTGATAATAATACAATCGCAGCCAAGCTTAACCGGTTTAAGGGGATATCCCCGACCTGTAAAATATTGCCGATTAAGACGATAGTCAACATAATCCCTGCCCGGAGCGCCGGGGGATCCATCCCGGTCATCATAATATAGAGCCATACACCGGTGATTAGAGGCCCAACTTGCCATCGTTTCGGTATCTTAAGCAACCCCAATAAAAAACTGAGAGTTACCGCTACAAAACCCACGTGCATTCCGGAGACGGATAGCATATGAATGGTGGAAGTACGTTGCAGATTAACTAAAAACCGGTCTTCTGCACCGCCTAAAGAGTCTCCAAAGAGTATTCCATGTAACAGACGGGCGTTACCCGGTTCTAAAATCCTTTCTCCAAAACCAGTCATTCTTTGCCGGATTTGATCCGCCCAGATGAAAGGGAGACTTAATCCAAATCCAGCTTGAAACCGGAGTGGTTCCGAAGCCGAGATACTCCCGGTTATGCTATGGATTTCTAAATAATCCGGAAATCCCGTTGTTTTTAAGGGGATCGCCCTGAACCTGCCCTTGATCTTTACGTTCCGCCCGTACCAATCGTCGGATGGGACATCATTGATAAATACGGTCACCCGGCCCCGGGGAAGGGGCAATCCCTCCGAAAAACCGGTTTTAAGCCGCATGACGAACCAGAAACCGGCGCGGGTTGGTTCCGGCCTGGCAATAATCGTTCCGTCAACTAGGATCTCTTGCTTATCAAAAGCCTGATTGGATTGGACTTGACCCTGGTAAACCCAGCGGGCCATACTGAACCAAAATCCGCCGCCGGCCAAGCAAAACAATAACAGCAGCCATCCTAGATGTCTTCGATAAAGCTGTCGCAACATTCCGGTAGCGATTAGGATTAATCCAAGCAAGAGCCATGGGAGAGGAAGGGCGTGAACTAAAGAGGCGGCAATGATTCCGAAGCTCAAAACGACCAGTACATATACATTAAGGGGTAATCTCATTTCACAAACAGATGCGCCCGGAATTGCGCCAGTTTAGCCTCGCCTATTCCGGGGACCTTTAACAAATCTTCGTAACGATTAAATTTTCCATGCTCGGTCCGGTATTGTAGAATGCGCTCCGCTAAAGCCGGTCCGATTCCCGGAACGGTCTCCAGTTCTTTGCGGGAAGCGTTATTTAAATCATAAGGGCCTTTTGGGGTGTTTGCCGTTTTCTCCGTAAATCCGGCACTTAGGGTGGAGGCTGTAGTAATAGTTTTCTTGCGGCTGGTTTTCACTGGGACTTCCCCTTTGATAGGCAGGTAAACTTGTTCTCCGTCTAAAACATACTCAGCCAGATTAACTTGATTAAGGTCCCCTTCCGGTAAGGCTCCTCCGGCTTGCCGGATGGCCTCAAATTTCCTAGTCATTGGTTTGACGCCGATAACTCCCGGTTTGACAACAGCCCCGCAAACATGGACGTAAATCAGTTCATCCTTGTCTCCGACGCGATATTCTTCAGTATATCCTTGATTGCCTCGATTAAAAAACAACAATAAACCACCAAGCAACAAGAAGAAAAAGAGGGTTAAGGCGGCAAGCCTTTGACGGATGGTAAATTCGAACACCACGTTCCACCTCCTACTCATCGAATGAAAATTATATTCGCTATTTTCCGTTTGTTTCCTCCTTGTCAGTGTAAAAAATGGTTATTTATGGCATGATTTTTTTCTAAAATCTTTTATTCCTACTGTATATTTCAAAATAAATTTGTTAAATATATAACTGCTCCACCGAAAGAGACTGATAGATTCTCTCTTTCACCCGGGAGTGGAAAGAGCCGGAATTTAATAAATCACCGGCTCTTTTCTCTATCTTACCGAACTTGCTTATCGTTAAAATCTATTTAAAACGGATCTCCTATCCTCCCGACATTTAAATCTTTCTCGGATCAGTTCATCCGGATCATCCTGAAATCTCATTTTATTCCGCAGGAATATATTTACAATACGAAATGAAATGCGACGCTCATCAAAGTATTATTTGGATGGAGTTTACCAATAAGTCATTTTTAATTATATTTCCCTAATGTTTACTTTATCTCCTTGATCTACTGCTGGTTAAGGTATAATATCCATGTTATACTTTAAATCACTAATTTTTTATAGTACCGGGCTTATTGCAAGATTTATTAAGGCGATAAGCCTAGCTTTATGATTTAACCATTATTAGATCTACTTTGTTAAATTCATTAATTTAAAGTCACCAAGGTAGAATTAAAGGGGGGATAGGAAATGCTTCAGAGTATTGGAGAAAGCAAACTGGTAAAACCAATCTGCGGATTAATGCTGACAAGCATGGTCCTATCGTTTTCAATAGGCATCTTGAATGCGTCAATCCCAAGCGAGGCCAACGCTCAACCGGCTGTCACCGAGGTTTCGCCTAAAATATCAAACAGCCCAAAGCAAACTGCTCCTGAATCAAGACATGCAACCGCCGGCCGTCAAATGGCGCAAGTCGGTTCAGAAGATAAGAGCCGGGGTGAATTAGATATTCAAAAAAACTCGGTCGCTAGTAACGAAACTACTTGGAAGACCGGGACTAGTTGGAAACCGGCGACTAATGTTGAAACAACTCCGGCCAAAACATCTCAACCAAAGCCCAATTCCAATATGGATGTTTATCTTTTGGCCAGAGTAATCTATGCCGAATCAAGAGGCGAACCCTTTGAAGGCCAGGTAGCGGTTGGAGCCGTATTGATGAACCGGTTGAAAGATTCGCGTTTTCCCAAAAACCTGTCGCAAATCATTTTTAAACGGGGTGAGTTTTGCACGGTAAGGGACGGCCAAATATGGAAGAATCCCAGCCCAGAAGCGATCAGAGCAGCCCGTTTAGCGGCGGCGGGTTGGGACCCAACAGGGGGAGCCCTCTATTTTTACAACCCTGCCAAAACCACTTCCCGCTGGATCTGGTCGCGGCCGGTTGTGAACCGGATCGGCAACCATATCTTTGCGGCATAAACGGTTTCATAACTGTTCCATATAAATACTAAACTGAATACCAAACCCTAAAAAAATAAGTTTTAGAACAGCCAACATTAAAGAAGCCTACGGGCTTCTTTTAAATTTACCAATTTATTTAAAAAACTTCTCTTTGTTTTTTCCGATCGGATATTAAGATTTATCGCCTAGCCGCCGTTATTAATGATATAATTAAAAGTATTAATTGGATCGAGATTCAACATCCGGAGGGACAAGATGAGGTATCGCTCAATATTAGTTTATTGCCTGTTAGTTCTATCGTTCGGATCAAGTAACGCTTTAGGAGATTCCAGAACCATTTCGCTTCCAATTTCTTATGAAGGGTCGGCCAGTTTAAAAGTGACCGGAGCCTATCAAGCTTCAATACCTGAACCGGATAACAGTGGATCTTGGTGCGATTATAAAGAGACTACCGCGCAAACTGGTAAAATCAATGCCTTGCTAGTAGGTAATTATTTAATCTATATGCCCGCTATCGAAAAACCTTTAGTTACCGGCACAGTAAATTACGAGCATCATTCCTATCGGGAGGGCAAGCCTTTAACCGCTGATATCGCTCCGCCTCAAAACATCACTGCCCAACATTTCCAAGGCGCGGTAGGCCTCTACATAAATTATGCCGAAAAAACTTATACCATCTCGATTGGCTTGGGCGCCGAGGGAGAATCCACTCTCTTCAACAATACCGGTGAAAGAGTTGAAGGCCAAACTAAAAAAAGATTTGAACTGGAAAAGGTTGAATTAATACTCCCTCTTCCTCAAGATTTGAAAGTTTTAAAAGGCAGCAAAATCATATCGGACGTGGTTAAAGCCCCGGAAATTTCGCACAAAGTGCTCAAAAACGAAAAAATTATGGAAATCGCTTGGGAATTCATCGCTTCCGCTGAAAAGGCCGATTTGCTCAAGGAAAATCTTGACCAAATGGGTCAAAACTTTAAATAAACGGTTTTGGTTGTATTCTAGTTGAGCTAAAGGCGTAAGGCGCGCAATAAGTTCTTCCCTCAATCGTTCTCGGAAAAGCCGGACGAAGGACCACTACCGGTTGATTATTTAGATTTGAGATTACCCCGTTGATATTGTAATTTAGTTACGAAGACGGCTATCTCCGTCTGATCGTAGATATCGATAAACTCAAAATCAATGGCGACACCATGCATTACAGGATTCCCCAGGATCTCCACTCTGACAATCCTTCCGGACAGACACATCGGTTTTGACCTTCCCGGAAGTTCAAATTCAAAATTTATGATTTCACCTACCTTAAAAGCGCTACTCAGGTCAGCAATGGCAAACAAGCCGCATCCGGACAAATTAACGATTTTACCTTCACCGGAACGGTTATTTAGGTTATACCTAAACGGCAAAGTAAGATCGGCCCTTATAAAACGGCGAAAAGAAGTATAATCTACTTCAATCGGGTTGGCCAAAATCAACGGTTCGTTCTCATCGGTTTTTTTTTCAATAACATAGGTTCCAAATTGATGTTTTTGTCCTTCATAATCTTGAAAACTGATGGTTAACTCGGTCCCCGGAATTATCTTTTTAGCTAATTCTTTTGGTTCAAGATCAATGAATAATTTTTTCTCTTTGGGACCTCGAATAATTGCTTTAACAGTTCCTATGCACTCTTTGATCTCTCCAATAGCATCGGAAAGCTGAATTATCAGACTGCTTCCGGGGTTAAATACATCTTGGGGCGTTTTAAACATTCACCTGCTCCTCTAAACTTTTCGGATCGCTTTTAGTAAATTATTTCTCTTTTAAACGTCTATCTCCTCTAGTGAACATTAACTTTAAACTCCTCCAGCCGGGGTTAATCGAAGGATAAAAATGAAATATTTAGGTCCCGCGCCCGCCGTCTGCGTCAAAAAGGTCTTCCAAAAATCAAGGAAGACCTACAGAAATAACTAAATCCACTTGTCAAAATAATTAGTATCAAGCTAACCCGCATTTCGGCGCAGTCATTCTCCGATGGGAAAAGCCATGGTTGTCATCAATGCCATCTCGGCCTGACTCGTATCCATCCGGCTATACTGCACAATGATCGGGGTATTGCTATTTACCATCATCGCATAAGGTACGCCCTTGGGGATTCCACGACCTTCCCGGTCCTTCAGGAGATCCATCCGGATATGGTTAGTCCGTTCCCCTTGACAAGAGGCCGTAAATCCCTCCATCTTCGGTCGGTCTTCAAAGTATAGTGTAATTTCAATTTCTGCGGACTCTTTTCCCGGATTCAAAACACAAATTGCTTCATGACTCGCAAACTTACCTGAGCTAAATTCCGGATAAAAACCATCGGGGATGAACCATACTTTAGAACCACATTTCATTTTAAGATTCCTCCTGGATGAGTTAAATAGAATTGCCACCTGAAAACTTTATAATCAAAATGATATCCTCTTTTTTTACAATGTAAACTGTTTAACCCGATCATTTAATTCATTGACCGTTTCAGATAGTGCCGAAACTGCGACCAAAATCTCTTCGGCGCTGGCTGTCTGTTCCTCAACCGTCGCCGCAACTTCCTGGCTTTGAGCGGAAGATTGTTCGGCGATGGTTGCGATATTACGGCTCATGTCTTCGACTGTATTAATTTCAGTCACCATTTTATTGATTTCATCGCTGATCTCTTTAATCTGAAGATTGATATTCTCATTCTTCTGGGCAATTTCATCAAATGCTATCCGGGCTATCCCCGCCATTTCCGTGCCTTCCTTTACTTCTCGGACTCCTTCGCCAATGTGCTCCGCTACTTGTTGAGATTGTATTTGAATTTCATTTAAAATGACTGAAATGTCCTGGACAGCTTGGGAGGATCCTTCAGCCAATTTCCGCACTTCATCGGCGACTACCGCAAAACCTTTTCCGAATTGGCCTGCTCTGGCCGCTTCGATTGAGGCGTTTAACGACAGCAAATTGGTTTGTTCAGCTATCAAAGTGATGGTTTGCAGAATCTCTCCAATATCATCAGAACGTTTTGTTAATATGTCGGTCACCGTTTGAATAGAAGTGATCTTCTTCTCAATGATATTAATCTGATCTAAAAGAACCGCCAATTTCTCGTTGCCAATTGCAGCCGCCTTAACGGCCCCATCGGCAGAGTATACGAGTTGAATTGCACTTTGAGACATTCTTTCAGTTCCATCTAATAATCGATTGACTATATCCAAAGTTTTTTGGGACTCATCCGATTGTTCCTGGGCTCCTTGAGAAAATTCTTGCATTGTTATTGCAATCTCTTCACTGGCTTTGGAGTTTTGTTCAACGCTATTTTTAACATGAAGAACCGAATCAGCTACTTTAACGCTGTGTTCCCGGATACTACCGATTAATGATTTCAAGCTTTCGCTCATTTTATTGAATGATCGAGCCACAATACTGATTTCATCATTAGATTTGATGACGAGATTATTAACTTTCAAATCTCCTCCGGCGATTCGTTGCGCGAAATGAGCTAATTTTATAAGAGTCCCGGTTATTCTCGCCGCAAATATAATCGCGCCAACGATACTCAAAAAACCGATCGAACCGATAATAATTAAGGTAAGTATCCCAACTAAACTATTAGTCCGGTCCAATTCAGTCTTTAATTGGTTATAATAATTAAGCTCACAGGCGATTAATCGCTGCGCGGAATCCTTAAAGTAACCGGAGACATTTTTCATATCATCAAGTATTTCCAGATAATCGTCGTCGCCATATTTTTTCTGATCAATGAAAGTAATTAATTCGTTAATATGCTCGTGGAATGTTTGGAAAATATTTTCCAAGGTTGATGCTTCATCTTTACCGGCATCATCCGTAATTTTAGTTTCCAACGACTGCAATCCATCTTCAATTAAGGTAAAACTCCGATTAATTTCTTCGCGATCGGATTGTTTTTTCTCCAAAGAATAGGTGGTCAAAGTCTTAGGAATCGAAATTGCGGTTTCCATCAGGTTGTTCGTCGTAATCATCGTTTCAACCATGAGATTCAATTTTTCCATTGAATTTCGAACTAGTACGGAAGAAACAATACTGACAACTGACATCAGAAATACAACAACGGTAAAGCCGAATATTATTTTCACCTTAAGAGGAATAGTGGATTTAAATATTTTCATCATTCCACCTAAAATATTTATTTCCTACATTAAATAGTTCTTGAACTAAGCGGAGGTTTTCGGAGAGACGCGTTGCATCAACCGGGTTAGCAAAATCGCTCCAATGAGCAGGAACCCGATGACAACCGTCATGACCTGCCCCGGTATATTCAATAAACCCATTCCGTATCTGGCTGTTCCAATTAAAAATAAAGACAATACAACGCCGATCAAATTTCCGGTCCCACCATTAATACTTACCCCGCCCAAAACCACTGCCGTAATAATCTCCAATTCAAACCCGCTGGCAATGTCCGGACGAATGCTGCCGATCCTGGAGGTTAGCAAGATAGCGCTAAAAGCGGATAAAAGGCCGGAAAGCATGAATAACATAATTTTAATCCGGTCTACCGGAATATTGGAATACCGGCAAGCTTGCTCATTATTACCAATGGCATAGACCGAACGGCCAAAAACGGTATAATGCAATACATACCAGAATATACCGGCTAAAACAAAGAAGAGCACCAGTTGGACGGGGATTGGCGAAGCTCCCAGATACCCCCGGCCAATAATACCATAGCCCTCCGGAAATCCGGTGACGGCAGTATCGCCTAACAGCGCATAAGCTAGGCCGCGATAGAGAATATATGTTCCTAAGGTAACGACCATCGCCGGTAATTTTAGCTTAGTGATAATCAGACCATTAAGCAGACCGCCTAACATTCCGGTGAGCAGGCAAAGAAATGCCGCCACCCACATGTTAAGCCCTGATTGGAATGCAATCCCCATCACTGCTGCTGAAACAGCCATGTTTGAGGCAACTGAGAGGTCAACATTACCGGTGATAATAATCAAGCACATAATCAAAGCTATAATACTTTTCTCCATAAAATTAAAGGTCATATCCAACAGATTGAGAGGATCAAGGAAATATGGCGAAATAAATGAACTACCAGCCAATAATACTACGAACATTGCGATTAAAATATATTCCCAACGCCCGAAGATACTATTGTTGTTGAACTTCTTACCTTCTTGCAGTGAGATCATATCCTTTTCCTCCTTACAAACTGTTTCTGCATCCTATCGGTCATCAAAGTATCACCGATAACCGCCAATAGGATGATCAAACCCTGAATCGCCAACTTCCAAAAAGGAGATATCCGAGTCACATTAAGGGCGTTACTGATAATTCCGAGTAATAGTGAACCTAAAAGTACACCGGAAATCTTTCCGGACCCCCCCAGGGTGCTTGCTCCCCCAATGACAATGGCCGCTACGGATTGAAGTTCGAATCCGGAAGCCGAGTCGCTTTGAGCCGACGCAAAACGGGATACCCATAACACTCCGGCCAGCCCATATAGTAAACCGGATAATGCATAAACACTGAAACGCATTTTATTAGCTTTTAATCCGGCGAAGACAGCGGCAGTGGGATTGCTACCGACTGCATAGATAGCCCGCCCGCTCCGGACATGATTCAAGTAATAATAAAAGAACAGTGAAATCATTAATGCCATAAATATCAAACTAGGTATACCGAGAATATTCCCGCGGGTCAACTGTTTAAAGCCTTCAGACATCTGGTGCGCATTAATCCATTGCCCCTTACTGATAACGAAGACGAATCCGCGATAGATGGCCATAGTGCCTAAAGTAGCAATAATCGGCGGTACTTGACCGACGGCAACCAACAATCCGTTAAAACTACCCAAAAGAAGTCCAATCCCCGCTCCCATCAATAACGCCAGCCCGGGAGGTAATCCGAAATTGGCGCTAAACACCATACTGACCACCATTCCTACTAAAGCAATACCCGATCCAATGGAGAGATCGATCCCTCCCGTTATAACCACCAGCAACTGCCCGATAGCCACAATTACTAAAATAGAAATATCAAGCAATACATCGCTAAAGTTTTGCGACGTCAGAAAAGACGAACTACGTAAAGTTACTAATGCCATTAGTATGATTATAAAAACGATCAGTCCTACCTCTCGTAATCCCCCGAATAGCTCGAACGGATTACAACGCTTGACCGGTATCGTGTTGTTTGTCATCTTCTTATCCTCCATTGCAAAATCCTTCATTGGGTGGAGACCGCTTGGTCGCAAAAATGGCCGATCCGTCCGGTGGCTGAAGCCAATATCTTCTCCTGAGTCGCCTCTGCTCGTATAAAATGTGCGGTGAGCCTGCCTTCATGCATCACTAAGATCCGGTCACTCATGCCTAATATCTCCGGTAATTCCGAAGAAATCATCAAGATTGCCATTCCTTCGGCGGCCAATTCGCTGATAATCTTATAGATAGCCGCCTTGGCCCCCACATCCACACCTTTGGTTGGTTCATCCAAAATTAAAACCTTAGGCTTGGTTGCCAGCCATTTCGCCAAAACTACTTTTTGTTGATTACCCCCGGATAACTGAAGGGCTTTTTGCCAGAGACCGGCGGTGCGAATGTTAAGAAGTTTTACATATTCAGCAGTTGCCTGGTCTTCTTTCCGCCGGTCAAGACGTCCCCTAAATGCAAACTTTTTCAAAGTGGGGAGTGTCACATTCTGGGTAATCGTCATCGGTAAAACTAGCCCGTGTTGCTGGCGATCTTCCGGGAGATAGGCAATTCCGTTTTTCAAGGCGTCATCGGGCTCCCGAATCAGAACTTTTTGGCCCTTGATTCTAATTTCACCGCCATCAATCCGGTCCACGCCAAATATGGTCCGGGCAAGTTCGGTACGGCCCGCTCCCACTAATCCTGCTAAACCAATGATCTCTCCCTTATATAACTCAAACGAAACATCGCAAAATTCTCCGTTTTTGGTCAAATTCTTAACTTCCAGAACCTGCTCGCCCCGTTTCGCCTCTACCTTAGGAAAAAGAGCGCTTAGTTCCCGGCCAACCATCATCTGAATCAACTGATCCATTGTTACATCCGAGACGTTCCGAGTATCTATATATTGACCGTCCCGTAAAACAGTCACTCGATCCGCGATTTCAAAAACTTCTTCCAACCGATGCGAGATATAAATAATGGCTGTTCCGTTCTCCCGCAACCGGTTGATTATTTTAAATAGTTCTTGAACCTCTTGTAAGGTAAGGGCTGCTGTCGGTTCATCCATAATTAAAATTTTCGATTTAAACGAAAGCGCCTTCGCTATTTCCACTAATTGTCGTTCCGCCACACTGAGGCTTTTCATCGGGGCCATCGGATCGATATCGATTTCCAAAGACTTCAATAAATCAGTAGTCTCTTTCCGTACCCGGCGCCAATCAATCCGCTTAAAAAGAGGAATAATCGGATGGTGCCCCATATATATGTTTTCCATCACTTTTAAATCGGGAAACACTGTGGGTTCCTGATAGATAGCTGCAATTCCGCAATTTTGCGCTTGTAGCGTTCCAGAAAATTTGATCGGTTTTCCGGAAATTTTAATTTCGCCCTGATCCGGTTGGTGAATTCCGGTGATCACCTTGATCAAGGTCGATTTTCCCGCCCCATTTTCCCCGAGCAAGGCATGGACCTCACCGGGTCGAATCTGTAGATTAACTTCATTTAGAGCCTTAACTCCGGGGAAGGTTTTTACGATACCTCTTAATTCTAAAATAAACTCGGACAAAACCCTTCCTCCTTGTCTTCCTTCGATTTAAATTTCTAAAATACCCTTGATGTCATTTGGGTTAGGAATCTGGCTTAAGCTTTAGAACTTAACTTATCAATTGGTTAACAAAATTAAAACCACAAATCAAGTGTTAGTGTATGTATTAAAGTCCGGAGAGGAATTAATCCTCTCCGGAAAAACTATTTTAATATACATTGTACCATTCGTCGATATTCTCAACATTGAACTGGAACGGCGGCCCAAGGATGATCATCTTCCCACCGTTACCTTCATCAACGATCTTCAACTTGCCCATTCTGCCGCAATCCATGGTCTCTCCGATATTGCCTTTGTTCTCTTTGCTAAGCAAACGATAGGCCATATAAGTCGAAGTATACCCAAGGTCGATCGGATTCCACAACGCCATGGCTTTACAGGTCCCATTGCGGAGATATTCAGCCATCTCACTGGGTAAACCTAACCCGGTTAATTGAATCTGGCCATTTAGCCCTTTGTCTTCAAGAGCCCGGGCTGTAGCGGCGATACCGACGGTAGTCGGAGAGATAATTCCCTTCAAATTCGGATAGGACTTAAACAGTCCTAACGCTTCGTTATAACTCCTTTCACGAAGATCGTCGCCGTAAACTACTGCGACTAGTTTCATATTTTTGTACTTCGGGAGCGTCAATTCTTCTTTCATCCATTTAATCCAGGTGTTTTGGTTGGTATGAGTTGAAGCGGAACTAAGAACAGCGATTTCACCTTGATAATTAATCATCTCACCGAGCATTTGAATTTGAATCCGGCCGACTTGTTCCATATCGCACTGATTCAGGTATAAATCACGGCCCTTTGGAGCTACCGCGGAATCAAAAGTAATGATCTTAATGCCGCGTTTCATAGCTTTTTGACATACCGGGATCAATGCATTGGCGTCATTAGCGCTGATCAGAATGGCGTTGACCCTTTGAGCGATTAAAGCGTCGATCATAGCAATCTGACCTTCAGCGGTAGGAGTTTCCGGCCCTTGAAAAATAAATTTATTGCCTAACTGCTTAGATGCTTCTTCGCCACCTTTTTTACAGGCTTCAAAGAAAGGATTACCGGCGCCCTTTACAACCATGGCAATAGTAAAACTACTGTTTTTTGCAAAAGACGGGACCAATATCATTCCTAATACAAGAACCATAATAACAATGATAAAAAGCATTCTGATGAGTTTACGATTCATTCATTTACCCCCTTAATTAATTCATCTAAAACATTTTAATTTTTCACCTCTTATATTTTAGTACACCCCCTTTTGATGAATCCATCTAACTGATTCACAAAATGTTTTATCTACGCAATGTGTTAATTGTCTTTGTAAACATTGAAAGTTCTTAACAAAATTGTTATAATTATTTTACACCCAAAGTTTCCGGCTTGTAATTGGTATATGTTATTATTAATTTGGGGTATTTCATAATTTCCAAGAATTACAGCATAATCACACATTGGCTGGTTTTTTCGATTCCGGCATAATCAAGCTCAATTCCTAACAGCATTCCCCTTCGCCAAGCTTACCTTCCAATGCTTTCTTTATAAGATTCTCATTGACAAAAAATCCCCGTTTGGAGTGATCAAAAGATGAATTCATGTCCGGTACTTAAAGGAGAGACTCTTTTTCGCCCAAACGAATTGGTCTATTTAAACCGTTCCGATGAATTGCAGGAATTTTGCGAATGCATTCATAAACATGATTTCATTGAGATTGCTTATGTGATAAACGGTAAAGGGTTTCATCAGACCGGGCAATATCATTACAATGTTGGGAAAGGCGATTTAATAATTATCAATTACAATGTTCCTCACGGTTTTTTCCCGTTACCAGATTCCAATGAAAGTCCGATACTTTATAACTGTGTATTTTACCCCGAATTTTTAGATACTTCCCTGTTCAATGGGAAAACGTTCAAAGATATCACCACTTCATTTTTATTTAAATCGCTTTTTCCGGAAGATTTTTCCCCCGGGCCCGATCTTAGGCTTCATGGCACAGATTTTAAAGAGATTGGCGAACTTTTTAGTAAAATGTATCAGGAATACAAAATGGTAAAAAGAGGATATTCGGATATTATCCGAGCATACCTCATCGAATTGCTTGTGAAAATCTTTCGCCTTATTGAATCGGAGAACCAAAAAAGTATTTCGCTCCAACATAAGGATTTGGTTGATAAAGCAGTGGAATATCTCAAGCAAAACTATCACACCGAAATAAAATTGGAGGATCTAGCCCTCCAATCATTTATCAGCAAAAATTATTTTAGTCGGCTTTTTAAAGAAGTTACGGGGATCAATTTCAGCGACTATATTCAAAAAATACGCATCAACGAGGCTTGTAATCTGATTCAAAACACGGACATGAAAGTCGTCGACATCGCCTATCAGGTTGGCTTCAAGGATATGAAATTCTTTTATGAAGTTTTTAAAAAAATTATCGGAAAAACACCGGGTGAATATCGAAAACAGATTAAACCATTATAAGGCGATTATCATATCTATAATCTTATTTTAACCCGGTCATTCCTTTGATAATGTCATGGAGATGGATGATCCCGATCGCTTTTCCAGCTTCATCAACTACCGGTAATACCGTAATTTTTTTCTCTTCCATAACATGCATTGCTTCAGCGGCCAATTTTTCCTTGCTAATCGCTTTCGGGTTTTTGGTCATTACCCCTTCAACCGGCAATGCCAATGGATCCGGGTATTTTTCCATAATCCGACGGAGGTCGCCATCGGTTAAAATCCCCAACAACTTGCCGGTTTCATCCACAACTATCGCCGCCCCGTGATTTCCCCGGGCGGTCATGGCAATTATCGCATCCTTCACTGTTAAACGATGATCGATTAACGGATTTTCATCCCCGGTATGCATCAATTTTTCCACAGTGAGTAATAATTTTCGTCCTAAAGCGCCTCCCGGATGATACAGGGCATAGTCTTCCCGTTTAAAATTACGGGCTTCAAGCAAAACGGCGGCCAAGGCGTCACCTAAGGCCATAACTGCCGTTGTACTGGCCGTGGGAGCTAATCCCAACGGGCAAGCTTCTTGATTCACTCTGACTAATAGGACAATATCGCTGTTTCGGGATAGAGTAGCTTCCCGGGAGGCGGTAATACTGATCAGCGGTGTTCCCAAAATCTT